>CAYRTE010000013.1:0-99102 GCA_964427205.1 uncultured Caulobacter sp.
TCGTCAGGCTCATAACCTGAAGGTCACAGGTTCAAATCCTGTCCCCGCACCCAAGGCTTGACTGTTGTGGCTTGTTTGGCGCGCCGAACAGAGCGTCATCAGGCGTTAAAATAGACCCCGCAGCCGGCGTCGTATCGCTCCGGAAGCGAAATTTTCTGCGCTTCGCACATCGTTCTTCGAGAATCTCCGTTCAAAGCCCATGGCGCGATCCTTTGATTTGCGTCATGAGATGCTATGGAAGGCGCGGGTCGGCAACTGGCCCACGGAATAGGTTTTTGAGGATAAGATGGCGAACGGTGTCGTTAAGTGGTTCAACCCGGCCAAGGGCTTTGGCTTTATCCAGCCCGAAAATGGCGGCGAGGACGTGTTCGTCCACATCGCCGCGGTTGAACGGTCGGGCCTTTCGGGCCTGAACGAAGGCGACCTGGTCGCCTATGAACTCGAAGAAGATCGTCGCTCGGGCAAGACCTCGGCCGGCAACCTGCGCGTGACCGGCCAAGGCACGGCTCCGGCGGCAGCCCGTCGTCCGGCTCCTCGCGGCTTCGATGCGCCGCGCGGCGGCGGCTATGACGCGCCCCGTGGCGGTGGCTATGGCGGCGGTGATCGCGGCGGCGGCGGCGGTGGCGGCGAAGCCGGCACGGGCGTGGTGAAGTGGTTCAACACCACCAAGGGCTTTGGGTTCATCCAGCCCGACAACGGCGGTGGCGACATCTTCGTCCACATCTCGGCCGTTGAACGCGCCGGTCTGCGCGGCCTGAACGAAGGCCAGCAAGTCGGCTATGAACTGGAACAGGACCGTCGCTCGGGCAAGACCTCGGCCGGCAACCTGCGCATCCTCTAAGGATCTGAAGGCGCGGACGAGCGCGAACGCAGCGTTCGCCCGGCTCTTAGACCTGAAGATCAGGCCCCGCGAGGCGTCGCTTTCACCCCTTGGAGTGATGGCGGCGTTCTCGCGGGGCTTTTTCGCGTCTGGGTTTAGCTCAAGGAAGCGCGTTCGGCCGCCGCCTGATTGACCGCGAGGGCGGTCATGTTGGCGATGCCGCGCGCCGTGACGCTGGGCGTCAGCACGTGCAGCGGCCGGCTCATGCCCAGCAGGACGGGCCCGACCAGTAGGCCTTCGGTGGCGGCGCTGAGCAGGGTCAGGGCGATATTGGCGGCGTCCAGGGTGGGCATGACCAGAAGATTGGCCGAACCCTTCAGGGCGCTGTCATGCACCAGGCGATCACGCAGGGCCTGGGAAAGGGCGGCGTCGGCATGCATCTCGCCGTCGACCTCGAGCTCGGGCGCCTTTTCGCGCACGATGGCTAGGGCGTCGCGCATCTTGCGGGCGGTCGGTGAGTTGCTGGCGCCGAAGCTGGAGTGGGATAGCAGGGCCGCCTTGGGTGTCAGGCCAAAGCGGCGCACAGATTCGGCCGCCAGCAGGGTCATTTCGGCCACCTGCTCGGCGGTCGGGTCGACGTTGACGTGGGTGTCGCAGAAGAACAGCGTGCCATTGTCGAGGATCAGGGCCGAGAGGGCGTAGATCCGGTCGACGTCCTCGCGCTTGGGAATGATCGGCAGCACATAGGTCATGTGCTGCCACCAGTCGCCGGACCCGCCCACCAGGGCGGCGTCGACATGGCCGGCCTGCAGCAGCATCGAGGCCGACACCGTCCGACGGTTGGTGACACGGCGCTCGGCGGCAAGCGGCGGCACGCCGCGGCGGCTGACCAGGCCCTGGTAGCGTTCGACCAGCGGCGCGAACAGCGCGGTGTCGGCGGCGGGGTCGAGGATCTCGACGCGGTTGTCGAAGTCCAGGCGCAGGCCCATTTCAGCGGCCTTGGCGATGATGGTCTCGCGGCGGCCGATCAGCACCGGCTTGGCCAGGCCCTCGTCGAGTACGGTCTGGACGGCGCGCAGCACGCGTTCGTCCTCACCCTCGGCATAGGCCACGCGGACAGTAGAGGCCTCGGTCGCCTTGCGGGCCCGCTCGAACACCGGCCGCATCAGCTGGCCCGAACGATAGACGAAGAGCTCGAGCTCCTGGCGATAGGCGTCGAAATCGGCGATCGGCCGCGTGGCAACGCCGCTGTCCATCGCGGCTCGCGCTACGGCGGGAGCGATCTGCAGGATCAGGCGCGGATCGAAGGGCTTGGGGATGATGTATTGCGCGCCAAACATCGGGGCGACGCCGCCATAGGCGCTGGCCACCACTTCGGAGGCCTCGGCGCGGGCCAGTTCGGCGATCGCCTCGACCGCCGCCACCTTCATCGCTTCGTTGATTTCCGAGGCCCCGACATCCAACGCACCCCGGAAGATGAAGGGGAAGCACAGGACGTTGTTAACCTGATTGGGATAGTCGCTGCGACCCGTGGCCATGATCGCGTCGGGACGCGCGGCGACCACCAGTTCGGGTAGGATTTCCGGCTCGGGATTGGCCATGGCCAGGATCAGCGGATTTGGCGCCAGCAACGGCAGCCACTCGGCCTTGAAGACGCGTGGGGCCGAAAGGCCCAGGAAGATGTCTGCCCCGGCCAACACTTCGGACAAGGTGCGCGCGTCGGTATTGCGGGCGTAGCGGGCCATGTTGTCGAGCATGTCGTCGTCGCGGCCGGCGTAAACGACGCCCTTGATGTCGGTCAGGGTCACGTTTTCGACAGGCAAGCCCATCGAGACCAGCAGATCGACGCAGGCCAGGGCGGCGGCGCCGGCGCCCGAGGTCACCAGCTTGACGTCCTTCAGTTGTTTGCCCTGAACGAGCAGGGCGTTGCGGACGGCGGCGGCGCAGACGATGGCGGTGCCGTGCTGGTCGTCGTGGAAGACCGGGATCTTCATCCGCTCGCGCAGCTTGCGCTCGATGATGAAACACTCGGGGGCCTTGATGTCTTCGAGGTTGATGCCGCCGAAGGTGGGCTCCAGCGCCGCGACCACCTCGATGAACCTGTCGGGATCCTCGGCGTCGACCTCGATGTCGAACACGTCGATGCCGGCGAATTTCTTGAAAAGGACGGCCTTGCCTTCCATCACCGGCTTGCTGGCCAGCGGGCCGATATTGCCCAGACCGAGCACGGCGGTGCCGTTGGAGATCACGGCCACCAGATTGCCGCGCGCGGTGTAGTCGCGGGCCTTGTCGGGATCGGCGGCGATCGCCTCGCAGGGGGCGGCGACGCCGGGAGAATAGGCCAAGCCAAGGTCGCGCTGGGTGGCCATGCGCTTGGTGGCTTCAATCGCCAGCTTTCCGGGCCGCGGCAGACGGTGATAGTCCAGAGCGGCCTTACGGAAATCCTCGTCCATCGTGTTCCTCTTGGGCGTCTGCGCGGAGCATCTGGGCGCGGCCCGTCTTGATCGCGGGTCGTCAGGGTCTAGCTACCGGGGATGGACCGCCATTGCCAACCCTATGCGCCAGATAGGGATACTTTTTATGGTAGCGGTCACATTTTCCCAAGCATCTGCGGGCTCTGCTAAGTAATAAATCTATTATATAATGCCTGACTTGCAGGCGCCGGCCGCCGCGTTCGAGGGCGCGCCCGGCGGGCGCGATCCGCCGGGCCGCATGGCTCTGGACAGTGCGCGCGGGCGGGCCGAGCATTGGCGGGCGAGTTTGGAAGGGCACGGCATGAGCGGACTGACGACCCATATCCTCGACCAGGCGGTCGGGCGGCCAGCGGCCGGGGTCCTGGTGCGCGTGTCGCGGCGCAACGGCGAGGCGCTGGCCCCGGTGGCGGAGCTCCGCACGGATGAGGACGGCCGTGCGCGGCTGATAGCCGGCGACGACATTGCCGTGGCCGGCTATCGCCTGGAGTTCTCCATCGGCGAGCATTTCAAGGCGACGGGCGCGGCGGTCACCGACCCGCCGTTCCTGGATGTGGTGGTCATCGACTTCGCCGTCTCGAACGTCGACCAGCACTGGCACGTACCGTTGCTGGTCTCGCCCTATGGCTATTCCACCTATCGGGGCAGCTGATGGGCCGACCCAAACGAGAGGGCGCGATCTGTTTCCTGCTGGATGGTCAGGTGCATGAGGTGCGCGGCGCCGATCCGACCCGCACCCTGCTGGAGCACCTGCGCGTCGATCTGCGGCGTACGGGGACCAAGGAAGGCTGCGCCGAGGGGGATTGCGGCTCCTGCACGGTGCTAGTGGGCGAGGCCGATGGAGATGGTGTCGCCTGGCGCGCGGTGAACAGCTGCATCCAGTTCCTGCCCATGCTGCACGGCAAGGCTCTGATGACAGTGGAGAGTCTGTCAAAGGATAGCGCCTTGCATCCCGTGCAGCAGGCCATGGTCGACAGGCACGGCTCGCAGTGCGGCTTCTGCACGCCCGGCATCGTCATGTCGCTGTACGCCAAGGCCGTCGCGGCCAAGGGAAGCGATGGGCCACCGGCCGAGGTGCTGGCGGGTAACCTGTGCCGCTGCACCGGCTATGGTCCGATCATCGAGGTGGCCAGAGCGATCGAGGCCGAGACCGCGCCCGATGTGGCGGCGGATCTGGCGGCCCTGAACGATCGCGTGATGCTGGACTTGTCGCATGACGACCCGGTGCAGGGCGTCACGCGTCGCTGGCTTGCGCCACGCTCGCTGGACCAATTGAGTCAGGCGTTCACTCAGCACCCGGACGCTGTAATCGTGGCCGGCGCGACGGATGTGGGCCTGTGGGTCACCAAGCAGCGCAGGCCGCTGAAGACCCTGATCGACATCGGCCAGATCGCCGAACTGAAGGTCATCGAGCCGGTCGATGGCGGCGTCCGTATCGGCGCCGGCGTTCGCTATGTCGACGCCAGGGAGACCTTGGGCGGGCTCTTTCCGGAGATGGGCGCGATGATGCGACGGCTGGGTTCGACCCAGGTGCGCAACAGCGGCACGATCGGCGGCAATATCGCCAATGGCTCGCCGATCGGCGACATGCCGCCCGCCCTGATCGCGGCCGGGGCGACCCTGGTGCTGAACCGGGGTGGTGAGCGGCGCCAGATGCCGCTGGAGGCCTTCTTCCTCGACTATGGCCGGCAGGATCGCCGGCCCGGCGAGTTCGTCGAGGCGGTGATCGCGCCGACGCCGAAGCCCGGGCTTGTCTTCAAGGTTTTCAAGCTCTCCAAGCGGTTTGACCAGGATATCTCGGCGGTCTGCGGCGCCTTCGCCCTGACGATCGACGGCGGCGTCGTGATCTCGGCGCGGATCGCCTTTGGCGGGATGGCGGGGACGCCCAAGCGGGCGAGCGCCTGCGAGGCGGCCCTGATCGGCCAGCCCTGGACCGAAGCCACGATCGAGCCGGCGATGGCGGCGCTTGATGCCGACTACGCGCCGCTCAGCGACATGCGCGCCTCGGCGGCCTATCGGTCGCTGACCGCCAGGAACATGCTGCGCAAGGTGTTCATCGAGACCACCTCGCCGGACCTTGTCACCCGGGTCGAACCGGAGAGCGCTCATGGCTGACTCATCTGCGACCGCGCCGCTGACGACCGACGCCTTCGCGGGCGTCCACGCCTCGCTGCCGCATGACAGCGCCGCGCGCCATGTGGCGGGCTCGGCCGTCTATATCGACGACATGCCCGAGCCGGCGGGGATGCTGCACGTGCATTTCGGGCTGAGCACCCGGGCCCACGCCCGCATCACGGCGATGGACCTCTCGGCCGTTCGCGCCGCGCCCGGCGTGGTGCTGGTGCTGACCGCCGAAGACATCCCCGGCGAGAACGATGTCAGCCCGGTGATCCACGACGACAAGCTGTTCGCCACCGACACCGTCACCTATGCGGGCCAAAGCCTGTTCGCGGTGGCCGCCACCTCGATCGCCGCCGCCCGCGCCGCCGCCGCCCGGGCGGTGATCGCCTATGCCGAGCTGCCGGCCGCCATCGACATTTCCGCCGCCCGAGACGCCGACCTGAAGATCGAGGCCAGCCAGCGCATGGCGCGGGGCGACGCGGCCGCCGCTCTGGCGGCTTCGCCCCGACGGCTGCAGGGCCAGTTCGCCATCGGGGGGCAGGACCACTTCTATCTCGAGGGGCAGGTGGCCCTGGCCATTCCGGGCGAGGGCGGCGACGTCCATGTCTGGTCGTCGACCCAGCACCCCAGCGAGGTGCAGCATCTGGTGGCCCGCGTCCTGGACCGTCCGCATACCTCGGTGACCATCGAGGTGCGCCGGATGGGGGGCGGGTTCGGCGGCAAGGAGA
This sequence comes from uncultured Caulobacter sp., assembly GCA_964427205.1. Lineage (GTDB taxonomy): Bacteria > Pseudomonadota > Alphaproteobacteria > Caulobacterales > Caulobacteraceae > Caulobacter. The sequence continues at coordinate 6,141 of CAYRTE010000013.1, forward strand.
CGCAGGCCTCGCTGTTCGCCGCCGGCGCCGCCCTGGTGGCGGTCAAGACCGGCCGCGCGGCCAAGTGCCGGCCCGATCGCGACGAGGACATGGTCATGACCGGCAAGCGGCATGACTTCGAAGTCGGCTATGACGTAGGCTTTGACGACGACGGCCGCCTGACCGGTATCGCGCTGGAACTGGCCTCGCGCTGCGGGGCGACCACCGACCTGTCGATGGCTATCAACGACCGGGCGATGTTCCACGCCGACAACTGCTATTTCCTGCCGGCCGTCGAGATCCTGTCGCACCGTTTCCGCACCCATACGGTGTCCAACACCGCCTTCCGGGGCTTTGGCGGTCCGCAGGGCATGATCGCCATCGAGCGCGTAATGGACGCCGTGGCCCAGGCCACCGGTCTTGATCCGCTGGCGGTGCGCCGGCGCAATCTCTACGGCGAGCCTGGCCGCGACCTGACGCCCTATCACCAGACCGTCGAGGACAATGTCGCGCCGCAGCTGCTGACCGAACTGGCCGCCTCCTGCGACTACGAGGCCCGTCAGCGCGAGATCGACGCGTTCAACGCGGCCAGCCCGATCCTGAAGAAGGGCCTGGCCCTGACGCCGGTGAAGTTCGGCATCTCGTTCACGACCACGCACCTGAACCAGGCCGGCGCCCTGATCCACCTCTATGCCGACGGCTCGATCCTGCTGAACCATGGCGGCACCGAGATGGGGCAGGGCCTGTTCACCAAGGTCGCCCAGATCGTCGCCGAGGCCTTCCAGGTCGATGTCTCGCGGGTGAAAGCGACCTCGACCGTCACGGACAAGGTGCCCAACACCTCGGCCACGGCCGCCTCGTCGGGCACCGACCTGAACGGCATGGCGGCGCTCAACGCGGCTAATGCCATCAAGGCCCGGCTGGTGGAGTTCGCTGCCAAACGGTGGGGCTGCGCTGAGGCCGATGTCGCCTTCACGCCGCAGGGGCTGAGGGCGGGCGACGCGCTGATCCCGTTCGAGATCCTCTGCCGCCAGGCGCATCTGGGCCGGGTGTCGCTGTCCTCGACGGGCTTCTACGCCACGCCCAAGATCCACTATGACCGCGCCACGCACAGCGGCCGGCCGTTCTTCTATTTCGCCTATGGCGCGGCCTGCAGCGAGGTGATCATCGACACCCTCTCGGGCGAGATGAAGGTCACCCGCGCCGACATCCTGCACGATGTGGGCAGGTCGCTGAACCCGGCCATCGACCTGGGCCAGATCGAGGGCGGCTTTATCCAGGGCATGGGCTGGCTGACCACCGAGGAGCTGGTGTTCGACGACCAGGGCCGCCTGCGCACCCACGCCCCCTCGACCTACAAGATCCCGACCATCGGCGATCGTCCGGCCCATCTGGACGTCAAGCTCTGGGCGGCCGGCCGCAATGTCGAGGCCACCGTCCACCGCTCCAAGGCCGTGGGCGAGCCGCCGCTGATGCTGGCGATCTCGGTGTTCTCGGCCATCACCCGGGCGGTGGCCAGCGTGGCCGATCACAAGGTGATGCCGCGCCTGGATGCGCCGGCGACGCCGGAGCGGATCCTGATGGCGGTGGAAGACGTGAAGTCGAGGGCCAGTGTTTAGTCCCCTCTCCCAGAGGGAGAGGGAGGGGCCCGCGCCGAAGGCGTGGGAGGGTGAGGGGTTACACCCTCCACCGGCGTGCCGGCACGCCGTCAGCCACCTTAACCCCTCACCCTCCCATGCTGCGCATGGGCCCCGCCCTCTCCCTCTGGGAGAGGGATCATGAGGAACTGGGCCCGCGCTGCGCTCGCCCGTATCGAGCACAACGACACCGCCGCCCTGGTCACCGTCCTCGCCACCGAGGGCTCGGCCCCGCGCGAGGCCGGGACCAAGATGGTGGTCTGGGAGGGCGGCCAGTCGGGCACCATCGGCGGCGGCAATCTGGAGCATCAGGCGACCAGTCAGGCGCGCAGGATGCTGAGCGGCTCGCAGGCCAGCTTCGCCATCCAGGACTATCCGCTGGGACCGCTGCTGGCCCAGTGCTGCGGCGGCCGCGTGCGGCTGCTGATCGAGCGGGTCGAGGCCGCCAGCCGCGACTGGCTGACCGACGCCGCCCGCCGGATGGACGCCGCCCAGCCGTTCGAGGTCCGCACCCGCTTCAACCCCGGCCTGCTGACCAAGACCGTCGCCCCGATCGCCGCCAGTTCGGAAGCCCCGCCGGTCACCCTGGCCGGCGCCGTGGCCTCGGCGCGCGGCGCGCGGCCCGAGCTCGGCGACGAGCTGATCGAGCGTAGCGACGCCCCGCGTCCGCCGCTTCTGGTCTTCGGCGCCGGCCATGTCGGACAGGCCGTCGCCCGCGCCTTCGCGCCGCTGCCCTTCAAGCTGTCCTGGTTCGACAGCCGACCCGAGACCGCCGACATTCCCGGCGTCACCGTGGCCGAACCGGCCGAGATGGCCGCCGCCGCCATGGGGGCGGGCGGCGACGCCTATGGCCTGATCTTCACCCACGACCATGGCCTCGATTACGCCCTGGCCTCGGCCGGTCTGGCGGGCGGCGGGTTCGCCTATCTGGGCCTGATCGGCTCGAAGACCAAGCGCGCCCGGTTCATGAGCCGACTGCGCGACGACGGCTTCTCGGAAGCCGCGCTGACCCGCCTGACCTGTCCGATCGGCCTGCCGCATCTCAGGAGCAAGGCCCCCGAAGTGATCGCCGTCTCGGTGGCCGCCGACCTGCTGATGCGGCTGGAAGCGGCGCGAATTTCCAATGACGAGGACCTGCCCGTTGCAAGCCTATAGGGCGTCGATCCTCCACCTGCTGGACGATCCGACCAAGACCGATGAGGGCGTCGCCTTCCACGAGGATGGCCTGCTGCTGGTCGAGGACGGTCATGTCGTGGCCTGCGGCGACCATGCGGACCTGCATGAGCTGCTGGGCGACACGCCGGTCGAGGACCTGACCGGCAAGCTGATCACCCCCGGCTTCATCGACACCCACATCCACTTCCCGCAGGTCGACATCATCGCCGCCCATGGCGCGCAGCTGCTGGACTGGCTGGAGCAGCACACCTTCCCAGCGGAAGCCGCGTTCGCCGATCCGGCCCACGCGGCCGAGGCGGCCGAGTTCTTCGTCAAGGAGCTGCTGCGCAACGGCACCACGACGGCCCTGGTGTTCGGCTCGGTGCACAAGGGGTCGGTCGAGGCGCTGTTCCGGGCGGCGCTGGCGCGCGACATGCGGCTGATCGCCGGCAAGGCGCTGATGGATCGCAACGCGCCGCAGGGCCTGACCGACACCGTCGAGTCCAGTCGCGCCGACATGCAAGGCCTGATCGCCGACTGGCATGGCAAGGGGCGGCTGGGCTACGCCGTCACCCCGCGCTTCGCCATCAGCTGCAGCGACGCGCAACTGGCCATGGCCGGCGAGGTTCTGGCGGCCAATCCCGGGGTCTGGATGCAGACCCACCTGTCGGAGAACCCGCGCGAGATCGAGGAGACGGCGGCGCTGTTTCCCGAGGCGGCCGACTATCTGGACGTCTATGACCGCTTTGGCCTGCTGGGCCAGCGCTCGGTCTTCGCCCACTGTGTGCACCTGAGGGGCGAGGCGTTCGAGCGGCTGGCGGCCAAGGGCGGGGCGGCGGCCTTCTGCCCGACCTCGAACCTGTTCCTGGGCTCGGGCCTGTTCCCGCTGGAGACCGCCTGCGCCCACGGCGTCAAGGTGGGCATCGGCACGGATGTGGGGGCGGGGACGACCTTCTCGATCCTTCATACCCTGGGCGAGGCCTACAAGGTGGGCCAGTTGCGCGGGACGGCGTTGGATCCGTTCCAGGCCCTGTATCTGGCCACCCTGGGCGGCGCGCGGGCGCTGGATCTGGGCGACCGGATCGGCAATCTGGCGCCCGGCAAGGAGGCCGACTTCCTGGTGCTGGACCTGGCCGCCACGCCGCTGCTGGCGCGGCGCCTGGGCGGTGACCGCGGCCTGGAGAACCGGCTGTTCGCCCTGACCGTGCTGGGCGATGACCGGGTGGTGGAGCGGACCTATCTGGCCGGTATCGAACAGCATCGGCGCTAGAGGGGCAAGTTCGCGGGCACGGGGGCTCGGCCTCACGCGACGCCTCGCTGAGTTATCGGAAAGGGTCGCGGAGCGTCCGGACCACGTCCGGATGAGAGATAAAGAATACCGTTTCGACGAAGCCGTCCGCTCCGCGTGACCGGTTCACAAGAGCCTGCGCTTGGGCGGTATTGTGACGCCTCGTACGCTCCCAGCCCCAGACGGGCGGCGTGAATAGCGTTCACGCCGGGCCGCGAGCCATTACGCCCGCCTGTCCCCGCTCGATCACACCCCGCCGCCGCGATGGTCGCTGGCCTTGCGCCCTCTCCTCGCGACGAGGTGGGTACAGAATACGGGAGGTTTCAGCGCGTCGGATAAGTTTGCTGAACGCCCATGCCGGTCCCCGTTCTATCGACCCTCTCCCAGAGGGAGAGGAGGGACCCGCGCCGCAGGCGTGGGAGGTGAGGGGTTACACCGGTGGCCGTTGTCGCACTTGGGGTCGTGCCCTGTCCGGACGGGCTTCGCAAACCCCTCATCCTCCCACGCCTGCGGCGCGGGCCCCTCCTTCTCCCTCTGGGAGAAGGTTTCAAATCCCCGCGCCTATCCGGGGATAGCGCGCAGTTTATCCCCGCCGCAGCCCGTTGGGGCCTGTGGCTAGGCCCTCATCGTCTGCGCATAAAGCTTCAACAGCCCCGCCTCATCCACCGCCACGGTCGCCGCCTGGATCGGCTGGTCGTCCCACGCCGATGGCCCGAACAGCTCGCCCTCGGCCTTCAGGCAGGTCTGGCCCAGGGCGATGCCCTCGGTCAGCACGCGCACCGAGCCGCGACGCAGCGTGAACAGCGACGGGTCGATCACGAACGCCACCGCCGCCGCGTCATGGACGCAGCAGCCGCTGATCCCGTCGCGGCTTCCGTAGAAGGCGGCGTAGGGCTTGGAGATTTCGTTGAGGAACTGGCCGGCGGCGCCGGCCGAGGCCTCCAGCGCGTCCATATAGGCCGGCGACATCACCACCTGGGTGGTGACGTCCAGGCTGACGGCGGTCAGGGACCAGGGCGCGGTGAAGACCTGGTCGGCGGCCTCGGGATCGTTCCAGATATTGGCCTCGGCCACCGGGGTCACATTGCCGGGCTTGCCGGCCACGCCGAACGCGCCGCCCATGATCACCACGGCCTTGAGCAGCGTGGCGACCTGCGGATCGGCTTGCAGGGCCAGGGCCAGGTTGGTCAACGGGCCGACGGCGACCAGGGTCACCTCGCCCGGATGCTGGCGGGCCAGATCGATGATCGCCTGATGGGCGGGTTTGGCCTCGGGCTGGGCGGGCACCAGCCCGGTCAGCGCGACGTCGCCCAGACCGTTCTCGCCATGCACGAAGGTGGGCGAGGGGTTGCGCGGCCGCTTCAGCGGCTTGTCGGTTCCCTTGAACACCGGCGCGGCCAGACCGAAGCGCTGCTTCAGATAGAGGGCGTTGCGGGTGGTGGTCTCGATGTCGGAATTGCCGAAGATCGTGGTGATGGCCAGCAGGTCCAGGGCCGGGCTGGCCGCGATGAACAGCAGGGCCATGGCGTCGTCGATGCCGGGGTCGGTGTCGAAAATGATCTTGTGCGTCATGGGCGGGCTCTAACGGATTTCTGCTGGTGAGGCGAGGCGCTGGTCGGCGCCGGCCTGCAGGATCGACACGTGGGCGGAGGCGACTTTCCAGCCGTCCGCCGTGCGGATCCAGGTCTGGCTCTGGCGGCCGGTCTTGTCGGACCCGTCGCGCTGGAACTCGACATTGGCGATGGCGAAGTCGTCGCCGAAGGTGGTGATTTCGGTGCGCAGGCGAGTGCGCGGCGGCGAGCCGCCGGCCCGGCCGACGCGGAAGGCGGCGATTTCGGCAAAGCCATAGAGGTTCTCGGCCACGCCCAGCCGCACCGTGTGGGGCGAGACCCAGAACGCGCCGTCCAGGGCCTCGACATCATTGGCCATCAGGGCCGTCTCGTAGGCGTCGACGGCCTCGGCGACCTGGGCCAGCACCACGGGGTTGTTGATCATCACAGCGGGCCTCCCGGCGGATGGGCGGCCACGACGCCCAGCCTCTGCAGCTTCAGGCCGGCGGCCAGGGCCAGGTCCTCGCGCCAGGGCGGGGCGATGATCTGGACGCCGATGGGCAGCTGGCCCGGGCGGTTCACCGGCGCGGCCAGCACGGGCAGGCCGATATAGCTGATCGGCTGGGTGAAGGCGCCCAGGTTCCTGCGGACGGAAACCGGCTGGCCGCCCATCTCCATCGTCGCCTGGCCGATGCCGGGGGCGGGGCAGACCGACGACGGGGCCAGCAGGATATCGAATTGCTGGAAAGCGCGGGCGACCTCGTCGCGGAACACCGTCCGATAGCGCTGGGCGGCCTGGGCCACGCCGTCCGGCAGCAGGGCGCCGGCCAGCAGGCGGTCGCGGACGGCGGGATCGTAGTCCATGGCCGAGGTCTTCAGATCCGCAAGGTGCAGATGTCCGCCCTCGACGGCGGTCAGGCAGAAGGCGGCGGCGCGGGCGGCCTGGGCGCCGGGCAGGATCACGCGGTCGCGCGCGCCCAGCGCCTGGGCCACGATGTTCAGCGCCTCCAGCACCTCGGGAAAGGCGCCCTGCGCGAACCAGCCGCCCAGTACGCCGACCCGCAGCGGGCCGTCGGCCAGGGCGGCGATGCTGCCCGACACCGGCTCGGCGGCGCGCACGCAGATCGCGTCGCCCTCGACGTCCGGCCCCTGCATGACGTCATAGGCCAGGGCCAGGTCTTCGATCGATCGCGCGAAGGCGCCGGCGTGGTCCAGGCTCTCGACGAACGGAAACACGCCCTGGCGCGACAGGCGGCCATAGGTGGGTTTCAGGCCAAACACCCCGCACAGGCTGGCCGGAATGCGGATCGAGCCGTTGGTGTCCGAGCCCAGGGTCAGGGGCGCCAGACCCGCCGCCACCGCCGCGGCCGAACCGCCCGACGAGCCGCCGGCGATGCGGGTCAGGTCGTGGGGATTGTGGGTCGGGCCGTCATGGGCGTTCTCGGTGACGAAGCCATAGGCGAACTCGTCCATGTTCAGCGCGCCGACCAGGATGGCGCCGGCGGCCTCCAGCCGCTGGAGCAGGGTCGCGTCGCGTGAGGGCGGCGTGGCGCCGCGCCGGATCTTCGAGCCGGCCAGGGTGGGCAGGCCCTCGATGTCGAACAGGTTCTTGACCGCGAAGGGAACGCCGGCCAGCGGACCCACCGGTTGACCGGCGGCGAGGGCGGCGTCCACCCGGTCGGCCTGGGCTAGGGCGCGCTCGGTCAGCACGGCGGTGAAGGCGTTGATCGCGCCATTGCGGCGGCTGATGCGCGACAGGGTGGCCTGGGTGACGGCGCGGGCGGTGACGCGGCCTGCCCGAACCTCGCCGGCGATCTCGACGACGCTGGGAAAGGTCATGGCTGGAAGGTCTCGGGCAGCTCTTCGGCGCGGCCGTCCAGGGCGGCGACGAACAGCGCGGTCTGGGTGCGCAGCAGGGCCAGGTTCTCGCGCACGGCGGCCAGGGTCGGCTCCGGCAGGGTCAGGCCGATCTCGGCTGCCCGCGCATCGGCATACTCGGCGACGTCGCCGTCCGTGAGGTCGAGAAAGGCCTTGAGCGCCGCGTCGATCGCCATCGTGGGGCGGTCTCCATAAGTAAGAAAATTCTTCATATACCGGCGTCGTGGGGCCGCGCTAGTGCGGCGGCGCTCGGGTGGCTCGACGCGCGGACGCGCACGTCTGGGAGACAGTCTGGTCGCCAAACGCCCGCTGCAAGGGCGCCTGGGGGCAATCGGCCGGGGCTAGGCCGCGCGGGCCTTGGGTCTGGCGCCGGATCGGCGTCGAGATGGCCGCTTGTAAGAGAAGGCTTACTTGATGCGCCACCACCACCTCGCCTCGACCCCCGAGACCATCCGCTTTGGCATGTTCGACGCGGCCTTCGATCCGGTCCTGACCATCGCGTCGGGCGACAGAGTCACCTTTGACTGCGTCTCGGGCGGCGTGGAGGTGATGCCGGGCGAGGGCAGCGGCCTGACCATCCCGCCGGCCCTGCGGGCGATCCACGACGCCAAGCCCGAGCGGATCGGGCCCCACATCCTGACCGGCCCGGTGGCCATCGCCGGGGCCGAGCCGGGCGACACGCTGGAGGTGCGGATCGACGCCGTCGAGCCCAACAACGACTGGGGCTATTGCGCCATTCGCCCCCTGGCCGGAACCCTGCCGGAGGACTTTCCCGAGCGCTATGTCAGCCACATCGCCGTCGACCGCGTGGCGGGAACCTGCAAGCCCGACTGGGGGCCTACCCTGCCGCTCAAGCCCTTCTTCGGCACCATGGGCGTGGCGCCGCCGGCGAAATACGGCCGGCTCTCCAGCCGCGAACCGCGCGAGCACGGCGGCAACATGGACAACAAGGAGCTGGGCGCCGGCGCGACCCTGTTCCTGCCGGTCTGGGTTCCGGGCGCCAATTTCTCGGTCGGCGACGGCCACGGACGGCAGGGCGACGGCGAGGTCTGCGTCAACGCGCTGGAAATGGGCCTGACCGGAACCTTCACCTTCGTCCTGCACAAGGCCGGCGATCTGGGCGCAGCCACCTGGCCCCGCGCCGAGACCCTGACCCACTACATCGTCATGGGCTTCAACGAGGACCTTGATCTGGCCATGAAGCAGGCCCTGCGCGGCATGATCGACTTCATCACCGCGCGCTCGGCGCTCACGCGGGTGCAGGCCTATCAGTTCTGCTCGCTGGCCGTGGACTTCCGGGTGACCCAGACCGTGAACGGCGAAAAGGGCGTGCACGGAATGCTGGAGAAAGGTGTTCTATTCTGAAACAGTTCTGTGGAATACTTTGGTATGTTAATTGAGCTGGTCGATATTTACCCTTAATATTCCCTTACCAAGTGAAACCCATTCTGATGCTGTCCGGCCCTGACTAAACCTTCCCGCGTGCCCGTTTGGGGCGAGTGGGGATGGGCAGATGTTGTTGAACGGTAGCGAAAAGGCCGACACCCTGACGGGCGGCGCCGATGCGGATACGCTTTACGGCTTTGGCGGAAACGACAAGCTGACCGGCGGCGCGGGCGACGACGTCCTGGCCGGCATGGCGGGCAATGACACGCTGCTGGGCGGCGACGGCGAGGACTACATCCTCGGCGGCGCGGGTTCCGACACCATCGACGGCGGCGCGGGCGCCGACTGGGCCGCCTATGAGGACGCGGCCTCGGGCGTGAAGGTCGACCTGAACCTGACCGCCTCGCAGAACACCCTGGGCGGCGGCAGCGACAAGCTGGTCTCGATCGAGAACGTCTATGGCTCGGCCTTCAACGACACCCTGATCGGCGACGCCGGCGTCAACTATCTGGCCGGGGGCGACGGCAATGACAGCCTGTCGGGCGGCAAGGGCGAGGACAACCTGTTCGGCGGCGCGGGGGCGGACACCCTGCTGGGCGGCCAGGACGACGACTACATGCAGGGCGGCGCGGGGAATGACCTGATCGACGGTGGCGCGGGCATGGACTGGTCGGCTTATGACGACGCGACGGCCGGCGTGACGGTGAACCTGACCCTGACGGCGGCCCAGAACACGGGCGGCGGCGGTGTCGACAAGCTGGTCGGCGTCGAACATGTTTACGGTTCGGCGTTTGCTGATGTGCTGACGGGGGACGCCAACAACAACACGCTGATCGGCGATCTTGGCGACGACAGCCTGAGCGGCGGCATGGGTGATGACTTCCTGGTCGGTGGCGCCGGCGATGACGTTATCGACGGCGGCGAAGGTTTCGACACCATCGCCCTGGTTGGAGACCGTGACGGCTGGATCACACTGTCTGCCACCACTCAGAATACCAGCGGTTACGGCCTCGATACGCTTATATCCATCGAAGGCGTCATCGGCTCGGGCGGTCAGGACGTGTTGAGCGGTAACGCCGCCGAGAACTACCTGGCCGGCGGCGCCGGCAATGATTTTCTAACTGCGATCGGCGGCGGCGACGTACTGGATGGCGGCGCCGGGGATGACACCCTCCAGGCCAGCAAGGTCGGCTCGGGCGACTACATGTCAGGCGGCGACGGCGAAGACGTATTCTACACTCAGTTCGGAGGCGCAATGCTGGACGGCGGCGCGGGCAGCGATCTGTTCCGTGTCCTCCGGGCGCCCGGAATGGTCGGCTCCTTGCTGATCGACGGCGGCGACGGCTCAGACACGCTGGACCTGGAAGGCGGCTACTGGCCGATAGGTGATGCAACCGTGAATCTGTCGATCACAGGTCCGCAAGATATCGGCGCGGGGCAATCGTTGGTCCTGACCGGGGTGGAAAACGTGGTCGGCGGGCCAGGTTCGGATCTCCTGATCGGAGACCCCAGCGCCAACGCGCTGTCGGGCAGTGGGGCGATGGATACCCTGGTTGGCGGCCGGGGACAGGATGTACTCACCGGCGGCTCCGACAAGGATACGTTTGTCTTCGCGATCGGCGACTCCAGCGCTGTCGACGCCGCCGGCGAGGGCGTCGACGTCATCACCGACTTCCAGGCCAATGACGAGCTGCGGTTCTCCGACGCCCCGGCGGGCTTCAGTTATGTCGAGGGCAGCGCGGGCAGCTTCGCCTCCGCCCTGGCGACGGTGAATTCCATGCTGACCTATCCCAGCACGTTCCACGAATATATCGCCTTCCAGGTCGGCGCGGACGTCTATGTGTTCAGCGGCCACCCCGACGCGGGTGGGGCTGGGCTCGAGAACGCCATCATGCTGGCGGGCGTCAATCTCGAGGCCATCAGCTACGACAGCTTCCTGTAGTGAGGTCTTGCGCCGGATCGTCCCTGACGGTCCGGCGCCACTTATTTGCGGGCCGGAGTCTGCCGGCGGCGTTTCCGAACGTTCCTAGCTTATCGACCGATGAAAAAAGCGCGACCCTCGCCTCGCGCCGCCAAGGGAAACGCCATGAAGAAGATCCTCGTCGCCACGGTCTTTATGGGCTTGGCCGCCTGTTCCCCCAAGCCGGCCGCCGAAAAGGCCGCTGCTCCGGCGCCCGCCGCCGCCAAGCCCGGGCCGGTCAATGTGCCGGCCGGCGCCTATACGCTCGACAAGACCCACTCGACGGTGGTGTTCAAGGTCAGCCATCTGGGCTTTTCCAACTACACCGCCGCTTTCGCCGCGTTCGACGCCAGGCTGAACTTCGATCCCGCCAAGCCTGAGCTGACCACGCTGGAGGCGACGATCGATCCGCGCTCCCTGACGCTGCCGGCCCCGCCGGCGGGGTTCAAGGATGAGCTGGCCGGGCCGCAATGGCTGAACGCGGCACAGTATCCGGCCATCACCTTCAAGTCGACCAAGGTCGAGGTGACCGGCGCCAACACGGCCAGGGTCACCGGCGACTTCACCCTGCATGGCGTCACCAAGCCGGTGGTGCTGGATGTGATCTTCAACGGCGGCTACGCCGGCCATCCGATGGATCCGAACGCCCGGATTGGCTTCTCGGCCACGGGAACCTTCAAGCGTTCGGACTTCGGGATCGCCTATGGCGTGCCCGCGCCCGGCACGACCATGGGCGTCGGCGACGAGGTGGCGGTGGAGATCGAAACGGAGTTCAGCGGCCCGCCGCTGGTCCAGAAGCCCGCCTAGACCCCGCCGTCAGATAGCCTTCGAGCAGGGCCAGGGCGTGGGTCAGCCGCGCCTTGCGCCACTCGGCGGTGGTCATGTCGGTGTCGAGCGTGGCCGACAGCGAATAGCCGTTGGCCAGGTGGAAGCGGCTCATCGCCGCGATGGTGACGTAGATCTGCACGGGATCCAGATCCGGCCCGAACAGGCCCTGCTTCTGACCGCTGTCGATCAGGCGCTCGATGGTGCGGCGCAGCGGGAAGGCGGTTTCGGTCACGACCCGCGACTGGGCGGCGAACTTGCCGTGCATCAGGTTCTCGTTGCGCAGCAGGCCCTCGAACTTCGGGTGCTTTTCGAAGTAGTCGAAGGTGAAGCGTTGCAGCTCTAGGAGGCCTTCCAGCGGCTTGTCGAAGTCGATTTTCAGCTCGGCCTCGCGGGCCCGTAGGTCCACATAGGCCGCCTCCAGAACGGCCAGGTAGAGACCCTTCTTGTCGCCGAAATAGTGGTAGAGCATGCGGATATTGCACTTGGCCGCCTTGACGATCCGCTCGATGCGGGCCCCGGCGAAGCCCGCCTGCGAGAACTCCTTCAGGGCCGCGGCCATGATCGCCTTGCGCGTGCGCCCGGCGTCGCGCTTGCGCGGCTGCGGGGTGTCGCCCGCCTTGGCGGCGGGGGCGTCCAAAACGGCGGCTTCGGTCACGGAATCTTGGCCCCCTGCTTGATCCAGGCGCCCAGCTGGGCGCGTTCGTCGTCGGTCATGCCGGTCTCGTTGCCCAGCGGCATGCTGGTGGTGGCTACCGCACGTTCGTGAATTTTCGACGCATATTTCTGGATGTGTCCGGGCGTATCGAAGGCGGCGCCCAAGGGCGGAGCGGCGAAACCCTTGTGCGTGGGCGCGGCGGCGTGACAGGTCGTGCAGTGCCGGTCGACGATCGCTTGGGCGGTCGCGAACGGCACCGGCGACATCATGGCGGCGTCGGCCCGGGGCTTGCCGCTGGCGATCACGCTGACGGCGAAGACCAGCATGGCGCCGTAGAACAGGAACTCGTGCCGGATCTGGCCCGAGTGCTTGAGGATGAAGAAATAGCGGATCGACACGCCGCCAGCGCTGATCAGGGCCAGCAGCAGCCAGGCCAGCGGATGACCCGTCACCACCGGATAGTGGTTGCTGATCATGATGAAGATCACCGGGAGGGTCATGTGGGTGTTGTGCACCGAGCGCTGCTTGCCCATCGCCCCCAGGCGCGGATCGACCGGGCGGTCGGCCAGCATGTCGGCGACGATCCTGCGCTGGTTGGGGATGATGATCAGGAACACGTTGCCGACCATGCAGGTGCCGATGATCGCGCCCACATGGATGAAGGCGCCCCGGTCGGTGAAGATCTGGGTCAGGACGTAAGTCGCCGCTGTCAGGCTCAGGAACCAAACGATCCCGAACAGGCGCGGACGCTGGCCCAGCGGTGAGCGGCACAGGGCCTCATAGACCAGCAGGCCGCCGAAGATGAAGACCAGGCCCGTGGCGATGGCGCCGCCCTGGCTGAAGGCGTGCTTGGCGGTGTCGATCAGATAGATGGGCGCGCCGACATAGTAGAGCACGATCAGCAGGGCGAAGCCCGACAGCCAGGTGGTGTAGGCCTCCCATTTGAACCAGTGCAGGTGCTCGGGCATGTGCGGCGGGGCGGTCATGTACTTCTGCGAGTGATAGAACCCGCCGCCGTGCACGGCCCACAGCTCGCCCTTCACACCGTCCTTGGGCGGGACGGGATCGCGCAGATTGTTGTCCAGCCAGACGAAATAGAACGACGCGCCGATCCAGGCGACGCCGGTAATCACGTGCAGCCAGCGCAGGACCAGGCTGCCCCAGGTGGCGAAATCGTAGTCCATCAGGCGCTCACCGCGTCGGTCAGGCGGAGCCGGGAGATGTGGCCGATCTGGCTGATCGCCTCGGCGATCTCCCGGGTCTCATCGTTGGAAAGTCGGGCCTGCATCGCCGCCAGGATCGAGGTCTTGTCGTTCAGGCGCACGGCGATGATGAACGGGAAGCCGAAGCGGGCGGCATAGGCGGCGTTGAGCTGGTGGAAGCGCTCGAACTCTTCCGGCGTCAGCCTGTTGAGGCCGGCGCTGGCCTGCTCGGCGTTGCTCTCGGCGGTCAGGGCCTTGGCGATGGCGGCCTTGCCGGCCAGTTCGGGGTGGGCGCGGATCAGGGCCAGCTTGTCGGCGGTGGTCGAGGCGTCGAGCACCCGCATCATCGCGCCGTGCAGGCCCTCGACGGTGTCGAACGGCCGCTCGTCCCAGGCGCGCTGCACTACCCAGGGCGAGAGCTCGAACGCGAAGCCCAGGGCGGTGGTGAAGCCGGTCTGGTTCATGCTGTTGAGGATTTTCAGGGAGAGGGGGGGAGCTGAACTCATGCCTTAGCTCCTGCGGAACCGACAACAATCACCGTCATCCCGGGGCTTGTCCCCGGGACCCATCCGTCCGCCGCAAGGGCAGGGGTCATTTCGCAACCACCGATCAGCTGAACCATGGGTCCCGGGGACAAGCCCCGGGATGACGGGGAAATATGGGAGGCGCTCATGTCACGCTCCCCCATAGGGATGTGTCTCGATCCAGTGCCGCGCGATGTCGATGCGCCGCGCCACCCAGACCCTGTCATGGGCCATGACGTGCTCGAGGAAGCGCTTCAGCCCCAGGATGCGGCCGGGCTTGCCGACCACGCGGCAGTGCAGACCGATGCTCATCATCTTGGGCGCCGTCTCACCCTCGGCGTACAGGGCGTCGAAGGCGTCGCGCAGGTAGGTGAAGAAGTGCTCGCCGGTGTTGAAGCCCTGGGCCGCCGTGAAGCGCATGTCGTTGGCCTCCAGCGTGTAGGGCACGATCAGCTGCGGACGGCCATGCTGGGCGTCGTAATAGGGCAGGTCGTCGGCATAGCTGTCGGCGTCGTAGACAAAGCCGCCTTCCTGGGCGATCAGCCGCGCGGTGTTGGGGCTGGTGCGGCCCTGATACCAGCCCAGCGGCCGCTGGCCGGTCAGGCGGGTCTGGATCTCGATGGCGCGGCCGATGTGCTCGCGCTCCTCCTCGATCGTGAAGTGCTGGTAGTCGATCCAGCGATAGCCGTGGCTGGCGATCTCCCAGCCGGACTCCATCATCGCCTCGACCGCGTCGGGATGACGCTCCATGGCCTGGGCGACGCCGAACACGGTCAGGGGCAGACCCAGCTCGTCAAACAGCCGCCGGATGCGCCAGAACCCGGCCCGCGAGCCGTATTCGTAGAGGCTCTCCATCGACATGTTGCGCATGCCCTCGATGGGCTGCGCGCCGACCATTTCCGACAGGAAGAACTCGGAGGCGGGGTCGCCATGCAGGATCGACCGCTCGGCGCCTTCCTCGTAGTTGAGGACGAACTGCACGGCGATGCGGGCGCCGCCCGGCCATTGGGCGTGGGGCGGGGTGGCGCCGTAGCCGATGAGGTCACGGGGGTAGGTCATCGTGATTTCATCTGCCCCCTACGGGGGCGGACGACCGCGTAGCGGTCAGGTGGGGGCGAGTGGTCGCCACGACTGGCCCCCTCCGCGCCTGCGGCGCTCCTCCCCCGTAGGGGGAAGATGAATTTGGCCCCGCCCATCACGAAAACACCTTCGCCGCCGCATCCACGCCAGCCCCCGGCGTCGCGCCAAAGCCCTCCCACCGCAGCACCGCCTCCAGCGCGGCCAGCGTGGTCAGCACCGCATGCTTGCGCGCATTGACGCCCATTGCCCCGATCCGCCAGATCTTGCCGGTTAGCGGCCCGAAAGCCGTGCCGATCTCGATCTCGAACTCGGTACGCATGCGGGCCCGCACCCGGTCGCCGTCGACGCCCTCGGGGATCCAGATGCCGGTGACGTTGGTCATCTTGTGGGCCGGATCGCCATAGACCCGCAGGCCCATCGCCTCGACCCCGGCGACCACGGCCGCGCCGGCCGAAGTGTGGCGAGCGAAGCGGGCTTCCAGGCCTTCCTCCAGCGCCACGCGGGCGCATTCGCGGGCCGCATAGAGCATCGACGCCGCCTCGGTGTGGTGGTTCAGGCGCTTGTCGGACCAGTAGTCCATGATCATCGCCAGGTCGAAATAGTTGGAGGCGATGCGGCGGCCATGGCCCGAGACCGCGCCCGCCGTGGCGATGCCGCGCTCGACATGCTTGCGGCCGGCGATGTGTTCGGCGGCGCGGTCGCTGATCGTGATCGGGGCCGAGCCCGAGGGGCCGCCCAGGCACTTCTGCAGGCCGGCGGTGACGATGTCGGCCTGCCACTGATCGACCGGGCAGGCCATGCCCGAGAGGGTGGCGGTGGCGTCGACATAGAGCAGGGCGTCATGGCGGCGGCAGATCTCGCCGATGGCCTCGATCGGCTGGGCCATGGTGGTGGAGGTGTCGCCATGCACGCAGGCCACCAGGCGCGGCTTGACCCGCGCGACGGCGTCCTCGACGGCCTGCGGGTCGATGACCTTGCCCCACTCGCCCTCGACCAGGGTGACCTTGGCGTCGCAGCGTTCGGCGATCTCGGACAGCAGCAGACCAAAGCGGCCGGCATTGACCACCACCACGTCGTCGCCCGGCGCCAGCACCGAGACCAGGGCCGCCTCGATGCCCGCGCGCGAGGTGCCGTCGATCAGGAAGGTCCAGCGGTTCTGGGTCTGGAAGACCTGGCGGTAGAGCGCCATGGTCTCGTTCATGTAGCCGGTGAATTCCGGGTCGAACTGGCCCAGCAGCTGCACCGACATGGCGCGCAGCACGCGGGGATGCACGTTGATCGGGCCGGGGCCCATCAGCAGGCGGGGCGGGTGGTCGAGTTCGCTGAAGGTGGTGGTCATCTTGTCACTCAAGAGTTGTCATCCCGGCGAAATGAAACATGCGCCATAGTGCATTGATTTCATTGTCGGAAAAATGACCAAAATGGCCTGTGTAGGAATTGTGTAGGAGGTTTTTTCACAGCCATCGCGAATCACGAGTTTCGGCGGCTTCTACTCGCCGCCGATATGGCACACGAATCGCCTAACTGACCAGAGCTGGCGCCCTGCGGTCTTGCCCCGAGCTGGCCCGATTCGACCTACTTGCAGGTCGCCATCCGCCAGCTCCGCCACGCTCGGACTTGCACCTCGATCGTCGGAGAAAACCACCGCGCCGCGGCGACGTACCGGCGGTGCATTGCCAAGCGCAGGGATAGGTCTCAAATGCAAAGCACGACCGGGCTGTCTGGGGGCGCGATGCTGGAACGAGACCGCATTATCGCCCGGTCACCTTTTGTTCTATATACATGCCACGTCGAGGCTGCCTTGGCGATGGATGGGGTTGAGATCTGCGGTGGCTACAAGGGACGGAAATCTACCGGCGAACTGGACCTTCGCGCGCCTCGATGAGGTCGGGGCCGTTCGCCTGGGCCGTCAGCGATCGCCAGATAAGCAGAGTGGCCGCCACACGACAAAGTACCTGCGCGCAGGCAACATTACGCCCGCTGGATTGAATCTGACGAACCTCCTCGAGATGGATTTCACGCCGGCTGAGCGTGCGATCTTTACGCTTCGAGATGGGGACCTTGTCGTCACCGAAGCGTCGGGCAGCGCCGCACAGGTCGGACGAGCCGCGATCTGGCGGGACGAAGTGCCGGGATGCTGCTTCCAGAACACCGTCATCCGCTTGCGCCCGCACGCGATCACGCCCGAGTTCGCCCTCCTCACGCTCCGGCATCTAGCGTTGTCAGGGCAGTTTGAACGCGTCGCGCGCGGCGTGGGCATCCAGCACCTTGGCGCGGCTCGATTTTCAGCCGTTCCGATAGCTGTGCCGCCGTGGGCAGAGCAAATCCGTATCGCCAAGACAGCGGACGAAAAGCTGAAAGAGCTCCGCGAGGCCGAGGCAGCACTCCAATCAGCCCTGAAGGGCATCGCCGCCCAGGACAAGGAGATACTCGCGGCGGCCGCCACCGGCGAACTCGTCGAAGGCGAAGCCGTGTTGGCCGCCCGAGAAGGTCGTTCCTTCGAATCCGGTCAAACAGCCCTGGCGGCCGCCAAGGCGGTCATGCCGATGGAGTCTGACCTTTTCGCCGAGGCCGACAACTTCGCTGAAGATGCGCTGAGTGAACCTCCGGGCTGGGCTTGGATCACGGTCGGAGACGCCGGCGAGGTCATGCTCGGCAAGATGCGTGAGCCTAGCCGGCATAGGGGACCGAATATGCGGCCCTATCTGCGTGTCGCCAACGTCTTCGAAGATCGGATTGATGTCAGCGACGCGCACGAGATGCATTTCAGCGAAGCCGAAGCGGAGACCTACCTCCTGCGGCGCGGTGATATCCTCCTCAACGAGGGGCAGAGTCCCGAGCTGGTCGGTCGACCGGCCATGTTCAACGACGAGATCGCCGGCGCTTGCTTCCAGAATACCCTATTGCGATTTCGCGCCGGTCCTGCGGTCGATCGCGACTTCGCCCTGATCGTCTTTCGCCACTACCTCCATGCCGGCGAATTCAAAAAGGTCGCGCAATGGTCGACCAACATCGCTCATCTGACCAAGACGCGCTTCTCCACGTTGCCCTTTCCAGTCCCCCCGATGGCGGAGCAACTGCGGATAGTTGCTGAGGCGAACGAGAGACTGAAGGCCTCTGACGCCCAGCGCGCTCTGGTGGAAGGTTCGCTTGCCCGCATACCTGCCATGATCGAGCAGCTCCTTGGCGCGGCTGTGAACGGCACGTTGGTGACGCAAGATCCGACAGATGAGCCGGCGGCAGTAATGCTCGAACGCCTGGGACCGCCGCCCAAAGATGTTCCCCCGACAATCGCTACGACTGAGACCGACGAGGCTGAAGCTGTGATTGACCCTATGACCGACGGCTCTGACGCGCCCCCTCCGAGACTCTCTGACGTACTGCGTGCCGCTGGCCGACCCATGACCCTGCCCGACCTGTGCTACGCGGCTGGCTATGATCGAAATCAGGTGGGAGAGATTGAACGCTTCTATGTGGCGTTACGCGCCGAGCTCGGAACCACCCTGCGCGTCGCTGAACCTGCCGACGAGAACGCGCTCGTGGAGGCATTCGATGCGGCTGGATGAAGTCACCATCGGAGAGTTCAAGAATCTCCGCGACCTCTACGTCGATTTCGACGAAGGCACGCCGTACACTGTGCTGGTGGGCGAAAACGGCGCGGGCAAATCCAATCTGCTCGAAGCGCTGACCATCATATTCCGCAATCTGGATCTCGAGCTGAAGGCTCCGTTCGACTACACGCTGAAATATGTCTGCCGAGATCGCCAAGTACGGATCGAGGCAAAGAAGGACGAGTTTCCCCAGTTCTGGTGGCGGGAAAATGCCGAGGGCGATTACCACGAGCTGACCCGTCGGCGGTTCATGGAAGAGGACGAACAAGGCCCGCTTTATCGCCCCGCTTTTGTGTTTGGTTATTATTCTGGACCAAGCGATCGGCTCTCGTCGCTCTATGAGAAACATCGGGAACGCTACTACGACGAGATCATCAAGGATCCAGCTCGCCGCCGAACCGCCGACCCGAACGCACTGCGACGGTTGTTTTACGCAGAGACGTTGCACGGCCAATTCGCACTGATCGCGTTCTTCATGGCGCCGGGGGAGGACGCCGAGAAGGATCGGCAGTTTCTTCGTGATCACCTGCAGATCGATGGATTGGACAGCGTGCTCTTCGCCTTGAAGCGCCCGCCGTGGCGCCGCAAGGGGGGCGATCCCCGCTTCTGGAACGCAGTGGGCGAGGTGCAGCAGTTTCTGGATCGCCTCTACAGCGAAGCTCTGCTTCCGATCCGCATGGATCGCCGGATTCCGATCGACCTCACGAAAAATCCTGACGTGGAAAGCCTCTATCTCTTCCTGTCGGATGCCGAAGCCCTTGGCCGCGTCTATCAGCTCTACGGCAATCAGTACGCCTTCTTCACGGCGCTGGAGAGCACGCATCTGTCCAAGCTGCTCGGGGAAGTGCGCACGCGAGTGCGCATGACCAAGGCCGCAGGCGGCGGCGAGGTCACCTATCGAGACCTCAGCGAGGGCGAACAGCAACTGCTGCTGGTGCTCGGCCTTTTAAAATTCACAGCCCGCAACGAGGCCCTGTTCCTGTTGGACGAGCCAGACACACATCTGAATCCAGCCTGGAGCACCCAGTATCTCGATTTTCTCGACCAGTTCATTCGGGGTCGGACCAGCAGTTGCCACCTCATCATGACGACGCATGATCCGCTGGTCTTCTCACGGCTGGAACGACCTCAGGTCCGGATTTTCCGCCGGGACGAGGAAGGGAAGGCTATTGCGGACGCGCCGCTGCACGACCCTCAGGGGATGGGTATCCAAGCCATCCTGGCCAGCGATCTGTTCCGGCTTCCCTCCGCGGGCCTCGATCCACAAACCCAGGAGGATCTTGCGATCCAGCGCCGGCTTGTCGTGAAGGCGGACCTTTCGCCGGATGAAGAGGCGGATTTGCGGGATGTCACCGAGCGACTGAACGATCGCGGGTTTTGGAAGAATGACCGGGACCCAATTTATCAGATCTTCCTCCAGAAGTTCCTTCCCCGCTGGATGACCGCGGAGAAGGTCGAGTGGACGCAGCGCCCCGCTCTCAGTGTAGATGAAACCCGTGATCGCGAAGCCTTGGCCGATGAGATTGCGGCGGAGGTCACAGCAGAGTTGGCGGCGGAGCGGGACGCCGCCTCGTGAGATTCATCGACTTGGACCTGATGGTTGGGCGCGCTGAAACTCAGCCGTTGATCGAAGCCGCCGAGACCGCACGGCAAGCGGTTCGTGATGCGCCCAACGCGGCGGCGCGCAAGGCGCTTATCGCAGCAAATCGAGACAAGTGGGTGGCGTTCCGCCCCCACCTACAGCAGATTTTTGGCGACAAGTGTTGGTATACCGAATCGAGAAACCCCGGCACCGACGACGATATTGATCACTACCGGCCGAAGAGCCGCATCGCTGACCGTCGCGGCCATGGGGGCTACTGGTGGGAAGCGCTCAACTGGCGCAATTTCCGCCTGAGTTGTCACAGAGCCAATCGGCTGCGCCGCAATCCAGACACCGACGAGACCCATGGAAAAGGGGACCGCTTCCCTCTCCTGGCCGAAGAGGATCGTTGGATGGCGCCCGCTGATGCTTGCCACGAGCGGCCGACCTTGCTCGACCCCACGGATCCAGCCGATCCCCCCATCCTGACCTTTGACACGGACGGCCGTGTCGCCCTATCGCCTCTTCATGCCGATGACGAGAATGCGGCCAAGCGGGTAGAGGACAGCCGAATCTACCTTCATTTGGACTGGCCCCAGTTTGTGACCGACCGACGTGATCTATACGCAGCCATCCTGCTCAAGGTAGCGGATGGCGACAATGCTGACTTGGGCCTGAGCCGCGGCGAGGCAAGCGCCCGGGACACCCTGAAATCAGTGTCGCGGGAACTCATTCGCTTCACGAAGGACAACGCGCCGTACTCGCGCGCAGCCGCCGCCTATATCCTCAGGTTCCGCGATCGAGACTGGGTGAAGAAGAACGTCATTCCCCACATTCCGGCTGTGGTGGCGCCATGACGACGCACGATACGGCCGCCTCACTGGTCCGACGGCTCTGGCATTATTGCAACGTCCTTCGTGACGACGGCCTGTCCTATCCAGACTATGTCGAACAGCTCACCTACCTCCTGTTCCTGAAGATGGCCGACGAGCAGGAGGCCGGATCGGTCCCGGCCGAGTTCGGCTGGCAGTCGTTCGTCGAGCTAGAGCCGGCAGAGATGCACCGTCACTACGCTAAGGTGCTCGCCGCGCTGGGTGACCGCGGCGGGACCTTGGGACTGATCTTCCGCAACGCCAAAAATAAGATCAGGGACCCGGCCAAGTTACGGCTGCTCGTTGTCGACTTGATCGGCCAGACGCAGTGGAGCGGCGTGTCGGCAGACGTGAAGGGCGATGCCTATGAAGGGTTGCTCGAAAAGAACGCGCGCGACACGAAGAGCGGCGCCGGACAGTATTTCACGCCGCGCCCGCTGATCGACGCCATCGTTCGATGCGTTGAGCCGGAGCCAGGTGAAGTCATTTGCGATCCGGCTTGCGGCACCGCCGGGTTCCTGCTCGCCGCGCATGACTACATTCGCTCTCAGCACCCCAAGATGACGGCGGCGAAGCGGGAACACCTACGAAAGCGCGCCCTGCGAGGCGTCGAACTCGTCCCAGAAGTGGCGCGCCTCGCGACGATGAACCTGCTTCTTCATGGGGTGTCGGGCGAAGCCGACGATGAGTTGCCGATCACCGTCACCGACAGTTTGATGGCCCCGCCGAGCGAGCAGGTCGACGTGGTGCTGACTAATCCGCCCTTCGGCGTGAAAAGCAGCATCACCTACTCGTCTAAGGAGAAGCGGCCATCGCGGACCTCGGACGATCTCACCATCGTGCGTCCGGACTTTTGGATCGAAACCTCCAACAAGCAGCTCAACTTTCTCCAGCATATTGTTGCCCTGTTGAAGCCCGGCGGCCGCGCAGCGGTGGTGTTGCCGGACAACGTGCTTTTTGAGGCCGGCGGCGCGGCGACAATTCGGCGCCGGCTCATGGAGAGCTGCGACGTCCATACGATCCTGCGGCTGCCGAGTGGGCTCTTCTATGCTCAGGGTGTGAAGTCGAATGTGCTGTTCTTCGACAAGCTCCGCCCCAAGGCGAGCGCCGCAGGGACGTGCTGGATCTACGATCTGCGCCTGGATAACCGCTTCACATTGAAGGCCCGGCCAATTCAAGCAGCCGATCTGGAGGAATTCGTGCAGCTTTACCGCCCCGAGCATCGGGCGGAGCGCTCGACCGACGCCGGTTCGCCCCGCTGGCGCGCCTTCACGCATAGCGAGATCTTGGCCTCAGAAACTTGTCGGTTTGATCTTCAATGGGAGGACGGTTCGCTCGCGCCGCCCGCCGCCAGTGTCTCGCATCTCGACGAGATCGCGGAGCAGATTTCGGCTGACCTCGAGCGAGCCTTAGCGCACATCGCGCGGGTGACGACGCGAAAGTGACCCGAACACATAGGCAGTAGGGTACCGGCTGCGAATTGAGCAGCGGCTCTGTCCGCCCACGTCTCGTCACCGTGTTCGATCCATCCCATCCACGTCCCGGTCGCGGTTCAACGCCGCATTCACCGCGCGTAGCTCGCGAGCCAGTGCTAGCCGCTGGCTATCCGGTTGCGGCATCGACCGGACAAACGCCTCGACCTTGGCTCCCAGCGCCTGGTCGGCCGGGTTGGCGGAACGCCCGAGCACCTTGGCCTGGGCGAGGTAGAGGCCGCGCACCTTCGCCTGCCGGGCCGTCGTGCGGTCCTCCCAAACCGGCCGCGCCGTCCCACCACTGAACGCTGCCTTGGCGGCCTCGCGATAGGCTGAGCGCCGGACCTGCGCCGGTTCGCCGCGGCCGGCTTCGTATCGTTCGCGGATCTTCCGCAGCGGCGTGCGTTCGGCCTTGCGGGTGATCCCTCGCGCCCGGCGGGGAGTCGCCTCAGCCTCGACGCCACGATCCCGCAACGCCCGAGCGAAGGACTGCCGCCAGGCTTCTAGGTCGGCCTTCTTCGGATTCAGCCGCTCGCCGTCGCGACCGCGGGCACAAACGGACAGATGGACGTGCGGACGCGGGGTGTCGGTGTGCAGGGTGAAGACGTAGTCATGGCGGTCGGCGAACGTCTCGGCGGCGAATGCCCGCGCCGCATCCCGCAGCGCGATCTCGCTCGTGCCCGCCGGCATCGACAGGATCACCGACAGGCTGACCGGTGAGTTGGCGCGCCGGTGGTTGTCGGCCTCCGCCGCCGTCGCCCAGTCGCGGGCTAACTCGGCCACCTCGCCCTTGCCGACCACGAGGGCGCCATCCGGCCCCTCAAGGTCGAGCTGACCATTGCGCGAGATGTAGTCGAGGTGGGCGCGGAGATGGGCGCCATCGCGGGTGCGGCCGGTAACCTTGACCATCACCTCGGGCGCCCGGCTGGCGATCCGCGTCAGCCGGGCCCTTGCCGATTGGCCGGTGCCCATGGCGCCCGGCCGGAGCGTCGTCGGCGTTCTTATGGCCCTCGGCCGGACCGGCGGACGCCAGACGTCCTCGAAGCCGTGGACCGTCTGGAAGTCGCTCACGGCACAGCGTCCCAATAGGTCAGGTTGCCCGCGAAGGCCTCGCGCAGACCCTCCATATGGCCGCGCATCTCGCGCCGAAGATCGTCGAGATAGGCCAGCTCCAGGTCGAGCACGCGCCCTTCCATCACGGCCGTATTCAGCGCTCGGGCGATCTGATTGACGTTCACGCCGATACGTCGCAGCTCGCCTTGAATGGCGATTAGGGCCAGCTCGTCGGGCCTGGCGAAGCGGGGCCTACCGGCGGCGTGACGGCGCACCAGCGCCGCGACCCAGGTCGCCGGCGGCATGCCGAAGACCGCCGACTCGCGGGTGACATGCGCCGCCTCGGGCACCGCGAGCCGCACCATAAGGCGGCGTGCATTGCGCTTCGTCCGTGGGGTTGGCGGCGCCGTGGAAGCCGCGACGGCGGCGCCGTCGACCAGGCGGAACAGCAGCGCGGAGCGCCCGCCCACGGGCTCGGCGGCCACGTCGAAACGGGCGGCCAGATCATCGGGCACACGCACGCTGAGCACCGACACGGACAGGGCTCCGTCTACAATGCTGCCGGCAAGGCTATCCTGCCATAGACAACGACGGGGCCTACTCTGGCGCCTCCCCTCGGCGCCGGCGACACGTAACCCTACGTGTCCGTCGTCGCTCGCCCGCCGCCGCTACGCGGCGCCCCAGCCGGGCCAGAGCGGAGGGCGCATCCTCTGGGTCGCACGCGAATCATGCCGACGTCACGACCGGTTTCGTTGGCCGCTGCGAGACTGTCGAGGACGGGAGGAGAGCCTGCATCGTCAGGACTGAACCCCCACCCCATCCGCCGCCGACCAAGGCCGCCGGACAAGTACGGCGGCGTGACGGCCGGGCGTTGGGCGCAGGGGCCGGGGTTCTGGAAATAGGCCGCCCGCTCGGCGCGCGAAGGCGCCAGGCGGTCGTGTTTCGATCTGCAGACGTGGGAGAGGGCCGCCGCGCCTTGGGGCGCGGCGGCCCCGGCGTCAGGCGGCGCAGCTCGCTTGACGCTGCCGGCCGTGCAGATAGTCGGCCGCTCGTTGGGCATGGCCGGCGGCGGTGAAGACGAACCGCTTGTCGTCCTTCAGCACCTCTAGCCAGCCTGCGATGTAGTTGGCGTGGTCGGCCCGGGGCGTCAGCTCCAGGCCGAGGTCGGCGCAGAGGAACGCCGCACCCAGCTCGGCAACGAGTTCCTCGCGGGCATAGCCGTCGTCGCCCCAGCGCTTGCGGCCGAGGTCGCGGCCGAGGCGCGTGGGGTGGCGAGTCCAGTGGGTGCATTCGTGGGCGAGGGTTGCATAGTAGGCTTCCGGGTCCGCGAAGCACTCGAACGGCGGGACCTGCACATGGTCGGGGCCGATGGCGTAATAGGCTTGGTTCCCACCGTGGTGGATTTCGGCGCCAGTCGCCGCGAAGAAGGCGTCGGCGTGGTCGATCCTCTGGGCGGCGTCGAGCTTGGGTTCCGCCACAGCGTAGAAGTGAGCGGGCAGGCCCTCGACCTGATCGACGTTGAAGACCGTGTAGGCCTTCAGGAACGGGATCTCGCGTTCGACATCCTGGCCTTCGTCGCCCGTTTCGGTGCGCTTGATCCGGTTGGCGTAGACCACCGTGGCGCCGTGCTCGCCCTTGCGGACATGGCCGCCGAGCGCGAGCGCCTGACGGAAGGTGATCCAGATCGGCGCTGCATAGTCGCGGGCGACCGCCTCGGCCCACAGGAGGATGACATTGATCCCGCTGTAGGGCTCGCCGGTGGAGCGAAGCGGCCGGGTGATCCGGCCCGCCAGGTGCTCGGCGGACCAGGGCTTGGCCCAGGGGCGGACGCCGTTTTCCAGCTCGGCGATGATGGCGTTGGTGACCCGGCTGTAGAGGTCCGGACGTGTGGTCTCGTGAGGGCGCGACATGGCGGCCTCCTGTGGATTTGAGTTGTTGGGAAAGCGGCGCCCCGCCGGGGTTCGGCGGGGCGCTCTGCGGGGTTGGTCAGTCGGCCTGGCGGCTGCGCGACCAGATCAGGCTGTAGCCCTCGTCGGCGTCGACCAGGCTGGCGTAGATCGGAGCCGGGAAGCTCGGGTCGTCCAGCTTGACCGAGAGGTAGGCTCGGTCCTCCTTGGAGGTCTTCATCCAGGCGGCGCCGAACTCGGTCTTGCCGGAGAAGATGCGGAAGTCGGGGGCCTTGTCGTTGTCCTTCTCGACCTTGCGAAGGACCGCCGCCTTGACGTTGAGGGTCAGGGTCTTGATCGCGCCGTTGTAGTTGCCGGCGTCGTCCTTGGTGAAGGTGCCGATGGTCGCCATGGTGAAGTCTCCTTGTTCCTCGGACCGCGCCCATCGCGGCCTCGATGGCGATTTCCAGGACGAGGGGCGCTGAGCGCCGCAGCCGAAGGCCCGCAGCGCAGCGGAGGACGCCGGCGACGACTTGTTTGCTGCGCGAGGAATGGCGCCGCAGGCGCCAGGGGAAAGAAGTCGGGAGCCGGCGTTGCGGCGATCAGCGGGGCCGGAACGGCCCGGACCCCTCGGCCCTATCAGGCCAGAGAGGCGGCATGGGTGGGTTGCGAAGGTGAGGAGATCGTACCGGCGACCGGCACCCCGCCTTGAGTGGCGCCGACGCTATGCGCAGAAAGAAGGGCCGCCCGCCTCGTGGCGCACGGCCCCCAAGTCAAAGGGATGAGAGCCGCAACGCGGCCCCTGCGCTTAAGCGGCTTCTTCGGTCAGGCTCGGCGCCTCGGATTGAACCTCAACGTCCATCGGGGCTGGCGCGCGAAGCAGGCTCGGCAACCAGCCCTTTTCGGCCAGCAACGCCTCGGCCTCCGACGCCATATCGGGCTTCTTCAAGCCGCCGATCCGCTCGGCCGCCTCGTCCGACACCGCTTCTCGCACCGCCTCGCCGATCTTGGCCTTGGTGACCCGGCCCAGATAGCTCGCCACGGTGGGCGTCCAATAGCCCGTCATGTCGAGGTCCACCGCCTGGGCCAGCTGGTCGGCATGCGCCCACGCTCCCGGCTTGCGGTCGAACGGCGCGCGCACCGCATTGACCGTCAGGCTCGCGCAGTGCGCCAGGAGGTCCAGAAGGTCCGTCGCCGCCAGCCCCTGCACGAAAGCCCAGAGGTCAGAAGGCTCCTTGGGCAGGCGCACCGCCCAACGCTCATGGCGCTCGGCGATGCTGAGTCCCGCGCGGGTGTCGTCGATGCCCGGCGCATGGCCGTCGAGGTAGGCGGAAACGCCCTTGATCTCCAGGCAGGAGGCGCGGTCGTAGGGCGGGTAGAAGGCGAACAGGGCCAAGCTGTGCGCCACCGCCAACAGGGCGACCGGAGGGCTGGCCCCTAAGGCGTCGCGAAGGGCCAGGGTCCGATGGGCCGTGAGGTCCAGAACCAGACGCTCCGACAAAGGGGCGCCCGCATCCTCGTCGGCCTCTTCGACCTCAGCCGAAGGGCTGTCCTCGCCGCTCGCCGGGCCGCCCGAAGCTTCGCCCTCGGACTCCGCTTCGGGTTCAACCACCGGCACATCTTCGGGCCGGATCAAGCCCCGCTCGACACGGGCCACGCCATCCTGACCGAGGATGACGAACACGCCTCCCCGCGCGATCTCCTCGGGGTCGAAGGCGGTCCCATCGCCGAAGGCTTCCAGAGCCGCATCGATCTCGGCGAACCGGGCCTCTACCTCGGGCGGAAGCTCCTCGACCGCATCCCACTCGCTGACCAGGGCGTCATATTCCTCGCCGAGCGCCGACATGCGGGCCGTCTCATCCTCCGGGCGCTCCACCGGGTGCGGATAGACGCGGGCGAGGCCGAGCGCGCGCGGATAATCGATGTGGGCCTCGGCCCATTTCCAGCCTTCCTTATCCCGCACGTCTTCGGCGATCCCGGCCAGCTTCTCGGCGGCCAGCCGGTCCAGCAAGGCCGGGTCTTCGAACCAGCCGCCGCCGTCCTCGGTGAAGAGGTCGCGCAGGATGGTCCCGCCCGCCTCGCCATAGGCCTCGGCGCCGACAAAGACCGCCCGCCGATCCGTAGCCGTGACCTTGGTTTCGGTCATAGCGCGGCGGATCAGGTAGGGCGGGCGATCCGTCCCCAACTGCTCCAGCACCTGCTCCTGGCGGGCATGGTCCTCGCTGACGGCATAGGCCATCATCTGGTCCAGGGTCAGCTCGCCCGCGCGGTAGCGCTCCATCAGCTTCGGACTGACCGCGCCCAGCCTAAGCCGCTGGCGCACGACCTGGGCCGACACGCCGAACCGGGCGCCGATCTCCTCGACGCCAAGGCCGCGCCGCTCTGCCTGCTCGCGGAACGCCTCGAACTCGTCCGCCGGGTGCATGCGGAAGCGGGTGACGTTCTCGTCCAGGCTGATCTCGTGGGGGTCGTTGGCGAGGTCCACCGCGCAGCGCACCGGCTTGGTCTTCTTGATGGTCTTGCGCTTGGCGAGCAGGGCGAGCGCCAAACGGCGACCCTCGCCGATGGTCACCAGATAGAAGCCGGTCGCCGCCCCGGCCTCGTCCGTCTCGGGCTCGACCACGGGCGCCTGAAGGACGCCCTTCGCGGCGATGCTGGCGGCCAGGGCCTCGATGTCGGCCACGGCATGGGGGGTGCGCCGCGCGTTGCGCGGCGACTTCTTGAGCTTGTTGAGCGGCACGTCGATGACGTCGCCGTCTTGATGAATGAGTTTGGTCCGTTGGGTCATGGTCCTGCTCCTTTGGGGCATGGCTGGCAGGCGCAAGGCGCGCCTGCAGCCTTGCCCGTCGGCGAGACCGGGGTAGCAAAGGCCAGGGCGAGCCGGCCGGAGGGGCATCTCCCGGCCTGCACAAGCCGATGGGGGCTGTGCCAGCCATCCTCTGTGAGACGGCGCGGAAGGTCGGGGAACCCGGCCGGAGCGGCGGCAGAGCCGCGCACCCTGGCCTGCGCGAGGGCGGAGCCCTTAGGGCCGCGCGCCGCGGGAGCGGCGCAAACACAGCAACATCATTCGGCCGCCAGCTCCTTGGAACGCGCTTGCGCCAACTGCCCGCTTCGTGAACCAGCCCTGGCTGTCGCGGCGAAGTCAGATATGAGACCGCTCGCCTAAGTGCATCAGTCCTGTTTCCCGACCTTCCCCGCCGTCTCAGGATTGACTCATGAACCCGATCCACCTTGCCTTGCGCCGCCGAGTGGCGCGGCCTCTCCGAGAAGGGTCCGCGCGGCCGTGGTCAGCACCGCCAGCGCGTCCACTGCCCCATCGGCCTCGCCCTTCTCGAAGTCGCCGGCCTGGCCCATCTGGTTGGTGACGTGGGCGAAGCAGAGGACCGGCCGGCTTCGCGCCTCCGCAAAGGCGTAGAGCCCGGCCGCTTCCATCTCCACGGCTAACAGCCCGCGTTCGCGCATGGCGGCGATCTCGGTTTCCGTCTCGCGGAACGGTGCGTCCGTCGTCCAAGCCCCACCGCAGATCACAGGCGTCCGCAGATTTGCGAAGGCCCCGTCGACGGCTACGAGCAGATCACCGGCCGCGGCGCTGAACTCGGCGGGCGGCAGGTAATGGTAGCTGACGCCCTCGTCCCGCAGCGCCCGGTCGATCAGCACGAAGTAAGGGGGCGCGACACCGACGGGCGTCAGCCGACCGGCCGACGTTATGCTGAGCAGAAGCTCGCAGCCGCTGGCGAAGAGTTGCTCGGCGACTAGGACCGCAAAGGCCGCGCCGACGGCGCAGCCGATGATGCCGTACTCGCAGCCGCCGTCCTCGAACCGATAGAGCTCCGTGTGATAGCAGGCCCAGGCAGGATCCCGCCGCGCCCGGCCGCTCGCCTTGAGCACGCGGACGAGGTCGCCGTCCGGATCGAGAATGCAGACCCGGGTCGTCTGCAGATCGGCCAATCCCTTCTGTCGTCGCGCCTCGCGCAACAGATTCTCGGGACGGAAGGCCGAGGCCTCTGCATGACGCTTGCCGGCCAGGATCGGCGTATGGAGCGGCTCGCCGATCATGACGCCTGCCCGTCCGCCGTCCTGCGGAAGAGGCACCAGACGAAGTTCTGTGAGGCGCCGCCCGGAGTGCGGTGGGTTTCGGGCCGAGCGTCGATCAATTCGAAATGCGGTCCCAGGACCGCCTCGAGCATCTGCGGCGAGTATCGCTGAACCGGCAAGCCGCTGCAGCGCTCGGGACCGTCCAAGGCGAAAGTCGCCAGGATCACATGGCCTCCTGGGCGAAGCGCCCGCTCGAGCGCCCGCAGGTAGACTTGGCGATCCGCCGCATCGATGAGGAAATGGAAGACCGCGCGGTCATGCCAGAGATCGAAGGCGGCGGCGGGTGGGCGCCAGGCCGTGATGTCCTCGACCAGCCAGTCCACCAGCGCCGCGCGCTCGCCTAGCCGCGCCTTAGTCTCCGCCAGGGCCTGGCTTGAGACGTCCAGGACGCTGACGTGGCGAAAGCCGCTGTCCAGCAGGTGGTCGACGAGCGCCGATGCGCCGGCGCCGACGTCGATGACCGCGGCGTCTGGATTCACCCCGGCCTGCGCGATCATCGCCAGGGACGGCGACGGCTCGGCTTGGAACCAGCTCACCGTGTCCGACGCCTTAGAGCCGTAGACCTGCTCCCAATGCGCTTGCGTCGTTGTCAAATTGGGGCTCCTAGCGACGGTAGCCCAGGCATACGCCTGGGCCGACGATCTGGATTCTTGACGGCTTGCGCCTGCGAGCTAATAATCAAGAACCCTCTTGAATGTTCGTCAAGCCGCTATCCGGAGTTTTCGCCTGTCCGCCAAGCTCGATCTCTTCGCCGCGTTCGCCGAGATCGGCCGGGCGCTAGGCAATCCGCATCGGCTGGACCTGTTGGAGCACCTGGCCCAGGGTGAGAAGAGCGTTGAGGCGCTTGCGGCCAAGGGGGGAATGACCGTCGCCAACGCCTCGCAGCACCTCCAGGCCTTGCGTCGCGCCGGCCTGGTCGTTGGCGAGCGCCGCGGCAAGCAGGTCGTCTATCGCGTCTCCGACAGCGACGTCCTCGACCTGACGGCGGCCCTCAGGATCGTGGGCGAACGCCACACCCACGCCGTCAAAGCCGTGATCGAGGACTACTTCCAAACGCGGGACAGCCTCGACGCCGTGGAATTCGGGGCGCTCGAACAGATGATGGCGGACGGGCTCGTGACGCTGCTCGACGTGCGGCCGCCGGATGAGTTCGCGGACGGCCACGTCCCCGGCGCGTTGAACATCCCGCTGGCCGAGCTCAAGTCGCGCCTGGATCAGATCTCCCCCGATGTCCAGGTGGTCGCCTACTGCCGCGGCCCTTGGTGCGTCCTGGCCTTCGAGGCGGTCGCATTCCTCCGCGAACAAGGCCGCGAGGCCCGGCGGCTCGACGGCGGGCTTCCGGAATGGCGGCGCGCGGGCCTGCCCGTCGAGGCCGGTTCGCTGCCCTGACGGTCAGCTCGCGCGCGCTCCGGGCGTCTCATCGCAAAGCGGCGGGCGGACCGCCGCCAGGGCGATGAAGGCGGCGCCAAAGGTGGCCCGCCGACCGAGCCACGAATCCGCGCCGCCCGCCGGGGATGCGAGCCAGCCGACCGGCGGATAGAAGATCGCGCCACGCACTGCGGCGACGTCCAGGCCGGAGGTCTCGGCGAGGTGGCGAAGCTCGGCCCGGCTCCAGAATCGGGCTGCGTTCCATGTCGCAGACCCCAGCCAGCCTCGAACCCGGCGTATCGCCGCCCAGAGGCTATGGCGCCCAAGCTCGCCGACGACGAGCCGACCGCCCGGCTTCAGCACCCGGACCATCTCGCCTACGGCCAGGCGAGGATCTGGAACCAGGCAGAGCACGGTGACCGCGACCACCAGATCGAAGGTGTCCGCCTCGAACGGCAGGGCTTGCACGTCGCCGTGGACAAGCTGGGCCTTTGCATCCGCGTCGCGGAGCCGGCCGCGGGCGGCGGCGAGCATGCGTGGATCGGTGTCCAGTCCGGTCACCTGCGCGCCGCCGCGCGCGAGGTGCAAGGTGAGCATGCCGTCTCCACATCCGGCATCAAGGACACGGCGGCCCGGGAGGGACCCGCACAGCTCGACAATCAGCGCCTGCTCCAGGCGCTCGGTGACGCCTCCCAGGCGGCTCGCGCGCCAATGACGATAGGAGCGCGGCAGGTCGGACAACGTCGCGGCCGGTTCAAGATCCTTGGGAATCCTATTGCGGCGAGGGGTCAGAACACCATCACCTTGTCTGCCGCGCTGACCGCGGCGGCCAGGGCGTCCATTGTGCTCCGCTCCGCATGTTCCATCAGGTCCCCATCGGCCAGCCCGCGCGCGTCCATGCACGTGCCGCAGAGCAGGATCCTGCCCTTGCCCGCCGTCACCCGACGCAGCATGCGCTCAATGTTGTAGAACCCTTCGGGCGTCTTCTGCCCCTTGCGAGCCGACGCCACCGCGTCGGCCATCAGGAAGATGGTGACTTCATGCTCGGGATCGGCCTTCAGAAGGGCCGAAGCCAGCCTCAGCCCGTTGTAGGTGCGTTCCGTGCCGTAGGGCGGGTCATTGAGGATGAACAGAGTTCTCATCTCGCGCTCCTGGCCACGGACCTCGCGCCATCCAGTCTGCGAGGCGGGCGGCTCCCATCAGAACCGCGTTCCATGCCGCCTCCGAGGCCGAGCCGAATGGTGTCCTCGCCACGCTCGAGGTCGCCTTGACCTGCGTCAAGAGCCTCGGCGTTTTGGGTGAACCAATCGCCGGCAGGTTCAAGGCGACGCAGACGCCTCGTTCGGTGGCGGCCAGGATGGAGCAGCCAGGTTCTGGCGGCCGAAAACTCACATCGACGGACCCGCATCCTCCAATCAAGCGAGAGACCGCATCCTCTCGGAAACCGCCCCAGTCGTTAGGAAGCAGCGCCAAAGATCATCGAACCGGCGACGCAGAAGACGACTACCGCCAAGGGCGGGAGCTTCCATCGCTCCAGGAGTAGCAGGCCAGCAAGAGCGATGGCGACGTCGCGTCCGTCACGAATGGCGCTGGTCCAGATCGGGTCGTAGAGGGCCGCGCCGAGGATGCCCACGACCGCGGCGTTGACACCCGCGAGCGCGCCGGCGGCGGCGGGATGGCGGCTGATCCAGCTCCACAGCGGCAGGCCCGCCACCGCGACGAGCAGCCCCGGCAGGAAGATGAACACCGTGGCGAGCGCCGCCCAGAGCATCGTCACGCCGAGATCCTGGGACGGCGCGGTCGCGGCCCCCAGGTAGGCGGCGAAGGTGAAGAGCGGGCCCGGGACCGCCTGGGCCGCGCCATATCCGGCCAGGAAGCCGTCGTCGGTCATCCAACCCGATGGGACGAGGGCGTCGTGCAGCAGCGGCAGCACCACATGGCCGCCGCCGAACACCAGGGCGCCGGAGCGATAGAAGACGCCTGCCAGGTCCGCCATCGATCGCGGCGCGAGCGTCCCGAGCCAGGGCAGGCCCACGAGCAGCACGACGAAG
The DNA here is from genome assembly GCA_964427205.1 of uncultured Caulobacter sp. Taxonomy (GTDB): domain Bacteria; phylum Pseudomonadota; class Alphaproteobacteria; order Caulobacterales; family Caulobacteraceae; genus Caulobacter. The sequence goes on from CAYRTE010000013.1 coordinate 39,253, forward strand.
ACCGCGAAGGCGAGCGCGCCGACACGCTTGCGGATCGGCAGGGCCGGCGGCGATGGCGGGAGATCGCCAGTGCGGCACAGCAGGACGCCGCCGACCGCGCCGATCGTCAGCCCGCCCAGCTGCATGACCGCGCCGCCGACCACCAGCAACAGGGCTGCAGCCGCCAGGGCGAGGCCGGCGCGCGTGCGGTCCGGGCAGAGCTTGCGCCCCATGCTCCAGACCGCCTGGGCGACCACGGCCACGGCTACGAGCTTGAGGCCATGCAGCCCCGCGAGGGTGAGCGGATCCTTCAGCGTGGGCGCGGCCAGCGCGAACAGATAGAGCGCCAGGGCCGAGGGAAGCGTGAAGCCGAGCCAGGCCGCCAGGGCGCCCGCCCAACCCGCCCGCTTCAGGCCGATCAGGGCGCCGACCTGGCTGCTGGCCGGTCCGGGCAGCATCTGGCAGAGCGCCACCAGGCCGGCATAGTCGTCCGCCGACAGCCACCGGCGGCGCTGCACATAGGTCCGCTCGAAGTAGCCCAGATGGGCGATGGGCCCGCCGAACGAGGTCAACCCCAGTCCCAGGGCCACCAAGAAGACCTCCAGGACCGATCGCCGCGGCGCTGCGGACGCCGCCGAGTCCGTGGTGCTCATCGCCGCTCTCGCGGCAGGCGGCCGACGGCTACTTGCGCACCTCGCGCACCAGTTCCCGCACCCGCAGCTCGGCGATCGCCAGCGCCTCCAGCCCCAGCGGCGTCGCGCGGTAGAGCCGGCGGAACGTCTTCCCGAACTGCTCCTTGCGTGAGGTCAGGTAGCCCTTGCGCTCCATGCCGTGCAGCATCGGATAGAGCGTGCCGGGACTGAGCTTGTAGCCGTGGTGGGCGAGTTCCTCGATCATCCACTGGCCGTAGATCTCGCCCTCGGCGGCATGATGCAGGACGTGGAGCCGGACCAGGCCGGCGAGCAGGTCTTGATGTTCCAGCACGCGTGGTCATTCCGTTGACAGCCCTTCGAAATCGGATATCGATAACGAGAACCGTATTAGTCGCGATCAAGGTTCCTGTCACGCTTCGAACAAGCCGTCGCGGGAACCACGCGCAGCTTACAGGGCGAACGCGCGATGAGAACCGACGACCGCACCCGCGAACGTCAGCGGACCTGAGGCGACCATGGCGAAGACCAAGGCGAGACGCCGGCTTTCCGGTTTGTCGAGGGACAGCTTCCTGTTGGCCCTAGCCAGCCTGTTCGCCGACATTTCCTCGGAGATGCTCTATCCGGTCCTGCCGACCTTCCTGACCCAGTCCCTCAAGGCGGGCGGCAGCGTCGTCGGCCTGGTCGAAGGCGTCTCCCAGGCGGCGCAGAACATCGTCCAGGGCTTCTCCGGGTCGCTGTCCGACCGGCTGCAGCGCCGAAAACCCATCGCCCTCTTTGGCTATGCGCTGGGCGCCCTGGCCAAGCCGCTGATCGGCGTTTCCACGGTCTGGCCGGCGACCTTAGGCGCCCGCAGCCTCGACCGGCTCGGCTCCGGGATCCGCTCGGCGCCCCGCGACGCCCTGATCGCCGGATCGGTGGACGAGGCCCATCGCGGCAAGGCCTTCGGCCTGGAGGGGATCGGCGACAACGCCGGCGCGTTCCTGGGGCCATTGCTGGCCGTGGCCCTCCTGGCGGTCTGGCGCATCGACCTGCGCTGGATCTTCTACCTGGCCGTCATCCCCGGCCTTATGGCCTTCCTCATGATCCTGCTGGTCCGGGAAGCGCCTGCCGAGCCGGCCAGAGTGAAGGCGAAGGTCGACATCGATCCACGGCGGCTCCCGAGGCCCTACCGCCGCTATCTGCTCGTCACCGCCCTGTTCGGGATCGGCAATTCCAGCAACGCCTTCCTGATCCTGCGGACCCAGGAGCTGGGTGCGTCCTTGCCCGCGACCATCGCCATCTACGCCGCCTTCAACCTCGTCGCGGCGCTCGTCTCCTATCCGGCCGGCGCGCTCTCCGACCGCCTTGGACGGCGCAACATCCTGCTGGCGTCGTTCGCCGTGTTCCTGGCGACCTATCTCGGCTTCGCGATGGTTCAGAGCATCGTCGCGGCCGCCGCCTTGTTCGTCCTCTACGGCGTCTACCAGGGCGTCTTCCGGGCCGTCGGCAAGGCCATGGCCGTCGATCACACGCCCTCGGAGCTGCGGGCGAGCGGCGTCGGCTGGTACAGCGCCGCCGTGGGACTGTCAGGGCTGGTCGCGAGCCTCGCCGCCGGCCTGCTTTGGGATCATGTCGGCCATGCGACTGTTTTCCTCTACGGGGCGGCGTCCGCCGCCGTCGGCGCCGTCGCCCTGCTGATCCTGGTTCCCGCGCGGGCCGGAGCTCCCGCATCGTGAACGCCTACCCCCGCCGTCATCCTCCCGGAGTCTTGTCATGACCTCATCGATCCCGTCCCTGTCCCGCCGCGCAGCCTTCGCGGCCACCGTGGGCCTCGCCGCCGGAACAGCCCTGCTGCTGCCTGGATGCACCAAGGCCGTCGATAAGCCGGAGGAGGACGAAGGCGGCGTCTCCGCCAACGAGGACCTGATGCGCGAGCATGGGGTGCTGCGCCGCATCCTCGTCGTCTACCGTGAGGGCGCGGGTCTGATCCGCACGGGGGCGGCTAGCCTGGACGCCGCGGCCCTGGTCCAGGCCGCCGATCTCTTCCGGCGCTTCGGCGAGGACTATCATGAGAAGCAGCTCGAGGAGCAGTACGTGTTCCCCGCCGTCAGCAAGGCCGGCGGCGAGGGCGCCAGCCTGATCGATGCACTGCTGCGTCAGCATGTCCGCGGCCGGGAGATCAACGCCTTCGTCACCGCCAAGTGCGGTGCCGGCAAGATCGCCAGCGGCGACGCCGAGCCGTTGGCGCGGGCGCTGGAGAGCTTCGCGCGCATGTACGAAATCCACGCGGCGCTCGAGGACACGGTCGTCTTCCAGGCATGGAAGGCCTCCATGCCCAAGGCCGAACTGGCGGAGCTATCCGAGAAGTTCGAGGACATTGAGCATGCGCAGTTCAAGGGCGACGGGTTCGACCTGGCCGTCGATCAGGTCAAGGCGATCGAGCAGCGCCTGGGGCTTGACGACCTTGACCGATACACCGCGCCCGCGCCCGCTGGCATGTAGCCGGAAAGCGTCGTCGCTCCGGATCACCGAATTCATCAAAGCATGGGCGGGCTGCAGCTCGCCGGACTGGAGATGTAGATGTCACGATCGTCTGTTCTGATCGGCTCGGCCATGATCGCCCTGCTAAGCGGCTGCGACGCCGCCGCGCCCCAACGCACGGCGGACAAGCCATCGCCCAACGACTGGCTGCTGTCGGCGGAGAACGATGATGCTCGGTTCAAGTTGATCCAGCGCCAGATGCGGGGCTTCGATCAGCCCATGTGGGAGGTCGGCGAGCGATTCGAACGGCTTCACGACGCCCTGGAGCGCGAGAACTACGACCTCGCCGTCTACCACTGGGACAAGATCAGGACGACGATCGAGAACGGCGCGGCCAAGCGCCCTGCGCGGCGCGCCAACGCCGAGGCGCTTTTCCTGAACGACGACGTCTGGGAGGAGGCTAAGGTCGGGTTTTCCTCGAAGGATCCGACCAAGGCCTGGGCCGCCTTCGATATGGCGCGGACTGCCTGCCAGTCGTGTCATCAGGCCGAGAAGGTCGAATACATGAACGATCAGTCCGTCTTCGACCTCGCGGCGCCCGTGGCCGCGCGCTGAGGCGACCCATGCAGCGCCTGTGCATTTCAAAACCAGTCGCGCCAGGATGACGCGTCCGCCAGTGCGGTGATGCGGAAATCAAGAAGGAACCTGCGATGACGATCTGTCAGCATCTCATGTCGCCCGGCACATCGCCCTGGGCCATACTCATCCGCCTCATGCTGGCGGGCGTGTTTGTGACAGAAGGCTATCTGAAGCTCGCAGAGCCGGCATGGCTCGGTGCCGGCCGCTTCGCGAAGATTGGCATACCCTGGCCGGAGGCGATGGGACCCTTGGTCGGCTGGACGGAGCTAATCTGCGGGCTCTTGATGACCGTCGGTCTAGTCGGACGCCTGGCCGCCGTTCCCCTGATCGTGATCATGATCGTGGCGATTGTCAGTACAAAGGTCCCGATCCTGCTTGGCCGCGACTGGTGGATGTTCACCGTCCGCGACCTGGACCGCTACGGCTTCTTCAGCATGACTCATGAGACGCGGACCGACTATGCGATGCTGCTCGGTGCGCTCTTCATCCTTCTCACCGGCTCGGGCCGCTGGTCGCTGGACCGGAGGTGGTTCAGCACGCCTCAAATCTAGACTTGATCACAGCATAGAGCCATCCGCGTCCCGGACCGGCGCCGTTCCGGGACGCGGCGCTCGCGCTGCCTGTCTCCCAATGAAGACGACCCCTGGCGCTCGGCATTTGGGAGCCAGCTGGACTCGCAGAACCCGAGGAAGCGCACGCCATCACCCTGTGGCTGGCGAAGCAGCCCTGATCTTGCCCTGAAGGGAAGCGCATGAGCGAAGGTCGCCCGCGCCGGTCGCTTCTCGATTCAATCGTCGATCGCTGCCTATTTCATCTGGGTTCAACGATGAGATTGTCGATGCGGTCGATCTCCTCCCCATGCAACGAGAGCACGCGCATGGACAGTTTCCCCTGCGCATACTCGAACATGAGCAGATGCGGCTGCGACGAGTAGTATAAAGCGTTGTTGGCCCCGAGACCGTACTTGCCCGCCTGCCGCCAGTGCTGGTTCCAGGGCGTGGCTTCCTCGGCGTAGTAGGAGGCGCCGCCGCCGGCGCTGGAGACGAACCAGAGCGGGCGTGCGATGGGCGACGCCGCATCACCTTCGCTGGCGATCGGCGTCTGCGGTGTGATCAGGGTCTTGTGGTAGCTGTGCTCGTCCGCGCTCAGCATGAGCGCGACTTTAGGACTCGCCGTCACCGCTCTGAGGAGTTCATCGCGAACCTCCAGAACGCCCTGGCGCGACGGCGCAAGACGACCCGCGTCCTCCACCTCGTAGGCTCGCACCTGATTATCGCCGTTCCACCACATCGCGTCGGCGACGTGTCCGCCGTTCGGGAATACGGGCTCATGGCCGATAAGGATCACCCGTTCGACCGTCGGGTCCCGGTCCGCCTGAGCGATCTCCCGCTTGATCCAATCCAGTTGATCGCGGAGCAGATAGCCCTCCGGCGAACCGCCGAACCGGTCCGGCTGATTACTCATCCAGTAGTTGGTGTTCATCACGATGAACTTCAGCGGCCCCTGTTGGAATGCGTAGGCGTTTCGCGCATAGCTCGGCCGTCGGGGGTCAGAGGGCGTCGGCCCGTTGACGGGGTTCGGGAAGGCCCGCGCGAAAACCGCTTCCGAGCTGGCCTCACCGTAGGGCTGACGGTCCAGCCGAACGCCATGGCGATGGGCGTCCTCATAGAGGTCGATCGCTGAGTCATGGTTTCCCATCACCACGAAGACCGGGCGGCGGCTCCAGAGCGAAACGGCCGCCTGCTTGAAGGCGTGGAACTGCTGCGCCAGATCCGCCGGGGCGGTCGTATAGCCGAAGCCGATGTCTCCGCCCACGATCGCGAAGTCCGGGTCGAGACTGTCGCCCAGGATGCTGAGTCGCTCGGCCACGTCCTTGTTGACGCCCATGACGGCGCGATCCCCGACGCCGGCGCTCTCATCGAACCCCGCCCGGGTGTCCGCGAAGAACACGAACCGCACGGCCTTCGCTCCGGTCGCGGGCGGCGCGCGGAACCCCTGGGTGGGGAACGCCTCGGCGCCGTCGATCTGAACGGTATAGGTATAGGCGTGACCAGGGCGCAGCCCCTCGATGCGCACTGCGTGATCCGTACCGGCCGAGGAGTCCAAGGTGCGACCGTCGCTCAGCTTGAGCGAGACCGGCGCCGGTCGATCCAGCTTGAGGTGGACGACGACCCTATCGGCCCGCGCGTCATCGAGGCTGAGCAGCGGCCCTTCGACGAGGGCGGGAACGCGCGACAGCGTCTCGCCGGGCCCGCGCTGCACGCGGAGGGTCGTGTCATAGACACCCAGCCACCGGTCGGGGCCGGTCTCCGACTGGAGGAACAGTTCGAAGCGGACACTGATGTGGCCGCCGTCTCTCCAGTCCTCACTGTTATAGCGGGGCTGGAAGAAGTCCCCCGCCGGAATGACGCCCATGCCGCCGACGATCGCCTTCGGATGCCCGGGAAAGCGGTAGATCGCGCGGCTCTCGGACGCTTCGAAGGGATAGGGGCCGACATAGACCTTTCCGTAGAGATCGGCCGGATTGACCTTGGTCCCGTCGGTCAGGGCGCCGATGTGCGAGAGGTCGATGGCCAGGTCCGACCCTCCGGCGAGGGCGACGCTGGCCTGGAGGTCCTGGACCAGGAGGAGGTTGCTGAAGTTGGCGAACGGGCGGACCGTGCGCCGCTCGGTGATCGGCCGGTGACCGGTCTCGGCCGGGTTCAGGACTGGCGGCGCGCCCTGCGCCACGCCCGCCGCCAAGGCGGCCGTGGCGAGCAGCGACGCGCAGCCCAGCAACGTCCAGACGCGGCGGCGGCTCAACGGCGCACCCGATAGCTGAGCCGCACGACCGAACCCGGTCCCATCGAGTAGCTGTCGCCCCGATTGCGGGTTTGGCCGTAGCGGGTGAAGTAGTCCTCGTTCAGGAGGTTCTGAACGCCGAGCGAGACCTCGCCGGGGCCGATCCGGTACGCGACCGAGCCATCGATCACAGTGTAGGCTGTGTTCCGCCCCTCATCGATGACTTCCGTCCCCGTCGCACCGGGGAACGGGTCGCGCGAACCGGAATGGACGGCCTGCAGACGCATCCGAAGGCGGCTGGTCGCCTGCCAGTCGAGCGCGGCCGTCACCTTGAGCGGCGAGATTCGTGTGTTGTCCAACGGGGTTTCCGGATCGCCGTCTCCGTCGGCGTCACGGTCTCCGTCCGCATAGGCCGCGCTCAGGGAAAGGTTCAGCCCGTCAGCCATGCGAACGGCGGCGGACGCTTCGACACCGTAGATCTCCTCGTCTTCCTGCTGGGCGATGAACGTGCCGGGGTCCTTCGGATCGGCGATGAGCTGAAGCCCGTACTTGGAGGTGTTTCGGTACAGGACCACCTCACCCTTGATCCGGTCGCTCTTGTAACGTAGCCCCGCCTCCAGAGATCTTACGGTGACCGCTTCCGGGTCGAGGTCGGCGACGTCGATGTTCGATCGGATGTCGCGCAGGACGCGGCCGATGTCCGCGACCGACGTCCCCTCGGAGAAGCCGCCGAACGCCGTCCAGGTCTCCGACAGGTCGTAGGTAGCTCCCGCATTGAACACGACGTCCGAAAATTCGAGCTTAGCCCCCTGGCCGGTGACGTTCCTGAACGTGGTGTAGGTGGGTACGTCCACCGTATTGGCTTCGGCGCGGACACCGCCGCGGAAGGTGAGACGCTCGGACAGGGACCACGAGAGCTGGCCATAGGCGGCCCGGCTCACCAGCTCGATGGGCGGCATCCAGACGGTGCCGTTGAGGAACGGCTGTTTAGTCTCGTCGCGCGCAAGGTCGGCGCCCCAGAGGAGCACGCCGTTCAGCGCCGGCACCGGCGTGACGAAGTCGAGCCTTGCTCCAAGCTTTTCGGAGGTGATCACCGATTGACTGGGATTCTGGGGCGTGGGCTGCCGGGGATCCAGCGCGTAGATTCCCTCGTACTTCGTATAGTAGCCTTGAGCGGAGACTTCGGACCCGAAAACGTCCGCCCGATTGTAGCGAAGGGTCGCCACGACGTTCTCGCGCCCGGGGTCGGCCCGCTCGCGCGGGTCACGGCCTTCCACGAAGGTGGCCGGCCTGCCGGCAAGGACATTGCCGGCCCGGACCGAGACGGTGGGCTTCTGTCGCTGCTCATAGAACAGGACTGACGCAGAGAACTGGCCAAGGCCTGTGTCCACCCCGCCCTTCGCGAAGAGCGAGGTCGTCTCCGACTGTTCGAGCCCGATGTTGTTGCCGCCAGGCGCCGGCGGCAGGCCGGCGCCGTCGGCGTCGAAGCGCAGGCCCACCTTCTCATAGCTGCCAGCAACCGCGAAGGTGGCCGGACCGGCTCCGCCCAGGGCGGTCAAGCTGACGAATGGGCTGCCGCTTCGGGACGGGTGGGTCAGTGAGGCCGCTGACCCGACATCGAAGTCGTAGTGGAACTCGCCTGGCGCGCCGGTGCGCGTCAGGTAGTTGATCGTGCCGCCCGCGCCGCCGTTGCCATAGAGCGACGAGGAGCCCCGAATGACTTCGATGTGATCGATGAGGCTCGCCGAGAGCGTGCGGATGTCCGAGGTGCCGTCACGCAGGGGCGTGCTGACGGGAACGCCGTCGATGAGCACAACGGGACTGCGTCCGCGCAGCGTCTGGTCGCGATTCTGGATCGTGTTCGACGTGATCCCGAGGCCCGGGACCGTCTGGCTGAGGATTTCGCCCACGTCCGAGGTGATCTGCCGTTGGCGCTCGATCTCCTCATGCCCCACGACCGAAACCGTCTGGGGAAACGACCGAAGCTCGACCGGAAGGCGGGAGCCATAGACCACGAGCGCAGCCACCTGGGCGGCCTCAACCTCATCGTGCGGCGCCCGGTCCGGGCCGCCCGCCTCGGCCTTTGGGAGCCTGGTCACCGTATAGGTCTGTGGCCCGGTCGCCTGGGCCGAGAGCCCCGTGCCCGCGAGGAGCAGGTTCAACGCCTGCGACACGGGATAGGCGCCGCGCACGGCGTTCACGCGCCGGCCCTCGGCGTCAGCGGCCGAGATCAGGATCTGCACGTCCGCCTGCCGGGCCAGCGCGGCGACGCCCGTCGCGGCCGTCTGGGCGGGAACGTCGAAGGCCTTGGTCTGCGCCCAGGCTGCGGTCGATGCCGCAAATGCGCCGAGCGCTGAGGCGGCGCATAGCCCACGCTTGAGGTGGATGGTAAGTCCGATCGACATAAGGCCCCCGATTGCTGCCGGGCATGGTCTCCACGCCCTCAGCAACTCAGATGGCCAGGTGAAGCACTTCCTTTGTGAATTTTTCTGCTCAAGTTGAAGGCAGTTTATCGAACATCCGCGCCAATCAGAATTTCTTCTGTATTTCGCAAGTCGATCTCGACTCCAAAACTTTGTCGGACGCTCCTGGCGAAACCTTCCGGATCGTCAATCCTGAAGACCCCATACAGGCGCTCTTGTGCGAACGCCGGATCCCGGACAATCAGCTTGCGCGTGTTGTAGCGATTGAACTCGCCCGCCGCTGCCGCCAGGGTCTCGCCCGCCAGGTCGATCTTGCCGGCGCGCCAGGCCAGGGCGCGATCGATCTCGGAAGCGCCCGCGACCTCCTCCCGCACGGCGGCGTTGTCGGCGACGAAGGCCCGCTCGCCGACCGCGATACGGACGACATGTCCCTCGGCTCCAACAGCCCAGGCTTCCACCACGCCTTCGTTCACGAGGACCTCCGCGCCGCCTTCGCGCCGGCGCACGGAGAACGCAGTGCCGACAGCCTGGACGCGGACCCGGCCCACCTCGACGATAAACGGACGCTCGGGGTTCCTGGCCACCTGAAACCAGGCTTCGCCGCGGGCGATCTTCACCAGCCTGGCTTTCGGGGTCATGGCGACCTCAACGTCACTTTGGGTGTTGATCGCCGCTGTGGACCCGTCCTTCAGCGGGACGCGCCGAATCTCACCGACCGCCGTGGCGTAGCGCTCACTGGAGAGAGCGACGAAGGCGACGCCGGCTAACGACGCCGCGACCGCCGCACCTCCGCCGACAACCAGCTGGCGGCGATGGAGACCACTTCGGGTGCTGGGCGGCGGGCGCCGCCGCGACAGGGGCGCAAGTTGTGCGCCGCGGTCGAGCGTCATCCACGCGGCCTCTGCCTGCAGGAACGCGCCCTCCCGCCGCGGGTCGGCCGCGCGCCAGGCTACCAGTTCGGCTTCGAGTTCCGGCGTGCGGCCTTCGCGGTCGAGACGCCAGACCCACCGCGCCGCACCATCCTCAATCTCGTCTGCGGTTTCGCGATCGGTCATCGTGTTCTTTCAGACTGGGTTCGAATTGCGCATCCTGCTCGCGCATCGCCTGCATGATCAGCCGCAGGCCCTTGGCGCCGTCGTTCTCCACCGTGCTCTCGCTGACGCCCAGCAGCCGGGCGATCTCCCTTTGGGAGACCCCTTGGATCTTGCGAAGCTCGAAGATGCGCCGGCATCGGTCGGGAAGCCCTTCGATCAGTTCCTTCACCCTCGCCAGCTCCCGGCGGGCGGCGATCGTGCGCTCCGGGGACGGCTCATCGGAATAGATGGACAGGGAGTCGATTTCCGTAGCCGCCTCGATCCGAATGATGCGGGATCGCCGTATCTGTTCGACCAGGAGGTTACGGACGATCTGGAAGAAATAACCGTCTGGCTTCTCGATATGGTCGATCGACTCCAGGGCGGCCATGCGGGCGTAGGCTTCCTGGATCAGGTCGTCGATGTCCTCCGGGTTCAGGAGTGAACGCCGCAACCAGATTCGCACGCCGCCCTCGTGCGGCATGACGTGGGCGGCGACCCAGGCCACGATCCTGCGGCGGTGCTCCATGACCTCGGCTGTCCCTACGGCTGACGCGCCCATTAGATACAAGATGGACGACGCGCCCGTTTCCCTAAGCGGACGGACAAATTTTCGTCGCCGCGGCTCCAACTCAACCTTGCGTCTGCACGCCACAAAAAGGAAACACCCCAGTCGAGCATCTTACAGTTGTGGGGGAGCTGTGTTCAGTGAGGTGTCTTCCATGGTGCAAACTCATTCTCTCAACGGTTCAGGAGAGGCTGTCGCAAGCGCCTCCTCCTTGCGTTCGGAACGCCGGTCGTTCCGCGAGGGCCAGATCACCGACCGCCAGCTCGAATGCCTATACTGGGTGTACAGTGGCAAGAGCGCCAACGACATCGGCGCAATCCTCGGCATCTCCAGGCGGACGGTCGAAGGGCACCTCTTGAAGGTTTGCGGCCATCTGGGCGTCCGAACGCGCCATCAGGCAGCCTGGGCTGTAGCTCGGCGCGGCCTCTTAGACCGCTTCGGCCCGTAAGCTTACCCGCCTCAGCCGGGTAAGCTTACGTCTCGCGCCTTCCCCGACCGTTGAGCAAAGCTCGCGTCAGGAGCGACGCCGATGACCGTACTGCCCCTTTTCGAAGCCCTGGCGCTCGCCGCCCAATGCGCCCCAGCCGTCGCGCCGGAGACCCTGCTGTCGGTCGTCCAGGTCGAGAGCCGCTTCGATCCCCTAGCGATCGGCGTCAACGGCAAGCCGCGCGTCTCGGTGTCGGCCGCGACGCCGCAGGAAGCCGCCGACAAGGCGTCGGCCTTGATCGCGGCGGGGCGAAGCGTTGATCTCGGGCTCGCCCAGATCAACAGCAGGAACCTCGGCTGGCTCGGCCTGAGCGTCGAAGCGGCCTTCGATCCCTGCCGCAACCTGGCCGCCGGCGCGCGGGTCCTCCAGGCCGGCTATGAGGGTGGCGCGGACGCGCAGCCTGCGCTGCGCCGGGCGCTTTCCCGGTACAATACCGGCGACGCCCGCCGCGGCATCGCCAATGGCTATGTCGCCAAGGTCGAGCGTGCCGCCGCCCAGGTCGTGCCAGCGATCCAGGCCTTCCCAGCCGCGCCACCCATCGCGGTAGCCCCGCCCGCGCCGCCGGCCTGGGACGTGTTCGGCCAAGCCGCGCCCGCGAGCTTCGTCATCCGCGTGTCGGCGCCGGGAGACGCGCCATGAGCCGCCGCCCAGTCGCCCTCCTGACGCTGGCCGGGCTGATCGTCCTGGCCGCCGGTCCCGCCCATGCGCAAAGCGTCGGCGGCGACATCGGCGGATTCATTCAGAACATCATCGATCTGCTCAACAGCAATGTCATCCGCGGCTTGGCGATCATCGCCATCATCCTCACCGGCATCGCCTGGATGTTCGGCCACCTCGACATGCGCCGGGCCGGCACGGTCATCGTCGGCATCATCGTCATCTTCAGCGCAGCCGCGATCGTCGACCTGATCACCGGCGGTGGGGGCGGAGGTTGAGCCCATGCGCGCCGAGCCGGAGGAGCGCCTGACCGACGACGTGCTGTTTCTGGCCTGCACCCGGCCGGCGATGGTCGGCGGCGTGCCCATGGAGGCCGTGGGCCTCAACCTGATCGTCTCAGCCACGGTGTTCCTGGCCGCCCACTCGCCCGTTTGGCTGCTGATTGCGCCCGTGTTGCACCTCATCTTCCGGGCGATTTGCAAGCACGACCACAACGCCTTCAGGGTGCTGTGGATGTTCGTCGAGACCAAGGGCCGCTCGCGCAACGGCGCGGCCTGGGGCGGCAGCTCGGCGACGCCGCTACCGCTGACGCGACGCTACACCCTGCAGGAGGCGTTGCGTGGCTAGGCTCGCCCTCCAACCCCGGCCTGCCGCCTCGACGCTCGCGCGCGACCTCGACCCGCGCGCCTCGCTGCCCTACGCCCGCCACGTCACGGACCACGTCATCGCCCTGGACACCCAGGCGCTGATGCTCTCGTTCCAACTCGACGGGGCGAGCTTCGAGACCGCCGACGTCCGCGATCTCAACGACTGGCACGCCAAGCTCAACGGGGCTTGGCGCAACCTCTCCGACGATCGACTGGCGGTCTGGCATCACCTCGTCCGCCGCGAACACCACGGCTATCCCGAAGGCCGCTTCCGCTCGGCCTTCGCCGCCGACCTCGACGCCCGCTACCGCGCCCGGCTCGGGGCGAGCCAGATGTTCGTCAACGAGCTTTACGTGACCCTGGTCCTGCATCCGGGCCGCGACACCGCCGACCGGATCGGCGTCTGGCTGACGAAGCCTCGTCGCCCGGTCGCCGATGAAAGCGACGTCATCCGCCGCCTGGAGGACGCGGGTCGCGACCTGGCGCAATACCTCGCCCGCTACGGCGTCCGGCCGCTCGGTCTGTATCAGCATAACGACTTGTGGTTCTCGGAGCCCATGGAAGTGCTGCGCCTGGTGCTGACCGGCCGGCGCGAGCGCGTCCCGCTGATCCGCGGTCACCTGGGCTCTGCGATCTACACGGCGCGGGTGATCTTCGGCCGCGAGGCCCTGGAGATACGAGACGCGGCCGAGGCCCGCTACGCCGGCATGTTCGGCATCAAGGAGTATCCGGCGACCACGCGGCCGGGCCTCTGGAACGGTCTGCTCTCGGCGCGCTTCCCGCTCGTCGCCAGCCAGTCCTTCGCCTTCCTCTCCAAGGCTGCGGCCCGCGCGGTGATGGAGAGGAAGCAGAACCAGATGCTGTCGGCCCGCGACCGGGCCGCTTCGCAGGTCGAGGGGCTTAGCGACGCCCTGGACGAGCTGATGTCCGGCCGCTTCGCCATGGGCGACCACCAGGCCAACGTCCTGGTCTATGGCGACGATCCGCGCCAACTCGCCGACAACCTCTCGGCGACGCGCGCCATGCTGGCCGATTCCGGCTTGGTGGCGGCGCGCGAGGACCTGGCCCTGGAGGCGGCCTTCTGGGCGCAGTTTCCGGGGAACTTCAGCCGGCGAGTGCGGCCCGCCGCGATCACCTCGCGCAATTTCGCCGGCCTCGCGCCCTTCCACACCTATCCAGCGGGCAAGGCTGAGGGAAACCACTGGGGGCCGGCGGTGACGCTACTGCGCACCTCGGCCGGCTCGCCGTTTCACTTCAGCTTTCACGCCGGCGATACGGGCCACACCTTCATCTGCGGGCCGACGGGGTCGGGCAAGACGGTGGTCCAGAACTTCATGCTGGCCCAGCTCGAGAAGTTCGCGCCGCAGATGGTGTTCGTGGACAAGGACCGCGGCGCGGAGATCTTCGTGCGCGCCTGCGGCGGGACCTACCTCGTCCTGAAGATGGGCGAGCCCACCGGCTTCGCGCCGCTGAAGGCGCTGGACTTCACCCCCGCCAACCGCCTGTTCCTGACGGAGCTAGTGCGCAAGCTCGCCACGCCGAGCGACCGGAGCCTCACCGCCCAGGAGGCGCGGGCCATAGACGAGGCCATCGCGTCGCTGGCGCCATTGCCCCCGGACCAGCGCTCGCTGTCGGCGCTGAGGACGCTGCTGGGCCAGCGCGACGGCGGCGGGGCGGGCGCGCGGCTGGAACGATGGTGCAAGGGCGGCCCGCTCGGATGGGTGCTCGACAACGACGCCGACGCCCTTTCGCTGGACGCCCGGTTTCTCGGCTTCGACGTCACCCACTTCCTGGACCACGCCGAGATCCGCACGCCGATCATGATGTACCTGCTGCACCGGCTGGCCGCCCTGCTGGACGGCCGTCGTCTGGTGCTGGACATCGACGAGTTCTGGAAGGTGCTCGACGACGAGGCGTTCCAGGACCTGGCGAAAAACGGGTTGAAGACCTTTCGCAAGCAGAACGCCTTCGTGGTCTTCGGCACCCAGTCGGTGGCCGACGCCATGGAGTCCCGGATCGCCCACACGATCCTCGAACAGTGCGTCACCAAGATCTACCTGCCGAACCCCTACGCCCAGGCGAAGCACTACGTCGAAGGCTTCGGCCTGACGCAGCGGGAGTTCGCCCTGGTGCGCGAGGAGCTGTCGCCGGAATCCCGCCAGTTCCTCATCCGCCAAGGCCTCAACTCGGTCGTCGCGGAACTGCGGCTCGACGGCCTGGAGGACGAGCTGTCCGTGCTCTCGGGCCGAACCGAGACCGTCGCCGTGCTCGATAGCATCCGCGCCGAGCATGGCGACGATCCCGACGCCTGGCTCGAACCTTTCCACCAAGCCCGGAGGGCGATGCGATGAAGAAGAAGCTCGTGGCGGCCTCGGCCGCACTGATCCTCGCCGTGGGCGCGACCGCCGCCCAGGCGCAAATGATCGTCCATGACCCCACCAGCTATGTGAAGCTGATCGCCCAGGCCCAGACGGCGCTCGACCAGCTCAATGAGCTGAAGACGCGCGTGCAGCAGGGCCGGGAGCTGTTCACGAGCCTCAACGAGGCGTCGATCGTCAGCACCATCGCCGGCCAGCTCGGCGTTCCGAGCCTGCGGGAGTTCCTGCCGGAGATCGACGCCCTGACGGCGGCGGCCAAAGGCGACTTGGCTTCGCTCGGGAAGATCGGGGAACGCGCCGATGAAATCAGGTCAGCCGCTCGCCTCTACACACCGGCTGACGGCGACGAGATCGGAGCCGACATCGAGGCGGCCGGTGACCGCGCTGCGCGGGACCTGGCGCTGGGCGAGGCCGTGGCCACGGCCGGCAAGGAGCGGCTGGAGGGCCTGAAGGAACTCCAAGCCGCGATCGACAGCGCGCCGAACGCGCGCGCGGTCCTCGACCTCCAGGCCCGCGCGACGACGGAACAAGCGATGATCGCCAACGACCAGATGCGGCTACAGGGCCTCGCCATGGCCCAGGCGGCGGAAGATCGTCTCCAGGCCCAGCGCGCGAGCGAACGGATGATGGCCGAGCGCACGGCGCGCATGGCCGCCTTCAAGCGGGGGTTCTCAGGATGATCCGTCTCATCGCCATCATGGCGCTCGCCACCGTCGCGGCCTGCTCGCCCGAGCCTCGCAGCGCCAGCTATTTCGGGGCCCATCCAGAGGAGGCCGCGAAGGTCGCCGACGCCTGCAAGACCGGGACGCACCGGGGCGAGGAATGCGTCAACGCCCAGGCCGGCGTGGCGGCGGCCGAGCGTACCCAGCGCATGAACGCCTATCGCAAGGGATTCTAGAGGGACGCGCCGGTGGAACCGCTCAGCATCTTCCAACCGGCATACGGTTTCGTGGACGGTAAGCTTGACGTCTTCCTGAACGAAAGGGCCTCAGCCGCCATCGCGGTCGTGGCGGGGCCGCTCAGGGCGGCGTTGGTGCTCTATGTGCTGCTCTACGGGTTCGCCATTCTGCGCGGCGCGATCTCCGAACCGTTCACGGACTTCGCCGTCCGCAGCATCAAGCTTGCCTTCATCTACTTCCTGGCGACGACCACCGCTTATTCAAGCTGGGTCACGGACCCGCTGTTCCACGTCCTCCCCAACACCTTGACGCAGGCCATCAGCGGCGCCGGGACGCCGGATGTGGGATCGGCCTTCGATCAGTTCTTCAATCGCGCCGCCTATCTTGCTGACAAGATCGCGGAGCGGGCCACGCCAATCGACTTTGGACCGTGGATTCTGGCGGCGATGGTCTATCTGGTCGGCGCCCTGGCCGCCGCCCTGGGCTTCGGCGTGGTGCTGATCGCCAAGGTGGCTCTGGCGCTGCTGGTGGCCCTCGGCCCGATCTTCATCGCCTGCGCCTTGTTCGAGGCGACCCGCCGCTACTTTTTCGGCTGGTTGAGCCAAGCGGTGAACTACCTCGTCCTCTTCGCGCTCATCATCACCGTCTTCCAACTCATCCTGTCGCTGGTTGGCGACCAATGGGGCCAGATTGACGGAGGAAATCCAACGGCTGGCGGACTGTTGTTCGTGGCCCTGTGCATCCTCGGCGCCATCTTCTTCCTCCAGACTCCAGCCATCGCCGCCGGCATCGCAGGTGGGGCCAGCGCTGGCCTGGCCGACTTCGCCAACGCCGCGTCGCTGCGCGGCGGATCGCGCTCCGGCTCGCCGCAGGGTCCGCAGGAAGCGGCTCGCAGCGCGCCGCGTGGCGGCGGCACGATCCGTCCAGCGGGAGCCCGGTGATGCGCGTCCTCGTCCTGACTGCCGTTTTGGCCCTGACGCTCGGTGGCTGCGCCAGCTTGGGCAAGGAGAAGGCGCCGGTCTGTGACGGCAAACACCGCCGGCCGGCTAACCTCTACGGCTCGGTGCTCGATCCAGCCACGCCGCCCACCGCGGCGGGCGACAAGCTCTCCGCCTTGTCGCCCGCGTCCGGAAGCTGCGCCACATGAGCCAGCCGCGCGACCTCAAGGGATATTTCGACGAGGCCAAGAGCTGGAACGCCGACCATGTGCGGGCCGTCGAACGCTCACGCCGGCTGGCCTGGGGCGTCGCCGCCTTCGCCGGCCTGATCGCGACCGTGGCTGTGGGCGCGCTCGCCGCGCTCGCTCCACTCAAGACCGTCGAGCCGTTCGTGGTGCGGGTGGACCGCGCGACCGGGGCCGTGGACGTCATGACCGCGCTCAGGTCAGAGAAGCCGCTGAACTACGACGAGGCCGTCACCAAGCACTTCGTCGCGCAGTACGTCCGCGCCCGCGAGGGCTGGCTGGCGCCCGCGGCAGAAGCCAACTTCCGCCAAGTCTCGATCATGTCCACCCCGGCCGAGCAGCAACGCTGGGGCGACGCCTTCCGCCCGACCAACCCGCAAAGTCCCCAGGTGGTCTATGGCGCGGCCGGCGAAGCCCAAGTGGACATCCGTGCGATCAGCTTCGTCGCCGAGGGCGTCGCCAGCGTGCGCTTCCATCGCACGGTGCGACAAGGGCCGCAGGTGGCTGAAAGCGACTGGATCGCCACGGTGGCCTACCTTTACACCAAGGCGCCGATGGCCGAGGCCGACCGCCTGAAGAACCCGCTGGGGTTCCAGGTGACGAGCTACCGGGCCGACCCGGAGGCCGTGCGGTGAGCCGGCTCGCCGCAGCCCTGGCCAGCCTGCTCCTGGCGACCGCGCCTGCGGCCTGGGCGCAGGGCACGCCCAAGGCCGGCCCCTCGGACCCGCGCATCAAGGTGGTCGACTATGACCCCTGGGCGGTGGTCATGATCACCGGCGTCTTCCGCACAGCGACCCAGGTCCTGTTCGGCGAAGATGAGGCGATCCAGCACGTCGCCGTGGGTGATACGACCGGCTGGGACGTGGCGGCCGAGGGCAACATCCTGTTCGTTAAGCCGAAGGCGCCGCGCGCGCCGACGAACCTCCTCGTCACCACCAGCCGACCAGGCGGGACGCGCCACTACACCTTCGAGCTGGCGACCCGGGCGGGCTCCTCGGCCAGGAGCTCAGCCGACACAGTGTTTGGCCTGCGGTTCCGCTATCCGGCCGACGAAACCGCCAAGGTGATCGCCGCCCTGACCGCCGAGCAGACAGCCCTGGAGCGAAAGGTGCTGGTACTGAAGCTCGACCGCGCCGTGGTCGAGGGCCGGCGCAACCTGGCCTATGCGGTCCAGGGCTCCACCGCCCTCCAACCTTCCGAGATCAGCGACAACGGGCGGTTCACGGTGATGCGCTTCCCGGCCAACCAGCCGGTCCCGACCCTTTACCAGGTCGAGTCCAGCGGGACCGAGAGCTTGGTCCCCTTCGACGTGCGCGGCGAGTTCGTGGTGGTCCACGTCGTCGCCCGCGAGCTGCGCCTGCGCCGGGGACGCGAGGTGCTGTGCATCTACAACGAGGCGTTCGACCCCTACGGCTCGCGGCCGGGGACCGGCACGGCCGCCGATGATGTCGAGCGCACCGACCGAGGAGGAAGGCCATGATCGACGCCGATCCGCGGCCCGATCCAGCTCCACCGCCCGCCACCGAGCGGGCGATCTCGCCCGTCGCCGGCCGGCTGGGCTCAGGCTTCGCCGGCAAGGCCGTGGTCATGGCCGCTCTGGTCGCTGGCTGCGGCGTGTTCGTGGCCGCCACCTGGGGCCATGACAAGCAGAAGGCCGACCGTGCGCCGGTGCAGCCGGCCCGCCAGGTCGTGCCATTCGAACCGCTGCGCGCCGAGCCCACGCTGGCGGCGCCGGGACCCGACGCCCCGGCCCTGACGCCCGTCGCCGACGGCCGCCAGGTCCCGGCCTTGCAGCCTGGCGCGGCGGGTTCCGGGGCCGCGGACCCCGAAGCCCAGCGGCGGGCCGAGCTGGCGGCGATCCGGGGCGCGCCGATCCTGGCCTTCAACCGCAGCGGCGGCTCGGCCGAGCCGTCACCGCAACTGCTCCCGGCTCAAGCCGCCACTGAGCCGACGGAACTGGACCAGCTACGGCGCGGCTCGGCCATCGGGCGGGCCCGCGCCAGCCGGCTCTCGGATCGCAACTTCCTGATCGTGGCGGGCGCCGCCATCCCTTGCATCCTCCAGACGGCGATGGACACCTCCACGCCGGGCTATGTGAGCTGCCTGATCCCCCGCGACGTCTATTCCGACAACGGCGCCGTGGTGCTGATGGAGAAGGGTACGCGGGTGCTTGGCGAGTACCGCTCCGGGATGCGCCAGGGCCAGAAGCGCCTCTTCGTGCTCTGGACGCGAGCCGTCACGCCGACGGGCGTGGCGATCAGCCTGGCCTCGCCGGCGGCCGACCCGTTGGGACGGGCCGGCTTCGGCGGCGACATCGACACTCACTTCTGGGACCGTTTCGGCGCGGCGCTGCTGCTGTCGGTCGTTGACGATGGGGTCTACGCCGTCGCCGGGAACAACAACCAATACGGCTCGGCGCGCCTGCCATCCGACGCCGCGTCCATCGCCCTGCAAGGCTCGATCAACATCCCGCCGACCCTGACCAAGCCGCAAGGCTCGGAGGTTTCCATCTTCGTCGCCCAGGACTTCGACTTCTCGGGCGTCTACGCCTTGAAAGCGAGGTGAGCCCGTGGCCCAGGACGCTTCGGTCCTTCACCACTACCTGGCGCCGCTCCAGCACGCCCTGGAGCCGGCCGACGTCACCGAACTGGTGGTCAACCGGCCGGGCGAGCTGGGGATCGAGCGGGCGGGCGGCTGGACTTGGAAAGAGGCTCCCGAGCTGACCGAGACTTGGCTGGCGACGCTGGCCCGCGCCGCCGCAGCCTACACCACGCAGGATGTGACCGAGGAGATGCCGATCTGCTCGACCGTCCTGCCACAGGGAGAGCGCTGCCAGCTCGTGCTGCCGCCCGCCGCCGAACGGCTCTCCATCACGATCCGCAAGCCGTCCGCCGCGACCTTCGACCTTGAGGCGTTCGCGCAAGCTGGGCTGTTCGACGCCGTGGCGGTGGCAACTGGGGATCTCTCTGAAGCGGAAGAACGGCTTGTGATCTTGCGGGACGCCGGTGACTGGCCGGCCTTCTTCCGCCTCGCGGTCCACGCCCGCCGCAACATCCTGATCTCCGGCGCCACCGGCTCGGGCAAGACCACCTTCGCCAAAGGCTTGGTCCGGCTGATCCCGCCGGAGGAGCGCCTTCTGACTATCGAGGACGCTCGCGAGTTGACGCTGCCGCATCGCAACGCCGTCCATCTGCTCTACGCCAAGGATGGCCAGGGCCTCGCCCGGGTCGGGGCCAAGCAGCTCCTGGAGTCGGCCCTGCGGATGCGGCCCGACCGGATTCTGCTTCAGGAGCTTCGGGACGGGACGGCGTTCTTCTACCTGCGCAACGTCAACACCGGCCATCCCGGGAGCATCACGACGATCCACGCGGACAGCGCCATGCTGGCCTTCGAGCAGCTGACCCTGCTGGTGAAGGAGTCGGAAGGCGGTCGTGATCTCGCCCGCGACGACATCCGCAGCCTGCTCCACCTCCTGGTCGATGTGGTGGTGCAGATGCGCCGCGAGGCCGGTCGGTTCAGGGTCTCGGAGGTCTGGTATGACCCGGTTCGCAAGCGCGCCCTGGCCGCTTAAGGCGGCCTATGTCGGGGTCCTGGCGGCGGGCACTTTGACCCTGCTGCTGGGGCTCGCTGCCGTCATCGCGCTTGCCGGCCTCAAGCGCCTCTCCGCTGATATCGATCCGGCGGCCGTGCCGGCCTGGTTCTGGTATTTCCGCGACGATCCCGAGGTGCGGCGCTGGGCCGGCGTTGGCCTACTTTCGGCGCTCGGTCTCGCCGCAATCATCGCCGTGGGCGTCGCCCGCAACCTGCGCCCGCCGCTGCACGGCGCGGCGCGCTGGGCGAGCGAGGCCGAGCTGGCGCAGGGCGGCCTCAGAGCCCGCGAGGGTATCGTGCTAGGCTGGAGCGGCGGCCGGCTGCTGACCTTCCGTGGGTCGGAGCACGTGATGCTCCATGCCCCGACCCGTTCAGGGAAGGGCGTCGGCGTGGTGATCCCGAACCTTCTGACCTGGCCGGACTCGGTCGTAGTGCTCGACGTGAAGCGGGAGAACTGGACCGCCACGGCCGGCTTTCGCGCTGCCCACGGCCAGGACGTCATCCTGTTCGATCCCCTTGACTCGGAAGGCCGCACGGCCCGGTTCAACCCGCTCGGCCACATCGACCGCACCGACCCTGTCGCCGTGCTGGATGAACTCCAGAAGCTCACGGTCATGCTGTTCCCAGCGCCGCACAATACCGATCCGTTCTGGTCCGAGGCGGCGCGCACCGGCCTGATCGGGGTCGGCGCCTATGTGGCCGAGACACCGGAGCTGCCGTTCAGCTTCGGCGCGATCTACGCCGAGCTGACGGAGGGCGATCCCCGCGCGCGCCTGCCGGCGGTCATGGCCGCCCGCGTCGATGCGGGCCGGCCTCTCTCGGCCGGCTGCGTCAATGCGCTGTCGGACTTCTGCTCGGCGTCGGAGAATACCTTCGCGGGCGTGAAGCAGACCATCACTAGTCGCCTCGGCCTCTGGCTAAACCCGCGCGTCTGCGCGGCGACCGCGGCGAGCGACTTCGACCTGCGCGACGTACGCGAGCGCAGGATCTCGCTGTACCTCTGCGTTTCGCCCGACAACCTGGCGAGGGTCGCCCCTTTGTATGGGCTCCTGCTGCAACAGCTTTTGGACCTCAACACCCGCGAGTTGCCGACCGCAGACCGTCATCGCGTTCCGGTCCTGATGCTGATGGACGAGTTCGCCCGGCTCGGCCACGCCGGGGTGATCGCCCGCGGCTTCTCCTATGTCGCCGGCTATGGCCTGCGGCTGCTGCCGGTGCTCCAGAGCCCTGCGCAGCTCCGCGCTGAGTACGGCCCGGGTCTGGCCGAAGAGATCATGTCCAACTGCGGGGTGGAGATCGCGTTTGCGCCCAAAGAGCTGAAGGTGGCTCAGGACCTTTCTGAACGGCTCGGTTACTGGACCTATCAAGGCCGCTCGCGCAGCCGGCCGAGCGGATTGTCCGGGGGGCATCGCAGCGTCAGTGAATCCGACCAGCGGCGCGCGCTTATGTTGCCGCAAGAATTGATCCAGATGCCGCCGAGCCGGCTCCTGGTGCTGCGCGCTGGCATGCCGCCGGCGCAGGGGCGCAAGATCGTCTACTGGCGTGAACGCGCCTTCGCCAAGCGCGTCGTGCCGCCGCCCATCGTGGCCGCCAATCCCAGCATCGCCAACTCGCTGCCGAAGGCGTCTTCTGTCGCGACGCCAGCGAAATCGGCGGCGCGCACCCAAGCCAAAGCGAGGGAAGACATGACCGATCTGACGCTCGACCTCGTTTTACCCGCGCTCGAGACTGCTGGCCTGGAGCCGCTGCCGCCGCAGGGCGCAAGCGAGGCCCAGGTAGAAGCGTGGGTGGAGCGGTTCATCGACGCCTCCGTCAAACCCGCCGCCCAGGAGATCGACCATGCCCGATGATCCCGCCGCCCCGAACAGCCTGAGCCCTGGCGTCCGCGGCCGGTCCACCGCAGCGGGCGACGTGCCGGAACGTCTGCGTCGCCGCTACTACACCGACGGCCGCGGCGGGGCCGGACTGGGCTTCTATGTCGATGCCAGCATTCCCGCGCCGGCCTTTCGCGATCAGGGCCGCCAGCTCGCCGCCGCCAAGTCCGACCCCAACGCCATCCGCGACATGACCGCCATCGCCCAGCATCGCGGTTGGACGATCGTGGTGGTGCGCGGGTCATCGAGCTTCAAGCGGGAGGCATGGCTGGCCGGCCGGACGCTCGGGATCGAGGTGCGGGGCTACCGACCGACCGAGCGGGACGTGCAGGAGCTGGACCGTCGGATAGACCGCCGGTTGGCGCGGGATCGTTCCGAACAGGTCCGCAACCACGCCGACGAGGCCCTCTCGCCGGTGGAGCCCGCCGAGAGGGAGCGGAAGCGGGAGTCCGACAAGGGACGCGACCAGCTCCGGGTTGTCGAAGCTGTGGTCCGCGCTCGGGTCATCGAGCCGGCTGCGCAGGATCGAATCCTGGCCGCGGCCCGCGAGCGTGTATCCAACATGGTGAGGGATGGCGTCCGCTTTAGCGGGTTGCGGGTGGATAGACCCGCCCCCGAAGCGGATCGGAGCCGTGAGCGGCAGAGGTAGTCAACCTGGCTTCGCCCCACCTCAAGGTCGCCAGCGGCGGGAGGGGGCGAAGCGGCGGAAGGCCGCAGCCAAGCGGGTCGCATCGGAGCCCGACGCGCCTGTTTCCGCCAGCCCGCTGGGCCATTCCGTCGATCAAGAGCGCCAGCGGCGCATCGACGATCTGCCAGGGAAAATAGATCAGCGCATCGCCACGGCGGCGCATCGAGGCTCGATGCTCGGGGTCCACCTAGCGAGGCACCAGAGCTTAGGATTTGGTGCGGCGTGGTCTGGGCGGGGCCGTCCTGGCCTTCGCCCGCGGGGTTCGCGATGCCTTGGCGCTGTCCTGCGCTACCTCGCCGACGGCGGCGCCCGGGTCCCAACCTCCCATGCCCTGGAGCACAAGGTCGGCATGCTTGACCGTGTTCACGTGGCCATAGTGCTCCTCGATCATCTTGACCGAGGTCCCCATCTGCTCGGCCAGGAAATACACGTCCACGCCTTCGGCGAGCCGGAAGGTGGCGTAGGTGTGCCGGAAGCAATAGGTGGAGCGCGGAACGCCCGAGGCGCCCTCGCGCAGCTTAGCCTTGATCAGAAGGTCCTCGATCATGGCCTGATAGAGGGACTTGGCCGGTTCTCCTGTGACGGTGGTGAACACCCGGTCCTCGGGCCGGAACTCGACCTCCGGCGTCTCGCCGTCTTCGCCCTTCGCCGCTTGGCGCCGATACTCCCGCGTGGCTTCGCGGATGCGCTCGAAGTAGTCGCCCACGCTCTTGGGGGCGACCAGCTTGCGCGACTTGCCCTTGCCCTGGACGAACAAGATGACCAGCTCACGGCCGTCCCGATCCTTGCCGGTGGTGATGTCGCGCCAGCGCAGGTTCTTGGCCTCGGACGGGCGCATCCCCGTGTTGCACATGATCAGGATGAAGTTGTAGGCGACCGTCCGATACCAGGTGCTGGACGGTCGGATCGCATCCTTGACCCATGACCGGGCCACAGTGTGGAGATGGCGGTACTCCTCCAGCGTGAACTCGTCCCGCCGCATGGTCTTGAGCTTGGGGCGATCCTCGAACCGCTGGCTGGCGGGGGCGTAGCGCTTCTTGATCGCATAGTTCATCACCGCCCCGAAGATCGACATCTCGAAGCGGATGGTGGAGTCGCTGATGAAGGCGACCGTGCGGTTTTCGGCCGGCGCGGCGGCCGGGGCCGTGGGCCGGAGCTTCGTGAAGCCGCGTGTCCCCATCGCCCTCGCGCGCGAGGCGGCGTCGCGCGCGTCCAGTTCGGCCGCCTGCGCGGCGGAGATTTCGCGCACTCCGTTGCGCGTGTTGCGGCCGACGCCGTTCTCGCGGCGCCAAGCCGGATAGCCGGCCCACAGTTCATCGCCGATCCGATGGACCTGGACCGAGCCGACATAGTCCTCAAGCGGGCCTTCGATTACGGCCTTGAGCTTCTTCGGGCGTTCCTTGCTGATTTCGCCGCGCTTGGCCCGCGCCTCCTGGGTGGCGAGATATTCCTTCGCCACCGCACGGAAGGGATGGTTGAACACCGGGATATCGCTTTCGAGCCGAACGCGGACCCTGATCTCTTCCTCGTTCGCGAGATGACGGGCCACGCCGACGTCGGCGGTCCTGAGCGAGATCGTCTTATAGCGGTCGGCCTTGGGTAGCTTGACGCGGCAGTACCAGTTGCGATGGTCCACGTCGGCGCGCCGGAAGATGATGAGGCCGGGTTTCAGTTCTTCCTTGTCAGTGACAAACGCCATGTGCGCTCCTCTCTGTGCAGGTTCTGTGCAGGTCGCGGCGCTAAGCTATTGATTTGCCGTGGCTGTGCAGAGGTTGTGCGGAGCAATATAGCAGAAAATGTCGTGTGTTTCTAATGGTTTATGATATACCTATCATCCCGGCCGGAGCGAAGCGCAGAGCCGGGACCGCCGGAAGCGCCGAGCTCAGGCGTCGGTCCCGGATCTTCGCGCTGCGCGCTCGTCCGGGATGACAGGAGAAATTGATCGGAAAGCCTTTCCACGAACCCCAGCATGGCCCGCGCCGCCAGGGCGCAATCGGCCGGAGTCACCGCCTCGGCCGGGTTGTGGCTGATCCCGCCTTCGCAGCGGATGAACAGCATGGCGGTGGGGCACAGGGCGGCCATCACCATGGCGTCGTGGCCGGCGCCGCTGGGCAGGCGGCGGGGCCGCGGGCCCAGATCGGCGACGGCTGCTTCCAGCAGGGCGGTGAGGCCGGGATCGCAGGGGCTCTCGTCGAGGGCCTGCATCAGGGTGACGGTCGCCGTCAGGCCGCGCCGCGCGGCGATGGCGTGGATTTCGGCCGTGACCGCCTCGACCGCCGCGTCGCGCGCAGTCGAGGTCTCGGCCCGGATGTCCATCGAATATTCGACGGCGCCGGGGATGACGTTGAAGGCGCCGGGCAGGGCGGTCATGCGGCCGACCGTGCCGACCAGGTTGTCGGTCCCGGCCTGGCAGATCCGCTCCAGGGCCAGCATGGCCTCGGCGGCGGCGGGGCCGGGGTCCTTGCGCAGATGCATCGGCGTGGTGCCGGCGTGGCCGGCCATGCCCGTGATCCGCACCATCAGCCGCTTCTGGGCGGCGATGGCGGTGACGACACCGAGGGCCAGGCCTTCGGCTTCGAGAACAGGACCCTGCTCGATATGGGCTTCCAGGAAGGCGATGATGTCCGACGGCTTGCGGGCCGCGTCGGTGATCCTGGCCGGATCGAGCCCGAAGGTCGTGAACGCATCGGCCAGGGTCACGCCCTCGGCGTCGCGCATGTCGAGCACGGCGGCGGGATCCAGTGTCCCGGCGATGGCGCGGCTGCAACTCATCGAGGCCGAGAAGCGCGAGCCTTCTTCGTCGCCGAACGCGATCACCTCGATAGCGAAGGGCAGGCGGCGGCCAGCGTCGCGCAGGGCCTCGACCACGTCGATCCCCAGCATGATCCCCAGCGGGCCGTCATAGCGCCCGCCGTTGCGGACGCTGTCGATGTGCGAGCCGATCAGCAGGGCCGGCGCGCCCGGCGTCTCGCCCTCATAGCGGCCGACCAGGCTGCCGGCGGCGTCGCGATGGACGGTCATGCCGGCGGAGGTCATCCACTGGGTCAGCGTGTCGAGGGCGGCGGCATGGGCGGGGGTCAGGAAGCGACGGGTCAGCTGGCCCTCGACCTCGCTATAGGGTGGCGCGCCCAGCAGGTCGCAGCGGGTCTTGGCCCTCGCGCCGATCTTGAAGTCCCCCGTCACCCCGTCCTGGCTCCAATCGCGCCTCTGCCTGCCATGGCTCTGTTGGTAGCAGCCGGCGATCTTTCGCCCCGCCGCCCAAGCCAGTGCGCGGACCGATCCGCGCGCCTTTGCCTCGACAAGCACCAGCCGCAGAGGCGGGCGCCTGCAGATAAGTCATAAACCACTTACTTAGCGGGGGCGAGGGGCAAGCGAGGGCGGGCTTGCGGTCGGCGCTCCGGCTGCTAGGTCTGGGTGCAGCCTTGGAGCGAGTTGCGCGTGAACCGTTCGATCCCCGCGAGAATTCTGAGAGTGAACCACGGCGGCGAGCATGGCGCCATCAGGATCTATCGCGCCCAGATCGCCATGGCCAAGTTTCGGGCGCCGAACCTGCTGCCGTTCCTGCGCGGCACGCTTGAGCACGAGCAGGAGCATCTGGTCCGCTTTCGCGCCCTGATGCCGCAACGGGCGGCCAAGCCGTGCCGCCTGATGTGGATCTGGTCAGTCGGCGGCCTGCTGCTGGGCGGAGCAACCGGTCTGCTGGGTCGCAGGGCGATCCTGGTGTGCACCGAGGCCGTCGAGCGGACGGTCCACCGTCATCTCGACGAGCAGTTGGCCTGGCTCGGTGATCGTGACCCGCAGATGTCGGCTGTGATCGGCGAAATTCAGCGGCAGGAGCTAGGACACATGAACTTTGCCGAGCAGGCGATGGGCGCGGTTGGTCCCTTAACCAATGGTTTGCGGCTAGTCATCGCCATGGCGACCGAAAGCCTGATCTGGCTATCAACCCGAGGCGACTCGCTGCGACTGGCCCGTGAGTTGCGCGGCGCCTAGACCTTCACGAACTTGCCGACCGCGCGGACCGAGCCGGTGGCCACGCCGGTCGGCGCGCCCCCGGGCGGCTCGTCGGTGATGGCCAGGGTGGCGGTATAGGTTCCCGCCCCGCGCAGGCCGGCGGGAAGGGCGATCTGGATCGGGGCGTTCTTGGGGATCATGCCCAGCGAGATGGCTTTCTGGCCCTCGGGGATGATCCACAGTTCCGGCTCGCGGCCCTCGGGCATCTCCATCGCCACCGGCGTCAGGATCAGCTTGTCGGTCGCATGGTCGAGGGTGGCGACCAGGGCCGGCTTGTTCGAGGTCGGGTCGTTGATCAGCGCCACCTCGGCGGCGGCCGGCGCGGCGGGCGCGATGGCCGGCGTCGGGGCGGTGCGTGGGGTCAGCACCAGGGTCGCGACGCTGGCGGCCGCCAGGGCCAGGGCCCCGACCGATACGCCGCGCCAGACGCTGACATTGTTCCACAGCGGCGGCTTGCCGCGCTCGCCCACCAGGCTGGCGATGCGGGGCCACAGGCCGGCCGAGGGCTCAACGGCCTTGATGTCGGCGGCCAGCGGCGTCAGGTGGTTTTCCCACCATTGCACGGCGCGGGCGAAGGCGGGTTCGGCGGCGATCCGGCGGCGGGCCTCGGCGCGCTCGTCGGCGTCGAGCACGCCCAGCACATATTCGCCGGCCAGGGGGCGATCGTCTTCGGGGGTGGCGGTGGTGTCGGTCATGCTTCGAGACACGCGCGAAGGCTGATCAGGCTGCGGCGGATCCAGCTTTTCATGGTGCCCAGCGGTACGCCGATCATCTGGGCCAGGGCGTCATAGGTGACGCCCTCGAAGAAGGCGGTGCGCACCGCGCCAGCGTGCCTGGGGTCCAACTGGTCCAGGCACCCGTCCAGGCGCCGGCGATCCTCGTCGGTCTCGACCACGGTCGAGGCCAGCGGCGCGGCGTCGGGAAGCGCTTCGGCCTCTTCCACGCCCGCCATCACCCGGCCGCCGCGCGAGCGCAGCTTGTCGATCGAGCGGTTGCGGGCCATCGACACCAGCCAGGTGATCGGGCTGGCCTTTTCCGGATCAAAGCGGTCGGCCTTGTTCCAGACCGAGAGATACACATCCTGAAGCACGTCTTCCGCCTCCTCGCGGTCGTTCAAGATACGGAGGCAGACGCCAAACAGTTTCGCGGACGTGTGGCGATACACATATTTCAGGGCGTCGGAATCGCGGTTGGCGACGCGGGCGATGGCCCGCGAAAGCAAGGCTCGACTGGTATCGGCATCCATCTATCGGTCGTTCCCGCGGTCCATTGTCGCTGACGGTGGCATGGCGCCGGCAAGCGCGCAATCGAAGTCGCGTCAGCGCGCGGCGCGCATGACCCAGAACCCGACCGAGGCGGCGGCGGTGGTGACGAACGTCCCCCAGGCCAGGTCGATCAGGGTGATGGTGGTCGACCACGTCTTCAGCGTCGCCTGGTTGGTCAGGTCATAGGTCGCATAGGCGCAGAAGCCGAACACAGCGGCATGGACCAGCAGGCGCTTCCAGCTGTTGGCCTCGGCCGCCGGCAGGATGGCCAGCACGAAGACGCCGGTCAGATAGATCAGATAGAAGGCCACGGCGGGCGCGATATTGACCGTGTCGGCCATGATCTCGCCGATCCGGGGGCGGTACAGACGCGAGGCCGTCAGGGTCAGCCAGATCATGTCCAGCACCAGGAAGGCGGCGCCGGTGGCGAGATATCCGTAGAGGTGGCGTTTCATTTCAGTGTCCCTGGCTCACAGGCCGCATCCGATAGTGGCTGACGCCCCATTCCTCGCCGCCACGATGGCCAAACAGGCCGGCCGTGGCCAGGAAGAACAGCCGCCAGCGCCGCCGCCAGACGGCGGCGTTCCCGCCATAAACCCGCTCCAGCACCGGATCGATCCGCGACCTGTTGGCGTCGAAGTTCTCCAGCCACTGTCGGGCGGTGCGGGCATAGTGGGCGCCGCTCCAGCGCCAGTCATCCTCGACCGTGAACAGGTCGGGGAACTGGCGGGGCAGGTCGTGGCTGGGCATCACGCCGCCGGTGAAGAAATACTGGGCGATCCAGTCGGCCGGGTCATCGACATCGAACCGGTAGGGCGCGTTCCTGTGCGTGAAGATGTGGATGAACAGCAGGCCGTCGGGTTTCAGCCAGCCGTTCACCCGGGTCAGCAGGGCCCGCCAGTTGGACATGTGCTCGAACATCTCCACCGAGACCACGCGGTCGAACGTCTGGTCGGTCAGGAAGTCGTTCATGTCGGCCGTGACGACCGTCAGGTTGGTCAGGCCCTGGGCGGCGGCGCGGGCCTCGATGAAGGCGCGCTGCGAGGCGGAATTGGAGACCGGGGTGATCCTTGAATTGGGAAAGCGCCGGGCCATCCACAGCGACAGCGAGCCCCAGCCGCAACCCAGCTCCAGGACAGCCTGGCCGTCGCGAAGGTCGGCGTGGACCTCGGTTTCGCGCAGGGCCTCGACCTCGCCAACGCCCAGGTCGCCCTTCAGGCCCGGATAAAGGCCGCTGGAATATTTCAGGTTCGGTCCCAGCACGAGCTCGAAGAAGTCGGCGGGCAGTTCATAGTGCTGGGCGTTGGCCGCGTCGGCGTGCGCGGCGATCGGATGCTGGCCCATGGTCAGGGCGAAGGTCGCGCTGGCGTCGGCGGGGGCCCTGGCCAGGCGCCGACGCGCGTCGCCGACCAGGAACTGGATCGCGGCGCGCGAGACCACATCGGGCATCGGCATGTCCTCGAAGGCGTGGATGGCGGCCTTGACCAGGCTCATGCGGGCTCCTCGCGCGTTGAACGATCTGGTCCAGCTACGCGCGACCGTGCGCGTCGGATGCGCGCGCGTCCAAATCTCCCCGGACACCGTAGCTGGAACGCAGCCTTGCCAAGACGTTTCCAGGGAAGACCCATTTGCCCGCGCCCCATTCGACCCCGCGCCTGAAGATCGCCGTCATCGGTTCCGGAATTTCCGGACTGTCGGCCGCCTGGCTGCTGTCCAAGCGCCATGACGTCACCGTCTACGAGGCCGATGACCGGCTGGGCGGCCATGCCAATACGGTGGAGGTCGAGGGCGTGCCGGTCGACACCGGCTTCATCGTCTATAACGAGCCCAACTATCCCAATCTGGTGGCGCTGTTCCGGCATCTGGATGTGCCCACCGTCGACAGCGACATGTCGTTCGGCGTCTCGCTGGACAATGGCGCGCTGGAATACAGCAGCAACAACCTGCTGGCCCAGAAGCGCAACGTGGTGAACCCGCGCTTCCTGAAGATGCTGCTGGACGTCACCCGCTTCTACAAGGCCGGCGTGCGCGACGTGCTGGAGCTGGAAAAGGGCGGGCTGTGCCGGCTGGACGACTATCTGCGCCAGCAGGGCTTCGGCAAGGCCTTCGCCGAGGATCACCTGCTGCCCCAGGCCGCCGCGATCTGGTCGGCCTCGATGAAGGACATCCGCGAGTTTCCCGCCGCCGCCCTGCTGCGGTTCTTCGACAATCACGGCCTGATGCTGCCGATCGACAAGCGGCCGACCTGGCGCACGGTGGTGGGTGGCAGCCAGGCCTATGTCTCGCGCCTCGCCGCCGATTTCGATGGCGAGCTCCTGACCCGTCGGCCGGTGCGCCACGTCGTGCGGGCGTCCGACGGCGTCATCGTTGAGGATCTGACTGGCCAGCGCCGACGGTTCGACCAGGTGGTGATCGGCGCCCATGCCGACCAGGCCCTGCGCATGCTGCTGCTGCCGACGGCCGAGGAAATCGAGGTGCTGGGCGCCTTCCGCTACAGCAGCAACCGCGCCGTGCTGCACCGCGATCCGGGCCTGATGCCGCGCCGCAAGGCCGCCTGGTCCAGCTGGAACCATGTCGGCCGCCGGGCCGGCGGCGGCGAGGGCGGGGTGACCTACTGGATGAACAAGCTTCAGCCCCTGGACTGCGCCGATCCGTTCTTCCTGTCGCTGAACCCCGAGCGCGCGCCCCGCGCCGACACGGTGCTGCGCGACCAGGTCTATGAGCACCCCCTGTTCGACGGCCCGGCCATGCTGGCCCAGCGCCGGCTGTGGTCGCTGCAGGGCCGCGACCGCGTCTGGTACTGCGGCGCCTATTTCGGGTCGGGCTTCCACGAGGACGGCCTTCAGGCTGGCCTGGCCGTGGCCGAGCAACTGGGCGGCGGCGCGCGGCCGTGGAGCACGGCGACGCCGTCGGGCCGGATCTTCGTCGACGCCGCGCCCGGCCCGGTCGAGCGCGAGCGGGTGGCGTGACACTCGTCTCCGCCCTCTATGACGGCGAGGTCGCGCACGAGCGGGTGCGGCCAAGGCGGCACCGGCTACGCTACCGCGTGTTCATGCTGCTGCTGGACCTTGAGGAACTGGAGACGCTGGATCGGCGGTTGAAGTGCTTCTCGCTCAATCGCTTCAACCTGTTGTCGTTTCACGAGCGCGACCATGTGTCCGCGCCAGGCCAGAGTGTTCGCGCCTCGGTGCTGGCCAAGCTGGCCGACCAGGGCGTCGACGTGCCGGACGCCCGGATCTCGCTGCTGTGCATGCCGCGTGTGCTGGGCCACGGGTTCAATCCGCTCAGCGTCTATTTCTGCCATGACGGCGAGGGGCGGCTGGCGGCGATCGTCCACGCGGTGCGCAACACCTTTGGCCAGCGGCACGACTATGTGCTGCCGGTAAGGGGCGAGCGCGGCGGCTGGGTGCGCCAGGCCAGCGACAAGACCTTCCATGTCTCGCCGTTCCTGCCGATGGACCTGCGCTATGTCTTCGAAATCGCCCCGCCGCGCGAGGCCGTGCATGTGGGCATCGATGTCTTCGATGACGAGGGGCTGATGCTGGCGGCCAGTTTCGAGGGCCAGCGCGTGGAGCTTACCGACAGGGCCCTGATCCGCGCCGTGCTGGGCCATCCGCTGCAGATGCTGGGCGCTCTGGCCGGCATCCATTGGGAAGCGCTGAAGATGGTCCTGAAGGGCTTTGGCCTGTTCGGCTCGCCGTCGCCCTCCGGTCTCGCGCCGGATCGCGCGCAGGAAAAAGGCGGCGCTGGTTGAACCAGCGCCGCCGAAAGTCTCGATCCTCGGGGAGGAAGAACGCCTAGTAGGTCATGCGGAAGCCGACAAAGAACTGGCGGCCCGGCGCGGCGTACTGCGTGACGACGGGGTCGTCGGCATAGCCGAAGCGGTTGCTGGTTTCCTCGGTCAGGTTCAGGGCTTCGATGCTCAGCGACATGTTCTTGTTGAACTTGTAGCTGAACGAGGCGTCGACATTGGTCGTGGCCTCGCTGCCCAGGAAGTCGTTGACCAGCGGCGAGTCGCAGAAGCCGGGGTTACAGCTGCCCGAGGCGATCGGGTACTGGGTGTAGTATTCCGAGCGATAGGCGGTCGAGACGCGGGCGGTCCACTTCTCGGCGTCGTAATAGACCGTGAAGTTGAACGAGTCCGGCGAGGCGCCGGTGAACGGGCCCGGCGCGACCTTCTGGGCGCGTCCCGGTGTGGTGACGACGCCCGAAGCGTTCTTCACCTCCAGCTGGCCCGGATCGATGATGTATTCCAGCTCGGATTCCAGGTGGGTGTAGTTGGCCTGGACGCCCAGCTTGTCGAGGAAGCCCGGCAGGAAGGTCAGGTTCTGCTGATAGCCGATCTCGAAGCCGCGGATATAGCCGCCCGGCGCGTCGCGATACTGGCGGATGTCGAAGGTCTGGTTGTTGATATAGGCGGTGAGGGCGGCGATCTGGGCCGGGGTGCCCGTGCCCGTGGCGCCGGTGATCAGGTCGTTGATCGAGGCCTGGTCCAGAATGCTGCTCAGCGTGCCCGAATTGACCACGGTCTGCGGGAAGCTGCGGACGTCCTTGTCGAACACCGCCACCGAGATCAGCGCACCCGACGAGAAGTACCACTCCAGGCTCAGGTCCAGATTGATGGCGCGGAACGGCTCCAGCTTGGGATTGCCGACGGTGATCGTGCCCCCCGTCGTGGCGCCGGCGGAGTTGGGCGCGCTGAACTGGGTGATGCTGGGCGCCAGGTTGCCCAGCAGCGGACGGGCCATGACCTTGGCAGCGCCAAAGCGCAGCAGCATGTTGTCGGCCACTTCGTACGAGGCGTTCAGCGAGGGCAGCAGGTCGGTATATTTGTTCTCGCCGTAGATCGGACGCGAGGTGTTGGTCAGGCCGTTGGAGTCCACCTCGGTGATCGCATAGCGCGTGCCGAAATTGCCCCGCAGTTCGCGGTCGAACACGGTGGTGCGATAGTCGAACTGCACGAAGGCGCCGGTGTCGACTTCATCCACGCCGAAGGTGTTGGCCGGGTTTGACAGACGCGAGGTGCGCCAGTCGCCCCACTTGTTGATGCAGTTGCAGTTGAAGTCGAACAGGGCCGAGAACTTGTCCAGGTCCGGGGCCAGGAAGGCGGTCGTCGTGCCGGCCGGCACGTCCAGGCCCTTGCCCCAGTTGATCAGGCGGCTGGTGGCGGCCACCGAGCTGCCGGCTTCCTTCAGCGACGGGATCAGGGTCTCGCCGTTCGAGCCGCCGGCCCGGCCTTCGCGGGTGGTGTAGAACGAATACTTGCGGCGCGAGAAGCCCCACTTGACGGTCAGGCTGTCGTCGGCGTCGTAGGAAAAGTCGACCCGGCCGCCTTCGTAGCGGTTGTCTGCCACGGTGCGGTAGATCCGCAGCGAGGAGTAGCCCTTCACCAGATCCCAGTTGCCCGGGTTGGTGGCGTCAAAGCCGAAATTGACCATCGGCATCGCGCCGCCGCCACGCTCGTCATAGGTGAAGTAGTCGTTGCCAGCCGTGCCGTTGCCGCTGTCCAGCTTCAGGTAGTCGGCCAGCAGGCCGGTGCCCTTGTTGTACGAGCGCGACTGGCCCCACAGCGCCGTCATCTTCAGGCGATCGCTGAACTCGTGCTCCAGGTTCAGCGAGCCCTGCTGGAAGAAGGTGGTGTAATACTGCTGGTCGGCGGCCGAGCGCATGTCGACATTGCCCAGCTTCAGATAGGCGGCGTTGGCGCCGCTTTGGCTGAGGGCGGCGTCGATCAGCTTGACGCTGGGGCGGCCGATGAACTTGTCGCGCATCGCCAGGCCGTCGGCGCTGGCCACGTAACCCACCGACAGCGGGTTGTTGTAGTATTCGTAAGGATCAAGATTGTTGGGGTTGAAGCTGTAGGTATAGCCCGCGACCGGGGCCGTGCCGTTCAGCGACTGGCCGCAGTCGACCGCCTGGACGATGGCGCTGCCGGCGTTGAAGTTACAGCCGTTATACAGACCGCGCTTGGTGGCCGTCGCTGTGCCCGTGCCCGCCGTGTTGTAGTTGGCGGTGGTGTTGTTGCGGTTCAGGCCGACGGCGCTGATCTGATAGTTGATCGAGTTGTTGTAGAAGCGCGAATAGACGCCGTCGAAGGTGATCTTCGTGCGATCGGTCGGCTTCCACTGCAGCGAGCCGGTGATGCCCAGACGCTCCTGCTCCAGTTCTTGCTGGTTGATGGTCGGCAGGGCGGGGATGCGGACCAGCGAGCCTGGCGCGGTGGTGGAGGTGACGCCGTTGTTGCGGGTCAGGGTCGAGCCCATCGGGCTGTTGACCAGCGCATAGGCCGTCGGGTTCGAGCCCGTCAGGGCCGAGCACAGCGCGGCGTTGGTGATGTTGGCGCCCGGAACCACCGAGCCGTTGCACGACGTGCCGGTCGGGGCCGCGAAGCCCTGGCGCTGCATGATGCTCGCGCCATTGGTGGTCAGGGTGGTGCCGGCGAAGGTCGCGCCGCGATAGGCGTAGTCCGACTGGCCGGCCTGGCGGCCATAGCTGTCGATGGTGCTGTTGCGCTCGTTATAGGCCACCGAGAACAGGGCGCCGAACTGGCCCCACTTGGTGTCCCAGCGGTCGGAGACCAGGGCGGCGATGCGCGGATTGTGGCTCTCGCCGGCTTCGTAATAGGCGTCCTGCACCGACAGGGCGACGCGGCGGTTCTTGAAGTCCAGCGGGCGGCCGGTGATCAGGTCGACCGTGGCGCCCAGCGAGCCTTCGTCGGTCTCGGCCGAGGCGGTCTTCTGGACGCGCAGCGAGCTGAACAGTTCCGAGGCGAAGACGCTGAAGTCGAAGCCGCGCGTGCGGTTGCCGCTGGTGCCGGAGTCGTTGGAGCCGGCGGTCGACAGGGCTTCCAGGCCGTTGAGGCGAACGCGGGTGAAGTCGGCGCCCAGACCGCGAACGGTGATGGTGCGGCCTTCGCCGTTGTCGCGGTCGATCGAGACGCCCGGCAGGCGCTGCAGGGACTCGGCCAGGTTGGCGTCGGGGAAGTCGGCGATGTCTTCGGCGTTGATGGCGTCGACCATCACGTTCGAGGATCGCTTGAGGTTCAATGCGCTCTGGAGAGCAGCCCGATAGCCGGTGACGACAACGGCTTCGACTTCTTCAGGCTCGGCGGCCGGCGCGGCGGCGTCCTGGGCGAAGGCGGTCGAGCCGATGGCCAGGGCCGAGGCGATGACCAGGGCGCCGATGGATGCCTGGCCGAGAAGCGCGCGGGCGCGCAAGCGTGCGGATTGATCCTGCATAGTTCCCTCCCAAAAGTTCACGATAGGCGCGACTCTTTTCGGTCGGTCGCGCCCCAAACAGCAAAGGGAGCGCTAACTGTTACCGGTGTCATTTGCAACAGAAACCGGTGTCATCGTCGATTTGAAGCGATCTGGCGCAATGATCCAGACATGTGCGGGACACGCCCGCAGGCGTCCCCTGCGGGGTGTGGCGGGGTCGAAACGGCGGCGCTCGCCGGCCTTGGATCAGGCGTTGAGCCACGCCTCGAGGTCGGCCAGGGCCCGCAGGCTCATCAACCGCTTCTTGGCGCGGCCGCGCTCCTTGAGCGGGATCTTCACGCCGTCCTCGCCCGTCTTGGGGGCCTCCATCGGCGGCAGCAGGCCATAGTTGATGTTCATCGGCTGGAAGCTGGTCTTGCCGGCCTCGACATCGCCCGCGATGTGGCCGCCGGTGACGTGGTCGACCAAAGCGCCCAAGGCCGTCGTCGGAGGCGGCGCCTCCAGCGTCCGGCCCAGCCGCTCGGCGGCGGCGAAGCGGCCAGCCAGCAGGCCCGTGGCGGCGCTCTCGACATAGCCCTCGACGCCGGTCATCTGGCCGGCGAAGCGCAGGCGCGGCTCGACCTTCATCCGCAGGGAGCGGTCCAGCAGGCGCGGGCTGTTGATGAAGGTGTTGCGGTGCAGGCCGCCCAGCCGGGCGAACTGGGCGTTCTGCAGGCCCGGGATCATCCGGAACACCTCGGCCTGGGCGCCGTGCTTCAGCTTGGTCTGGAAGCCGACCATGTTCCACAGCGTGCCCAGGGCGTTGTCTTGGCGCAGCTGGACGATGGCGTAGGACTTGACCAATGGATCGCGCGGATTGGTCAGGCCGACGGGCTTCATCGGACCGTGGCGCAGGGTCTCGCGGCCGCGCTCGGCCATCACCTCGATGGGCAGGCAGCCGTCGAAATAGGGGACGTGCTCCCACTCCTTGAACTCGGCCTTGGGGCCTTCGAGCAGGGCGTCGATGAAGGCCTCGTACTGCGCCTTGTCCATCGGCAGGTTGATATAGGCCGCCGCGTCGCCGCCGGGGCCTTCCTTGTCATAGCGCGACTGGCGCCAGGCCACGTCCATGTCGATCGACTCGACGTGGATGATCGGGGCGATGGCGTCGAAGAAGCTCAGCTGGCCCTCGCCCGACAGCGCCAGGATCGCGTCGGCCAGGGCCGGCGAGGTGAGGGGGCCTGTGGCGACCACGACGCTGTCCCACCCATTCTTTCCATCAGGGGCGGGCGGCAGGCCGGCCACTTCCTCGCGCTGGATGGTCACCAGGGGATGGGCCTCAAGCCGGCGCGTGACTTCGGCCGAGAAGCCGTCGCGGTCGACGGCCAGGGCGCCGCCGGCGGGCACCTGATGCTGGTCGGCGGCCGACAGGATCAGCGAGTCCATCCGGCGCATCTCGGCGTGCAGCAGACCCACGGCGTTGAACTGCCAGTCGTCCGAGCGGAACGAGTTGGAGCAGACCATCTCGGCCAGGCCATCGGTATGGTGCGCGTCGGTTCCACGGACTGGGCGCATCTCGTGCAACACTACCGGCACGCCCGCCTGGGCGATCTGCCAGGCAGCTTCGGAACCGGCAAGGCCGCCGCCGATGACGTGGACCGGGGCGATGGAAGAAGTCTGAGTGCTCATGGCGCCCTCATACCTCCGGCTGTCGCCGAACGAAACCTGAGTGTAGGCTCACGTGAAATCCGCAGCCTCGCGCGGGCGGCGAGCATGAGGGAAGCAGATGGCCAAGATCTCGGTGACGGGTTCGGCGTTCGCGGGCTTTGGCGTCATCGCGCGCCACCCCGGGGCGGTCCTGACCTGGGGCGTTGTCATGCTGGTGCTGTCGCTGGGGCCGGTGCTGGCGCTGATCCTGCTGATGGGACCAGAGATCCTCAAGGCCGTGGCCGCGATGATGCCGCCCAGGGACGGGCCGATCGATCAGGACGCCGTGCGCCGGATGATGTCGCTGCAGTCGGGCGTGATGCTGGTGCAGATCGGCGGCTGGCTGTGGAGCACCTTCATCAAGGCCCTGATCTGCTCGGCGGTGTTCCGCGCCGTGCTGGAGCCTGGCCAATCGCGCGGCGCCTTTCTGCGGCTGGGCGCGCAGGAGCTGTGGCTGACCCTGCTGTTCCTGGTGGTCAGCGTGCTGGCCTATATCGTCGCCGTCATCGCCTCCCTCGGCGTCATGCTGCCGGCCCTTATCGTCGGCCTGGCCAGCGGGGCGCAGGGGCAGAGCACGATGTCGGGTATTCTCACGGGGGTGGGGCTGGGCCTGATCGCGGTGGTCGTGCTGGTCTGGCTGGGCCTGCGCCTGTCGATGGCCGCGCCCATGACCTTCGTCGACCGCCAGTTTCGCCTGTTCGAGTCGTGGTCGCTGACGCGCGGCTCGGCCTGGCGCCTGCTGGGCGTGGCGGTGCTGAGCCTGCTGATGGTGTTCGTCCTTGAGCTGGTCGTGGCCGGCGTGGTGCTGGGCGCGATGTTCGCGGCGGGCGGCCCGCCGGTCTGGCTCAGCGATCCCGTGGCGGTCCAGGCGTTCCTGACCCAGCCGCCCTTCGATCTGCTGCGGCGCGTCTGGCCCTGGCTCGCGGTGGTGGGCGTGGTCTGGACCCTGATCGGTTCATGTCTGGTCGCCCTGTTCTGCGCGCCGTGGGCCGCCGCCTACCGGGATCTGAGCCGCCAGCCGGAAATGTAACGCGGCGCCGGCGCCACGGCCGCCGCAAATCCGCTCGCCGACAGCCGCGACGCGTCGCAACCGGGCGTGGCGCGTCGTAAAGAGGCCAGCCTGCGCGACTCGCGCCAGGCAGGTTCACGAGGGGCGTCGGATGATGAATGGATCGGTCGCGATCGGGGCGACCGTTCGGGCGGGGGTCGCGAGCCTGGGTCCGTCGGTTCGCGCCTGCTGGGCCGCGCTGCTGACCGCCGTCGTGATCAGCGTCCTGGCCTGGGCCCTGCCGCCCGCTCTGGCCGGCGTGGCGCCGTTGGCCCAGATCATCGCCGTGGCCGTGGCCTGCGGGGCGCTCTACCGCCACGCCTTTGGCAAGTCCGCCGGCCTTGCCGGCCTGCGCTGGGGCTCGGACGAGTGGCGGCTGCTGGGCGTGCAGGCCCTGATCGCGGTGCTTCTTGTTGTTGTGGCGGCGGTGCTGATCCTGGTGGTCGGGGCCATCGCCCTGGGCGTGGCGCGGGCCAATGCGCCGGGCTTTGACGCCACCTCGTCCCAGGCCTGGCGCGACGCCCTGGCCGGTTCCGGACTGGGGACGATCGTCGCCGGCGCCGCGCCGTTGCTGGGCCTGGCCGTGTTGATCTGGCTGGGCGCGCGCCTGTCTCTGTCGGCGGCGGCCTCGGTGGAGCAGTCGGGCGTGCGGGTGCTGAGCGCCTTTCCGCTGACGCGCGGCGTCACCGTGCAGGTGCTGGTCGCCGGTCTTGTGCTGGCCGCGCCGGTCGCGGCCCTGCTGGCGGTCTCCAGCCTGGTCGGACGCTGGGCTGGTCCGGGCCTGGACGGCGTGCTGGCGGCGCTGGGCGCGATCTTCGGCTATGTCTATCTGGCGCCGGTCTGGACCGGCGCGCTCGTTCACGTTTATCGACGCCGGCATGGGCCGGACGCGTCGCCTTCGCAGGAAGTCTAGATGACCGCGCTTTCGCCCATCGACGCCGCCCTCGAAGGGCCGCGGATCATGCGCCGGCATCCCGTGGTGGTGCTGGCCTGGGCCGTGTTCTCGCTGGTGATGCTTCCTCTGCTGGGCCTGCTGGTCAAGATGGTGCTGGGCGAGCAGGATCGCGCCGACCTGGCCCTGCGCTCGTCGTCGGCCGACCCGCGCGAGATCCTCGACATCGTTTCACGCCTGGGCGGGGTGATGGTGCTGTTGATCATGCTGGCCCTGGTGCTGGGCGCGATCCTGTCGGCGGCCATCATGCGGGCGGTTCTGCACCCCGAGCAGCAGCGCTGGGCCTATCTGCGGGTCGGACGCGAGGACCTGCGACTGCTGGTGGTGTCGCTGATCCACTGGGCGGCGACCCTGATGGTGATGGTGATCCCCGGCGGCGTGGTGGCCCTGGGAACGGCCTTGCTGGGCGGCA
Organism: uncultured Caulobacter sp.; assembly: GCA_964427205.1. GTDB lineage: Bacteria > Pseudomonadota > Alphaproteobacteria > Caulobacterales > Caulobacteraceae > Caulobacter. The sequence goes on from CAYRTE010000013.1 coordinate 78,827, forward strand.
CGCCAGCCGCCGGCTGGTTCGGCTTCCTGGGCGCCCTGACCGTGATCGGCCTGTCGACCTGGGTGGCGGTGCGGCTGTCGCTGCTGGCGCCCCACGCCTTCATGGTCGGCCACATCGATCCGCGCGCCGCCTGGTTGCTGACTCATGGCCAGTTCTGGCGATTGCTGGCCATGCTGGTCAGCGTCATCGTGATGTGCGTGGTCGTTTCGATCCTGGGCGCCACGGTCTCCAGCATCGTCGGCGCGGTGATCGCCGGTGGCCTGGAAGACCCCATCGCGGGCGGGGCGGCGGCCAGCCATCCGCGCCTGATCCTGGCCCTGCTGGCCAACCTGCTGCTGGCCCCGGTGTTCCTGACCCTGCAGGCGGTGATCGTCACCGCGGCCCCCGCCGCCGCCCTGCGGCAGCTGACGGCGGGCGAGGTTTAGGCCGACGCGCTGGGTCGCGCGCCGACCCGCTCGCGCCAGGCCGCCAGGTGCGGGGTGTCGGCCGGAGTCTCCAGCCCGATGAAGGCCGCGAAGTCGATCGTGGTCTGGGCGACGATGTCGGCGATGGAATAGGTCTCGCCGGCGATGAACGCCCGGCCGTCGGCCAGCTCGCGGTCCAGCCACTTCATCGCGCGCGCCACGATCTCGCGGTTGGATTCGCCAAACTCGACGTTCTGCTTCAGCAGGGACGCGGTCAGCGGATGGGCGTGGCGCCAGAACATGCCGACCGGGATCAGCAGCTGGAACTCGATCCGCCGCACCCACATGTCGATCCGGGCCTGCTCCAGCGCGGTGGTTCCAAACAGCGGCGGCTGGGGATGCAGAGCCTCAAGATAGCGGCAGATCGCGACGCTCTCGCTGATCGTCGTCCCGTCATCCAGCTCCAGGGTCGGAACCTGCCCCAGGCTGTTGCGAGCCTTGTGCTCGGGCGACTTATGGCCGCCCTGGCGCATGCCGACGCGGATCTCCGGCAGGTCGACGCCCTTTTCGGCCAGGAAGATGCGGACCCGGCGCGGATTGGGCGCGGGGTTGGCTTCGCCATAGAGCTTCATTCTGGCCTCCCGGACGCGGCGCTGACGACCGCTTTCAAACAGATGTTAGAGGTCTGACCGCCCTCCGGGCAAGCGTCGGGCCGATCAAAGCCGATTTCCCGGACTGCGCACTGTCGAAGCGGACCGAACCTTGTTAGGCGTAAGCTCGTTTCGTCACGCTCGCCCTCGAGGACCGCATGTCCAAGTTTTCCGCCTCCGACGCCGCCTTCGTCGGCTTCCGGCTCGTGCGGGAGCATCCGCGGACCATCGCCCTGTGGGCGGTGCTGCTGACCGTGCTGTCGTTGATCGTCAGCACCCTGACCATCAAGCTGGCCGGCCCCCAGCTGGCTGAGTTCATGGCGATGAGCGCCGACGACAGCGTTTCGCCGGAGCAGATGCTGGGCGTGATGGGCGGACTGGCCCCGATCATGGGCGTGTCGCTGATCTACAGCCTGGTGCTCTATTCGGTGATGCTGGCGGCGGTGAACCGCCTGGTCCTGCGACCGGCCGATAACCGCTCGGCCTATCTGCGCCTCGGCGCCGACGAGTTGCGTCAGGCGGCCGTGCTGGTTTTGGTCAACCTCTTGATGGTCGGCGTCTATATGGTGGCGGTGGTGTTCTCGGCCATCCTGATCGCCGTGGGCGTCGCGGCGGGCGGCGGGGCCATCGCGGCCCTGACCGGCCTGATCAGCTTCGTCGGCGTGGCCTGCCTGCTGCTGTATTTCGCGGTGCGGCTGTCGTTCGCCTCGGCCATCACCTTCGACACCGGCAGGGTGTCGGTGCGCCAGTCCTGGGTGATGACCAAGGGCCATGTGGGCGCGCTGCTGGGCGCCTATCTGCTGGCGGGCGTGATGGCGATCATCGTCTACCTGCTGATCATGACCATCGTGGCGGCCATCGGCGTGATCGCCTCGGGCGGCGTCACCGGCCTGGGCGGCCTGTTCGAGCCGGACATGAGCTCGCTGGAAGCCTTCTTCACGCCGATCAGCGCGACCCGGGCCGTGTTCGCGGGCGTGATCTCGGTGCTCACCACCCTGATCGTGTTCTCGCCGGCCCCGACAATCTATCAGATCCTGAAGACGGGTGGGGCGGAGCCTGTAGCAGCCGAATAGCCCTTCCCCCATAGAGGGGGAAGGGAGCAGATCAGGCGCTCTTCTTGCTCTTCTTCAGCTCGGCCACCCGCGCCTTGCGGCGCGTCTCGTGGCGGTCCAGCACGTCCTTGAGATAGCGCCCGGTCCAGCTGGCCTCGACCTTGGCCACGTCCTGGGGCGAGCCCACGGCGACGATCTCGCCGCCGCCGTCGCCGCCTTCGGGACCGAAGTCCAGCAGCCAGTCGGCGGTCTTCACGACGTCGAGATTGTGCTCGATGACGACTACGGTGTTGCCCTGGTCGACCAGCTCGTGAAGCACTTCCAGCAGCTTCTTGGTGTCCTCGAAGTGCAGGCCGGTGGTCGGCTCGTCGAGGATGTAGAGCGTGCGGCCGGTGGCGCGCTTGCTCAGTTCCTTGGACAGCTTCACCCGCTGGGCCTCGCCGCCCGACAGCGTCGTCGCCGACTGGCCGACCTTGATATAGGTCAGGCCCACCCGCTTCAGGGTCTCCATCTTGTCGCGGATCGGCGGCACGGCCTTGAAGAAGTCGGCGGATTCCTCGACGGTCATGTCGAGGATGTCGGCGATGGTCTTGCCCTTGAACAGGATGTCGAGGGTCTCGCGGTTGTAGCGCTTGCCCTTGCAGACGTCGCAGGTGACGTAGACGTCGGGCAGGAAGTGCATCTCGATCTTGATCAGGCCATCGCCCTGGCAGGCCTCGCAGCGACCGCCCTTGACGTTGAAGCTGAAGCGACCGGGGCCATAGCCGCGCGCCTTGCTCTCCGGCAACTGGGCGAACCAGTCGCGGATCGGGCCGAAGGCGCCGGTATAGGTGGCCGGGTTCGAGCGCGGGGTGCGGCCGATGGGCGACTGGTCGATATCGATGACCTTGTCGAAGTTCTCCAGCCCCTCGATGCGCTCATGCTGGGCCGGCGCGTCGCTGGCGTTGTTCAGGCGTCGGGCGGCGGCCTTGTAGAGGGTCTCGATGGTGAAGGTCGACTTGCCGCCGCCGGACACGCCGGTGATGCAGGTGAAGGTGCCCACCGGGATCTCGCCGGTCACGCCCTTGAGGTTGTTGCCGGTAGCGCCGATGACGCGCAGCATCTTCTTCTTGTTGATCGGCCGGCGCTCTTCCGGAACCTCGATCTCGCGGGCGCCGGTCAGGTACATGCCGGTGACGCTGTTGGGATTGGCCATGATGTCGGCCGGCTTGCCCTCGGCGACGATCTCGCCGCCATGCACGCCCGCCGCCGGGCCCATGTCGATCACATAGTCGGCGGTGAGGATGGCCTCCTCGTCATGCTCGACGACCAGCACCGAATTGCCCAGGTCGCGCAGGCCCTGCAGCGACTGCAGCAGCCGGGTGTTGTCGCGCTGGTGCAGGCCGATCGACGGCTCGTCCAGCACGTAGAGCACGCCCGTCAGGCCCGAGCCGATCTGGCTGGCCAGGCGGATGCGCTGGCTCTCGCCGCCCGACAGGGTGCCCGAGCCGCGCGAAAGGTTCAGATAGTCCAGACCCACATCGACCAGGAACCGCAGGCGATCATTGATCTCCTTCAGGATCCGCCGGGCGATCTCCATCTGCTTGTCGCTGAACTGGGCCTCCAGGCCGGCGAACCAGTCCTTGGCCGGACGGATGGCCAGCATCGAGACCTGGGCGATGTCCATGCCGGCGATCTTCACCGCCAGGGCCTCGGGCTTCAGGCGCTTGCCGTGGCAGACCTCGCACGGCGTGTCGGACTGGTAGCGGCCCAGCTCCTCGCGCACCCAGCTGCTGTCGGTCTCGCGCCAGCGACGTTCGAGGTTCGGCAACACGCCCTCGAAGGGCTTGGCGACCTCGTATTTGCGGGCGTTGTCGTCGTAGGTGAACTTGATCTTCTCGCCCTTGGACCCGAACAGCACGATGTCGCGGGCGCTGGCGGCCAGCTTGTGCCAGGGCTCGTCCATCGAGAAGCCGTAGTGGCGGGCCAGGGCCTGCAGGGTCTGGGTGTAGAGCGGCGAAGGACCCTTGGCCCACGGCGCGACGGCGCCCTTGTGCAGGCTCTTGTCCTTGTCCGGAATGACCATGTCGGCGTCGAAGGCCAGCTTGGCCCCCAGGCCGTCACAAGCCGGGCAGGCGCCCGCCGGATTGTTGAACGAGAACAGGCGCGGCTCGATCTCGGCGATCGTGAACCCGCTGACCGGACAGGCGAAGCGTTCCGAGAACAGCAGCCGGCGCGGCTCCTTCGCGCCTTCCTCGATGGTCGCCCATTCGGCCACGGCCAGACCGTCAGCCAGGCGCAGGGCCTGCTCGATGGAGTCGGCCAGCCGCTGTTCCATGTCGGGCTTGGTGACGATGCGGTCCACGACCACGTCGATGTCGTGCTTGAACTTCTTGTCGAGGGCCGGGGCGTCCTCGATGGGATAGTATTCGCCGTCGATCTTCAGCCGCTGGAAGCCGGCCTTCTGCCACTCGGCGATCTCCTTGCGGTACTCGCCCTTGCGGTCGCGCACGACGGGCGCCAGCAGGTAGAGACGCGTGCCCTCGGGCAGGGCGGTGATCTTGTCGACCATCTGGCTGATGGTCTGGCTTTCGATCGGCAGGCCCGTGGCGGGCGAATAGGGAATGCCGACCCGCGCCCACAGCAGGCGCATGTAGTCGTGGATCTCGGTGACCGTGCCGACCGTCGAGCGCGGATTGCGGCTGGTGGTCTTCTGCTCGATCGAGATGGCCGGCGACAGGCCCTCGATCAGGTCGACATCCGGCTTGCTCATCAGCTCCAGGAACTGGCGGGCATAGGCCGACAGACTCTCGACATAGCGCCGCTGGCCCTCGGCATAGATGGTGTCGAACGCCAGCGAGCTCTTGCCCGAGCCCGACAGGCCGGTCAGCACGACCAGCTCGCCGCGCGGGATGTCGACATTGACGTTCTTCAGATTGTGCTCACGCGCGCCACGCACGCGGATGAAGTTCAGTTGTTCGGCCATGTTTTCCGGAACGCTCGGGGCTGCCGGGAGGGTGCAGCGCAGCGGCTATATGTAGGGTTCGATCCGGGAATTAACACAAGAACAAGATGCGAACAAATGTCGCGACGTTGGAGCTGCGCCATCTGCTGACAGTAGATGTCAGCAGGGTGTCACGACAGAGGTCTTGGTTTCCGCGCCTTAACCGCCTTTGAAAGCGCGATGTTCAGCAGTGTCTGGCTCAATGGCTCCAGAAACGGAGCGCATCATGAGCAAGGCCGCCAAGCCCGCCAAGGCTGACAAGCACGAACAGGGCAAGCAGGCGATCCGCGACGCCCAGGGCGTCAAGCCGCGTAACCCGGTCGTCGACTTCATGGTGTTCATCGGCGGCGTGGGCTCGCTGATCTATGTGTTCAACACCATCGCGCCGAACTAGGCGCGTCCCGGCCCAGCTTGCCCCAGGCCGCCAGACGGCGTAAATCGGCCGCTCTATACCCTTGATGGAGGCTCCCATGATCAGCGCGACGGAAGACCGCTTCGTCCTTCCCGTTTCCCTGACCGTGAGCCCCCATGTCAGCCTTCATCACGCTGGACTCCGTCGCCGCCGCCACGCCTGACGGCCGCCGCCTCTTCGAAAACCTGAACCTCTCGATCGGGACCGAGCGCATCGGCCTGATCGGCCGCAATGGCGTGGGCAAGTCGAGCCTGCTGGCCATCATGGCCGGCTTGAGACCGCCTGCCGCGGGGATGGTGAGCCGTGTCGGTTCGGTCGCCCTGCTGGACCAGACGCCCGACCTGTCGACCGATGACCGGCTCGTGGCCCTGCTGGGCGTCGCTCCGGCCTGGGACCGCCTCGCCCGGATCGAGGCCGGGCAGGGCGACGAAGCCGACCTGTCCGAAGCCGACTGGGACCTGCCCGGCCGCATCGCCCAGGCCCTGGGCGACGTGGGTCTGCCCGACCTTGACCCCCAGCGTTCGGCGCGGTCGCTGTCGGGCGGTCAGGCCACCCGCGCGGCCCTGGCCCGGCTGCTGATCGCCCGGCCCGACGTGCTGCTGCTGGACGAGCCGACCAATAATCTGGACGCGCCGGCCCGTGATCTGGTGGCCCGGGTGCTGGCGCGCTGGAAGGGCGGGGCGGTGGTGGTCAGCCACGACCGCGCGCTGCTGCGCGGTATGGATCGCATTGTCGAGCTGTCTTCGCTGGGCGCGCGATCCCATGGCGGCGGCTACGACCTGTATGTCGCCCGCAAGGCCGAGGAGGCCGCCGCCGCCGAGCGCGACCTCGACCACGCCGAACGCGAGACCCGGCGCGTGGCCCGCGAGGTCCAGGTCGCTCGCGAGCGCAAGGATCGCCGTGACGCGGCCGGTCGGAAGTTCGCCGCCAAGCGCTCGGAGCCGAAGATCCTGCTGGGAGCCATGGCCGAGCGCGCGGAACTCAGCGGCGCGCGGGAGGGCAAGCTGGCCCAGCGCCTGGCGGCCGACGCCGCCGAGGCAAGGGCTTCGGCCGAGGCCCGGGTCGAGCGGCTCAAGACCCTGGCCTTCGACCTGCCGCCGACCCACCTGCCGCCGGGCAAGACGGTGCTGGATTTCGACGCAGTGTCGTTCGCCTGGCCGGACGGGACGGCGGTGCTCTCGGGCCTGTCGTTCCAGATCGCCGGGCCCGAGCGCGTGGCGGTGGTGGGGCCCAACGGCGCGGGCAAGACCACCCTGATCCGGCTGGCGACCGGCGATCTGGCGCCCACCGGCGGCGAGATCCGCCGCGGTGTTGCCGCGGCCCTGCTCGACCAGCGGGCGGCGTTACTGGCCGACGATCAGACCATTCTGGAGAACTTCCGCCGGCTCAACCCGGCCGCCTCGGTCAATGACGCCCACGCGGCCCTGGCCCGGTTCCTGTTCCGAAACGCCGCCGCCCATCAGGTCGCCGGAACGCTGAGCGGCGGCGAGCGTCTGCGCGCGGCCCTGGCCTGCGTGCTGTGCGCCGAAACGCCGCCGCAGCTGCTGATCCTGGATGAGCCCACCAACCATCTGGACCTGGCCTCGATCGAGGCCATCGAAGCGGCGCTGGCGGGCTATGACGGGGCGCTGCTGGCGATCAGCCACGACGCTGACTTTCTTGACGCGATCGGGGTAGAGCGACGGATCGACCTGGGCGCCTCCAGTTTTTGACGGGGGCGGGCTCAGGAGAATTGCAGGCCCGGCCGGTTGTTTTGCTGCGGTGCGGCGCCACATCAGGCACTCGCGTCGCCAAGCGGCGCCTTTCCATTGAGGACGGCCTTCATGCCCACGCTTTTCGACCCGTTGCGCCTTGGCGATCTGGACCTGCCCAACCGCGTGATCATGGCGCCGCTGACGCGTCTGCGCGCTGGCCCCACCCAGATCCCCAATGCGATGATGGCCGAGTATTACGCCCAGCGCGCCAGCGCCGGCCTGATCATCTCGGAAGGCGTGCCGGTCTCGCCCCAGGGCGTCGGCTATGCCGGCGTGCCCGGCATCTGGTCGCAGGAACAGGTCGAGGGCTGGAAGCCCGTCACCCGCGCCGTGCATGGCAAGGGCGGCCGCATCTTCATGCAGATCTGGCATGTGGGCCGGATCTCCGACCCGTCGCTGCTGAACGGCGAGACGCCTGTCGGCCCCAGCCCCATCGCGGCCAAGGGCCATGTCAGCCTGCTGCGTCCCGAGCGTCCCTATGTGACGCCCCGTCCGCTGACCACCGAAGAGGTCAAGGGCGTGGTCGAGGACTTCCGGAAGGGCGCGCGGAACGCCAAGGACGCGGGCTTCGACGGCGTCGAGCTGCACGGCGCCAATGGCTATCTGCTCGACCAGTTCCTTCAGGATGGCTCCAACCAGCGCACCGACGAATACGGCGGTCCGATCGAGAACCGCGCCCGCCTGCTGCTGGAAGCCACCGATGCGGCGATCTCGGTGTTCGGCCCGGGCCGCGTGGGCGTCCACCTGGCCCCGCGCGCCGACTCCCACGCCATGGGCGATAGCGATCTGGCGGCCACGTTCGGCTATGTGGCCGCCGAGCTGGGCAAGCGCGGCATCGCCTTCATCTGCGCCCGCGAATACCAGGGCGATGACAGCCTGGGCGTGGCGCTGAAGGCGGCGTTCGGCGGCGTCTATATCGCCAACGAGAAGTTCACCGGCGAGACCGCCAATGCGGCGGTGCAGGCCGGCCAGTACGACGCCATCGCCTTCGGCAAGGCCTATATCGCCAATCCAGACCTGGTCGAGCGCCTGCGGATCGGGGCCGCGCTGAACGCGCCGGTTCCGTCGACCTTCTACGGCCCCGGCGCGCGTGGCTACACCGACTATCCGGCCCTCGACGACGTCGTGGCCGAAGCGGTCGCGGGCTAGGTTCCCACGCGGTCTATCCGCGCCACGAAGCAGCCATGGGCGGCGTTGTGAGCATGCAGATAGGCCGCGCCCGGAACGGCGAGCTGCCGCGCGATGGCGTCTTCGAGGCCGTCGCCGGTCGCCACCTCCGCGGCCAGCAGCAGTCCATCGTCGCTGAAGGCTCTAAGGGCGATGGGGCGGGCTCGCATGGCCGAAGGAATGGTGTCGCGGGCGCTCCAGGTCTCGACGGCCGCCTCGCTGACATAGATGGCGTACGACGAGCGATAGGGCGTGTCGGCCGGCTGATGCTCGTGGTTCAGCAGCAGCACCGTCTCGCCCAACTCGGCGTCGCGCAGGCCGATGCGGCAGGGAAAGCCGGGCTTGGCGGTGGCGACGCGCCGGATGATCCCCCGCGCGGCGAGGGCCTCGGTGTCGAGGGCGAACAGGGGGCGGAAGTCTTCGACCGGCAGGCCGGAAATCGTGAACGACATGGGGCGTCTCCAGAGGGCTGAACCAATGGCGCCTTCATGCCCCGGCCTCCGGCGGAGGCTCCACCCGATGCTTGCGGTCTGTTAGGCTGACGTCACGCGAAGCGGGGGTGAGGCGTGGCCAAGAAGCCGATATCCGTCGAAGACTATCTGGCGACGCTGGCTCCGCCGGTTCGGTCTGACGTCGACGCCCTGCGCGCCATCGTGCTGGGTGCGCATCCCGGCCTGACCGAGGAGATCAAGTGGAACGCGCCCAGCTTCGCCGATGACGGCCAGGATCGCGTCACCCTGGGTCTGGACGGGAAGGGCGGATACCGGATCGTGCTCCATCGCGGCGCCAAGCCGCTGGATACCGCCGGCTTCCATTTCGACGACGAGGCGAAGCTGGCTAAATGGCCGGCCCCAGACCGGGGTGTCATCGTCCTGCGCGACCGGACGGTGATCGACGCCAGAGCGAGCGACCTGTCCCGACTGATCGCCCGCTGGATCGAAGCGACCCGCTAGGCCTTCTTGTTCAGCGTGATGGCGGTGCCGCTGGAGACCGGATTGTTCATCCGCGCGCCGGCGCCATAGCCCGAGGCCGGGGCGCGCTGGTTGGCGATCTCTTCGGCCACGGCTTTCACCAGACCCTCGGTCACGGTGCGGGCGGCGTTGAGGGCGCGGGCCTGGCGGGCCAGGACGGCGTCGAAGGCCTCGGTGGCGCGCACCAGGCGCTGGCGCAGGGCGGCGTCGGCGCTGGAGATCAGGGCGATATTGGCCCGCACCCGCGCGGACTCGTGCCGATAGAGATTGGCCAGCTTGGCGGTCTCCTCGACATATTGCGCCGCGTCCTGGGGACGGCGGGCTTCGAAGGCCGTGGCCTCCTTGGCGATCAGGTCCGTCAGGCGCTCGGTCAGGATGACCAGTTGGTCGACGCGGTCGTTGGGATCGTGTGCGGCGAGGGCCATGGCTAGTCCTTCAACCCTTGAAGCTTGAGCATTTCACGCTGGATGGTGTCGGCCAGGCCCACGCCGCCGGCCTTGGAGACTTCCTTGGCCATGGACTCGGTCAGCAGCGACTTGAACATTTCCTCGCCCTGACCGCCGCCGAACGGTTCGGAGGTCTTCACCCCCGCGAACATCGACTGCATCATCACCGACAGGAACGAGGCCTCGAACTTCTGGGCCGTCTCCTGGATCTGGCCGCGCTTGAGCAGCTCGGCCGCCGAAGCGGGACCGGTCGGCGAGGTGGTCAGGCCGGTGATCGGCGGGGCGGTGAGGGTCAGAGCGCTCATCACATCACCTCGATATCGGCTTGCAGCGCGCCGGCGGCTTTCACGGCCTGCAGGATCGAGATCATGTCGCGCGGGGTGACGCCCAGGGCGTTGAGGCCGCCGACCAGGCTTTTCAGCGAAGCGCCGGCGTTGAGAGTGATCAGCTGCTTGCCCTTTTCTTCCTCGACCTTGACCGCCGACTGCGGGACGACCGTGGTCTGGCCCTGGCTGAACGGCGCGGGCTGGCTGACGGCCGGGCTCTCCTGGACCGAGATGGTCAGGTTGCCCTGGGCGATGGCCACCTGGCTGATGCGGACGTCGTCGCCCATGACGATGACGCCGGCCACCTCGTCGATGATCACCTTGGCCGGGCCATCAGGCTCGACCTGCAGGTTCTCGATGGCGGTGATGAAGCTGATCATGTCCATGCCCGCTGGCGGACGGACGGCGACGATGGTGGGGTTCTGGGCCTGGGCGCTGCGGGGGAACTGGCCGTTGATGACGTCGGCGATGCGGCGCGAGGTGGTGAAGTCGGGATTGCGCAGGGTCATGCGCAGCTCGCCCATATTGACCATCTGGAAGCCGGTCTCCCGCTCGATGATGCCCCCGGCGGCGATCCGGCCGGCCGTCGGCACGCCCTTGGAAATCGAGCTGCCCGAGGCCCCGCCGGCCGAGACCGATCCGGTCTGAACGCTGCCTTGCGCCACGGCGTAGGTCTGGCCGTCCGCCCCCTGCAGGCTGGTGACCAGCAGGGTGCCGCCCAGCAGGTTCTTGGCGTCGCCCAGGGTGGAGACCGAGACATCGACCCGCGCGCCCGGGGCCGAGAAGGCCGGCAGGTTGGCGGTGACCATCACGGCGGCGACGTTCTTGGTGTTCAGATTGCCGTCGCGCACATTGACGCCCTGACGCTCGAGCATGGCCTCCAGGCTCTGCTTGGTCATCGGCGCGTTGCGCAGGCTGTCGCCGGAGCCGTTGAGGCCGACCACGATGCCGTAGCCGATCAGCTGGTTGTCGCGCACGCCCTCGAACGAGACGATGTCCTTGATCCGCGACTTGGCGAACGCCGGCGCGGCGACCAGGGCGCAGGCCGTGGCGACGAGGGCGAAAACGGTGCGTAGACGTAAACGCGACATGGCTATCCTGACGTGGGGAAACGTTCCCACTCCGCTCCATGCCAAAAGCGGGCCAATCTCAAAGGCTTGAGTCGTAAGGGGTTGCGCGTTCGGACGCAGGCCCGTCGGCGCCCTTCGGCAGAATCTGCCCGGCATTAACCATACTTCAAGCGGCCGGGCTGATTATGATGAGGCGGCGAGGAGAGTGACTCGCTTCACGGACTATGGAGCGGCTTACCCATGAAGGTTTCGAGCACCGGGAGCGTAGGCGCGAGCGGCGCATCGCGGGCTAAGGCCTCGGGTGGCGGCTCCAGCTTCTCCCTGCCTTCGGTCAATGGCGCGAGCGGCGCGGCCAGCACGGCTTCGGTCGGCGGTCTGGCCGGCGTTGGCTCGCTGGGCGCGCTATTGGCCCTGCAGGCCAACGGCGATCCCCTGGAGCGCAGGCGCCGCCAGGTGAAGCGGGCCGATGACATTCTCGACATCCTGGGCGAGGTGAAGATCGCCCTGCTCGACGGCGACGTCTCGACCGGAACCCTCGACCGGCTGACCCGCGCGATCCGCGAGCAGCGCGAATCGACGGACGATCCCAGGCTCGACGGCGTGCTCAACGAGATCGAGACCCGGGCGGCGGTCGAGAAGGCCAAGCTGGAACAGGCGCGGGGCGCCTGATGATCCGGGAGCCGATCACGGACGATGTGCAGGATCGCACCGCGAGCGAATTCAAGATGTTGCGCGCGTTGGTTTCGCGCGTTCCTACACATGTCGCAGGCCGGGTTTGCAGCCGACGACGCGAGTTGAGCGCACCTGAACGCGCCACTCACGCGAGGTTCATTGAACACGGCTATTGTTTTGGTATAAGCACCCGGCCCGTCTAGGGCTGAGTTCATCGGGGCGTGAGGCGTTAATGCAAACGGCCACTGTTCTAGTCGATACGAAGACCTATCGTCCTCACGAGGGCGAAGAGTTCATGAACGAGCGTCAGCTTGAGTATTTCAAGGGCAAGCTGAACGAATGGAAGGAAGAGATCCTTCGCGAATCTCGCGAAACGGTCGCTCACCTCCAGAAGGAAACCGAGAACCACGCCGATCTGGCCGATCGTGCGTCCTCGGAGACCGACCGGGCGCTTGAACTGCGCACCCGTGATCGCCAACGGAAGCTGATCTCCAAGATCGACCAGGCCCTGCGCCGCATCGAGGACGGCTCCTACGGCTATTGCGAGGAAACCGGCGAACCGATCGGCCTGGCCCGGCTGGATGCTCGCCCTACGGCGACACTCAGCCTGGAAGCCCAGGAACGTCACGAGCGCCGCGAACGCGTGCACCGCGACGACTGATCGCCCTCAGCGGCGATCACTGTGTTTTGGAGCGGCTCCGGGCGAAAGCGCGGAGCCGCTTTTCGTTTGGGGTCCTTGGCTGACGCCTCACCACATCGTCCTGGCCGCGCGCTCCGGCCATTCGCGGTCATAGGCTTCGCCGCCGACCTCGCCGGCCGTCACGGCCGCCAGCATGGCGCCGGGCGAGGGCAGGGTGGCCGGGTCGACGTGGCTTTCGGCCTTCCACAGGCCCGAGCGGACGATCGCCCGGGCGCACTGGAAATAGGCCTCGTCGACGGTGATCACCATCGCGGTGCGCGGCGCCTTGCCGTCGATCGCGAAGCTTTCCAGCAGGCCCGGATCGGCGCTGATCGTCGCGCGGCCATTCACCCGAAACGTCGTGCCCGAGCCCGGGATCAGGAACAGCAGCGCCACGCGCGGGTCGCGGACCACATTGCGCAGGCTGTCGAGACGATTGTTCCCGCGCCGGTCGGGCAGGATCAGGGTCCGCGGATCGGCCACCCGCACAAAGCCCGGCCTGTCGCCGCGCGGGCTGCAATCCAGGCCCTCGGGGCCGATGGTCGCCAGGGCGACGAAGGGCGAGGCCTCGATCAGAGCCCGGTAGTGCGGGGTGATGTGGTCGGCCACCTTGACCATGGAGGCCGCCACCGGGGCGACGTCATAAAGGGCCTCCAGGGCCTCGAGGCTGTCGATCACGCTCATCTGGTCCTCCCGGCTGGTCCGTCGAGCCTAGTGGCGGGCGGGCGCGGGCGAAAGACGTCAGGATGAAAAGGCCCGGGCGCAGGCCTCGGCCAGGCGACGGGGTGATATCGGCTTGCCGACCACGGGCGGCTCGCGGCCCAGCAGCAGATCCGAATTGCCGGTGACGTAGACCACCGGGATCGCGCCCAGCTGCTTGTGGATGGCCTCGACCGCCTCCACGCCCGTGCCGCCGATGATGCGGTAGTCGGCGGTGATCAGGTCGGGCGGTCGGGCGATGGCCAGGGCCAGGGCGTCCTGCAGACTGTCGGCGATGTCGAAGCTGGTGAAGCCCTGCTCGGCCAGGAGAGCCTCGACCTCGAAGGCGATCAAAATCTCGTCCTCGATAATCAGGGCGTGTCGGGCCTTCATGTGCACGGTCATTCGCCGCTGCCTTCTCTATCGTCCCAGCGCGATTCAACGCTCGCGCGAGAGCCCATGCCAGTCGCGTTTTCGTGATCTGGCGCGATGTGGCCGCAATTTGGGGTTTGGGCCCTCGCAAACGGGGCTCCGGCCGTCGAGAGAGGCGACGCGGCGGGTCGATCCGCGCTATGCAGGCGAAAAATCCAGCAGGAGCCGCCCATGTCGCAAGACGCCCCCCTCATCCTGACCGAGAAACGCGGTCACATCGCGATTCTCACGCTCAACCGTCCCGACGCGATGAACGCCCTGGGCGCGCCCGGCGACGGCGACCAGGTGGCGGCCGCCTGCGAGGCGATCAATGACGACCAGGAGATCCGCTGCGTGATCCTGACGGGCGCGGGCCGGGCCTTTTCGGCCGGCGGCGACGTCAAGGCGATGAAGGCCCGCGAGGGTGCGTTCAGCGGCAACGGCGTCAAGGTCCGCGACGGCTATCGCAAGAACATCCACCGCATCGTCCGCGCCATCTATGGCTTGGAAGTCCCGTCCATCGCCGCCGTCAATGGCGCGGCCATCGGCCTGGGCTGCGACGTGGCCTGCATGACCGACATCCGCATCGGCGCCGACACGGCCAAGTTCGGCGTCACCTTCCTGAAGCTGGGTTTGATCCCCGGCGATGGCGGCGCCTGGCTGATGCCGCGCACCATCGGCATGAGCCGCGCGGCGGAACTGCTGTTCACCGGCGACGTCATCGACGCGGCCAAGGCCGCCGAATGGGGCCTGATCAGCAAGGCCGTGCCAGCCGATACGCTGATGGACGAGGCCATGGCCCTGGCCACCCGCATCGCCGCCCAGCCGCCGCACGCCCTGCGCATGGCCAAGAGCCTGCTCAAGCACGGCACGACCGCCAGCTATGACACCCTGATGGAGATGAGCGCGGCGGCCCAGGCCATCGCCCACCACACCGAGGACCATATGGAAGGCGTCGACGCGATCCTCGAAAAGCGCGCGCCGGTCTTCAAGGGCGCCTGAGGTCATGGGCAAGGAAGCGCGCGGCGTCTGGGCTCACCTGGCGGACGGAGACTGCGAGGGAAAGCTCCTGTGGGAGCATCCCAAGCTGATCTTCCGCGGGGCCCATCGCGGCATCTTTCAGGGCCACGCCCTGCGCTACATCAAGGTCGAGGGCGCCGACCTGGTGCTCAATGACGGCACCCGGTTCGAGATGGAGCCGGGCGAGGCCGACAAGTGGCTGCACGCCATCCTCAACCCGCCCGGCCGCCTGGACAAGCTGGGCGTCAAGCCCGGCCAGACGGTGGTGGTGCTGGGCCTCGAGGACGCAGAGTTTCTTGAAGAGCTCTCGGGCCGCGTCGAACCGGTCGACGCCGATGAGAACATCGACCTGCTGTTCCTGGGCGTCGAGGACCTGGCTGATTTCGACCAGCTGGAAGATCTGATCGGCGGGCTTGGCCCCAAGGGCGCGATCTGGATCGTGGCCCAGAAAGGCAAGGGCGCGCCGCTGAAGGACACCGAGATCCTGGCCGCCGCCCGCGAGCAGGGCCTAGTCGACACCAAGGTGTGCAGCTTCTCCAAGACCCACAGCGCCCTGCGCTTCGTCAAGCGCAAGGCCGGTCCGCCGGCGGCGTCAAAGCCGGTCGAGGATGAGACGGACGACTACGACGACGAGGTGTGAGCCTCAGGACGCCTGGGGCAGGGCGCCGTCCGGCCTGGGCGACAGCGTCGTCAGCAGACGCTTTTGCTCGGCCTGGCTGCGATAGAGGAAGTTGGCCGGCAGGCCCAGGCGCCGGCTGGCCTGGCACGGCGGCGAATTGGGAATCGCGACGCGGTCGGCCAGCTTGCCGGCGGCCTTCAGCATCAGGCTGTCGATCAGGCTCAGGTCGTATTCTCGGCCCAGGGCCAGCTTCTCGCGCACGATCGGCGGCAGTAGCGAGACCGAGGCGCGGGCCAGGGCCCGGTGCAGGGCCTTGGGCGCGTTCGGCGCGGCCTGGCCCGACTGGATGATGCCGATGAACTCCTCGACGATCGGGTGCGGCTCGAAGCGGTCGGCCAGTTTGTCCATCATCTTCAGGAAGTCGGCCGTGGAACTGGGCGAATAGCGCGCGCCATACAGGCGGGCGATGGGATGGGCCTCTTCGTAGAAGCGGGTCTTGTCGGCTTCGGACAGCGGCGAGACGAAGCGGTCATAGGCGTTGAGAAAGCCATAGCCGGCCGTCGCGCTGACCCAGTCCAGCAGTTCGACATCCAGGGCCTTGTAGGCCTCGCCGCCGGGAGTGTGGCCGCCCACGCGGCTGTGCATGTTTGTCACGCCCTGGATCACCCGCCGCGCGGCGCTTTGCGGGCCATAGACCCCGACCATGGCGGCGATCCCTGTGCGCTTGGAGCGGCCGATGGGGTCGGCCTTGTAGGTGGAATGATCCCAGACGCCGGAGCGGATGCGGGCGTCGGCAAACTCCAGCAACACCGCCGCGACCCCGCCGATGGCCAGGGCGATGGGGTTCTTGTAGATGCGCCAGTGCACCGAGCCCGGGTCCAGATAGGCCGGTTCGCCGGGAGGATTGGCGTAGTCGATCTTCCAGCCCAGATACGAGGACGGCATGGTCATGGTCGTTACTCCAGCTGGAGCAAAGGTCGGCGCCCGGTGAGCCCATGGCAAGCTATCGGAATCGATAGGGTGACAATCGCCAGGCTTCGGCTTTCGCTGAACGAGCGGGACTGACGGACGGCTAAGCCGCCTCCCTGGCCTTCTTCTTCTCGAACTTCATCGCCCCGTCGTCGACCTTGCCCAGCTTCAGGGCCATCAGGTCCAGGGCGTAGTTCTGATAGGCCTTCCAGGGCTTCTTCGTGCCCTGCTTGGGGAACTTGGCCATGGCGCGCTGGACGTAGCCCGAGCTGAAATCCAGCCAGGGTTCGACCTCCATGCCCGCCTCGTCCAGGCGCGGCACGCAATAGGCCAGCCCGTTGCGGTCCATGTGGTTGATCAGCTTGCAGACATACTCGCTGGTCAGGTCCGCCTTCAGCGTCCACGAGGCGTTGGTGTAGCCAAACGCCGAGGCGAGGTTGGGCACGTCGCTGAACATCATGCCCTTGTAGCTCATCGACTTGGACAGATCGGCGACCTTGCCGTCGACCACCAGCTCCATGCCGCTGAGCAGCTGCATCTGCAGGCCCGTGGCGGTGACCACGATGTCGGCGTCCAGTGTCTTGCCGGATTTCAGCTTCAGGCCGGTGGGCGTGAAGGTGTCGATATGGTCGGTGACCACAGAGGCCTTGGCCGTCTTGAGGGCGTCGAACAGGTCAGCGTCGGGCACCAGGCACAGGCGCTGGTCCCAGGGATTGTAGCTGGGCGTGAAGTGGGTCTCGACGTCGTAGTCCGGCCCCAGATGGCCGCGCACCAGATCGATCAGCTGGGCCTTGGTCTTTTCCGGCTTCTTGCGGGCGATGTTGAAGAACAGCATCTGCATCAGCACGTTCTTCCAGCGCGTGATGCCATAGGCGGTCATGGCCGGCAGCTTGGCGCGCAGCCAGTTGGCGATACCATCCTCGGCCGGGCGCGACACCACATAGGTCGGCGAGCGCTGCAGCATGGTGACGTGGCTGGCGGTCTTGGCCATTTCCGGCACCAGGGTGACGGCGGTGGCTCCGCTGCCGATCACCACGACCTTCTTGCCGGCATAGTCGAGGTCGGCGGGCCAGTGCTGGGGATGCACGATGCGCCCGGCAAAGCTGTCGACCCCGGCGAAGTCGGGCGTATAGCCGGCGGCGTAGTCGTAATAGCCGGCGCACATATAGAGGAAGTTGCAGGTCAGGCTGACGATCTTGCCCACATGTTCGGCCTCGACCGTCCAGGTGGCGGTGTCCGACGACCAGCTGGCGCGCTTGACGTGGTGGCCATAGCGGATGTGGCGGTCGATGCCGTGCTCGGCGGCGGTCTCGCGCACATAGTTCAGGATCGACGGGCCATCGGCGATGGCCTTGGCCTGACGCCACGGCTTGAACGAATAGCCCAGGGTATACATGTCGCTGTCGGAGCGGATGCCGGGATAGCGGAACAGGTCCCAGGTGCCGCCGATCGCCGCGCGGCCCTCGAGGATCGCATAGGTCTTGCCCGGGCAGTTGGCTTGCAGGTGATAGCCCGCGCCGATGCCGGAGAGCCCGGCCCCCACGATCAAAACGTCGAAATGCTGGGTCGTCATGCCGTTCCCGCCCCTGATGGATCGGTCCGGCTGTTCCGGACGTCTTGATATCTGATCAGTGTTCACCAGCAAACGACCGTTTCGACGGAGCGTCAACCGCGGCGGTGCGGCGCGGCGTCGGTTTTCATTGCGCACGGTCGTCTCTCACGCGTATTGCGAGGCATGTCCCTGCGCGATTTCGGTGTCCTGGTCCTGATCTGTCTGGTCTGGGCCGGCAACAATATCATCTCCAAGATCGTGGTGTCCCACTGGGGCGTGCCGCCTCTGGCCTATGCCTCGGTGCGGTTCGCGCTGGTGGCGCTGGTCACCCTGCCATGGCTGTTTCCGGCCCCGCGCCCGGTGTGGCGGCTGATCCTGGTGGCCCTGCTGATGGGCGCCGGCAATTTCGCCCTGCTGTTCATGGGCTTCAAGACGGCCTCGCCGTCGGCGGCCTCGGTGATCATCCAGCTGGGCGTGCCGTTCACCACCCTACTGTCGGTGATCATGCTGGGCGAGCGCATCCGCTGGAAGCGCGGCCTGGGCATCGCCCTGACCCTGGCCGGGGCGGTGGTGGTGATGTGGAGCCCGCACGGGCTGGAGCTGTCGGCCGGCCTGTGGCTGATCGCGGCGGCGGCCTTCACCGGTTCGCTGGGCGCGGTGATGATGAAGCAGATGGAGGGCGTCAAACCCCTGCAGTTCCAGGCCTGGGTCGGCTTCTCGTCGTTCCTGCCCCTGGCCCTGATCAGCGCCCTGACAGAGCCCGGCGCGGTCGGCCTGGCCATCGGCGCCGGCTGGCCCTTCGTGGCGGCGGTGGTGTTCTCGGCCCTGGTGGTGTCGGTTGTGGGCCACACGGCCTATTACGGCCTGATCCAGAAGTACGAGGCCAATCTGATCGCGCCCTTGACGCTGATGACGCCGCTGATGACCATCGCTCTGGGCGTCCTGATCACCCATGATCATTTCGACCTGCGCATGGGTGTCGGCGCGGCCCTGGCTTTGCTAGGCGTTCTGGTCATCGCCCTGCGCAAGAACCAGGTGATGCCCCTGCTGATGTCTATCCGGAACCGCGTCCAATGACCCTGCCGCTGATCGAGGCGCCGTCGCCCAATTTCGACGCTCGCAAGGCGGTGCCCGACTGCGTGATCCTGCACTACACGGGCATGGAAACCGGCGAGGGCGCGATCGAACGGCTGCGCGATCCGGAGGCCAAGGTCTCGGCTCACTACGTCGTTGAGGAAGACGGCCGCATCTTCCGCCTGGTGGCCGAGGAGCGCCGCGCCTGGCACGCCGGGGCCGCCTTCTGGAAAGGCGTCAAGGACATCAACTCGGCCTCGATCGGCATCGAGATCGTCAATCCCGGCCACGAGTTCGGCTATCGCGCCTTTCCCGACGCCCAGGTCGCCTCGGTCATCAACCTGCTGGCCGATGTTCGTTCGCGCTGGATGATCTCGGACTCGCGCATTCTGGGCCATTCCGACATCGCCCCGGCCCGCAAGATCGATCCGGGCGAGCTGTTCCCCTGGAAGCGCCTGGCCGAGAGCGGCCACGGCCTGTGGATCGAGCCGCCCCCGTCGCCCGGCGCGCCGCTGGGTGAGGGCGAGGAGGGCACGGGCGTCTTCGCGCTTCAGGCTGGCCTGACCCGCCTGGGCTACGACTGCCCGCCGACCGGCAAGTACGACGAATGGACGACCACGGTGGTCAGCGCCTTCCAGCGCCACTGGCTGCAGACGCGCTTTGACGGCATCGCCGACGGCGAGACCCGCGCCCGGCTGGTGGGCCTGCTGCGGGCCGGCGACTGATGCACCCGGCCAGGCTGTTCAAGGTCGAGGATCGCGACACGCTGCTCGCCTTCCTGCGCGAGCATCCGTTCGTGACCCTGGCCGCCAGCGTCGGCAGCCGCCCGATGATCGCCCAGGCCCCGGTCGTGGTGCGCGAACTCGCCGACGAGCTGGTCATCGACTTCCACCTGTCGCGCGGCAACATCCTGGCGCCGCATCTGGTCCAGGGCTTCCGCGCCGTGATGCTGGCGACCGGCCCGGACGCCTATGTCAGCCCCGACTGGTACGAGAGCGCCGATCAGGTGCCGACCTGGAACTACCTCTCCGTCGAGGCCGAGGGTTCGGTGGCGGTGTTGAATGAAGACGAGCTGATCGCCCAGCTCGACAGCCTGTCGCAGCAGGAAGAGGTGCGGCTGCTGCCCAAGCCCCTGTGGACCCGCCACAAGATGGCGCCCGGCAAGTTCGAGGCCCTGCTGCGCGGCATCATCGGCGGCCGGCTGTTCGTCGACCGTCTGGAGGGGACGTTCAAGCTGTCGCAGAACAAGGGCGAGGCCGATCGGCTGGGCGCGGCAAAAGGGCTGGGCAAGCACCCGCTGGCGAAGATGATGCGCGGTGTAACCCCTTGACCCGCTCTCCCCGGCG
>CAYRTE010000014.1:0-91280 GCA_964427205.1 uncultured Caulobacter sp.
TGCTGAAGACCGCCGCCGCCCAGGTGCAGCCTCATCGCCTGCTGTTCGTGTTCGCGGGCGCCGAGCTGCCCGATCATCCGACCCCGACGCAGCGAGAAGACTTCCTGGCCGGACGCGGCGGCGCCTTGTCGGCGCTAATGTGCGTCGACAAGGCCGCTGGCGAGCTGTCCGACTTCGAGAGCTTGGCGCGCGAGTCCAAGGACGCAGGACCGCCCTGGCAGGTTGTGTTCGCCGCCGCCCTGTCTGGCCGCGACGGAAGCCCCCCGGCCAAGACCGAGATCGACGCGGCGCTCAAGACGATGGTCGAAGCCGTGCGGGTGGGCGGCGTCGGCCGATACGCCGCCTTCGGTCCCAGCGGCGATCCGCTTCACTTTCACTAAGCAAGCGGACTGTCGGGGCGTACCGATCAGGCGCGCGAGTTTGTCAGGCGTGATGGTGTTTGGAGCAGGCATGAGGCGTCCTCGGCGATATCGGGACGCGATGCTTTGGCGTGTCGCCTCATGGGGAGATCGCGATCCCCATGATCGCAATAGACTTGCCCCTCCACCGCTGCGCCCGTCCGCCTGACCGTAGCTAGAGAGCCCGCGCCTTCTGTGAGTCGGCATGCTCAAACGCGCTCTCCATGCGCCGGATTTCCGCTGGCCGCCCCCCGACTGTTGCGGCGACATCGCGCCAAGTGGCGGTTGCCCGGCTAACCTCAGCGATGATCTCTCGCGCCGGCTTTGCGCCCAGGCCAAAGAGCTCGGCGACAGACTCCACCAGATCCAGGTCGCAAGTGCCCTCGTCCAGATCGATGTTGGTGGTGAGGATGCGCGGCCTGATATCGGTCGGGGTCGGATTGAGATCATAGACCGGAGACAGCACCCATCCCCCCTGCCCGGCCCAAAGGAAACCATGGTTGCGGAGGTGGTCGTCGACGTTGGAGATCAGGACGTTGAAGACCATGCGGCGGTAGAGTTGCGCCGCATCCTGCTTGGTCTGGGCGCCATGCTGGGTCAGGACATCGACGAGTTCGGGATAGCTTCCCCGTTCGCCATCCTTCAGACCCATCATGGACAGAGCCGACAGGAAGGGGATGCGAGCCTCGCCTTGCCGGTCGAAACGCCGGGACAGCAGAACGGACTTTCCGGCGACCATCACCAGCTCATGATCAGGGGTGCGAATACCGGCCTGCTCGGCCAGCCTCAGCGCCACTTCCTCCCAGAGCTCGATGCTGTAGTCGTCGGTCTCCTTAGGGAATTTGGCGATCGACAACCGACCGTGCTGGTCGATCACCGACGCCTTCGGACGAGCGCCGCCGAGAGAGGAACCCGGCGCGAAGATCATCGCCAGATCCTCGTCCGTTTCCTCGTCGCGTAAGATGCGCTCGGTAACGGCCATCAGCCGGCCCAGTTCGACAAGCCCGGGCACACCCGCCTCGGTCGGAGCCAGGAACGCAGCTTCGCCAGGTCGTCGGAACCGTAGTGCGCCGAGGCGGGAAACATCGGCCACGCCCAGCAGGTAGTCGGCGTCGTAAAGTGCGCGCACGGGACGCCCGTCACGCTCGGCCTGACGCCGCTCGGCCCGCTGCATCAGCCGCCGCCCCCAGGTGTCGGGCGCGGAGTCGCCGATCGAGCCGAACATCGTCAGGCCAGCCGCCGGCGCGAAGGCGCCTTGGCCCAATGTCAGGGCAGGCTCCAGGGAGAAGCGGGTCGCATCCGCCAACCAGTCGGGATGGTACTCGAAGACGACGGCTTCGCCGCTGCGGCGAGCCTGACGATGAAGCGTGCCGACCCGGCGCAGGCCGGCCGCGAAGTCGATGTGGACCTCGACGTCAGCCATGGTCGCCACTCGGTATCCGCTTGATCCGCACGCGCTTTGGCAAGGCGGCGGACGCCATCGACAGACCAACCTCGTCCTGCCCCGGCGCCGCCAGTTCCCCAAGACGATCCAGCAGACCCAAGGCTTGAAGCACGGCGGCGTAGATGCCGACGCCCACGGTGTTATCGCCTGCCTCTATGCGGCGCAGGGTGGACCGCGAGGTGAAGGCGCGCTCAGCGACCACCTCAGCCGGGAGTCCTCGGCGGCGGCGTGCATCCTTGATGTCGCCGCCCAGCTTGCGCAGGCTACGACGGACCGCCGTCGATGGATGGTGTGGCGTCGCCATAATGGCACCTTCGCGCTCCGTTAATTGGGTTTTGTGTATCACCAAGATACCATTATGGCCACGTCATATCTTCACCTGCCCCGTCCCAGCCTAAGCCGCCGGATCCAGAACCACGCCGTGGGTAAGCGAGGGCTGCAGCACCGGTGTGTGCTTCTTGCCCGCCACCCAGGCATCGATCATGTCGGCCCATTCCTGGAGCATGTGAGTTCGGGCGTGGGCGTACTCAGCGACATTGTAGACGCGACGAGACGTCCGCCGATCGACGTGAGCCAGGCACTTTTCGATCCAATCGGCATCGAACCCCACTTCGTTGAGCAGCGTCGAGCCGGTGCGCCGCAGATCGTGGACCGTGAAAGCCTGCAACGGCTGCACGTTCTCTTGCGCGCGCTCATGGATCGCCGTGGTGACCCGATTGAAGGTCGCGCGAGACATCGGCTGATCGGGCTCATAGCGCGACGGCAGCAGATAGGGCGAGTTGCCGGCGCAGGTCCGCAGCGCGACCATGATGTCGAGCGCTTGCCTCGAAAGGTAGACGTTGTGGGGTCGGCCGCATTTCATCCTCGAGGCAGGGATCGTCCAGATCGCATTGACGAAGTCGACCTCGTCCCAGGTTGCGAACACCAGCTCGCCTTTGCGAACCAGCGTCAGAAGGATGAGCTTCAAGCCTAGGCGCACCGTCGGCAGCGTCGCGACGAGTTCCAGCAAAGAATAGAAGATGCGGATTTCCTTGGGGGTCAGCGCACGTTCGCGCGGCGTGAAAGTCGCGATCGACGCCGGACTGACGTCGGTGGCGGGGTTCTCGATCTTCACGCCGTAGAGCCGGGCGTAGGCGAAGATCAGCTTGACCTGGTCGCGCACGTGGATGGCGGTCGCCGGAGCGCCGCGCGCGACGATCCCTTCGCAGAGGATGCGAATGTCCTGCGGCTCGATCTCATGCATCTGCCGGTTCTGGAACGCCCGCGCGACGTCGCGCAGATAGATGCTGCGACGCATGTCGCGGGTGCTCTCGGCCATGACCGCCTTGTCGAGCCAGCGGTTGGCCCACTCCCCGAAGGTGCCGCAGTCCTTCTGTTTGGTCTTGGCGCGCCGCCGTTCGATCATCGGCGAGCGGCCTTCGCGGACGTCCTTGCGCGC
Organism: uncultured Caulobacter sp.; assembly: GCA_964427205.1. Taxonomy (GTDB): domain Bacteria; phylum Pseudomonadota; class Alphaproteobacteria; order Caulobacterales; family Caulobacteraceae; genus Caulobacter. The sequence continues at coordinate 3,281 of CAYRTE010000014.1, forward strand.
CGCCATGGCCAGTTCGCGGGCTCGGACCAGCGTGATGCCATCGGGCCCATAGCGGCCCAACGTCAGGCTCTCGCGCCGGCCGTTGATCCGATAGTCGAGGCGGAAGGTGATGGAGCCGGTCGGAAATACCGTGACGTATATGCCGTCACGGTCGGCGACTTTGTAGAGTTTATCCCGTGGTTTCAGGCCTTTAAGCTTGCTGTCATTGAGCATGGACGGTCTCCGGCTAGCCCCAAAACCGGCCGAAAATGACGTGAAAATACGTCAGCCAAAAATGGCTTGGTGATTTCACATTTTCGATTGTGATTTCAGGGACTTAAGGTCGAAAAAAATGCCGTCATGACGTACTTTTTTGACGGTATAGCGCTTAAGGGCAAATGGGCAAGATCGGCGGCTTGCCGTCAGCCATACCGACAAACGAAAAGAGCGCCGGCGATAGCCAGCGCTCCCTGTTGAATAAAAACACTTTTTATTTCAGCAACTTATGCCGACTTTCCGATAGTCTGCGATAGCCCTGAAACGACGCCCCGTCACTCCCACTCGATCGTGCCGGGCGGCTTGCTGGTGACGTCATAGACGACGCGGTTGACGCCTCGGACTTCATTGATGATCCGGGTCGCGGTCTTGCCCAGAACGTCCCAGGGGAATTCGAAGAAGTCGGCGGTCATGCCGTCGGTGGAGGTCACCGCGCGCAGGGCCAGGACGTTCTCATAGGTGCGGGCGTCGCCCATGACGCCGACGGTCTTGACCGGGAGAAGAACGGCGAAGGCCTGCCAGATCTTGTCGTAGAGGCCGGCCTCGCGAATGGCTTCCAGATAGATGGCGTCGGCCTGCTGCAGCACGGCGACCTTCTCGGGCGTGATCTCGCCGGGGATGCGGATGGCCAGGCCAGGACCCGGGAATGGATGGCGGCCGACGAAGGCCGGCGCCAGGCCCAGCTCGACGCCTAGGGCGCGGACCTCGTCCTTGAACAGCTCGCGCAGCGGCTCGACCAGCTTCAGCTTCATGAAGTCCGGCAGACCGCCGACATTGTGGTGGCTCTTGATCACCGCCGAAGGGCCGCCGCGCGCCGAGACACTCTCGACCACATCGGGATAGAGCGTGCCCTGGGCCAGGAAGTCGGCGCCGTCGATCTTGGCGGCCTCGCGGTCGAAGATGTCGATGAACTTGCCGCCGATGATCTTGCGCTTGGTCTCCGGGTCGCTGACCCCGGCCAGGGCGCCCAGGAACTCCGCCCCGGCGTCCACATGGACCAGCGGGATGTTGTAGTGGTCACGGAACAGGGTGACGACTTGCTCGGCTTCGTTGTGGCGCAGCAGGCCGGTGTCGACGAACACGCAGGTCAGTTGGTCGCCGATGGCTTCATGGATCAGCACGGCGGCGACCGAGCTGTCGACGCCGCCCGACAGGCCGCAGATCACCTTGCCGGTTCCGACCTGGGCGCGAATCTTCTCGACCATCTCCTGGCGGAAGGCCGCCATGGTCCAGTCGCCCCTCAGGCCGGCCAGCTTCAGGAAGTTGCGATAGACCTGTGTGCCGTTGACGGTGTGGACCACCTCGGGGTGGAACTGCACTGCGTAGATCTTTCGGGCGTCGTCGGCGATGGCCGCGAACGGCGCGCCGTTCGAGGTGGCGATCACCTCGAAGCCGTCGGGGATGGCGGTGACGCGGTCGCCGTGGCTCATCCAGACGGTTTCCAGCTTGCCGACGCCGGCCAGGCCTTCGAACAGCGGATTAACCTTGCCGATGATCAGTTCGGCGCGGCCGAACTCGCCGGCGTGGCCGCCCTCGACCTTGCCGCCCAGCACGTCGCACAGCAGTTGCTGGCCGTAGCAGATCGCCAGAAGCGGCACGCCCAGCTCGAACAGCTTCTTGCCGATGCGGGGGCTATCGGCTTCCAACACGCTGGCGGGACCGCCCGACAGGATGATGGCGCTGGGGGCGTAGTCGTCGACGATGGCCTCGGCCTTGTCGAACGGATGGATCTCGCAATAGACGCCCGCCTCACGCACCCGGCGGGCGATCAGCTGGGTCACTTGGCTGCCGAAATCAACGATCAGAACGCGCTGGTGGTGAACTTCAGTGGTCATCGAGGCGGACTTTCGGAATCTTGATGGGCTCAAAAGGCGGTAGCGGCGGCGACGTCGGCGGGGAAACCGGCGGACACGCGCCTTCGAAGGAGAAGGTAAAACTGAGGTCCAGGCCCCGAATGTCGCCTAAGCGCCGCTCGTCTGCCTCGTTCGCGAGATAGAAGCCGGCGATGTCGCCTTTGCCGATCAGTTCTGGCCTAATGCCGAGCGAGACCAGACGGTCGCGCACCAGGGCTACGCGCTGCTCGGCGACACGCCGGTCGGCGGGATTGTTCGCCCTCTGTCTCGGATGTAGGCGCACTTGGGTTGCTGAAACCTCGCGCGCATCTGCCACGAAAGCTCCGAGCGTGGCGTCAAAGGCTTCGGTCGCTGAAGGTTTGGCGCTTTGCGCCTCGAAATAGACCGTTCGGATCGGGAAGGTTCGCGGCGAACAGGCCAGCGCGGAGTTCGCTGCTCCGAGCATGACCCCGTTCGCGACTAGGGCCGCCCTAAAAAAGCGGGCCGCCGACATCAGCCCGTTCGTTCCAGCACGGCGGCGAAGAAGCCGTCCGTACCGGCGGTGTGGGGCGTCAGGCGCAGGTAGCCCTGCGCGCTGACATGTTCGGCGATAGCCTCAAACGTGATCGGCTTGACGGCGAAGTCGGGCCGGCGCGCCAGGAAGGCGGCGACGCGGTCCTCGTTCTCCTCGACCAGCAGCGAGCAGGTCACATAGACGAGGCGTCCGCCCGGCTTCACGAAATCGGCGGCGTCGATCAGCACGCTGTCCTGTTCGATCTGGCGCTTGGCCAGCTGGTCGGGTGACAAACGCCATTTCGCATCAGGGTGACGGCGCCATGTGCCCGAGCCTGTGCACGGGGCGTCGACGAAGACGACATCCAGCTTGCCCTCGAGGCCCTTCAGCGGCTCGGCCTCGATCGGCGAGCGGATCTGCAGGTTGCGGACCCCTGCCCTCTGGCCGCGACGGATCGTGTCGGCCAGGCGGCGGGCGTCGCTGTCGTGAGCGAAGATCTGGCCGGTGTTGTTCATGGCCGCCGCCAGGGCCAGGGTCTTGCCACCCCCGCCGGCGCAGAAGTCCAGCACCTGCTTGCCCTTGATCTCGCCGGCCATCGTGGCGGCGATCTGGGAGCCCAGGTCCTGCACCTCGAACCAGCCCTTGGAGAAAGCCGGCACGGCCTCGACCGAAGGCGTGCGATCGGCGGCCTGCGGCGCGGGGATGCGGAAGGCGTTTTCCAGCACGCCGGCCGGCTCGCCGCCGATCAGGGCCACGGCCTTGGCGCCGCGCTCGGCGTCGGTCTTGATGGTGTTGATCCGTAGATCGACCGGGGCCCGCTGCGACAGGGCCGCCATCTCGTCACGAACGGCATCACCGAGGGCGCGGGCCAGGAAGGGCTCGAGCCAGTCGGGATAGTCTCCGGCCACCGGTGCCGGTGCGTCATCCAGCGAAGCCGGCGTTGCCAGGGCCTTGATCTCGGACTCGGCCAGAGCGCCGGCGCCATGCTCTTCGCCCGCCGCCTCGGCGACGCGCTCAGGCGACCAGCCCCAGACATGGGCCAGAACGCCCAGCACCACGCCGCGCGCGCTGCTGTCGCCCATCATGAAACCCAGCGAGCGCTTGCGACGCAGGGCGTCCAGCACCAGGCCCGAGACGAACGCCCGGTCCTTGGAGCCGGCATAGCGCGCGCTCTCGCCCCAGCGCTTGAGCGCCATCTTCAGCGGGAAATGCCGCGCCTCGATCTCGGCCAGAACCTCGATCGCTGCTGAAACCCGTCCTCCGTCCCGCATGGTCTCAGACCACCATGGCCGCGAGGACCATCCCGATGCCAATGAAGGAAATGAGCCAGACGATGCTGCGGACATAGGGCACGCCGAAAGCGTAGAGCGGAATATAGACCGCTCGGGCGGCGACATAGAGCAAGGCGCCGTGGGCGGTCAGATAGCCGATCCGGCCCGACAGATAGGTGACGATCACGGCGGCGGCGAACAGCGGGAAGGTCTCGCGGAAATTGGCGAAGGCGCGTTCGAGACGCCCCGCCATGCCCGTCAGGACCACCGGTTCGTCGCGCGGGCCGACATTCCACTTCAGACCCCGCTGCGGTTGCGCGGCGGCGCTGGCCCACAGCAGGTGGACCAGCCCGATCAGGACCGCGACGGCGAGGAGCTGAAGTTCAATGGCGACCCGCATGATCTAGACCGCGCTCGGATAGTTGGGCGCCTCGCGCGTGATCATCACGTCGTGGACGTGGCTTTCCCGCAGGCCGGCGCCGGTGATGCGCACGAAGCGGGCGCGGCTCTGGAACTCGGCGATCGTGGGGGCGCCGACATAGCCCATGGCGGCGCGAAGACCGCCGACCAGCTGGTGCAGAACCGGGGCGATGGCGCCCTTGAACGGCGTCTGGCCCTCGATGCCTTCCGGCACCAGCTTGAAGCTGTCGGTCACTTCCTTCTGGAAGTAACGGTCAGCCGAGCCGCGGGCCATGGCGCCCACCGAGCCCATGCCGCGATAGCTCTTGTACGAGCGGCCCTGGTACAGGAACACCTCGCCGGGCGCCTCTTCGGTGCCGGCGAACATCGAGCCCATCATGGCCGTGCTGGCGCCCGCCGCGATGGCCTTGGCCAGGTCGCCCGAATACTTGATGCCGCCGTCGGCGATGACCGGCGTTCCGCTCTCCCTGGCGGCGCGAACGGCCTCCATGATCGCGGTCAACTGTGGCACGCCCACGCCCGCGACGATGCGGGTGGTGCAGATCGAGCCCGGGCCGATGCCCACCTTCACCGCGTCGGCGCCGGCGTCGATCAGGGCGCGGGCGGCGTCATAGGTGGCGATGTTGCCAGCGACGATCTGGACGCGGTTGGCCTCGCGCTTCAGACGGCTAACGGCTTGGGCGACCTGGCTGGAGTGGCCATGGGCGGTGTCGATGACGACGACGTCGACGCCGGCGTCCACCAGACCCATTGAACGCTCGAAACCGGCGTCGCCGACGGTCGAGGCCGCGCCGACCAGCAGGCGGCCCTTGTCGTCCTTGGCGGCCAGGGGATGAGCCTGCGCCTTCTCGATGTCCTTGACCGTGATCAGGCCGACGGCGCGATAGCTCTCGTCGACGACGATCAGGCGCTCGATCTTGTGCTTGCGCAGCATCTCGCGCGCTTCGCGATGATCGATGCCTTCGGACACCGTGATCAGGTTCTCGCGGGTCATCAGCGCCGAGGCCGGGACCTTGTCGTCGCCCTCGAACCGCATGTCGCGATTGGTCAGGATGCCGACCAGCTTGCCGGTGTCGCGCTCGACCACGGGAAAGCCCGAGATCTTGCGGCGGGCCTTGATCTCGCGGATCTCGGCCAGGGTGGTTTCCGGGTTGATGGTCAGCGGGTTGATGACCATGCCGCTTTCATAGCGCTTCACTTCGCGCACATGGTCGGCCTGCTCATCCACCGTCATATTGCGGTGCAGGATGCCCATGCCGCCGGCCTGGGCCATGGCGATGGCGAGGCGGCTTTCGGTGACCGTGTCCATGGCGGCGGACACGAGCGGGATGTTCAGACTGATTTCACGCGTGAACTTGGTCTCGGTCGTCACCTGGGTCGGCATGACGTCGGATGGACCGGGTTCGAGCAAAACGTCGTCGAAGGTGAGCCCTTCGCGAATCTCCATTGGAGTCTCCATTTTGCGGCGCGGGTATAGCGGCGGGGTCCGGGTTTGTCGAGCCGCTCAAGACACTTCGCGGTCTTGTTCTAGGTCGACCCCGAAGCCGCTTCCTCAAACAGGCCGTCGAGCGCGCCGCGCCCCAGCTTGGACAGCAGCACCAAGCCGTCTCCAGCCTCGATGGGATGGTCAGCGGCGGGCTTGGCGATCACGGTCCCGTCCGGACGGTTGATCTGCAGCAGGAACGCGGCGCCGGCGCGTCGCTCGATCTCGCCGGCCGTCAGCGCGCCGTGCGCGACATCACGCGGCACGACCAGGATTTCGAGATCCAGGCCAAGACGGTCCAGAGCCTTGTCGAAGGTCGCGCCCGTCTGTCCGCCCCGGAAAATCTGCGCCATCTCGGGGAACAGGATCAGTTCGGCGATCCGCTCGGCCCCGATGTGGGTGGGCAAAACCACCCGGTTCGCGCCGGCCTGCAGCAGCTTGCCCTCGGTCGACGGACGCTCGCCCCGGGCGATGATGTGGAGCTTGGGGCTGAGGCTGCGCGCCGAAAGCGTGATGAACACATTGGCCGCGTCGTCGGCAAGCACCGTCGCCATCACCTTGGCGCGCTCGATATGCACCGCTTTCAGCATCGCTTCGTCTGTCGCGTCGCCCTGTAGGCAGAGATGCCCCAGGTCCAAGGCGTGTTGGACGCGCGCTTCATCGCGCTCGATGATCACCAGCTTGGCGCCGGCCGCGGCCAGTTCGCTGGCCAGCATCAGGCCGATCCGGCCAAAGCCGCAGATGATGGTGTGGCCTTCCAGCCGCTCGATGGTCTTTTCCACGCGTTTACCGAAGAACTGTTCGAGTTGAGTCTGGGTCAGGGCCTGCACCAGCGAGCCGGTGACGATGATGACCCCGGTGCATCCGAACACCATCGTGGCCATGGTGACGAGGTGCAAGTAGTCGGTATCGATCGGGCGAACCTCGCCATAGCCGACCGTGAAGATGGTCAGGGTGACCATGTAGAGGGCGTCGCCGAACGGCCAGCCGGCCGCTCCGTAGGCGACGATCGCGCACGCGGCGACAAACAGGACGAAGGCGATCGAGAGCGCCAGGTTGCGAAACGGTCGCGAGACCAGGCTTCCGATGCCGCCCGCCGACCTGCTCACCGCCCCCGGAACCCCGTCGCCACCAGGAACACCTCCGAGCTGTCGGCGCGGCTGGCCTTGGGCTTGTAGTGGACGACCTTGTCGAAGTTCTTCTTCAGGCGGGCGATCACGTCAGCCGTCTCGCCGCCCTGGAAGGCCTTGGCCACGAAGGCGCCGCCGGGCTTCAGGACCTCGATGGCGAACTCGGCGCCCATCTCGATCAGACCGACGATGCGCAGGTGGTCGGTCTCGCGGTGGCCCACGGTGTTGGGCGCCATGTCCGACAGCACCACGTCCGGCGCGCCGCCTAAAAGCTCGATCAGCTTGGGCGGACAGGCGTCGTCGGTGAAGTCCATTTCCAGGATGTGGGCGGGCTCGACGGGATCGACCGGCAGCAGGTCGACGCCGACCAGCTGGGTGACGCCGCGCTCGACCGCGATCTGCAGCCAGCCGCCGGGCGCGCAACCCAGGTCGATGACCCGAGCGCCCTTCTTGAAGAAGCCGAACTTCTCGTCGATCTCGCTGATCTTGAAGGCCGCGCGGCTGCGATAGCCCATGGCGCGAGCCTTGGCCGAGAACGGGTCATTGATCTGCCGTTCCAGCCACGCCTGTTGAGACGTCGTGCGGCCATAGGTCTTCTTCAGGCGCGCGGGCTTGGTGCGGCCAGCGTCGGTGCCGCCGGCGGGCGGCTTGACCATGCGCTTGCGGGGCGGTTCTTCTTCGGTCATTCGGACACCGGCTTGAACTTGGACGCTCCGCCACGGCGGCGCCGACGCGGGCGGCGCTGCTGTTCGGACATCAGGGACATCAGAAGCCCCTCTCTAAGCCCTCGATCGGCCACACGCACGCGCGAACACGGCCAAAGCTCCTGAACGGCCTGAAGAATCGCCGCGCCGGCCAGAACCAGATCAGCGCGATCAGCGCCGATGCAAGGCTCCAGCGCCCGCTCGGCGGCCGTCAGGCTCAGCAGACGATCGGCCGCGATCTCGCAATCCCTGCGGTCCATCCACAGGCCATCGACGACGTTGCGGTCATAGCGCTGAAGACCCAGATGCATGCCGGCCAGGCTAGTGATCGCGCCGGAGGTGCCGACCAGGTGCGCCCGCCCGCTGGCGAAGACCTCGCGCATCGGCTCGGCATGGGGGAAGGCCTCGATCCGCGCCTTGACGTCGTCGACCATGGCCCGGAACCAGCCCTCCTCGACCCGCTCGCCCTCCGGGAAGCGCTCGGCCAGGGTCACCACCCCGACCGGGATCGACAGCCAGGCCCTGATCGGCAGTTTCCACGCCGCGAACTGGCGGGGCTTGGCGTCCAGCCCATCGCCCTTGAGGTCCACCCACGACAGCTCGGTCGAGCCGCCCCCGACATCGACCACCAGCGCGGCGTCGGCGTCGCGGTCGAACAGGCTCATGCAGCCGGCGACGGATAGCTGGGCCTCTTCGCGCGGCGTGATGATCTGCAGGCGCAGACCGGTTTCCTCGACCACACGCTGGACGAAGGCCGCGCCGTTGTCGGCCCCGCGGCAGGCCTGGGTCGCCACGGCCTTGATCTTGATCGCCTTGCGACGACGGATTTTTTCGGCGCAGACCTTCAGCGCCGCCATCGAGCGGTCCATGGCCGCGTCCGACAACCGGCCGGTCCGCGACAGGCCCTCGCCCAGCCGCACGATACGGGAATAGGCCTCGACAACGCGGAACCCGCGCGGAGATGGCGTCGCCACCAGGAGGCGACAGTTATTGGTGCCCAGATCAAGCGCCGCATAACACGACTGCTCGCCCGGCGGCCGCCGACGCCGGCCGCTTTCCTCACGAGGAGAATGCGGCGCGTCGGGCGCACGCGGCGCCTCCGACATGGTCTTTCCACCTTGTCTCGCAGACGCCGCAAATCACGGCGCCTCACTTCGAGGCCGAGCATAGCAATGCGCGCGGCGGGCGGAAGCCTTGTTATCCGTTCGCGGAGTTCTACGTTCAGGATTCAGTCAGGTGAGCCTGCTATCCTTGATCCTATGAATTCGAGATTCGCCAAATTCGCGATCGGCCAGGTGGTCAAGCACCGGATCTTCCCGTTCCGGGGCGTGGTGTTCGACGTCGACCCCGTGTTCGCCAACACCGACGAGTGGTGGGAGTCGATCCCGGATGACATCCGGCCGATCAAGGACCAGCCATTCTACCATCTGCTGGCCGAAAACGACGAGAACACCTACGTCGCCTATGTCTCGGAACAGAACCTGCTGGCCGACGAGACCGGCGAGCCGGTGCAGCACCCCCAGACGGCGGTGATCTTCGAGTCCTTCGATCACGGCGCCTACAAGCTTCGCCCTCGGATCTCGCACTAGGCGAAACGTCTATCCGACAAATCGGCGTTTTGGCGCAAATTCCGGACGATATTTGCGGTCAGCGGGGCGTAGCGTCCTCGCATGCGCGCAGACGGTTTTACCCCCTCGCCGCCGACCGGAGCCCGGGCGGACTGGACCATCGATCAGGCTTGGGAAAGCTATTCCCGGGCTGAGCACGAGGTCTGGATCACGCTCTATGAGCGACAGACGGCCATGCTGCCGGGCCGGGCCTGCGACGCCTTCCTGAAGGGTCTGGACGCCCTGGACCTGCACCGGTCAGGCATTCCCGATTTCGCCCGGATCAACGAAGAGCTCCAGCGCCTCACCGGCTGGAGCGTGGTGGCCGTGCCGGGCCTGGTGCCCGACGACATCTTCTTCGACCACCTGGCCAATCGCCGCTTCCCCGCCGGCCAGTTCATCCGCAAGCCCGATGAGCTGGACTACCTGCAGGAACCCGACATCTTCCACGACGTGTTCGGCCACGTGCCGATGCTGACCGACCCGGTCTTCGCTGACTATATGCAGGCCTATGGCCGGGGCGGACAACGCGCGCTGGACCTGGGGCGGCTGGCCAATCTGGCCCGCCTCTACTGGTACACGGTCGAGTTCGGCCTGATGCAAACGCCAGACGGCCTGCGGATCTATGGCGCGGGTATCGTCTCCTCGCGGGCCGAGTCGATCTTCGCCCTCGACGATCCCTCCCCCAACCGGATCGGCTTTGATCTGGAGCGGGTGATGCGGACGCCCTACCGGATCGACGATTTCCAGCAGGCCTATTTCGTCATCGACTCGATACAGACCCTGCAGGAGGTCACCCTCCAGGACTTCGCGCCGATCTATGACCGGCTGGCCGCCGCCAGCGACATCGGTATCGCCGAGATCCTGCCCGGCGACACCGTGTTCACGCGCGGGACCCAGGCCTATGCCAGGGCCGGCGGACGACTGGCCTCCGCCCCAGGCTGAGACTTCAGGCCAAACAGCCAGCACACCACCGGGATGCGTCGGACGATCTCGTAGGTGGCGAAGCAGCCCGCGAAGGTCGCTGCGATCAGTATCCCCGCCTCCACGCCCTGCGGCAGGGCAAGCCTGGCCAGGTGATGGGCCATGACCACGATCAGGGTCTGGTGGACGATATAGAGCGGGAACACCGCCAGGGTCAGGTAGCGCAGGGCCGGCGCGTCGCGATTCAGATGCTTGGCGCCAAAGCCCAGGATCGCGGCGATCGCGCACCACTGGTCGATCGCATAGACGCAGCGCATGATCAGCCGCAGCGCCTCGGCCGGATTGGCGTCATCGGCGCGATAGATCCAGACATAGCTCGCCCACCCCGCCCAGCTGACAACCGCCAGGGTCAGCGCCGTCCAGCGCGCGCCGATCAGCCGTTCCCGCAGGACCTCGGACTTGGCCAGGCCAAAGCCCAGCAGGAAGGCGGGCAGCGACACGGCGTGATTGTACCAGTCATCAACAAGAGCGTGAGTCACCTCGAAACGCGGCATCAGGAACATGCGCGTCAGGGCCAGGAAGACGATGGGCCAGATCAGCAGGCCCGGCCCCTTGAGCACGCGGTCCAGACCGGCCTGCAGCCTGGCCCCCAGCCTGGGGAAGATCAGCAGCACCAGCGCCAGGATCAGGGAATAGACCAGCAGATAGGCCACGAACCACATGTGGTTCCAGGTGGGCGTGATGAGGCAACCGTCGGCGTCGCACCAATGGCCCGATGCGGTGGCGTATTTCACCCAGAACGCGCCGTAGGGATCGACGACAATCCCGGCGGCCGGACTGGCCGCGGCGGCCTCCACGATCTCGTAGTAGCTCTGGGGCGGTACGATCACGAACATGGCGAAGACCAGCGGCGGCAGCAGGCGCGCGATCCTGGCGCCGGTCAACTTTCCGACGCTGACCTTGTCGGCCATGAACCGCGTCGCCGCGCCGGACACCAGGAACAGCAGGGTCAGCCGCCAGGGATTGGTCAGCTGCATCAGGGGCTCGAGGACCTCGACCGGATGCGGGCTCTTCACGTGCCAGTCCCAGGGTACGTAGAACATGCCGACGTGATACAGAATCAGCAGGAAAAACGCGCCGACCCGGATCCAGTCCAGGTCGTAGCGGCGGTCAAAGGATGAAGCGGTCGTGGTCATGAAGCGGCGCCCGGCTTGAAAAGGGATGCGAAGGTCGTGCCTCGTGTGACCCAAACCAGCCAAGAGCCTCGGGATCGGCGGGCCTTGCCAGGGACGAGCGGAAAACAAACCGGGACAAGTGGCGCGGTTTTCGGGACGAGCGGCGATGAGCGTCGCTTGATCTTGCGGGCCTGGCTGCTGGGCATCAGCCTGATCGCCACGATCTGCGTCGTCAATGTCCTGACGATCCTGCACGACGATCCTGATCTGGGCGCCATTCGCCCGATCATCTGGGAAGGCAGCAGCGCGCTGGTCACCCTGGCGATCTTCGCCATTCCAGCCGGCGTCGCGCTCTGGACCCATCGGACCGCGCCACGCTGGTGGCAGGCCTGGCCCGTCCATCTGGTCGCGGTCATCGCCTATTCTGTCCTGCATGTGGCCGGCTTCGTGGCGCTGCGGAAGCTGGCCCATCTGGTCCTGCTGCAACAGACCTATGATTTCGGTGACCTCTCCCGCGAGTTCCCGTACGAGTTCCGCAAGGACCTGCTTGCCTATGGCATCGCCTGGATCATCTTCTTCCTGTCGCTGCGTCAGGGGCGCCAGCAGGCCTCCGCCCTCGCCTCGCCCGGGCTGGCGACCTTCGACATCCAGGATGGCGCACGGCTGGTCCGGGTGCCGATCGACGACATCCTGGCCGTGCGCTCGGCCGGCAACTATGTGGAGTTCGTGCTGGTCGACAGCCGTCGTCCGCTGATGCGCACGCCCCTGGCCGCCGTGCAGACCGACCTGACAGAGCACGGCTTTGTCCGCAGCCACCGCTCATGGCTGGTCAACAAGGCCAAGGTCACCGGCCTGCGTCCGGAAGGCTCTGGCGACTACGCGGTCGAACTGGGCGAGCTGGAGGCCCCGCTGTCGCGCCGCTTCCCCGAGGCCCTGGCCGCCCTGCGCGGCTAGATCAGCATCCCCATCAGGATGTCGTCTTCGAGCCGGCCGTCGGGATAGCGCCCCCTCGCGACCTGACGCCCCTCGTGCTTGAAGCCCAGTCGTTCATAGAGCCGGACCGCGCCGGGATTGCCGGCTCCGGCCGCAAGCTCGATCCGCAGGATCGGCGGATCCATCGCCCGCGCATGGGCGATCAGCACCTCGAACAGCCTGGAGCCGATCCCCAGACCCTGGCGATCAGGATGGACGGCGACCGTCAGGTTGGACAGGACATGGGAAAACAGCGCCACGGTCTCGCGGCCCGCGTGGATCTCGCCCCATATCGCGCCGTCGGATGCGACAGCCACGAAGCTGACCCCGGCCAGAAAACGCTCGACATAGTCCCGCGTGATCTCATCCGGACGCCGCGCGAGGCCATCGGGAACGGCGGCGACGGCCTTGTGCAGATCGACCAGCGCCGTGACGTCTTCAGGCCTCGCCGCCCTGATCTCAAAGCTCATGCGGCCCTCTGGAACGGATAGAAGTCGCCGCCAAGGTCGAGGATGCCGGTCAACTCGTCCAGAGCTTCGCGCACCTCGGTCAGCAAGGCCGGATCGGCCAGATCGGCGGGCGCCAGACGGTCGCGATACCGGCGCTCGACCCAGTCGGCCAGACGCGCGTGCAGGGCCGCGTCAAACCGTTGGGCGGGGTTGGTCGCCGCCAGCTCGCCCTCGGTCAGCACCACCCGCAGACGCAGGCAGGCGGGCCCGCCGCCGTTGCGCATGCTCTGGCGGACATCGACATAGTCGACCCGGCCGATCGGGCCGTTCGATGTCGCCAGGCTCTCGGCCACGGCGTGGGCGCGGGGATTGTCGCGGGTCTCGGCCGGGGCCAGCAGCACCAGTCGGTCCTCGCCGGGAATGACCAGCAGTTGCGAATTGAACAGGTAGCTGGCCACCAGATCGGCCATCGGCAGATCGGCTTCGGAGATCTCGACAAAGGCCGGCTCGAACAGGCCCTTGGCCGCCGCGCGGACATCGGCCTCCATGCCGCCCCGATCCTCGAAGGCGCGCTCGTGGAAGAACAGGCACTCGCGGGTGCCGACGCAAACGACGTCGTTGTGAAAGGCGCCGCCATTGATCGCCGCCCGGCCCTGCCGTGGGAAGATCGCCCGGGCCGCGCCGTGGCGACGCGCGACGGCCTCGAAGGCCTCGCGGGTCTGGCGGGCCGGAAAGCGGCCCTCCCAGTGCTCCCAGGCCTCGCGGCCCCAGACGAACAGGTTGACGCCCGGCGCGCCGTGCTCGGCGCACAGCCGCACATGATTGGCCGCGCCCTCGTCGGCGAAGTGCGGCTGGGCCGGCAGCGGGTCGTGGACGGCGAAACGGGTCTCGTCGGGGAACAGGCGACGCAGGCCGCGCGTGGTCTGCGGGCCCTCAAGGCTGCGGTGCAGATTGGTCAGCAGGTTGGCGGGCGTGAAGTGGACGCGGCCGTCGGCGGTGTCGGCGCTGGGGGTCACCGTGGCGGCATTGGCGGCCCACATCGGCGAGGCCGAGCAGACGGCCGAAGCCAGGGCCGGAGCCTCCTTCCAGACGCGCTCGAGAACCGCGCCATCGGAGCCCGAAAAGCCCAGCGACTTCAGAAGGCTTACGTCAGGGCGCTCATGTGGCGGCAGGGCGAACTGCGGCACGCCCAGGTCAGCCAGCTTGCGCATCTTGCCAAGCCCCTCCAGCGCCGCGCCGCGCGGGTTGGACACCTCGCCAGCGTTCTTCTGGCTGGCGAGGTTGCCCGGCGACAGACCGACATAGGAATGGGTCGGTCCGACCAGGCCGTCGCAATTGGCCTCGACCGCTGAACTCATGCCCGCAAGCCCTTGATATCGCCGAGGGTATCGAGCACCGCATCAGCCTCAAAACTGGCCACCGGATAGGCGCAGTAGTCGGCAGCGTAATAGGCGCTGGGTCGATGATTGCCCGAAGCGCCAAGCCCGCCAAACGGCATGGACCCCGCTGCCCCGGTCGTCGGCCGGTTCCAGTTGACCACGCCCGCGCGAATGCGGTTGAGGAACTTGCCCCAAAGCTCTGATTGATTTGAGATAAGCCCCGCCGACAAGCCGTAGCGCGTGGCGTTTGCGGCCACGATCGCCTCATCAAAACTGGTCACCCGGCGCACCTGCAGCAGCGGCGCGAACAGCTCCTCGTCGGCCACTTCAACGCCGGTCACGTCGACGAAGCCCGGCGACACAAAGGCGTCGCTCAGCCCGTCAATACCGCCCAGGGTGCGGATGCGCCGGCCGCCCAGGGCCTCGGCCCCGGCCTGGGCCAGGGCGGCGGCGCGGGCGGAGATCAGCGGCCCCATGAAGGGCTCGCTGGGACCATTCCAGGGGCCAGCGGTGAGGCGATCGGACAGGGCCGCCACCGCCTCGATCACCGCTCGTCCGGCCGCATCGTCCGACACGATCAGGCGCCGGGCGCAGGAACAGCGCTGGCCAGTGGTGATGAAGGCCGACTGTACGACCAGGGCGGCCGCGGCCTCGGCGTCACCCGCGTCCCAGACCACCAGCGGATTGTTGCCGCCCAGCTCCAGCGCCAGGATCACGTCCGGCCGGTCGGCGAAATAGCGCCGGAAGAAGGCTCCGGCCTGGGCCGAGCCGGTGAACAGCAGCCCGTCGATCTCGTCGGCGATCAGGGCCTGGCCGGTCTCGCGACCGCCCTGGACGAGGTTGATGACACCCGCCGGAACGCCTGCGGCTTCAAGGGCTTCGACCAGCATCTGGCCAGCCAGCGGCGTCTCTTCCGAAGGCTTGAACACCACCGTGTCGCCCGCCAGCAGCGCCGGCACGATATGGCCGTTGGGCAGGTGGCCGGGGAAGTTGAAGGGCCCCAGCACCGCCATCACGCCATGGGCGCGGTGGCGCAGCACGGCCCGGCCGAACGGCATAGCGTTCTCGATCCAGCCGGTGCGCTCATCATAGGCCTTGATCGACAGATCGACCTTGCCGGCCATCGAGCCGAGCTCGGCCCTGGTCTCCCACAGCGCCTTGCCGGTCTCGCGGCTCAGGGCCTCGGCGAAGGCGGGCGTGCGCTCGACCAGGATCTCCTTGTAGCGGCGCAGGATGGCGATGCGGTCCTCGCGTGGACGGTCAGCCCATGACGGAAAGGCGCGCCGCGCGGCCGCGACGGCCATGGCGACATCGACCTGCGAGGCCGTGGCCTCGCGCCAGATCGTCTCACCCGTGGTCGGGTCGATGGAGACCGCTTCGCCGCCAGCGCCCGAACGCCAGACGCCGTCGATAAACACGCCGCTGCTCATGCCTTCACCCGCACCATGTCGCCTTCGGAAAGTCGCAGCGCCTGAGCCGCGTCGCGCCCCACGATCGCCGTTTCGCCGTCGATCAGCACCGGCGCGCGCACGGCCCGGAAGCTGCCGATCTCGCCCGTGGAGACCAGGGCCTCCTCGCCAAAGGCGTCCTCGCCCAGCTTCAGGCGCAGCCGCCGCGCGTCGCGCACGGTCTTGATGTCGTCGCGCCGCGCCGCAACCGTGGGGCCGGCGTCGAAGATGTCGATCAGGCCCTGATAGCGGAAGCCCTCGGTCTCCAGCATGGCCCGCGCCGCCTCGCCCTCGCGGTGGACGCGGCCCAGCACATCGCGCGCCTCCTTGGGCAGCAGCTCGGCATAGATCGGATGACGGGGCGCGAGGTCGAGGATGAACTGCCCGTCGGTCGAGGCGCTCATCATGTCGGCTTCATCGAATTCCAGACGGAAGAACTTGCTGGCCACGTGGTCCCAGAACGGACAGCCGCCATCCTCGTCGAACCAGCCCCGCAGCTCGGCCAGCACCATCTCGGCGAACCGCTGCGGCTCCAGCCCGATCAGCATGTAGCGCGACTGGGCCAGCAGACGCCCCGCCCCGCCCTTGCGGCGCTCGGGCTTGAGGAACAGCGAGCCGACTTCCGACCAGCCCGCGCACTCGTTGACCAGCACCAGGGCCCGGTGGTCGAAGCGCTTGTCCAGGGTCGGCGACGACTGGGCCAGGGTGACCACCCGGAACGAGAAATGCGGGCGCTTCAGGCCCACCCCCGCCTTGACCCCGGCCACGCCGATCACGTCGCCGGCCTCCAGGTCTTCCAGCATCAGGGTGTACCAGGCCTCGGGCGCGGCGACATTGGCGGAGAAGCTGGCCTCGGACAGGTCCAGGCGCGCGCGCAGGGTCTGCTCGTCTTCGGGCAGGCTGGTGAAGCCCCGGCCAGAAAGAACGGCCAGCTCCATCAGGGAGTCAAAGTCAGCGGGACCGGCGGGACGTACGACGAGCATCAATTGGTCTCCCCAAGGGGGTTCATGGCCGAACGGATCGATCTTCCGTCGATCTCGCCGCTGGCCAGTTTCATCAGGATCAGGGCCGAGAGCTGGGCGCGCTCGACAAAGCTTTCGGGCCAGGCGTGTTCGGCCTCGCTGTGGATGTCGCCGCCGCGCACGCCCAGGGTGTCGACATTGGGCAGGCCCGAGGCGAACAGGTTGTTGCCCTCGCAGACGCCGCCGGACGGCTTCCAGGCGATATCCTGACCCAGCAGAGCGCCGACTTCCTTGACCGCCCCGAACAGCCTCTGCTGGGCGGCGTTGAACGGCTTGGCGCCGCGGGTGATCAGGCCATGCAGATGGACGTGCAGGCCGTCGCGGGGCTCGTCGAGGATACGGGCGACCTGCGCCTCGAACCAGGCGGCGGCCTCGGCGTCGGGAAAGCGCACATTGAACCGGGCGATGGCGACATCGGGCACCATGTTCAGGGGTGAGCCGCCATCGATGCGGGCGACGTTGATGGTGACACCATCCCGCTGACCAGTCAGACCATGCAGGGCTTCGGCGATCCGGGCCGCGCCGATGACGGCGTTGCGGCCGGCCGCGAAGTCGCGCCCAGCATGGGCGGCCTTGCCGTGTACGACGACATGGAAATTTCCCGACCCCTTGCGTGATGAGGCCAGCGATCCGTCCGCCAGGGCGGGCTCATAGGTCAGGCCGACATGACCCATGCGGGCGAAATCGGCCAGGATTGGTCCCGAGGCGATCGAGCCGATCTCCTCGTCGGGCGACAGCAGCACGCGATAGCCCACCTGGGCCGCGTCGGGATGGCGTTCGAAGGCTTCAAGCGCGGCCAGCATGACGCTGATCCCGCCCTTCATGTCGGCGATGCCCGGTCCATGCAGCGCGCCATCGGGACGGGTGGTCACGGTCTTGAAGGTGCTGGTCTCGGGATAGACGGTGTCGTAGTGGCCGGTCAGCACGACCTGCAACGGCGCCTCGGGGCGCACGACCACGGCGATGGCTGGGGTATGGTGCTGCTCGCCGACCCGGCCGTCGGGGCCGATGACTTCGGACGCGGCCAGGGGAATTTCAGTCGGCGCGCCAGGCAGCGTCGAGACCGCGTCGAGCAGAACCTGCCTCTGACGCTCCAGTCCGGCCAGATGAAGGCTGCCCGAATTGATCGCGCACCAGGCCACCGCCCGGTCAATGATCCGCCCGCCGTCCGAGGCGATAGCCTCCAGGACAGCGCGATCCTCGTCTTTGAGTCGCATGGACATGCGCTTCCTCCCTCAGTCACGATAAACCAAGGGCCGCGGGTAAAACGTGCTTCCTCTGACGAGGTAACCGGGCGCCCGCGCAACAGCCTTGCCGGGAACGTGACAGTCGAAAGCGGGAACCGATTTCGGCGCCCGTCACATCCCATCTGGTCAAATCCGAAGGACCGTTCGAATTTGGAGACGCTCTAATAGTCCTTTCGCCAGCGGACGGAAAGCTTTGCGTCGCCTTGGCCGCCGATCCGCGAGACCAGCGACAGGGTCCGGCGGATCCGCCATTCGACCTGGGCCTCGGGGCCCTCGCGCCCCCCGCCGATAATCTCCAGATAGACATCGTCGGTCACGTACTTGCCGCCCGCCACGGTCATCCCCGCGGCGCTCTCGGCGAAGGCCAGGCGGTCCAGTCGGGCGAAACTGCGCAGGTTGCCGATCACGTCGAAACCGCCGCCACCCGCCAGGGCCGCCAGGGCCGAGGCCAGCTGCGCGGCCTCTATCGGCGACAGCTGGGCGGCCGAAGCGCCAAACAGCACCTGGCTCAGCACTTCGTCGCTGGGCAGTTCCGGGGTCGAGGTCAGGGTAATCTCGGGCTTGGCCGCCGTGCCCTGGATCCTGACGATCGCCGTGAGAGACGCATCCTCGCGTCGGGCGCTGAGGTTGAGGCGGATACGGTCCAGCTGTGTCGACAGGGTGACCACGCCGTTGTCGTCGAACTCGAAGCGCTTGCCCGCGAAGTCATATTCACCACGCACCATGCGGGCCACGCCATCGAGGCGGGGCGCGAAGGTGGTGCCGCCGACATGGGCGTCCAGCGACAGTTCGACGTCCAGGCCACGGCCCTTCACGAACACGCGGCGCGGCGCGTTCAGGTTGATGTCCAGCGCGATGCCGCCGCCGGGGCTGGCCCGACGCGGCTGCGTGCCCTGGTCCAGGTCGACAGGGCGATTGCGTTCGATGACATCCATATTGACCACCCCGGCCGGGGTCTTGCTCTGGGCCGAGACGTCGGCGCGGTCGATGGTGAGGTCGCCGCTGAGCTTGACCTTGCCGTCGGCCGACCGGTTGACGGTGGCCTGTCCGGTGGCGCTGGCCGTCGCCAGGTCGTTGTCGATCAGTCGGAAGCCCTTGAGATCCAGCTTGAAGCTGCTGACGCCTTCGCGATTGAGGCTGATGCGTCCGCCGCCGGCGACGGATCCGCTAAGACCGTCCTCGGCCGTGGCCTGACTGACGTCGATGGCGTTGTCGGCCAGGGTCATTCGCAGGGCGATGTTGCGCAGCCGCAGTCCTGTCTGGCCCTCCTCGAAGCCGCCGCCATCCAGCGACGCGCGTCCCACCAGTCGCGGATCGGCCAGGGTGCCCGCCAGGGTTCCCTCGGCGTCGATCTTGCCCGACAGGGAGCGTTCAGGACCCAGCAGCAGGTCCCACAGCGGCTTGATCTCGCCCTGGGCCTTGAAGGTTCCCGCCACGGGACGGCTCCTGTCGATCGCCAGGCGCAGCGGCTTGGCCGAAGCCTCGGCCGGCAGCTGCAACCGGGCTTCCGCCTTCAGACCCTGACGGTTGGCGCCGTCGGCGACGATGTTCAGCACGCGATCCTTCAGGTCGCCATGAATCTGGGCGTCCAGCGACTGCTCGATCCTGGAGCCACGCTCACGCGCGCCGGTCAGCTTGGCCGCGAATTCGCCCAGCAGGGTCTCGCCCTGGCCACGCAGGTTGACGGTTCCGTCGATGTCGCCGGCCAGGTCGGGATCGAAGGCGGTCAGGCTGACCCCCGCCAGGCGAGCCTTGAGACTGGCGGTCTCGCCGCCCAGGTCGGCGTCGACATCGGCCTGGCCCTCGCCAATCAGCAACCGCAATCGCGTGACGGTCGAAGCGCCTCCGAAGCGGACAAGGGCCGTCTCGCGGGTCTTGACGTCGGTGCGGCCCATGCGGCCGGCGGCGTCGAGCGACAGGGCGTAGTCCTCGCCGGACTGGGCAAGGGCGCCGGACCCCGCCACACGCCAGCGGCCGCCAGGGGCCAGGCCCTGGGCGTCGAGGGTCAGGGGCAGGTTGGCCATGGGTCCGTCGGCCTTGAGGCGCGCCGAACGCACCTTCCAGCCGCCGCTGCCGATGTCCTCGGCGGTCAGGTCCAGCGTCGCCCGAGCGCCGCCCGGCGCATCGACGATCTTCGCCGAGCCTGACACCCGGCCTTGCGGAAGGAACGCTCCGGGGCCGATGGCCACGCTGAGGTCCGCCGAGGCAGGGCGTCGGCCACGCAGGGAGACAGAGCCGCTGGCCTTGGCGCCGCCGGCGTCGATGTCCACGTCGCTGAGATCAAGCCCGCCCGTCGCGAAGCGGAAGGCCGCGCCCGCCCTGGCCGGGCCATAGCTGCTCTGGCCGGTCAGCCGCGCCACGCCGTCGGCGCCGCCGGCCGTGCGGGCGAAGGTCAGCACCAGATGCGCATTGGTCAGGGGCAGTTTCGGCAGGTCGATGGAGTCGAAATCGGCCGTCAGATCAGCCTTGGGGGCAGACAGGGTTCCGGTGATCGCGCCGTCGCCCCTGGCCTTGCCCGTCACCTCGACCGGTCCGGCCCGGAACGGCCCCGTGGCCGTCCAGTCCAGCTTGAAGCCCAGACCGCCGCCGCGCTGCATCGCGCCGGAGGTGCGCACCTGCGCCGCCGCGCCTTCCAGCTTGGCGTCGGCGATGGAGAGCACGCCCTCGCTCCAGGCCCCCTTGCCGCTCAGGCGCGGCGTCTTGCCCAGCAGTCGATCCAGCTCGGCCATGCCGACCGCGAAGTCCTGCCCCCTGGCGTCGACCGTAAAGGCCCAGGGCTTGCCGTTGGAACTGCTGGCCGACCATTTGGCGACCAGCTTGCCGCGCGCGCCGGCGCGGATCGGCGCCAGGCTGGCGACCCGCGCCTCGCCCTTGAAATTCAGCCCGCCAAGGATGCCGCGGTCCCCCTCGCCGGTCACCACCAGATTAGGCCCGGTGATCGTGGCGGAGCGGATCAGGAAACGCCCGCCCTTAACCCGCGCGCCTTCGAATGTGGCCTTGGGGCTGGCGCCCAGCACAGCCAATACGCCGGTTCCGCCGCCGCCCTGCCCCGCGGCCTGCGCCTTGATCGTCAACTCGCCCTTCGACCACCGCACCATGGCCGGCCCCTTGGCTCGCGCCAGCTGGTAGCCCAGCAGCGAAAGGTTGGAGACGTCGGCGTCGCCGTCGACCGAGAAGCCGCCCGGTTCCAGACGGAACCGTCCGTTGATCAGGCCCGTCCCCATTTCCGGGATCGAGACGATCTTCTTCAGCGAGCCGATGCGCGCGGTGAATGGCAGGCCGTCGGGACCCGTCCGCTTCTTGCCGATGTCGGCCAGCCCCCGGGAGTCCAGCACCAGGTTCTCGGCGCGAATATGGGTCGTCAGGTCATAGAGACCGCCGGTCGCCTTGCGGCCGTCGATGGTGAAGGCCGCCTCGGGGCCGAACATGGTCTCCAGGCGACGCGTCAGGCTGGAAGCGCCCAGGTCGATGCGCCCGCGCGCCGAACCGCCCTGCGGCGTCCACGCGCCCGTCGCGTCTAGCGGAATGTCCTTGCCGGTTTTGGCCGTGACGCTGAAAGCGCCCTTGTTCATCGCGCCGTCGGCCTTGGCCTTCAGGTCGAAGGGCCTGTCGACAGGCAGGCCCAGGGCGCCGGCGATCGCGCCGCCATTGGCTTCCACAGCGTCGGCGTTCAGGCGGATCGTGTCGTTGCGGCCCAGGTCGAAGTCCAGGGTCAGGTGGTCGCCGCGGTGCAGGCGGCTGGCCACGCCGATCCGCCCCTTCTTGCCGCCCTGCCGCGCCATTTCGTAGGCGCCGACGACATCGAAGTCGCCCGCCTGACGACTGAACTCGGGCCGGGTGACCAGTCGAAGGGCGAAGGCGTCCAGATCCACCGAGACCGGCGCGGCCCCGGACTTGCCCTTGGGCGTCAGGGTCGGCCGGCGCAGCACGACGACCTCGCGGGCGTCGATGCGTTCGGCGTGGAAGCGGCGACTGAACAGCTCGGCGGGACGCCAGGCCACCCGGACATCATGCGCTTCGAGCCAGACGCCCTTCTCGTCGATGATGGTCAGGCGGCGAACCCCGAAGTTCTTCCAGATGTCGCCCGACAGGCCTTCGATCTTCAGCCGGCCGATGCGACCCAGCTTCAGGCCGCTGGCCCGGGCTTCCAGGAACATGCGTCCCTGAGGCGTGATCGGAGCGTAGCGCAGGCCGCCAAAGAACACCGCGACGATCACCACCGCCACGATCGACACGATCATCAGCCAGCCGGGTCCGCCGACCTTCTTGGCGACCTCGACGACGGTCTCGACCGCCTCTTCGACCACGTCTTCGATGGGATGTTCAGGCGCGTCGGTCAAAAGCTCTGCCCGATGCTGAGGTAGATCTGAAAGGCGGGGTCGCCGGAGCGCTTGCCCAGCGGGATGGCGATGTCGGCGCGGATCGGGCCGAAGCCCAGGTCGTACCGAACGCCGATGCCGGCGCCGAAGCGGAAGTCCTCGGTGTCGGGCTTGCGTTCGGGACCGATGGCGCCCGCGTCGATGAAGGCCACGCCGCCCCAGCGCTGGGTGAAGCGATGGCGCACCTCAAGCGAGGTCTCGACCAGCGACACGCCGCCCTGCGGGGTGTTGTCGGCCAGGCGCGGGCCGATGGCCTGATAGGCATAGCCGCGCACCGAACCGCCGCCGCCCGAGAACAGCCGGCGCGAGGCCGGGATTTCCGAGACCAGGGCGCCGAAGATCGCCCCCACCTTGACGCGGCCGGCCACGACAGTGCTGGCGCCCTCGCCGAACGGCAGATAGGCCGAGCCCTGAACCTGGGTCTTCAGATAGGCCAGGGTGGTGTCGCCAAAGCTGGCCGTCGGCTCGGCGCGCGCCTCGAAACGCCAGCCTCGCGTCGGGTCCAGGATGTTGTCCGACTGATCCCAGGCGACCGCGCCCAGGGTGGTCAGGGTCGCCAGGTTGAGGGTTTCCTTGACCGAGCTTCCGGAGACCACGCCCAACTGCTCGGACTGCGACAGGTCCAGGGCCACGCCATAGCTGCGATAGGAGGTGGTCTTGCGACGCTGGGTCAGGTCGGCGCTGATCGTCGCGCCGGTTTCGTCATAGGCGTCGGTGGTCTCGCGAAACACCGCGCCGTTCAGCTTCAGGGTCTGCCGGGGCCTGCGCCAGTGCGGCAAGGCCACCTCGCCTTCCAGCCGCTGCTCCAGCTTGGCCAGGCGCGCGGTGTAGGTCGTGGTGTCGGCGCGGCGCAGGCGGTTGTAGCGGATCAGCCGCGCATCGACGCCAGGACCCTCGCTGGTCGAATAGCCCGCGCCCAGTTCGATGGTGCGTTCCGGCCGGTCGGTGAGGTTGACAACAACGGGACGGCGGCCGTCGGGCAGGATCTTTTCGCGCGGCGCGATGGAGACCGAAACCGAGTCATAGACGGCGGTGTCCCGGAGGCGACGCTCCAACTCGGCGACATCCTCGGGATCATAGACATCACCAGGCTGCCAGGGCGTCAGATGGGCGATCCAGGCCGCATTGCTCCGCCCCTTGGTGATCAGCTCGACGCCGTCCAGCCGGGTCAGGTCGCCGGCGGCGATGTTGAAGGTGGGGCGCACCGTGTGGTCAGCGTGATCGACAATGACCTCGCGCGGTTCGGCGGCGACGTCGGCATAGCCCAACTGCTGGACCTGGGCGATCACCCGCCCCTCGGCGCCCAGGATGTCGGCGGCGCGGCCGGGCTCGCCGGGCGTGAGTCGCATGGCCGAGATGGCTCGCTGGCCCACCCCCTCGTCAGGAGGCGCGCCGACCCAGACGATATTGGGATCGGCCAGCACGAACACGGGCCCGGGCGTCACCCTGACGACGCCCCGCGGCGGATCGTCCTCGCTGATGTCGGGTTCGACGGCATAGGCGTAGTAGCCCTCGGCGCGCAGCACCGCGACCACGTCATCGCCGGCGTCGCGGGCGCGGCGGCGGGCTTCGGCGCGACTTTGGGGCGCGTTCCTCGAAATCGAGAGCACCCTCAGGATCGCGTCGCGCAGCGTCTTGTCTTCCACCCCGGTGATCGTCGCCGCAGGCTCATCCGCCCACGCGCCGCCAGCAGCCAGCAAAGCCGCTGTCGCGATCCCAAGGGCCAATCGTCTACGCACCAAGCCGTATTCCCCGCGCGGAGCGCCCCCGCTCCCCCTGTAGTCGCCGGTCTCGTCGCTGTCACGGCCGGAAATGCAGGGAACGGAAGACGGCGGGCGCTTCCCTCCCTGCCGAAAAGGCGCCCAAATGACAGGCAGTCGTGCGCATTGTCGCGGCGACGGCGAAAATCGCCGACTTCGGACGTTACGACGTTCTAGGGTTGGTGGCGGCGCGTCTGACTCGGCGGAGCCCAAGGGCAAACAAGCGTGGACGAAGGCGTGGCGGCGAAAATTCAAGATCTAGAGGCACCGACCCTTCCGCTGACCGAGGCGGCGTACCTGCCGGGTGTCGCCTATGACGAGATGTTCGCGCCCGGCGGCGCGGTGCGCTCGCACTACGACCCCCTGCATGCCCGCATGTCGACCCTGGGCGGCGCCGAGCTGGCGGGACGTCAGCAGACGCTGGAGCGATCGTTCCTGCTGCAGGGCATCACCTTCACGGTCTATGGCGGCGGCGAGGACACCACCGAACGGATCATCCCGACCGACCTCTTTCCCCGCATCATCCCCGCCCAGGAATGGGCCAAGATCGAGGCGGGCCTGACCCAGCGCCTTCTGGCGCTGAACCTGTTCCTGGCCGACATCTATGGCGACCAGCAGATCCTGATGGACGGGGTGGTGCCGCGCGAGCTGGTGCTGGGCGCGCCCTCCTATCGCCGCGAGATGCAGCACATCTATGTGCCGCACAAAGCCTACGCCAATGTCTGCGGCAGCGATCTGATCCGCTGCCAGGACGGCCAGTTCGCGGTGTTGGAAGACAATCTGCGGGTGCCGTCGGGCGTCTCCTACATGCTGGCCAACCGCGACGCGGCCAAGCGCACCTTCCCGGGCACCTATCGCGCCGCCGGCGTGCGTCCGGTCGAGCGCTATCCCGATCTGCTGCTGGCCACGCTGAAGAGCATGAGCCCCGAATGGCGGCCCAACCCGCAGGTCGTGGTGCTGACGCCCGGCGTCTACAACTCGGCCTATTATGAGCATGCCTATCTGGCGCGGCTGATGGGCGTGCCCCTGGTCGAGGGCCGCGACCTCGTGGTCCATGACAACATGGTCTACATGCGCACCACCACGGGCATCCGCCGGGTAGACGTGATCTATCGCCGGGTCGATGACGACTTCATCGATCCCCTCACCTTCCGGCGCAACTCCTCGCTGGGCGCGGCGGGCCTGTTCAACGCCTATCGGGCCGGCAATGTGGTGATCTGCAACGCGCCGGGCACCGGGGTGGCCGACGACAAGGCCGTCTATGCCTATGTCCCGGAAATCATCCGCTATTATCTGGGCGAGGACGCCATCCTGCCCAATATCGAGACCTTCCTGTGCCGCGAGCCGGCGCAGCTGGGCTATGTGCTGGCCAATCTGGACAAGCTGGTGGTCAAGGCCGTCGGCGCCTCGGGCGGCTACGGCATGCTGGTGGGCCCGCACGCCACCCAGAAGGAGCGCGACGACTTCGCCATCGCCATCAAGGCCGATCCGGAAAACTACATCGCCCAGCCGACCATCCAGCTGTCGACCGCGCCCTGCCTGGTCGATGGCCGGATCGAGCCCCGCCACGTCGACCTGCGCCCCTTCATCCTGTCGGGCGAGAAGACCATCGTCACGCCCGGCGCCCTGACCCGCGTGGCCCTGAAACGCGGCTCGCTGGTGGTCAACTCCTCCCAGGGCGGCGGATCCAAGGACACCTGGGTGCTGGCCGACGAGGGTCCCACCAACGGCTCCAATGGCAATGCGAGCGCACGCCCATGATGCTGGCTCGGGTTGCTGACAGCCTCTACTGGCTGGGCCGTTACATCGAACGCGCCGAACATCTTTCCCGCCTGTCCAGCGTGATGCTGAACGCCACCCTGGATCAGACGGACTCCGGCGTGCAGGCGGTGTGGATCGCGCTTTCGGCCGTGGGCGAGCCGGAAATGAGCAGCGCCATTGGCTCTTTCGAGGCCGCCGAAGCCCTGGTGCTGGACCGCGCCGACCACAATTCGGTGGTCTCGTCCCTTTCCCGCGCCCGCGAAAACGCCCGCCAGGTGCGCGACCAGATCACCACCGAGACCTGGGAGCGGTTGAACCTGCTGTATCTGAAAGTCACCGACGAGAACGCCAAGCGCGAGTTCGCCGACGGCTCGACCACCTTCCTGCATGACGTGATCGCCGACCTGCACCTGTTCAAGGGCGCGGCCGACACCACCATGAGCCACGGTGAAAGCTGGCGGTTCATGATGCTGGGTATGTATCTGGAGCGCGCCCAGCTGGTCTCGCGCCTGCTGGAAGTGTGCTTCGCCGAAACGCCCGGCCGGCAGATCAACGACCATATCGCCCTGGTGAGCCTGCTGCGCATGGCCTGCGCGCTTGAGCCCTATCTGCGGGTCTACACCGCCGAGATCGAGCCCCGGCACATCCTGGAGTTCTTGGTTTTCGACGAGGACTTCCCGCGTTCGATCCGCTTCGCCACCTCGCAGATCGAAGCCAATCTCGCCGTGCTGGCCCGCCGGGCCGGCGGCGACGGGGCGGGCGCCGGCCCTGAACGCATCGCCGGACGCCTGAAGGCCAGACTGCAGTTCGCCGATATCAACGAGCTGGAAAACCAGGGGGCCGGCGCCCTGCTGACCACCGTCGTCAACGAGTGCGCGCGTATCCACGAAGCGATCTATGAGACTTTCGTGGCCTATCCGCTCGAAATGCGTCTTCCGGCCTAAGGACATCATCCCGTGTTGCTCGAGATCCGCCACGTCACCCAGTATCACTACGAGCGCCCGGTCCGCGAAAGCCTGATGGAGCTGTGGATGCAGCCCCAGAAGACCGCCCGCCAGCGCCTGATCAGCTTCGAGCTGGACCTCAACCCGGCGGCCCAGGTGTTTTCCTACGCCGACAGCTTCGGCAACGCCGTTTATCACTTCGACGTGCCCCAGCCGCACGACAAGCTGACCATCGTCGCCCGCTCGGCGGTCGAGACAGAGCCTCCTGGCGAACGGCCCGACGCCCTGGACATGGGCGAATGGGACCGGCTGCGCAGCGAGTTCGTGCGCGGCGAGTGTTTCGACTTCCTGCGAATGCACGGCTTCGTCGAGACCACCGAGGCGCTGAACGCCTTTGTCGACGAACACAATCTGGACGACCTGCGCCGCAGGGACCCGCTGACGGCGATGCGGATGCTGTCGGAGACCATCTATCAGGCCTTCGAATACCAGCCCGGGGTCACCGACGCCGACAGCCCCATCGATCTGGCCCTGAGCGCCGGCCGCGGAGTCTGCCAGGACTTCGCCCATATCATGCTGGCTGTCTGCCGGTCGTGGAACGTGCCGGCGCGCTATGTCTCGGGCTACCTGTTCACCGACCGCGACGCGGGCGACCGCTCCGATCCGGACGCCACCCATGCGTGGGTCGAGGTGTTCCTGCCCAGCCTGCGCTGGGTGGGCTTTGACCCCACCAACAACATGATGACCGGCGAGCGCCACGTGGCAGTGGCCGTGGGTCGCGACTATGCCGACGTCACGCCTTCGCGCGGAGTCTACAAGGGCGACTCAGACAGTGAGCTGGCCGTCGGTGTCTCGGTACGCCGGGCGCGCGCGGCCCTGGCCGAGCCCGAATTCCTGCGCATGGCGCGGCCCAGCTTCGCCGGCGGTCGCCGTCGCCCGACCAACGAGTCGGCGCTACGGCAGGATCTGCATCAGCAGCAGCAACAGCAGTGATCGACGGAATGTCGAACGCCCTGCGTCCTTCGGGCCATTAACGACCTTTAGGCTGCAACGATCGATGGGACCTGGGAAGCCTCGGCTCGCGGATGCCCTTAACCAGCAGCAATAGTCCCAAGGTCACCTCATACAGGAACATGGGCGCCATGTAGGCGATGCCGACAGCCTGCCCGAAAGCGGGCAGGACCATGGCGAAAAGCGGGAAGAGCGCAAGCATCATCGAAGCGACAATTCCGACCACGGCCAGTGGCGCTGGGATATATTTCGACCTGAGCCACAGCCAGGCGAACACGGCCTGTCCCAGACCTAGAAACACCCAGCCCAAGCTCATCGTGTCGGCCCTCACGCCGAACAGAAGGCGGACGAGTGACTGAGACTGTTCGACAGTGAAGGCGCTCAGATACGGAGCGTCGGAAACCAAACGCAGCACGACCAACAAGGCGAGCGCGCTCAAAGCGAGAATGATTGCGTTCGCGACACGAAAGAGAGCGCCAAGGGCGGCGAGCCCTCGGTTGATGGGGCGTAGAACAACGTAGGATGCCGCTCCTACGGCCACGTCGCTGATGAAACACGCCAAGCTCAGGGCCACGGCGACTCTCACCAACAGGACGGCCCCTGCGACACTGCTGGCGGTAATGGCCGGATCATCGGAAATCACGATCGGACCAAGAGCGACGAACTCCACCCACATGGAGAGCGCCATGGCCAGAAGCGTGATGATCCCGACAACACGAGCGGCAATGCGCTGGGCGGGCTGCACGGCCAAGCGCGGGAGCGCGCCCGAAATCGCATCGGCCATGACTGAAAACCCCGAGTGTTGTGAACAACCCAAGGCCAAGCTCGACCCAGGTGGTCAACGAACCATGGCTACGCCCGCGCCGACAACTTAATCTAAGGTAATGCTTAATGGTGAGGCGCCGTCACGCTCCATGGCGTGAAGGACTTCCGCCCACCTACCCCGGATAAACGTGCGCCCGACGCGCCGACACCCGCACGGTCCCCGTGAACTGCTCCGCCTGATCGCGCGAGACGGTGATGTCGATCCGGCCACCGTCGGTCGCCAGACCGTCGACGACCGCCAGGGCGCCATGAACATGGACCCGTTCCACGCGCACATCGAAGCCCTCGACGTCCAGCACCAGATCGTGGGGTCGCACAAAGCCCACGGCCTTGCCGTTGGCGACGCCCGCGGCGGGCAGGAACACCGGGCCCGCCGAAAACCGGCCATTCGACACCGCGCCCTCGAACCGGTTGGCCTCGCCCACGAAGCCGCAGACGAACGGCGAAACCGGCTCGTCATGCACCTGAGCCGGCGTGCCGACCTGCTCGATGACGCCGTGGTTGAGGATGGCCACGCGGTCAGCCAGGTCGAGCGCCTCTTCCTGGTCGTGGGTGACAAAGATGGTGGTGACGCCGGTGGCGTCATGAACGCGGCGCAGTTCCTTGCGCAGCGACTTGCGGACCGTGGCGTCCAGGGCGCCGAAGGGCTCGTCCAGCAGCAGCACGCTGGGCTGCACGGCCAGGGCCCGCGACAGGGCCACCCGCTGGCGCTGGCCGCCTGACAGCTGCGAGGGGTAGCGACCGCCCAGACCTTCCAGCTCGACCAGGCGCAGCAGGTCATCGACCCGTTTGGTGATCTCGGCCTTGGACGGCTTGTCCTTGCCCTTGCGGACGTCGAGGCCGAACGCGATGTTCCTGGCCACGGTCATGTGCTTGAACAGCGCATATTGCTGGAACACGAATCCCACACGTCGCGCCGCCGCCGAGGCGAAGGTGACGTCCTGATCGTGGAACAGCACCTGGCCGGCGTCGGGGAACTCCAGGCCGGCGATCACCCGCAGCAGCGTGGTCTTGCCCGATCCCGAAGGCCCCAGCAGGGCCAGCAGCTCGCCATCGGCGATCTCGAGCCCGACCTTGTCCAGCGCGGGATAGCGGCCGAACTTCTTTTCGACGGAACGGATGGAGATAGTCATGGGGTCTGGCGTTCCGTTCAGTGGCCGCGACGCCCGCGCGTGGCGGGCTGGGCGACTTCAAGCGCGGTCTTGAGAACAAGGGTCACGATCGCCAGCAGGCACAGCAGAGCAGCGACGGCGAAGGCTCCGACGAAATCATACTCGTTATAGAGGATCTCGACATGCAGCGGCATGGTGTTGGTCAGGCCCCGGATATGGCCGCTGACCACCGAGACGGCGCCGAACTCGCCCATGGCGCGGGCGTTGCACAGCAGCACGCCATACAGCAGCCCCCAGCGCACATTGGGCGTGGTGACCCGCCAGAAGGTGTAGAGGCCCGAGGCCCCCATCGAAACGGCGGCTTCTTCCTCGCTGGTCCCCTGCTCCTGCATCAGCGGGATCAGCTCGCGGGCGATGAAGGGGAAGGTCACGAAGATGGTCGCCAGCACGATGCCGGGCACGGCGAAGATGATCCGGATGTCGTTGTCGACCAGATGGTCGCCAAACCAGCCCTGCAGGCCAAAGACCAGCACATAGATCAGGCCCGCCACGACAGGCGAGACCGAGAATGGCAGGTCGATCAGGGTGATCAGCAGGCTCTTGCCCGGAAACTCGTGCTTGGCGACCGCCCAGGCGGCGCAGAGACCGAACACCACATTGAACGGCACGGTGATCGCGGCGGTCAGCAGGGTGAGCTTCACGGCGGCGATGGCGTCGGGATTGGCGATGGCGTCCAGCGCCGGCTGCACGCCCTTGCGCAGGGCCTCGGCGAACACGGCGGCCAGCGGCAGGATCAAGACCAGGCCCAGAAAGGCCAGGACCAGGGTGATGATCAGGACCTTGGCCCAGGCTGGATCTTCAGTGGAAAGACGCGGAGCGGCCATCAGGAGAACCTTCTCGCCCAGGCCTGCACGGCGTTGATGACCAGCAGCATCAGGAACGAAACGCCCAGCATCACCAGGGCGATGGCGGCGGCGTTGGCGTATTCGAACTGTTCCAGCTGGATGATGATCAGCAGCGGCGCGATCTCGGACTTGTAGGGCATGTTGCCGGCGATAAAGATCACCGAGCCGTACTCGCCGATCCCCCGCGCGAAGGCCAGGGCAAACCCCGTCAGCCACGAAGGCCCCAGGGCCGGCAGGACGATGCGGGTGATGGTCGACAGGCGGCCCGCGCCCAGGCTGGCGGCGGCCTCTTCGACATCGTCGGACAGGTCGCGCAGCACCGGCTCGATGGTGCGCACCACGAACGGCAGGCCGATGAAGATCAGGGCGATGGTCACCCCGATCGGGTTATAGGCGGCCTTGATCCCCAGCGGGGTCAGATAGGCGCCGATCCAGCCATTGGGCGAATAGAGAGTCGCCAGGGCGATGCCCGCCACCGCCGTGGGCAGGGCGAACGGCAGGTCAACCAGGGCGTTGACCAGGGTCTTGCCCGGAAAGTCGTAGCGCACCAGCGCCCAGGCGGTCAGCACGCCGAACACGCCGTTGATCGCGGCGGCGATGAAGGCCGCGCCGAAGGTCAGGCGATAGGCCGCCAGGGCCCGCTCGGAAAAGGCGGCGGCGGCGAACTGGGCCGGCGACAGCTCGGCGGCCTTCAAGGCCACGGCCGACAGCGGGATCAGCACGATCAGCGACAGCACCGTCAGGGTGACGCCCAGCGTTAGGGCAAAGCCCGGGATCGCCGAGCGACGCCGAAACATCGGCCTTCGGGCGGCTGGGCCTGTGTTGATCGCGGCGGCGGCTTCGGCGGTCATCGTCTGATCGTCGTCCTCAATCCGGCGAACACAGAGGCGCGGACGCGCCAGCTTGGCCTGCTTAAATCCCCACCAAGCTGGTGGGGTCAATTGAGAATTACCCGGCGACGGTCGCAGAAAAACTCACCGCGCGCCATCACCGCGACGCACGGACCCATGGTGAACGGAAAGTCCAAAGGCGACGTTTGATCGGCGGCCTGGCGCGCTCTGGGCGAATGGGCGCCACGACGCGCCTGACCAGCTTCCGGAGCTGGCGAAAATGGTAGGCCGGGTGGGGTTCGAACCCACGACCATTCGATTAAAAGTCGAATGCTCTACCACTGAGCTACCGGCCCGCTCACGACGCGGCGTGGCCGGTGGAAGCGGCGCGGAACATAGTCGGGGGGCGCCGTGGCCGCAAGCGCGGTTTCACCGGTTGTTTGACATCACGGCGCCGCTTTTGGCGCGATAAGGTTGGCCTATGCGTGGTTTGTTGCTCACGGCCCTGTCTGTTCCGCTCTTCCTGGCGAGCGCGCCGGCGTTTGCCCAGCAGGAACCGCCTGCGCCGCCGCCCTCTGATTCGAAGATTCAGACGACGTCGGACGCTAACAGAGACGGCATCGCCGGCGCCGTCAGCGCCCCGCTGCGCGACGTCAACATCGTCCGCACCAAGATCCCTCCGGTGCTGATCGAAGCCATGGGCGATCCCTATGCCCGGCCGGCGAAGGTCAATTGCGCGATCCTGATCGGCCTGATCGCGCCGCTCGACGCGGCCCTGGGCGAGGATCTGGACGCCCATCCGCCCGAGGAGAACGAAGACCTGATGGATCGGGGTCGCAAGGCCGCTGGCAGCGCCGCCCTCGGCGCCGTGGCCAGCGCCGCCCAGGACATGATCCCGATGCGCGGCTGGGTGCGAAAACTCAGCGGCGCCGAACGCCACGACCGGCTGGTGCAGAGCGCGATCACCTCGGGCAATGTCCGCCGCGCCTATCTTAAGGGGCTAGGCGAGGCGCGGGGCTGCAATCCGCCGGCCACGCCGCAGCACAAGCCGCCCGCGCCCATCCCCGTGGTTGATCCCGGCATGCCCCCGCCCGCCGACGGATTCAAGCCGCGCTTTCCGATCAAGAACTAGAGACTTGACCCGGGTTTTGGCGCGCGGCGAAGTCGCGGCGGAAAGCCTCGAACCGGCCCTCGCTGATCGCCTCGCGCATGGCGGCCGTCAGGGCCTGGAAGAAGGCGATGTTGTGCCAGGACAACAGCACCTGGCCCAGGATCTCCTCGGCCTTGAACAGGTGGCGCAGATAGGCCTTGGAATAGTCGCGGCTGGCCGAGCAGGCGCTGCCGGGGTCCAGCGGCGACTCGTCGTCGGCATATCTGGCGTTCTTGATGTTGATCGCTCCGTCCCAGGTCCAGGCCTGGCCGTGGCGTCCTGAGCGGGTCGGCAGCACGCAGTCGAACATGTCGACGCCCCGCGCCACGGCCTCAACGAGGTCGATTGGCTTGCCCACGCCCATCAGGTAGCGCGGCTTGTCGGCGGGCAGCAGGTCCGGCGCATAGTCCAGTACCTCGCACATGGCCGTATGCCCCTCGCCCACCGCCAGCCCGCCGATGGCGTAGCCGTCAAAGCCGATGTCCTGCAGGCGCTGCGACGACTCGCGGCGCAAATTCTCGAAGGTCGAGCCCTGCTGGATGCCGAACAACACCTGGCTGTCGCGCGTGCCGAACGCCGCCTTGGAGCGGGCGCCCCAGCGGGCCGACAGCTCCATGCCCTCGCGGGCCCGCTTCTCCTCGGCCGGCCAGGCGACGCATTCGTC
The DNA here is from genome assembly GCA_964427205.1 of uncultured Caulobacter sp. GTDB lineage: Bacteria > Pseudomonadota > Alphaproteobacteria > Caulobacterales > Caulobacteraceae > Caulobacter. The sequence continues at coordinate 36,454 of CAYRTE010000014.1, forward strand.
CAGCTGCATGACGATGTCGCTGCCCAGCAGGTCGGCCTGGATCTCCATCGACCGCTCGGGGCTCAGCACGTGCTTGGAGCCGTCGATATGGCTGGCGAAGGTCACGGCTTCCTCGGTGACCTTGCTGATCCCCGACAGGCTCATCACCTGAAAGCCGCCGCTGTCGGTCAGGATCGGCTTGTCCCAGCGCATGAACTTGTGCAGTCCGCCCAGGCGCTTCACCCGCTCGGCAGTCGGCCGCAGCATCAGGTGATAGGTGTTGCCCAGGATGATGTCGGCGCCGGTGTCCTTGACCTGGTCGACGGTCATGGCCTTGACGGTGGCGGCCGTGCCCACCGGCATGAAGGCCGGGGTGCGGATGTCGCCGCGCGGGGTCTTCAGCACGCCGGTGCGCGCCTTGCCGTCGGTGGCGGAAATCTCGAAAGGGAACGCCATAGCTTAAGTCTCGGCTGGGTCGGCGGGGAACAGCAGCGAACTGTCGCCGTAGGAATAGAAGCGATAGCCCGTGGCGATGGCCCGCTCATAGGCCTCGCGCATGGTCTTCTGACCGGCGAAAGCGCTGACCAGCATGAACAGGGTCGACTTGGGCAGGTGGAAATTGGTCATCAGCACGTCGGCGGCGCGGAAGCGATAGCCGGGCGTGATGAAGATGGCGGTCTCGTCGGCGAACGGCCGGATGATCCGATCCTCGCCCGTGGCGCTTTCCAGCAGACGCAGGGACGTGGTGCCGACGCAGACGATGCGGCCGCCGGCGGCGCGGACGGCGTTCAGGGCCTCGGCCACGGCGGCGGGCACCTCGCCATATTCGGCGTGCATCTTGTGTTCTGCCACAACGTCGGTCTTCACCGGCAGAAAGGTGCCGGCGCCGACGTGCAGGGTCACGAAGTGGAGGGAGACGCCCCTCGCCTTCAACATCTCCAGAAGATCGGGCGTGAAGTGCAGGCCGGCGGTCGGGGCGGCGACCGAGCCGTCCTCACGGGCATAGACGGTCTGATAGTCGGCGCGGTCGCGGTCGTCCTCGGCCCGCTTGGCGGCGATGTAGGGCGGCAGCGGCATCTCGCCGTGGCGGGCGATGCCAATGTCGAGGTCGGGGCCAGACAGGTCGAAGGCCAACAGCACTTCGCCGCCATCGTGCTTTTCCAGGATCACGGCGTCCAGCCGATCGGCCTCGCAGGCGCGGTCATCGCGTGATCCGAACGCCACGCGGTCGCCGACCTTCAGCCGCTTGCCGGGACGCATGAAGGCGCTCCAGCGATCAGGCGCCATGCGGCGATGCAGGGTGGCCTCGACCGGCACGGGCGCGCCATCGCCGCCGCCCGTGGTGCGGGCCTCGCGCAGGCCCGCCAGCCGCGCCGGGATCACCCGCGTATCATTGAACACCAGCGCGTCGCCTGGTCGCAGGAAATCGGGCAGGTCGCTGACCATGTGGTCGGCCAGATCCTGGCCGGGCCGCACCACCAGCAGGCGCGCGGAATCGCGCGGCTCGGCCGGACGCAGGGCGATGCTGTCCTCTGGCAGGACGAAGTCGAAATCGGAAAGGCGCATGGGGCGGCTTCAAGGACACGGGCCGGCCCGCAGGTCAAGATACCCGCCGCCGCGCGAGCGCCATGGACAATACCGGACCGGCGCCGCCAATCTGCCGCATAACCATAGTCTTCGGGGGGAAGATCGCCATGAAACGCCTGCTGGTCAGCGCCGCCCTGCTGCCGTTCATGCTTGTCGCGTGTGACGAAAAGCCTCCAGCCCCGCCGCCCGCCCAGACCCCGGCCGCCGCCGCGCCCGCGCCACCCCTCGCGCCTGATCCAGCCGCCGCCAATTTCCAGCACGATCCGGCGCTGGATGTCTTTGGTTACTACTTCACCGACACGCCGGTTCAGGTGGGCGCCTGGAAGTTGAAGTCCGTGAACATGGGCGCTCCCATCGACTTCGCGTCCTGGGAAGAAGGCAAGCGCCCCAGCAATTACGGGCCGTTCTTTCTGGAGTTCGAGGACGTCACCAGCCCGACGGCGCAGAACGAGCTAGGCCAGGTCAATCACACGGTCAGCTTCCGCCTGATGCCCGACAGCTACCGGGTCGACAGCCACGAGGTGGTTTTCCGCGGCCAGGACCCGCGCGTCGGCCAGGTGGTGTTCTCGGGCCGGTTTGACGTCGCCGCCCTGAAAGCCACCAAGGCCGCGGGGCCCGGCGGCGAGGTCAAGAGCGTGCTGACCGGCGGGCTACAGGTCGGCGCCGAGCGCATACGCAATATCAGCTTCATCTACTTCGCCGGCGACTGAGTTCATTTTCCGTCATCGTGACCGTGTTATGGGCGGACCATGGATCTGTTGCTGCGCCTCCTGAGTCTGTTTTTCCGTGGCACCGGCCTGATGCTGGGCGTGGTCGGCGCCGGCTTCGCCGTCGCTTGCCTGGGCGGCGTGTTCAGCGACCGGCTTGACGCGCTGACCCACCTGACGCCGCTGTGGCTGGCCATGGGCGTGGGCGCGATCATCCTGGGCTGGATCTTCGCGCGTCAGGGCGAGCGCGGCGCCATTGTCGGCCTGGGCGGCGCGGCGGTTCTCGCCTGCGCCATCCTGATGGGTCCCGAACTGCTGGCCGCCGCCGGAGCCAAGCGGCTGGCTCCGCGACCCGACGACCTGAAGATCATCCAGTTCAATATCTGGCACGAGAACGAGACGCCCGAACTGGCCCTGCGCTGGCTGCTGGACCAGAACGCCGACGTCGTGGTGATCGTCGAGGGCGGCGGCATGTCCGGGCCGGCGGTCAAGGGTCTCAAGGCCTACTACCCCTTCTCCGTCACCTGCGACGGCAAGAAGCGTTGCGCCACCATGATCTTCAGCCGCAAGCGCATGCTGGCCCGCAACGGCTTCTATCCCGAGGGCCGCGAACTGGCCGGCGCCTGGGCGACCCTGGCCGACCCCAAGGGCGACTTCACCGTCGCCGGCATCCACTATGTCTGGCCCATGCCCGCCGGTCCCCAGCAGCAGCAGGGCAAGCGGCTGGTCGAGGCCGTGGCCCGGTTCGACAAGTCCGACATGATCCTGACCGGCGACTTCAACTCCACGCCCTGGTCGTTCACGCTCAAGCGCCAGGACAAGGCCCTGGGCCTTGAGCGCCGCACCCGGGCCATTGCGTCCTGGCCGTCGGGCCGGTTCTCGCGTCTGGCCAACGCCCCGGCGCCGTTCCTGCCGATCGATCACGTCTATGCGGGCAAGGCCTGGAAGACCGTCAGCGTCGTGCGCGGGCCGGCCCTAGGCTCGGATCACCGGCCGATCATCGTCAAGCTGCGGCGGGACTAGAGTTTAGCGTGTCGCCCTTGAATGCGGGAGACACCGCCGCTGGCGATCTGCGCCGAGAGCTCTGATTACGATCGTCTTCTGGGGCTCACCCGCTCGGCTCCAAGTCCATCAAGTCCCGGTGACTGTTCGCCAGCTGACGGGATATGATGTTCGGACGCCGACGCGGACGCGGCTAAATCCTGCCTTTCCTGGTTCTCGTCATCTCGGCCACGGACCAAAGGTGGTCGCGGCGGCCAGCACGCAACGCGCGGACGACCACCGCGATGTGCTGCGGATTGTCGCAGGGGAGCAGCCGCCGATTTCACCAGAAATTTAGCCATATGCTCCACCCGTGGGCCATGAGCGAACGGTCAGCTATGGCTCCACGCAATTTCGTCACGGGATGGGACCGGTTGCGACGGCCTGTCTGGCTGTATGATCCGGATACCGGCCACAAGCCTTACGCCAATCCCGCCGCGCTCGCCTTGTGGGGAGCCGACAGCCTGGAGGCGCTCGCGAGCCGCGACTTTTCGGCTCGCTCGCCAGCGATGAAGACGCGTATCCGCCGGCTCGTAGAGCGCACTTCCCTTGGCGAGGCCGTCAGCGAACGGTGGACCTTCTTCCCGCACGGCCACCCTGTCACGACCCAGGCAACCGTCTCCGCCATCGTCGACGACAATGGCCGGTCGTTGCTGCTGTTTGAGGCCGCGGTTGAGGAAGTCTCCGCCGAGGAGAAGCGCTCAGCCGAAGCCCTTCGTCACGCCTCGACGCTGATCAGCTTGTTTGACTCAGACGGGGCAAGGCTGTTTTCCAACCCGGCCGCTTTCCACGCCTACGGCGACATTGAAGACGATTTCATCGCACGGTTCGCCGTCGACGCCGAGGGCCTGGCCATGCTGGCGGCCGCAGGCGGCGCGCCTGTCTCGGCGCTGCACGCCGCGAAAACGCGCGCGGGCACACGATGGCACCTTATGGACGCCCGACCTATCCCGGATCCGGTGACCGGTCGCACCTGCGTTCTGCTGAACGAACAGGACGTCACCCGCCAGATTGAGGCCGAGATGGCGGGGAGCGCGGCTGAGCAGAAAGCGGCCATGGCGGAAGCGCGGCAGCAATTCCTCACCGAGATGTCTCACGAACTCCGCACGCCTCTGAATGCCGTGATCGGCTTCTCCCGACTGTTGGCGGATGCCGCGCTGCCCGAGACCTCGACGGATCAGGCCCGCCGAATTCACGCCGCCGGTCTGGACCTGCTGGAAGTGGTGAACCAGATGATCGCAGACCCTCCGGGTGAACAGATCCCGCCCCCAGTTCAGGAGACCGTGTCCGCCGATGTCAGACCTGAGCATGCGGGGCCTCCGCTAGCGACCACAGGCGACGCCGGGGTGCGCGCTCTCTATGTCGACGACAACGAGAGCAATCGGGCTTTGGTTCAGGCCATGTTTGCGGCCATGGGCTTCATCTGTGAAACGGCCAATGATGGGCGCGCGGGAGTCGAGGCGGCGATATCAGGGGACTGGGATGTCATCCTGATGGACATCCAGATGCCTGTCATGGACGGGGTGACGGCGACGCGAATGATCCGAGCGCTGGAGGGCTCCGTGGCGTCCACGCCCATCATCGCGCTGACCGCCAACACGCTGCCTGCCCAGATCCAGACCTACGTCGAGGCCGGCATGGACGACTGTGTCGCCAAGCCGGTCAACATGGTCGAGCTGCTGACAAAGGTCTCGCACTGGGCCCAAAGCTGCTGGCGCGAAACAGGTATGGCGGAACCGGCCGTCGCCGTCGCTTGATCCGCCGATAGGTTCGGCCCGGGGCCGTGACGTATCTGGCGTGCGGACGGCCCAACACCAACGAAAAACGGCCCCGGATCGCTCCGGGGCCGTCTTCATGTTCAGCAGAGCCGAAATCAGGCGTCGGCGGCGATCTTGGCGCTGAGGATCTTGCCCGGCTCGCGCGGGGGCTCGCCCTTGGGCAGGGCGTCGACGTGGTCCATGCCCTCCGACACCTGGCCCCAGACGGTGTATTGGCCGTCGAGGAAGGTCGCGTCGTCCAGGCAGATGAAGAACTGGCTGTTGGCCGAGTTGGGATCGGGGGTGCGGGCCATCGAGCAGACGCCGCGCACGTGGGCTTCCTTGGAGAACTCGGCCTTGATGTCCGGCTTGTCGCTGCCGCCGCGGCCAGTGCCCGACGGATCGCCGCCCTGGGCCATGAAGCCGGGGATCACGCGGTGGAAGACCACGCCGTCATAGAAGCCCTCGCGGACCAGTTCCTTGATCCGCTCAACGTGGCCGGGAGCCAGGTCGGGACGCATCTGGATGGTGACCGGGCCGCTTTCCAGCGTGAGGATCAGGGTGTTTTCGAGGTCGGCCGACATGGTCATCCCTTGGGTGCGAAATGGGTGAAGGCGCTTCTAGCGCGCTTTTCCCCCCGCTGTGAACCGCCGCTCACCCCAAAAGGGTGAGAGGCTAGCGTATATCGACCGGGATTTTCAGATCACAGACGGAAAAGTCCGCCCCTTTAAGCCCGCGTTGGCGGCGGATTTCGCCCGCGAACCACGCGCCCTGGGTGTTGATCACCCGGACCCTGGGACGTTCGGCCGCAGGTATGTCCGACAGCATCCGCACCTTTTCCATCCGGTCCTGCGGCGCGGCCACCGGCTCGCCGGTCTTGATGGCGCGGATGGTCTCCAGCCCGCTGATCACCCGGCCAAAGGCGGTGTAGCGCTTGTCGAGCGAGGGATAGGGCTGACGCATCAGGAAGAACTGGCTGTTGGCCGAGTTGTTGTCGTCATCGCGGGCCATGCCCACCACGCCGGGGCAATAGGTCCCCCAGGCCGAGACGTTGCCGTCGGCGGTGACCTCGTGCCAGCTCCAGTGCTGGCTGAACACGGGCAGCGAACCCAGCAGGCCCACCTGCAGCCCCGACGGCGCGGCGGCGGGCGTGAAGGGCGTCGCGGCGGTGCGCCGGAAGGTGAACTCGGCCTTCAGGTTGGGCTTGTCGGTATTGCCTTCGCCATTGTCCTTGGGATCGCCCGTCTGGGCCATGAAGCGATCAATGACCCGGAAAAACGTCCGGCCGTCATAGACTCCGGCCTTGGTCAGCTCTCTTAGGCGGATGACGTGGCCCGGCGCGACCTCGGGGATCAGCTCGACGACCACCCGGCCCTTGTTGGTGTCGATCACCATCACGTTGTCGGGGTCCGGGACCCGCCAGTCCGCGGCTGCCGGCGGGGCGACGCCCCTCGCCTTCGGCTTGGCCTTGGGAGCGGACAGCGCCGGACTGGCCAGGACGGCCAGGCTCAGACCCAGGACGACAACGGCGGATGGCTTCATTTGATCTGCACCGGGATTTCGACGTCGCAATTGCTGAAGCTGGGTCCCACCTCGGCCCGGCGCTTGGCGACCAGGGCGGCGAAGGCGGGGCCGCGGGTGTCCATGACCTGAACCGAGGGGCGCTTGTCGGCCGGCAGATCTGCCAGCAGCTTGACGCTGGTCATCCTGTCCTGCGGGTCGGGCGCGGGTTCGCCGACCTTGATCGCGCGGATCACGTCCAGGCCCGACAGGGCCCGGCCAAAGGCGGTGTAGGTCTTGTCCAGCGACGGATAATATTGCCGCATGAAGAAGAACTGGCTGTTGGCGCTGTCGGGGTTGTTGGCCCGGGCCATGCCCAGCACGCCCGGACAGAAATTGCCCCAGGTCGCCACCTTGCGGTCAGCGGTCATCACCGCCAGGGCGGCCGGCTGACTGGTCACCGGCAGGGCGCCGACAAAGCCCGTCTCGTTGCTGCCGGCCTTGCCCGACGCGGCCAGCGGCGTGTCGGCGCCGCGACGGAAAGTGAATTCGGCCATCATGTCCGGCTTGTCCGAACCGCCCGCGCCGGTGTTCTCCGGATCGCCCGTCTGGGCCATGAAGCTGTCGATGACTCGAAAGAAGGTCAGGCCGTCATAGAAGCCGGCCTGGGTCAGCTCGCGGACGCGCGCCACATGGGCCGGGGCGGCCTGCGGGCTGAGCTCGGCGATGATCCGGCCCTTGTTGGTCTCGATGACCAGCACGTTCTGGGGATCGGGCGTGCGCCAGTCGCCAACCTGGGCGGACGGCGTCTGGGCGAAAGCCGCCTGAACAGGGGCGATCGTGGCCAGCAGCGCCAGGGCGGCGACGGAATACGCAAGCTTCATGGAAATCCCCGAACAGAAAGGCGAACGGGGGCGTAGAACGACGACGCCCCCGCGACAAGTCGCCGTGTTGAAGCCTATGATTTCGACAGCTTCACGGCAAACCCACTGTTTCAGGTCTTGCGCAGTTTGGAGACCAGCTGTTCGCCCACCCCGGCGGGCACGAACTTGGAGATGTCGCCGCCCAGGGCCGCGATCTCCTTGACCAGCCGCGAGGCAATGGCCTGGTGGCGCGGATCGGCCATCAGGAACACCGTCTCGATCTCGCGATCCAGCTGCTGGTTCATGGCCGTCATCTGGAATTCGTACTCGAAGTCGGCCACGGCCCGCAGGCCGCGCACGATCATCTGGGCTCCCACCTCGCGGGCGAAGTGCATCAGCAGGCTGTCGAAGGGCCTGACCTCGATCACGGCCAGCGTGTTCAGGTGCGCGGTTTCCCGCTCCAGGATCGCCACCCGTTCTTCCAGCGAAAACAGCGGCCCCTTGCCGATGTTCACCGCCACGCCGATCACCAGCTTGTCGACCAGCTTCACGGCCCGACCGATAATGTCGAGATGGCCGTTGGTGACCGGATCAAACGTTCCGGGATAAAGCCCGACCCTCATGCAACCCCCTGCTCTATCGGCGCTCTACGGGGTCTCGTCCGCCCCGCTTGCCTCGCCTTGATCACTATCGTCGCCGCCAGCATCAGCCAGCCGCTCCACGCTCACGACATGCTCGTCCTTCGCGGTGCGGAAGACGGTTACGCCCTGAGTATTCCGCGCTGCAACACGAATTTGCGAGACGGGGCACCGTATCAACTGTCCGGCGTCTGTCACCAACAGGATTTCATCGCTGTCCTCGACCGGGAACGAGGCCGCCAGACGGCCGCCGCGCTTGGAGAGGTCCTGGGCCGTGAGCCCCTGACCGCCCCGGCCGGTGCGGCGATAGTCATAGGCGCTGGTGCGCTTGCCAAAGCCTTCCGACGACACGGTGAGGATGAACTCCTCGGCCGCGCCCAGCTGGGCGATGCGTTCCGGCGTCAGGCTGGCCTCGCCGACGTCCTCGTCTGATTCCTCTGGCGCGGGGGCGTCGTCGCCCTCTTCGCCGGCCGCGCGCAGCATGGCGCGGGCGTGTTTCAGATAGGCGGCGCGCTCGGCCGGCGTGGCGTCGACGCCGCGCAGAATGGCCATGTTGATGACGCTGTCACCCTCGGCCAGCTTGACGCCGCGCACGCCGGTCGAATCACGGCTGGCGAACACCCGCACCTCGTCGGCCGAGAAGCGGATGCAGCGGCCCACGGCCGTGGTCAGCAGGATGTCGTTTTCGGTCCCGCAGACGCCGACGCCGACAATGCCGTCGCCGTCATCCAGCTTCATGGCGATCTTGCCGTTGCGGCGCACATCCACGAAGTCGGACAGCTTGTTGCGGCGCACGCTGCCCGAGCGGGTAGCGAACATCACGTCCAGGCGGTCCCAGGTGCTTTCGTCCTCGGGCAGGGTCAGGATCGAGGTGATGGTCTCGCCCGGCTCGATCGGCAGCAGGTTGACGAACGCCTTGCCGCGCGAATTGGCGGCGCCCAGCGGCAGCCTCCAGACCTTCAGCTTGTAGACCTTGCCGCCCGAGGTGAAGAACAGCAGCGGCGCGTGGGTCGAGGCCGAGAACACGCGGGTGACCGCGTCCTCGGTCTTGGTCGCCATGCCCGACTTGCCTTTGCCGCCCCGGTGCTGGGTGCGGTAATTGGCCAGCGGCGTGCGCTTTACATAGCCGCCCATGGTCACCGTGATGACCATTTCCTCGCGGACGATCAGGTCTTCGTCTTCCACGTCGGCGTCGCCGTCGACGATCTGGCAGCGGCGCGGCACGGCGAATTTCTCGCGCACCTCGACCAGTTCCTCGCGGACCACCGCCATGATGTTGGCGCGGTCCGACAGCAGTTCCAGATAGCCGCGAATGGCCTCGGCCAGGGCTTGCGCCTCGTTGCCGATTTCCTCGCGGCCCAGACCGGTCAGGCGCGACAGGGTCAGGGCCAGGATGGCGCGGGCCTGCTCGTCGGTCAGGCGGATCAGGCCGCCCTCTTCGTGCAGGCTGCGCGGATCGGCGATCAGCTCGACCAGGGGCAGCATGTCGCCGGCCGGCCAGGCCTTGGCCACCAGGCGCTCGCGCGCCTCGGCCGGGTCCTTGGACGAGCGGATGATGTGGATGAACTCGTCGATATTGGCGACGGCGATGGTCAGGCCCACCAGCACGTGGCCGCGGTCGCGCGCCTTGCCCAGTTCGAACTTGGTGCGGCGGACGACGACCTCTTCGCGGAACTTGACGAAGATCTCGACCAGCTGGCGCAGGCCCATCTGCTCGGGGCGCTTGCGGTTCAGGGCCAGCATATTGACGCCGAACGAGCTTTGCAGCGCGGTGAAGCGGTACAGCTGGTTGAGGATCACCTCGCCCGAGGCGTCGCGCTTCAGCTCGACCAGGATGCGCATGCCGTCGCGGTTGGACTCGTCGCGGATGTCGCTGACACCCTCGATCTTCTTGTCGCGCACCAGTTCGGCGATGTGCTCGACCAGGTGGGCCTTGTTCACCTGATACGGAATGGCGGTGATGATGATGGCTTCGCGGCCCTGGCGGATCTCTTCCACCGTGGCCAGGCCGCGCATGATCACCGAGCCACGGCCCGTCATCAGCGCCTGGCGCGGACCGGCCCGGCCGATGATCTCGCCGCCGGTCGGGAAGTCGGGACCCGGCACGATGTCCAGCAGGGTCTCGGTGCTGACGTCAGGGTCGTCGACCATGGCCAGACAGGCATCGACGATTTCGCCCAGATTGTGCGGCGGAATATTGGTGGCCATGCCGACGGCGATGCCGCCCGCGCCATTGACCAGCAGGTTCGGAATCCGCGACGGCAGGACGGTGGGTTCCTGCTCCTTGCCGTCATAATTGTCCTGGAAGTCGACCGTGTCCTTGTCCAGATCGGCCAGCAGGGCCAGCGCCGGGGGCGCCATCCGGCACTCGGTGTAGCGCATGGCCGCAGGCATATCGCCGTCGACCGAGCCGAAATTGCCCTGACCGTCGATCAGGATCAGACCCATCGAGAACGATTGGGTCATCCGGACCAGGGTGAAATAGATCGAGGCGTCGCCGTGCGGGTGATACTTACCCATCACGTCACCGACCACCCGGGCCGACTTCACATACGAGCGATCCGGCGTATGTCCTTGTTCGTGCATCGAAAACAGCACACGGCGGTGAACGGGTTTCAGACCGTCGCGCGCGTCCGGCAGGGCGCGGCTGACGATCACGCTCATCGCGTAATCAAGGTACGAGCGACGCAGTTCGTCCTCGATGAAGATCGGGGCGATATCCCCTCGCGGCCCTTCGGGAGGGGTAGTGATTTGATCGTCGCTCAAGGGGATTTTTCGCCGTCAGAATCGAACACGGAACTGTCAGAAACTGTTAGCATTCCCCCAAGGGCGACGCCACCTTTCCGGGACGACAGCGTCCCTCGTCCGCTTGTTTTTGAAGGATTTCCGATGCGTTCCTCACTTGCCGCCACCACCTTCGCCGCCGCGCTCGTCGCCGGCCTCGGCGCCATCTCCGCACAGGCCGCCACCCAAGTCGCGGGGGGCCAGACCGCCACAGCCGCCGTCAAGGCCGGCGACGGCAAGGATCTGGGAACCATCACCCTGACCGAGGCGCCGCATGGCGTGCTGCTGCGCCTGGAGCTGAAGGGCCTGACGCCCGGCTGGCACGGCGCGCACTTCCACGAGAAGGGCGACTGCGGGACGCCGGACTTCAAGTCGGCCGGCGCCCACGTCCACACCACGGCCAATGTGGTCCACGGCCTGCTGAACCCGGACGGCAATGACAATGGCGACCTGCCCAACATCCATGCCGGCGCGGACGGTTCGGTCATGGCCGAGCTCTATTCGCCCCTGGTCTCCCTGAAGGGCGCGGGCGGCCGCCCCGCCCTGCTCGACGCCGACGGCTCGGCCATCGTCGTCCACGCCAACCCCGACGACCACAACAGCCAGCCCATCGGCGGCGCCGGCGCCCGAGTGGCCTGCGGCGTGGTGAAGTAGGAAAGCGTCTCTACGAGCGATAACGCCGCCACCCCGTCCTGACCTGCTTGGCGGTCAGGACGGGGCAAGTGGCGCTAGCCTCCTAAACCGTCTCCGCCGTCATCGCTTCGGGCTTGGCCACCCGCTTCTCGGTCAGGGCCACCAGGGCCACCCCCGCCAGGGTGGCCGCGCCGCCGATCAGCAGTTGCGGGGTCAGCCGGTCTCCCATGAACAGGATGCCGATCGAGCAGGACACCAGGGGCGTCAGCAGGAAATAGGGCGTCACCCTGCCCGCCTCGCGCCGCTGGACCAGCCAGAACAGCAAGGCGCTGGCGCCGATCGTCGAGACGATCCCGGCAAAGGCCACGCAGGCCCAGGCGATCAACGGGGCGGCCATCACCCGTTCGACCACCCGGGACTCGAACGTGAACGACATGGCGATCAGGATCGGGGCGGCCACGATGGCCGTGATGCCCTGAACCTTCAGCGGCTTCACCCCCGGGGTCATGCGCACCAGCACCGTGGCGACCGCCCAGCAGGCGCAGGCCGCGATGACCAGGGCCACCGCGGGAAGGTCTCCGGCTCCGTGCGGGTCGAGGCTCATCCACGCCACGCCGACAAAGGCGATCACCAGGCCAATGACGGCGGGCAGGCGCATCGATTCGCCCAGAAGCTTCCAGGCCGCGACGGCCGTGAACGGGATCCACAACTGGCTGGCGACCACCAGCGGGCTCAGCGACTTGCCCATGCCGAAGGCGACATAGACGAGGCCGAAATGCAGGGGCCCCGAGAGCAGGACGATGGCCAGCAGCCTTTTCGGCTCGGGAAACGGCGGCCGGATGAACGGAACAAGGAAGATCAGGGCCAGGGCGAACCGCAGACCGCCCACCATCATCGGCGGCAGATGCGCGGTCGCCACCTTGGCCGCGGCGTTGTTCAGGCCCCAGATCAGGATGATCGCCACGATGGCGAGGCGTTCCAGACCAGACAGGGGCGAGTTGGCGGGCATGGTCGCTTGGACCAGACCACGCCGTTTGGGTCAATCAGGGAGCGAGCGATCGACCTTGAGAACCCGACGAACGGCCCGGGTCAGCAGGGCCAGATCGGCGTCCGGCGTCGTGAAGGCGGGCGTCAGATAGATGACCTTGCCCATCGGCCGGATCCAGACGCCCTCCTCCGCCAGCCGCGCGCACAGATCGCCGACCGCGACCGGCGCCGCGAACTCGACCACCCCGATGGCGCCCAGCACCCGCACATCGACCACGCCCGGCGCGGCGCGGCAGGGCGCCAGCCCCTGCGCCAGAGCGGCGCAGACCCGCGCCACATCGGCCCGCCACGCGCCGTCCTCGAACAGATCCAGCGAAGCGTTGGCCGCCGCGCAGGCCAGCGGATTGGCCATATAGGTGGGGCCGTGCATCAGGGCCGTCTCGGGATCGTCCGACAGGAAGGCCTCGAACACCCGCGTCGAGGCCACCGCCGCCGACAGCGGCAGGGTCCCGCCGGTCAGGGCCTTGGACAGGGTGACGATGTCGGGCTCAATCCCCGCCGCCTGCATGGCGAACATCGATCCGGTCCGGCCAAAGCCCGTGAAGATCTCGTCGAAGATCAGCAGCACGCCATGGGCGTCGGCCAGGCGGCGCAGGGCCCGCAGGGTGTCGGGCCCATGCAGCAGCATGCCGCCAGCGCCCTGCACCAGCGGCTCGACCAGAATGGCGGCGATTTCTCCGCCCCGCTCGGCCAGCAGCGCATCGAGCGCCGCCTCGCCCTCGGCGTCGCGGGGCAGGTCGGCGATCACCTGGGCCGGCATGACGCCCGAGAACAGGCTGTGCATCCCCTCCTCCGGGTCGCACACCGTCATCGTCGCCAGGGTGTCGCCGTGATAGCCGCCCCGGAACGACAGGAACCGCGTCCTGCCGGTTTCGCCGTGATTGATGTGGAACTGCAGGGCCATCTTCATGGCGATCTCGACCGCCACCGAGCCCGACTCGGCGAAGAAGGCGTGGTTCAGGTCGCCCGGCAGCAGGTCGGCCAGCCGCCGCGCCAAGCGATAGGCCGGCTCATGGGCCAGACCGCCGAACATCACATGCGGCATCCGCTCGATCTGGTCGCGCAGAGCCTGCGCGATATGCGGATGATTGTAGCCGTGGCAGGCGGTCCACCACGAGGCCAGCCCATCGACCAGTTCCCGGCCATCGGCCAGCACCAGGCGCGAACCGCGCGTGGCGACCACCGGCAGCGGCGGGCGGGCGGTCTTCATCTGGCAATAGGGTCGCCAGACGTGGGCCGCGCCGGCGCTCATCCAATCGGGGGTCATGGCGATCCTGCGTTGCGTCGAAAGGGCGCCTTGCCTATGCCCTGCGCCCTGCCTTCGCAAACGGGAAACAGCATGCAGAGCCTCGACGCCTTCGCCGCCGACAAGCTGAACGCCCTGGACGCCCGGAGCCTGCGTCGCCGTCTGAAACCCACCCGCCGGCTGGACGGCGCGGTCGTCGAACGTGACGGGCGGCGGCTGATCTCGTTCTCCTGCAACGACTATCTGAACCTGTCGCACCATCCGGCCGTGCGCGCCGCGGCGGCCGAGGCGGCGCTGAACTATGGGGCCGGGGCCGCCGCCTCGCGTCTGGTCACCGGCGATCATCCGCTGCTGGGAGACCTGGAAAAGCGCCTGGCGCGGCTGAAAGGGACTGAGGCCGCCTGCGTGTTTGGCTCCGGCTATCTGGCGAACATGGGCGTGATCCCGACCTTCGTGGGGCCGGGCGACCTGATCCTGATCGACGAACTGGCCCACGCCTGCATCTGGGCCGGCGCCAAGCTCTCCGGCGCCCGCACCATCGCCTTCAAACACAATGACGTCGCCGATCTGCAACGGCTGCTGACCAGCGAGCGCCCCGCCGCGCGCCATGTCCTGGTCGCCACCGACGGCGTGTTCTCGATGGACGGGGATATCGCCCCGCTCGACCAGCTGTCGGCCCTCTGCAACGCGCACGACGCCTGGCTGCTGTCCGACGACGCCCACGGCGTGGGCGTGCTCGCCGAGGGGCGCGGCTCGGCGGCGCTGTTCCCGCAGGCCGATATTCCGTTGCAGATGGGCACCCTGTCGAAGGCGCTGGGCTCTTATGGTGGCTATGTCTGCGGCTCGCACGCCGTGATCGACCTGCTGAAGACCCGGGCTCGCACGGTGATCTACGCCACCGGCCTGCCCCCGGCCTGCGCCGCCGCCGCCCTGGCCTCGCTGGACATCATAGAGAGCCAGCCGGCCCTGACCGCCCTGCCCCTGGCCAAGGCCCGCGCCTTCACCGACGCCCTGGACCTGCCGTCCGCCCAGAGCCCGATCGTCCCCGTCGTCATCGGCTCGGCCGAGGCGGCGCTGGACGCCTCAGCGCGGCTTGAGGCCGAGGGCTATCTCGTCGTCGCCATCCGTCCGCCCACGGTGCCCGAGGGCACGGCGCGGCTGCGGATCGCCTTCAGCGCCGCCCATTCGGACGCCGATGTGATGCGACTGGCGGATCTGGTCGCCGACATCCGCCGGGAACCCGCCGCATGAAAAGCCTGTTCGTCGCCGGAACCGGCACCGACATCGGCAAGACCCACGTCGCCTGCGCCCTGATACGCGCCGTCCGCCGGCGAGGCTTCAGCATCGACGCCTTCAAGCCGGTGGTCAGCGGGTTTGATCCAGACGATCCGGATGTCAGTGATCCGGGCCGCCTGGCCCAGGCGCTGGGCGAGCCGGGCGCCCTACCCCGCATCTCCCCCCGCCGCTATCGCGCGCCGCTGGCCCCGAACCTGGCCGCCGCGCTGGAGGGCGAAACCCTGAACCTGGCCGATCTGGTCGCGGACTGCCGGGAGCGACTGGCGCGAGCCGACCGCGACCTGCTGCTGATCGAAGGCGCCGGCGGGGTCATGTCGCCCCTGACCGACGCGGCCACCAATCTGGACCTGATGGTCGCGCTGAACCTGCCGGTTCTGTTGGTCGCCGGATCCTATCTGGGCACGGTCAGCCACGTACTGACGGCGCTGGAGGTGATCCGGTCGCGAGGCCTGAGCGTGGCCGCCATCGTCATGAGCGAAAGCCTCGCCGCGCCTGATCTGGTTCAGACCGGCCAGATGCTGCGGGACTTCGAGACCCGCGCGCGGCTGGTCCTGGCGCCCCGCGACGCGGCCTGGAAGGCGACGGAACTCGCCGACCTGATCTTCCCTCAGGGGACGAAAGACGAGCCCGCCAAGGTCCACTAGGGTGGCGCCATGCGCACAGGCTATCTCGGCAACCCTGTCACCGTCGCCAGTGACGCCGCCCAGGCGGCGGCGGACGATTTCATCGCCGGCTTCCTGGCCTATGAGACCCGCGCCGCCAACATCCTGGCGGCCGCCGACGCCGCGCCAGGCGAGCCCCTGCTCAACGCTTATGCGGCGGTCCTTTGGCTTTTGCTGGAAGCGCCCAACGCCGCAGCTCGCGCGGCGCCCTATCTGGCTCGAGCCCAGGCGGCGCTCGCTGGCGCCAACGAACGGGAGCGCCAGATCGTGGCCTTCGTCTCGGCCTGGTCGGTCGACGACATCCCCGGCGCGCTGGCGATCGCCGACGCCATCCTTGAAGCCTGGCCGCGCGATCTGCTGATCCTCAAGCTGCGACAGTACCACGACTTCAATCGCGGCGACTTTCCCGCCATGCTGCGGGCGGCCAGTCGCTGCCTGCCCGCCGCCGCCGACATCCCCCACCTGCACGGCATGCTGGCCTTCGCCTATGAGCAATGCCACCTGCTGGACGAGGCCGAGGCCGCCGCCCGCCATGCCCTGTCTCTGCAGCGCAAGGAGCCCTGGGCCCAGCACGCCCTCGCCCATGTGATGCTCACCCAGGGCCGTATCGACGAAGGCGTGGCCTTTCTGGAGGGCGCGCGCGACACCTGGACCGATCTGAACTCGTTCATGGACACCCACCTGTGGTGGCACCTGGCGCTGTTCTATCTCAGCCAAGGCCGGTTCGCGGCGGCGCTGGCGGCCTATGATGACCACTGCTGGACCCAGGCCCGGGACTATTCCCAGGATCAGGTCGGGGCGGTGTCGCTGCTGGCCCGACTGGAGCTGGCCGGCGTCGACGTCGGGTCGCGCTGGAACGAACTGGCCGACTATCTGGCCGTGAGGGCCGGTGACGTCGTGCAGCCTTTCCTGTCGCTGCAATATCTCTTCGGCCTGGCGCGCGCCGGTCGGCCGGAGGCGGATCATCTGCTGGCGGCGATTCGTCGGGCGGCCATCGAAGCGCCGGACTTTGTTCGCCCCACCTGGCGCGACGTCGCCCTGCCCGCCGCGGAGGGTCTGGCGGCCTATGTGCGCGGCGACTATCCGGCCGCCCTGCGCGGCCTGCGCGCCGCCCTGCCGCGTCTGGCCGAGGTGGGCGGCAGCCATGCCCAGCGCGACCTCTTCGATCAGATCATCCTCGACGCCCTGATCCGCTCGGACCGCCTTTCCGAAGCCCAGCAGATGCTGGAGGCGCGCCGAAGCCTTGATCCCGACGGCCTGCCGATCAACCAGGCGCTCGCCGACCTTTACCCGCGCCTGGGCTTGCCGACCCAGGCCGCCAAGGCCCTTGAGCGCCTGGCGCGGAGACGCGCCAGCCTCTGACCGCCCCCTCAGGCCCGGACGTCGAAAGCGGCCTTGCACGGCTTGCGCCTGACCCGCTAAGCAACACTTGAGCAGGGGAGCAATGCCATGGCGTTTCGGTTCGTGCAGCTGAAGCAACCGGACGGCGGGCGAGCGCTCGCCATCGTCGACGACGCCGGCCTGGCGCGGCGTGTCCGTGTGGCCGACACCCTGCACGACCTGGCGCGGGCCGCGCTCGCCGCGGAGTCCACCCTGGTCGAGACCGCGCATGCCAGCCCGCTCGGCGAAGAGATCGACATCCCCCTTGCCCTGACCGAAAACCGGGTCCTGGCGCCCATCGACCATCCGGACTCCGCCCACCTGATCCTCACCGGCACGGGCCTCACGCACCTGGGTTCGGCCGAGGGCCGCGACAAGATGCACAAGGCCGCCCAGGCCGGCGACCAGCTGACCGACTCGATGCGGATGTTCCTGATGGGCGTGGAGGGCGGCAAGCCCGACCCGGGCCTCGTCGGCGCGCAGCCAGAATGGTTCTACAAGGGCGACGGCTCGCACCTCGTCGCGCCTGGACAGCCCCTCGCCTCGCCGGCGTTCGCTCAGGACGGCGGCGAAGAGCCGGAGATCGCCGGCGTCTATCTGATCGGTCCGGATGGCTCGCCCCATCGCCTGGGGTTCTGCCTGGCCAATGAGTTCTCCGACCACATCATCGAGCGCGGAAACTATCTCTGGCTGGCCCATTCCAAGCTTCGCCAGGCGGCGCTGGGGCCAGAACTCCTGACCGGCGACCTGCCGGCCGATGTGCGCGGCGCCAGTCGAATTTTCCGCGATGGCGAGATCGTCTGGGAAAAGCCGTTCCTGTCAGGAGAGGCCAACATGTCCCACGACATCGCCAATCTTGAGCATCATCACTTCAAGTACGACCTCTTCCGCAGGCCGGGCGACGTGCATGTCCACTTCTTTGGCACCGCCACCCTGTCCTTCTCGGATGGCTTCCAGACCAGGGTCGGCGATGCGTTCGAAATCAGCGCCGCGCCCTTCCACTACCCCGCTCGCAACACGCTGGCCCAGGCGGAGCCGAAAGCGGTGACGGTGCGCAGCCTGTAGGCCCGCAAACCGGGACAGACGCGGATACGCACCGGCTCGCGGCTCACGCCTCGATATCGACGTCCTTGGTTTCCTTGAGGAACAGGATGCCGATCACGGCCGTCAAGCCGGCGACC
This sequence comes from uncultured Caulobacter sp., assembly GCA_964427205.1. Lineage (GTDB taxonomy): Bacteria > Pseudomonadota > Alphaproteobacteria > Caulobacterales > Caulobacteraceae > Caulobacter. Next base: position 54,755 of record CAYRTE010000014.1, read on the forward strand.
ACGATCGGATACCAGAGGCCGTAATAGATATTGCCCGTGGCCGCGACCATGGCGAAGGCCGTGGTGGGGAGGAAGCCTCCGAACCAGCCATTGCCGATATGATAGGGCAGGCTCATCGAGGTGTAGCGGATATTGGTCGGGAACATCTCGACCAGCATCGCCGCGATCGGCCCGTAGACCATGGTCACATAGATCACCAGCAGGGTCAGAATGCCGACCACCAGCGGCTTGTTGACCAGGGCGCTGTCGGCCTTGGCGGGGTAGCCGGCCGTGGTCAGGGCGGCGCCCAGCTCGGCTTCCCAGGTCTTCTTGCGATCCTTGAACGCCGCCTTGTCCAGCGCGTCACCGGCGAAGGACGGCAGGACGGTTTCGCCGATCCTCACCTGCGCCACGGTCCCGGCCGTAGCCGCCGCGTTCGTGTAGGTGACGCCCGCCTTGGCCAGATACGACTTGGCCAGGTCGCAGGAGGTGTTGAACACCGTCTTGCCGATCGGATCGAACTGGAACGAGCAGTTGGCCGGATCGGCGACCACGGTCACCGGCGAGGTCGCCACGGCGGCGGCCAGGCGCGGATTGGCGGCGACGGTCAGGGTCTTGAACAGTGGGAAATAGGTCAGGCAGGCCAGGATGCAGCCCAGCATGATGATCCACTTGCGGCCGATCTTGTCGGACAGCCAGCCGAAAAACACGAAGAACGGGGTGCCGATCAGCAGCGAGATCGCCACCAGCATGTTGGTCAGGCCGCCATCGACCTTGAGCATCTTCTCCAGAAAGAACAGGGCGTAGAACTGGCCGGTGTACCAGACCACGGCCTGACCCGCGGTCAGACCGACCAGGGCGAGAATGACGATCTTCAGGTTGCCCCACTTGGCGAAGCTGTCGGTCAGGGGCTGTTTGGAGCCCTTGCCCTCGTCGATCATCTTCTGGAACGACGGGCTTTCCGACAGCTGCAGGCGGATCCACAGCGACACGCCCAGCAGCAGCACCGAGATCAGGAACGGAATGCGCCAGCCGAACTCCTTGAAGGCGTCCTCGCCGATCACATTGCGGGTCGCCAGGATGACGATCAGGCTCAGGAACAGGCCGAAGGTCGCGGTGATCTGGATGAAGCTCGTGTAGAGGCCGCGCCGGTTGGCCGGCGCATGTTCGGCCACATAGGTCGCCGCCCCGCCATATTCGCCGCCCAGGGCGAGACCCTGCAAAAGGCGCATCAGCACCAGGGCAATGGGCGCGATGATGCCGATCTGCTCATAGCTGGGCAGCAGGCCGACCACGAAGGTCGACAGGCCCATCAGCAGCATGGTGACCAGGAAGGTGTTCTTGCGACCCCACAGATCGCCCAGGCGACCAAAGACCAGAGCCCCGAACGGACGCACCGCGAACCCGGCCGCGAAGGCCAGCAGGGCGAAGATGTAGCCCGTGGTCTCGTTCACGCCGGAGAAGAAATGGTGGGTGATATAGGTGGCCAGCGAGCCGTACAGATAGAAGTCGTACCACTCGAAAACCGTGCCCACCGAGGCGGCTCCGATGACGAGCCCATCCTTGCGACCGACCACCACGCCGTCTTTCGCGCCCATATTCCCGGCGTTCGCCATGCGCATCCCCCGCTTTTTGTTATCGCTAACACGGCATGAGTTGAGCGTCACCGCTCTCAGACCCGTCCATCTCGGCATGTTGTCAGAGTTTTCCGGGCCCGGGGAGGTGAACCTTGCCTTTCGCGACCTAGAAATGCCCCTATTTCATGGGATGACGTGACAAATCCTTCCCGGTTCGTCAGGCTCGACGTTCCTTGATTCCACATTGGATGAGCTATCAAAATGAACGTTTCCGATCTGGTCGACGCCGCAGTCGCCGCTGACGACAAGCTGACCAAGGCTCAGGCCAAGGCGATCATCGACGGCGTGTTCAAGGCCGTGACCGACGCCGCCGTTAAGGGCGAAGAAGTTTCGATCCCCGGCTTTGGCAAGTTCAAGGTCCAGGCCAAGCCGGCCCGCACCGGTCGCAACCCGGCCACGGGCGCCGCCATCGAGATCGCCGCCTCCAAGAAGGTCGCCTTCACGCCGGCCAAGCAACTGAAGGACGCCGTCAACGGCTAATCCTTTGGGATCAGAGGCGACCGGCGCGCCAGAGGCGCGCCGGTCGTTTTCTTCCATGGACTTTTAGAGCAGCCTCCGAGACCGCGTCGCGGTCGTCGCGCTTGAAGCCGACCTTGCCCGCTGGAGGCCCAGACGCCAGCTCGCGAGAGGCGGCGCCCGGCATGGCTCGAATATCTCTTGGGTGTTGGGCCGGACGGGACTAAGCCGGTGATCCGCCTTTGCCCGCCTTGGCCGCCATGACCTCGTTCGCTCCGTCTTCCGCCCTCGTCGTGAGGCGCAAAATTCGCCCCCGCCGGCGCAAGTCGGTGAGCGTGCTGCGGCTGGTCCTGCCCGCCGTCGCCCTGATCGTCGGCGGCGCCATAGCGACCCAGGCTACGATCCGCGCCGCCAGGGCCAAGGCGTCGAGCGTCGTCGCCGGCGCGCCCCTGCGGATGGAGAATCCGCGCTTCACCGGCACGATGAAGGACGGCCGCGAGTTCCTGATCGTCGCCACCGCCGCCGTGCGCGACAAGGTCGATCCCAACAGGATCGCGCTGGAAGCCCCGCGACTGACGCGCGGCTACGGCTCCGAAAATCCCACCCAGGTCATCGCCAAGCTGGGCAACTACGATGAGGCAAAGGGCGCGCTGCTGCTGACCGGCGACGTGCAGATCGAGAACGGCGACGGCTTCGCCTTCAAGACCGAAAAGGCCGTCATCGACACCCGCACCGGCCAGGTGATGGGCGACGCCGGCGTCGAGGGCGCGGCCTCCGGAAATCAGGTCCGGGCCGACAGCTATTCAGTCTCCGACGAGGGCGACAGGGTGATCTTCAAGGGTCGGGTGCGCTCGCGCCTCAACCCCGGCAATTGATCCATCCGGCGAAACGCTCATGAGCCCGGCCAAGACCGACGCATCCAGGCCAAAGGTCTGCTTTCTCTATATCGCCCAGACGCACCAGATTCTGCATAGCCTGCCCATCGCCGTCGCCCTGGCCAGGGGCTGGCCCGACATCGAGGTCGAGATCGCGGCCACCACCCAGGAACACCTCGACTACGCTCGCCAGCTTCTGGACGCCCTGGGCGGCGCGCCCATCGCCTCGCGCCTGCTGCCGCCGGCCTGGCTGCGCGCCGTGCGCCTGAAGGAGGCTTCGACCCCGCCCAAGGCGCTGATGCTGGCCGCCAACGCGATCGCCCTGGGCAGGATGGACGCGATCGTCACGCCCGAGCGCACCACGGCCCTGCTACGCAAGCTGGGCGTTCGCAAATCCATGCTGGTCTATACCCAGCACGGCGCGGGCGACCGGGGCGGCGTGTTTGAGCCGCGGCTGCGTCTGTTCGATCTGGTGATGGCCGCGGGTCCCAAGCAGCGCGACCGCATGGTCGAGGGCGGGTGGGTGAAGCCCGAGAACTGCGCCATGGTCGGCTATCCCAAGTTCGACATCATCGACGCCCTGCCTGGCTCGCCGATGCCTGTCTTCGAGGGCGCCAGACCCATCGTGGTCTACAATCCGCACTTCCACCCCACGCTGGGCTCGTGGCCGCGCTTTGGCGTCAAGGTTCTGGAGCAGTTCGCGGTCGACGACCGCTTCAACCTGATCTTCGCCCCGCATATCCGCCTGTTCGATGGCGCCAGCCCGGCCATGCTGGAGAGCCTGGCGCCGTTCCGCGACCATCCCCGCATCCATATCGACCTGGGCGGTCCCGCCGCGATCGACATGACCTATACCCGCGCGGCCGACATCTACCTGGGCGACGTCAGCAGCCAGGTCTATGAGTTCCTGCGCACGCCCAAGCCCTGCCTGTTTCTCAATCCCGGCCAGGTCGACTGGCGGGGAGATGAGAGCTTTCATCATTGGCAGTACGGTCCGGTGCTGACCTCGGTCGATCACCTGACCGACGCTGTCGAGGCCGCCCGCCTGGGCCACGGCGACTATGTCGAGATCCAGAAAACGGGCTTCGCCGAAAGCTTCGACCTTACGGCCACGCCGTCGTCCGAACGCGCCGCCCGCGCCATAGCCGAGCGTGTTCTGGCCAGAGCCTCCCGCACCGCATGAGCGCCGAACGCTCCGTCTTCGCCCGCGTCCTGGCCAATGCCGGCACCCTGCTGGGCGGCCGCACGGTCAACGCCATTGTCGGCCTGGGCTATATCGCCCTGACCGCACGGGGCCTGGACCCGGCCCGGATGGGGGTTCTGTACCTGATCACCACCTTCGCCCAGTTCCTGGGCGAGGTGGTCAAGTTCCAGTCCTGGCAGACGGTCCTGCAATATGGCGCAGAGCCCCTGCTCAAGAACAACCGCCAGGGCTTTCAGCAGGTGGTGCGCCTTTCCCTCTTTCTGGACCTGACCAGCGGGCTGGTGGGCGTGATGCTCGGCGTGGCAGGGGCCCTGCTGTTTGGGTCGTTGCTGGGATGGTCACAAGATCTGGCCCCGGCCGCCGCGCTCTATGCCCTGACCATCGCGGTCATGACCTCGGCGACAGGGGTCGGCCTGCTGCGCCTCTTCGACCGGTTCCGCTATCTGGCGGGCGAGCAGGCGGTCAGTTCCACCGTGCGGCTGGTCGGCGCGGGGATCACCTTCGCCCTCCACGCACCGCTGTGGGCGTTCCTGCTGGCTTGGGCGGCCGGGCCGCTGGCCTCGTTCCTCTATATCGGCGTCATCGCCTGGCGCGAGCTTGGCCGCCGCGAACTGCTGGACGGCTTCAAGCTGATCGGTCCGCTGGGCGAAGGCCTGCCGGGGGTCTGGAAGTTCGCCTGGGCGACCAATTTCAGCAGCAGCCTGGACGTGGCCTTCACCCACGTCATCACCCTGATGGTCGGCTCGCTGCTGGGCCCCACCCAGGCGGCGCTGTGGCGGATCGGCAGACAGGTGGCCGACGGCATGGCCAAGCCCGCCCGGCTGGTGGTGCCCGCCCTCTATCCCGAACTGGCCAAGCTTCGCGCCCTCGGAGGCGACGCGGCGATGCGCAAGCTGGCCACGCAGGTCGCCCTGCTGGGCGGCGCGGTGGCCGGCCTGCTGCTGCTCGTCACCACCTTGTTCGGCAAGCCCCTGCTGAGCCTGATCATGGGCAAGGCCTATGAAGGCGCGTCGGGCGTCATGACCTGGCAGGTGACCGCCGCCGCCATCGGCGTGCTGGCCTTGCCCCTGGAGCCAATGCTGGTCTCGATGCGCGCCGCCGGCGCCGCTTTGCGGGTGCGGGTGGTGGTCAGCGCGGTGTTTCTTCTGGCGCTGGCGCCCCTGGTCAAGCTGTTCGGGATGAACGGCGCCGGCGCAGCGCTGGTCGGCGCGGCTGGCGCCATGGCCATCGGGATGTTCTGGACGCTCCGCCTGCGACTTGCGCGATCGTCCGTCCTCAGTGACAACGAACCCTCTTGCGCCGAAGACGCAAACGACGCCAAAGGCGGCAGGTGATGATGATGACTCCGACTGGCGCTGGGCGAACGGTTCGTTTCGCTGATTTCCCCACCCTGACCGCCGCGCTCGACTTCGCCGCGACCGGCGAGACGGGCGTGAACCTCTATTCGCTGCGCGGCGAGCTGGTCGAGGCCCTGCCCTATGCGCGTCTGCGCGAACAGGCCATCGATCTGGCCCATCGCCTGGTGGCGGCCGGCGCCAAGCCCGGCGACAGCGTGGGCCTGATCGCCGAGACCGACGCCGACTTCGTCCGCGCCTTCTTCGCCTGCCAGTATGCCGGCCTGCCGCCCGCGCCCTTGCCCCTGCCCGCGCCGCTGGGCGGCCGCGAGGCCTATATCGAACAGATCGCCCGCATGCTGGCCTCGGCCAAGGCTTCGGTCCTGATCGGCCCGGCCTCGATGGCCGCCTGGTTGCCCGAGATCGCCGCCAGGCAACCGCTGAGCTTCGCTGGAACCCTGGCCGACCTGCCGGCCGCCGACGGCGCGCCGCTGCCGACCATCGAGCCCGACCGCACCTGCTATCTGCAGTTCTCGTCGGGCAGCACACGGTTCCCGACCGGCGTCGTGGTCACCCATCGCGCCCTGATGGCCAATGCCCAGGCCATCACCCGCGACGGCCTGCAGGTGAAGCCCGATGACCGGGCGATCTCGTGGCTGCCGCTCTATCACGACATGGGCCTGATCGGCTTCCTGCTCAGCCCCATGACCAGCCAGATGACGGTCGACCTGCTGCCCACCGGCGCCTTCGTGCGACGCCCGCTGATGTGGCTGGACCTGATGACGAGGAACGGCGGCACGATCAGCTACAGCCCCACCTTTGGCTACGAGTTGTGCGCCCGCCGCGCCGAGGTCGCCTCCATCGAACATCTGGATCTGTCGCGCTGGCGCAGCGCCGGCCTGGGCGGCGACATGATCCGCACCGGACCGCTGCGGGCCTTCGCCGAGCGCTTCAAGACCGTGGGCTTCTCCGACACCGCCTTTGTCGCCAGCTACGGCATGGCCGAGGCCACCCTGGCCCTGTCGATGTCGCCGCTGGGCGAGGGCCTGAAGGTCGAGACCCTGGACGTCGAGCGGCTGGAACAGGGGCTGGCGGTGATCACTGCCGACACCGCCAAAGACGCGAACAGGGCCCGTGACTTCGCCCGCAACGGCCCCGCCCTGCCCCATCATGAGCTGGAAGTGCGCGACGAGACCGGCGCCATCCTGCCCGAGCGCGGCGTGGGCCGCATCTACGCCCGCGGCCCCAGCCTGATGCGGGAGTATTTCGAGCAGCCCGAAGAAACCGCGCGCGTGCTGTCGTCGGACGGCTGGCTGGACACCGGCGACCTTGGCTATCTGGTCGACGGCGAGATCGTCATCACCGGGCGCGGCAAGGACCTGATCATCCTCAATGGCCGCAACATCTGGCCGCAGGACCTGGAATGGACCGCCGAGGCCGAGATCGAGAGCCTGCGCAGCGGCGACGTCGCCGCCTTTTCGACGCCCGGCGAGGGCGAAGAGGTGGTGGTGGTGCTGGTCCAGGCGCGCGGCGGCGACGCCGACAGCCGCAAGGCCCTGGCCGAGAATGTCGCCACCGTCCTGCGCCTGCGCCACAGCGTCGAGACCCAGGTGCATCTGGTCGGCGCCCACGCCCTGCCCCAGACGTCGTCGGGCAAGCTGAGCCGCTCCAAGGCCAAGGCGGCCTTCCTGGCCGGCGCCTATACCGAGCGCGCCTGAGCATGAGTCGGGGCGTCGTCGCGGTCACGGGCGCCACCGGCTTCCTGGGCCGTCATCTCGTAAGCGCCCTCTTCGCCGAGGGTTGGACCGTGCGTGTCCTGTCCCGCCGCGACATCATCGATCCAGACTGGGTGGCGCTGGAGCCCCAGATGGTGATTGGCGGTCTCTCGGATCGCGGAGCCCTGGACAGGCTGTGCGCTGGCGCGGCCGTGGTCATCCATGCGGCCGGCCTGATCAAGGCGCGGTCGCGGGCGGAATTTGACCGCACCAATGTCGACGGCGCCCGGGACGTGGCCCTGTCGGCCAAGGCCGCCGGCGCGCGGCTTATCGTGGTCTCCAGCCTGGCGGCGCGTGAACGGTCACTGTCGGACTATGCGGCCAGCAAGCGTGGCGGCGAGGACGCGGCGCGCGCGGTGTTCGGCGAATCCCTGACGATCGTCCGCCCGCCCGCCATCTACGGCCCTGGCGACATGGAAACCCTGGGCCTGTTCAAGGCCGCCCAAGGCGCGCCGATCCTGCCGGTGCTCGATCCGGCGGCGCGGATCGCCATGGTCCATGTCGCCGACGCGGTCGCCGCGATCACGGGCCTGGCCAGCGATCACAGGCCGGGGGTGTTCGCTCTGTCGGACGCGCGCACCGACGGCTACAGCTGGACCGAAGTCATGACGGTCGCCGCCCGCGCCGTGGGCAAAACGCCACATATCGCGCGCGTGCCGACCTGGCTAATCAGGGCCCTGGCGCTATTGTCCGAAGGCGTATCACTCGCCAATGGGAAGATTTCGATTTTCACGACTGGCAAAGCGCGCGAAATGCTCCATTTGGATTGGAGCGTCTCGGACAGCGAAACTGTTCCCGGCGCTATCGCTCCGCGATACGGGATCGAGTCAGGTTTCGCCCAAAGCGTGCAATGGTATCGCGCCAAGGGGTTTTTAGTTGCGATTGATCGATCATAGCAGCCAATTTTGACAGGAATCCGACAATGGGGCTGTTACAATTCGAGTCAGTCAGGCCCGCTCTCGGGGGTATCAGCGAGTCGATATGAAAGCGGTTACAGATCTTACCTTGCGCGAAATTGGCCTGGCGGCGTCCTCGGTACTGGGGCGCACCGTGGAAGTTTCCGACGAAACCCATATCGGCCGTGACCTTCAGGTCGACTCCCTGGCTTTGATGAACATCATCATGGAACTGGAAGACGCGTTCGACATCTCGATCCCGCTTGATCGTCTGGCCTCGGTCGAGACGGCGGGCGACTTGTCCAATTTGATAAAAGAACTTCGGAACAAGGGATAACAATGGGGCTGTTCGACAAACACCTCGCCTACCGCGACGCCTATCAGGCGATCCGGCAAGCCGGGGCCGATCCCTTCAACGTCCGACTCGACTCGGTGGTTTCACCGACCGAGGGCGTTATTGACGGCCGCCCCACGATCCTGTTGGGCACCAACAACTATCTCGGCCTGACCTTCGATCCCGAGAGCATCGCCGCATCGGTGAAGGCCGTGCAGGAGCGAGGCACCGGGACGACCGGCTCGCGGATCGCGAACGGCAGCTTCGAGGCGCATGTCGAGCTGGAACAGGCCCTGGCCAAGTTCTACCGCCGCAAGCACGCCATGGTGTTCACCACCGGCTACCAGGCCAATCTGGGCGTTCTGTCGACCCTGGTGGGTCGCGGCGACCACCTGATCCTCGACGCTGACAGCCACGCCAGCATCTATGACGGCTCGCGCCTGGGCCACGCCGAGGTCATCCGCTTCCGCCACAACGACCCCGAAGACCTCTACAAGCGCCTGCGCCGCATGAAGGACCTGCCGGGCGAGCGCCTGATCGTGGTCGAAGGCATCTATTCGATGATCGGCGACACCGCGCCGCTCAAGGAAATCGCCGCCGTGAAGCGCGAACTCGGCGGCTACCTGCTGGTCGACGAGGCCCACTCGATGGGCGTGCTCGGCGAGAACGGTCGCGGCCTCGCCGAACTGGAAGGCGTCGAAGACGATGTCGACTTCGTCGTCGGCACCTTCTCCAAGAGCCTGGGCGCCATCGGCGGCTTCTGCGTCAGCAACATGGACGATTTCGACGTCATGCGCGTCGTCTGCCGCCCCTACATGTTCACCGCCTCGCTGCCGCCGGCCGTGGTCAGCTCGACCCTGGTCGCCCTCAAGCGTCTGGAAGAGATGCCGGAGCTGCGTCATCGCCTGATGGCCAACGCCCGCCGCCTCTATGACGGCCTGACCAACCTGGGCTTCCAGACGGGCCCGACCGCCAGCCCGATCGTGGCCATCACCATGCCCGATCAGGAACGCGCGATCGGCATGTGGAACGCCCTGCTGCAGAACGGCGTCTATCTGAACCTCGCCCTGCCGCCGGCCACGCCTGACAGCCGTCCGCTACTGCGCACCAGCGTCAGCGCGGCCCATACCGACGAGCAAATTGAAAAGGTCCTGTCCGTGTTCGCCAGCGTCGGCACCGCGATGGGTGTCATCGACAACCAGCGCCAGCGCGTTTCCGCCTGACGCCGCAGAAGGCCGGGGCGGCTAAGCCTCGGCCTTTCGCGCCTTCTGGGCGCGCCACAGATCCCACAGCACACCCGGGGCCGCCAGCACCGGGTGCTTCTCGCGCCAGGGCGTCAGCGCAACGGCGACGCCGGTGTGACGCTCGATCTTCCACGCCGCATAGCGGGCCGCGCCCTCGAAGGTGAAGGCGGCCTTGATCAGCCGCGCGACGTTCAATGACTTGCCCATCCGCCGTCGCACCTGCCAGGCGCGTCCGAACCGGGTCCGCGCCTCTTCGGTCAGATTGGGCTGGACGGATCCGGGCGTGAGGATGTCGAGCAGACCCTGCTCGCGCCAGCAAGCAATGAGCAGACGATCGTAGCGCGCGGCGTCGAAGGCCAGGATCGATTGCTCGCGACCGCCGCGCTCGACACGGAACTCGGCCTTGTAGGTCTGCTGAAACAAAGCCGACCAATAGGCTTCCGACGGACCCTCGACGGGGCCCAGGGCCGCCGCGAAACGCGCGGCCGAATGGGCGGCCTCCGCGACCGCGTTGATCACGACGGGCTCGATCTCGGCGCTGGAGGACCAGACCAGGGCCGAGGGCTGGACAAACCGCGTCCAGATCGTGGTGTCGATCTCACGACCGCGCGCCGCCAGGGCGAACTGGGCCAGGGTCATCGACGCGACCTTGGCGCGCAGGGTTCGCCCCTCGTGCTCGACCTCGTGATAGCTGACGTCCGGCCAGAGCTTGCGACCCACCACGCCGCGCCAGCCGCGTCGGGCCTGGCTGGTCAGCACATAGAAATCCATGACGCCATCGAGGTCGCCCGTGCGCAGGACCGACCCGTAGAACAGCACGGCCACTGGGTTTTCAAAGCCGGAGATCAGCTGGCGGGCAAAGGCGACGGCGTGTGGCGGCGCGGGGGCGCGCAACTCGGCCTCGACCATCGCCAGCACCAGGCTGGTCATGACGCCAGAAACCTCAGGGTGGGACCAAGAGAGATGGTCAGGCCGCCGCCCCCTTCATAGACCTCACCGTCGAGCACGAAAGCTTCGCAGGTCTGGATGCGCAGGGATTTGGCGTCGCCCCGGCGATAGCCGCGCCGCGCCAGCCATGGCGCGTCTCCGCCGCCCAGAAGTGTCAGCAAGGCCGAGAACAGTCGCTTGGGCTGGGCGTCGACGTCCAGCGCCTTGAGGCCCTCGCGCGGCGGGCCAAACGGTTTGATGCCCAGGGGCAGGCGCTTCAGCGTCGTGGCCATCAACAGGAAGCGATTGCCCTTGGGGGCCGGCTCACCGTCGATCGACAGCTCGACGGGCACCCCCTCGCGCCAATGGTCCCGCGCACCGCCAAACAGGGCGCCGGTCGCCGCGCCGACCAGGGTCAGGCCGACCGACAGGCCGTGAAACGCGCCCATGCGATTGACGCTCCTGGACATCTTGGTGGCTCGCACGAAGGCGCCCAGCCCGAAGACAAAGCCGCGCATGGTCCCCCGACCATCGTCCAGGGCCACTTGCAGAGGCGCGCGATGCTTGATCACCGCGTGCGGGGAGCGCGCCGCGATCAGCGCTTCGTGCAGCGTCCAGCCGTGTCGCACGCCAAGATCGATGGCCAGGACATTGGTCTTGCCCGAGGGCAACAGAACGATCAGCGGCGACGCCTCGCCAAAGGCGCGCGGCAGCAGGCTGAGCACGTCCCGGATCGTGCCGTCGCCGCCGTCGATGACCAGCAGCTCAACGCCGCGCGCCGCGAAGGCGACAAGGTCGACCTCCAGCGCCTCGCGCGTGGCGGGCCGCACCAGCATCACATCATCCGGAGCCCAGTACTCCGCGCTGCGCCCCATATTGGCGTGACTGCGCGGATTATGGACGACGCCAACCTTCATCAGCGCGACAGCCAGGAGGTGACCGAGCCCTTGGGCGCGATCAGGGCCTGCAGGATTTGGGCGGCGTGCACCACCAGGCAGATCGCCGTCCAGACGGCCACCAGGATGAAGCCGACGTCCGGACGCCCCACCAGGGTCGAGGCGGTCAGGAACAGCAGGTTGGGATTGCGGCGCGCGGTGATCAGCCGGAAGAAGCTGTCGAACGGCCGCCAGGCGTGCATCTCGACCTTGAAGAGGGCCAGGAAGATCCCCTCCTCCACCCGCTGGGCCACATAGCCCACGACGATGATCCCCAGCAGCAGGTCCGGGTAAGGCATCGCGAACCAGCCGAGGCCGCCCAGGCCGACGAACCACGCCCACCACCAGAACGGCGGGTGGATCAGGTCGATGCCGTGGTCGAAGACATTGCCCCATTTGGACGAGGTCAGGGTCACCCGGGCCAGCTTGCCGTCGACGGTGTCGAGGAAGGTCATGATCCAGGCGCAGACCAGGCCCCAGCCATACTGTCCCGTCCAGAACAGCCAGAAGGCGGCCAGCACCATCAGGAAGCTGGCGAAGGTGACCATGTTGGGCGTGATCTTCGCCAGGGCGCACCAGCGGGTGACGACCCGAGCCGGCGCGGGCCAGACATATTTGGTCACCAGGTCGGTGACGCCCTTGTACGAACCCTTGAACAGCCGCTTTTCGACCGCGTCGACCGTCTGCGGCGTCAGGCGCTCCAGCACCGGCGGCTCGCGCTTGCGCAGCTCGCTGTTATAGGCCGATCCCAGCTCTATGGCCGTGAGGCGCGGAACGTCGGCGGCGATGGCGGAGAGATCCGCGCCGGCGCCGGCCGGCAGGTTGGCGGCCACGACGCGCCCGCTCTCGTCGACCAGCGCCACGCCGGGACGTCCGGCCAGGGCGCGGATCAGGGATTCGTCGAACACCCAGCCGGCGTCGACGATCACCACGTCACCGCTGGTCGGGGCCGCCTCAAGCGTCACTTCGCCGAGCCCCACGCGGCCATAGGTCCGCGACAGGCGCTGGGCCGAGGTCATGCCCCAGATGCGCGTGGAGGCCTGGCCAACGGTGATCGCCGCGCGCCTGGCGTCGCCGCCCTGATTACTTCCGCCGGTCAATGTGCGAGAACCCCTTGAAACCCGAGGCGATTGATAAGCCGCTTCGCGGCCCTATGACCAGAATCCGCGAACCAGACTTGTCTATATTCCGCATCGCTCATCTGTCCGACCCGCATTTGCCGCCGCCCAAGGGCGCCTTTGGCTGGCGCGATCTCGCGTCCAAGCGCCTGCTGAGCAAGATCGCCTGGCGTCGCAAGCACAAGGAGCACCAGCCCGACGTGCTGACCGCTCTGGTCGCCGACATCAAGGCCTATGCGCCCGATCATATCGCCGTCACTGGCGATCTGACCAATTTCGCTTCCGCTGTCGAGGTCGAGGCCGCGCGCCAGTGGCTGAGCGGTCTGGGCGCGCCCGACGGTGTGACGCTGAGCCCCGGCAACCACGACGCTCTGGTCGGAGACAGGGAGCCCGAGCGATTCGCGGCCTGGGCGGACTGGCTGGGCGACGGCGACGAGCCGGCCTTCCCCAGGCTTCGGGTCCGCGACGGCGTGGCGATCATCAATCTGTGCTCGGCCGTCCCCACCGCGCCGCATCTGGCGACGGGCCGGCTGGGCCGATCGCAACTGGCGCGGCTGGAGGCTCTGCTGGCCGATCCCGCCCACCGCGAGCTGTTCCGGGTCGTGCTGATCCACCATCCGCCGATCCCGGGCGCGGTGTCCCGGCGCAAGTCGCTGGACGATCAGGACGACCTGCGGGCGATCCTCGCAAACCACGGCGTGGATCTGGTGTTGCACGGCCATGCCCACGAAGGGCTCGTGGCCACCACCCCGGGTCCGGACGGCGCGGCGACCCCGGTCCTTGGCGTGCCCTCGGCGTCGGCCCTGGGACGAGGCAAGCATCCGGCCGCGCGCTGGCACGCCATCGAGATCATGCGCGACGAGACTGGCGGGGTCTCGGTTCGCGTCATCGCGCGCGGGCTGGATCCGGAAACGGGTCATGTGGCGGAGCTGGGTCGGTACATCCTGGCCTAGCGGGAGACGCATCTGCCCGCGCGGCCGTCAGCCGCCGTCATGACCGCGATAAACAACACGGATCGGACTTCCATGAAAAAGGCCGGGTCCCTATTGTGAATCGGCGGCGGTCAACGCCACGAGGCGAGCCTGCATATGACCAATCCCACCGCCGTGAACTTTGGCTACCCTGACACCAGGGTGGCCGAAACCGACTATTGGCTTGTTCTTGTTCGTCCCAAGCAGCCGACATTTGGGGCCCTGGTCCTGATATGCAAGGAAAAGGCCGAGGCGTTTTCTGAATTGAGTCCCGCCGCCTTCGCCGATTTGAAAGTCGCGATCGGCGGAATCGAGCGATTGCTCGGCAAGGTCGTGGCCTATGAGAAGATCAACTATCTGATGCTGATGATGGTCGACCGCGACGTGCACTTTCACGTCATTCCCCGATACGAAGGCGCTCGCGTCCACGAAGGCCAGACCTTTGCCGACGTCGGCTGGCCGGCCGCCCCCGCCCTGGGAGCGACGGTGGACCTGGATACGTCCGCCGCGGCGGCCCTGGCGGCCCTGCTGGCCCGGGACTGGTCGGTCGCGTGACCAACCTGCGTCTGATCGATCGCTACATGCTCAAGCTGGTGGCCTGGCCGATGGTCGGTTGCCTTGGCGTCACCGTCGTCGCCCTGCTGCTGGAGCGGGTGCTGCGCCTGCTCGACGCCCTGTCTCAAAGCAGCGCCCGGTTTGGCTATGTCACCGAGCTCGCCGCCAATCTGGTGCCGCACTATCTGGGCCTGGCCCTGCCGGTGGCGTTTTTCGTCGCCCTGTTCATCGTCGTCAGCAAGCTGTCGGACGGCTCGGAGATCGACGCCCTGCTGGCCAGCGGACAATCGCTGAGCCGCATCGTCATTCCCTTCGTCTGCGTCGGCCTGTGCCTCAGCCTCTTCAGCGTGGCCCTGTTCGGCTACAGCCAGCCCTATAGCCGCTACGCCTATCGCTCGGTGATGCACGCCGCCGTCAACGCCGGCTGGAATGGGCGATTGTCGGGTGGAGCCTTCATCGACGAAGACAACCTGCTGATGACGGCCGACGACGCTGATCCGGCCGGCCAGAGCCTGACCCGCGTCTTCATCCGCCGCCTCGACGACAAGGGCCGCGAGGAAGTGATCACCGCGCAGACCGCCACGCTCAGCGCCAGCCCGGGCGGCGACAAGGTCACCCTGCTGCTGCGACGCGGCCAGCGGATCGGCCTTGACGCGGCTGGCGGCTATCGCACCCTGGCCTTCGACCAGTTCATCACCGAGATGCCCCTGGCCGGCGCCGCCACCCTGCTGCGGGCGCGCGGCGGCGATGAGCGCGAACTGACCCTGAACGAACTGGCCCGGCAGGCCGCGTCGAACACGTCCATACTGCCAAAGCCGACCCTGCTGGCCGAGCTCTATGGCCGGATGGCCCGGGCGGCCTTCCTGCCCTTCCTGCCGCTGCTGGCCTTCCCGCTGGGCCTGGCCGCCAAACGCGGCAACCGCACACCTGGCCTGATCGTGGCCGGCGTGCTGCTGCTGGCCTTCCAGCATTCGCTGCTGCTGGGCCAGAGCCTGGCCGAGGCGGGCAAGGCCGATCCGCTGCTGGCGATCTGGGGCCCGTTCCTGCTCTTCACCGGCTTCAGCGTCTGGATGTTCATGGGCAGCCTCAAGCGACCGGGCGACACGCCTGTCAGCCGCGTGGTCCGCCGCATCGGCGAAATGATCGACCGCGCCGTGCGCATGGTGATCCCCCGCCCGCGAGCCGCGTCATGATACTCCAGCGTTACGTCCTGAGCGTCACGGCCACCCGCATCCTCGGCGCCGCCGCCGTGCTGATGGGCATCCTGCAGGTGCTGGACCTGCTGGAAGTGACCACCGACATCCTCGACCGGGGCCTGGGCGTGGGCGGGGTGCTTTACTACGCCGCCCTGCGCACTCCGCGCCTGATCGAGCAGATCGCGCCGATCAGCGTGTTGGCCGGCGGCCTGTTCGCCTTCTCGCAACTGGCCCGCGAGAGCGCCATCATCGCCATGCGCGCGGCGGGCGTCTCGGCCTATCGCATCGTGGCCATGGCCGCGCCGGCGGCGGCGGCGGTGATGCTGCTGGACTTCACCTGCGCCCAGCTGATCGCCCCGCGCACCGATCCGATCCTCGACGCCTGGTGGGAAGCCCATACCCCCGCCGCCGACCGCAAGGCGACCGGGCCCGTCAGCTTCCGCGTGGGCGACGATCTGGTGGCGGCCGCTAGCGCCACGCCGGACGGTCGCGCCTTGCGGATGGTCAAGATCTATCGCCGCGACAAGACCGGCCGCCTGATCGAGCGGGTCGACGCCCCCGCCGCCGCCTTCAGCGGCAAGGACTGGAACCTGTCCAAGGCCGTCACCACGCGCTTTTCCGGCCAGCGCGTCGACACGGTCACGACCAGCCAGATGATCTGGCCCTCGGCCTTGCGCCCCGTGGACGTCCAGGCCCTGTTTTCGGACAATCCGGCGCCGTCGGCGGGTTCGGCCAAGCGCGCCCTGCTCAATGGCGGCACCGACCGGCCACCCAGCTACTACGAGACCCGCCTGCTGGGAGCCTATGCGGGTCCGTTCGGGGCGCTGATCATGCTGTTGCTGAGCGCGCCCGTCGCCCTGGCCAACTTCCGCAGCCGGCAGGGCGCGGTGCTGCTGACCGTTGGACTCGCGTCGGGCCTGGTGTTCCTGGTCGTCGACGGCCTGCTGTCGGCGCTGGGCGAAAGTGGCGCGATCTCGCCGATCCTGGCCGTCTGGGGCGGTCCGGTGATCTTCGGCGCCCTGGCGATCAACGCCCTGATCAATCTGGAGGGCTGATGCCGTTCGACTCCCAAGACGCCGACCTCCGGGTCATCCCGGTTCGCACGCCGTCCGAGATGGAGCGGTTCATCAAGCTGCCCGCGCGCCTCAACGCCGGCGATCCCAACTGGATCACGCCCCTGATGATGGAGCGATCCGAGGCCCTGTCGCCCAAGACCAACCCGTTCTTCGAGCACGCCGAGGTGCAGCTGTTCCTGGCCGTGCGCGAGGGCCGCGACGTCGGCCGGATCAGCGCCCAGATCGACGCCCTGGCGCCGCAGGCGGAAGGCCAGAAGACCGGCAATTTCGGCCTGATCGCCGCCGAGAATGATCCCGCCGTCTTCAAGGTGCTGTTCCGCGCCGCCGAGGACTGGCTGCGCGACCACGCCTGCACCCGGGCCCTAGGCCCCTTCAACCTGTCGATCAACGAGGAGGTCGGCCTGCTGGTCGACGGCTTCGACACCCCGCCCATGGTGATGATGGGCCACGATCCGGCCTATACCGGCGGCCGCGTCGAGGAGCAGGGCTACGCCAAGGCCAAGGACGTCTATGCCTATCTGTGCGACCCGACCGCCGACCTGCCGGCCGTGGTGGTGCGCCGGGTCCGGCGGGGCCTGCCCGACGGCGTGACGCTGCGCGAGCTGGACATGAGCCGCTATGACGAAGAGGTCGTCTCTCTGACCGAGATCCTCAACGACGCCTGGTCGGGCAACTGGGGCTTCGTGCCCACCACCGAGGCCGAGACCCGGCAACTGGCCAAGGCCCTGAAGCCCGTCATCGAGAAGAAGATGACCCTGTTCGCCGAGATCGACGGCGAGCCCGCGGGCTTCATCGTGCTGCTGCCCAATGTCAACGAGGCCATCCGCGACCTCAAGGGCAAGCTGCTGCCGTTCGGCTGGGCCAAGCTGCTGTGGCGGCTGAAGGTCAGGGGCGTGAAGTCGGCGCGGGTGCCGCTGATGGGCGTGAAACGCAAGTTCGCCGACACCATGCGCGGCCAACTGCTGCCGTTCCACCTGATGAACGCCGGCCGCGATGCGTCCCTGGCCCTAGGCTACACCAAGTTCGAGTTCTCGTGGGTGCTGGAAGAGAACATGCCGATGCGGCGGATCTCCGAGGCCATGGGCGCGACGATCTACAAGACCTATCGCCTGTACGAGAAGGCGTTGTGAGCTTCCAGGCCCTGGTCCTGGCGGGTTCGCGCGGCGGCGTCGATCCGGTCGCCCAATATGCCGGCGTCAGCCACAAGGGCCTGATCGTGCTGGGCGGCGAGACCCTGCTGACACGGGTGCTGCGAGCCCTCGACCAGGCCGGCGCGACCCGGATCGGTGTCTCGACGTCAGATATCGCGGTGGTCTCGGCCCTCGAAGGCGTGGCCAAGGCCTCTCCCCTGCCCGCCGCCGGTGGTCCCAGCCAGAGCGTGCATGACGGCGCCAGCATCATGGGGACGCCGCTGCTGGTCACCACGGTGGACCATGCCCTGCTGCAGCCGGAATGGATCACCGAGTTCCTGGCCAAGGTCCCGGCCGACTGCGACTTCGCGATCCTGCTGGCTCCCGAGGCCATCGTCCGCGCCGCCGCGCCGGAGACCAAGCGCACCTATTGGCGGTTCAAGGATGGCGGCTATTCGGGCTGCAATCTCTTCCTGCTGAAGAATGAGACCGCCCTCAACGCCGTGGCGTTCTGGCGCAAGGCCGAAGCCTTACGCAAACAGCCCTGGCGCATCGCGGCCATGCTGGGGCCGATGATGCTGATCCGCTTCGCGCTGGGCCTGATGACCCTGGACGAAACGCTGGAGCGGTTAGGCCGCGCGGCCGGCGTCAGGGCGGCGGCGGTGCGGTCGTCCTACGGGCTGGCGGCGGTCGATGTCGACAAGCCGGCGGATCTGGATCTGGTCAGGACGATCGTGGAGCGCTGAACGTCTCAAACCCAGGGAGAAACACAGTGACTGACCTGCCTCAACTCCACCCCGCCGCAGCGAAAAGCCTGTCGGCCTGGCATGAGATGGTCGCCAACGGCGACCTGGGCGACTTGCGGTCCATCGTCCATCCGGACGCAACGTTCCGCTCGCCGGTAGCCTTCAAGCCCTACAAGAGCGCCGACGCCGTGGTTTTGGCGCTGAGCACGGTGCTGACCGTGTTCGCCGACTTCGCCTATCACCGGCAGGCCACGACCGACGACGGGCTGAACGTCGTACTCGAGTTCAGCGCCAGGGTCGGCGACAAGGCGGTCAAGGGTATCGACTTCGTCCGCTTCGACGAAGACGGTCAGATCGTCGATTTCGAGGTCATGATGCGGCCGCTGAACGGCGTGCAGGCCCTGGCCGAGGAAATGGGCAAGCGCCTGGGCGGGATCATTCCCGCCTACAAATAGGCCGGAGCGACCCTACGCCTCCACCAGCTCCGCCGCCCAAGACGCCGCCAGCTCGCGATTGCGCGGCAGGTCTTCGGGAAAGTCCATCTCGGCCCAGTCGAGGCCCTGGATCGACTGCACCCGAACCACGTCGTGTTCCTGGGCGATCTGGTTGATGACGCTGAGATACCAGCGCTTCAGGCCTTCGGGCGTGCGCAGGGCCGCGTCGACGATCTTGGTGAACAGGGCCGCGCCCTCGGGGTCGAAGCGCAGGAAGCCGATCGACTCGGCGTCATAGGTCTCGATGGTCTTGCCGATGGCGCGCAGGGACAGGCCCTGCGTCGCCACCTTCATGTCGTCGGCGTCGTAGCCGTCCTTGCGGTCGATCGTGACAGTGATCGGGGCTGGCGGGGCGGCGATCAGGCGCTCGGCGATGGCCGGCTCGAACAGGGTGTCGCCGTTCAGCAGCAGGAAGTCGCCGACCATCTCGCCGCGCGCCAGCCAGCAGGTGGCCAGGTTGTCAGTGAGACCGAAGAACGGGTTGAACAGGGTCCGCACGGCCATGCCCGGCAGATCCAAGCTGGCGATCTCGGCCTCGACGGTGTCGGCGGCGAAGCCGGTGACGACCACGGCCTCGGTGATCCCGGCCTGGCGCAGATGGCGCAGTTGCCAGTGCAGCACGGTGCGGCCCGACAGCTCGACCAGGCACTTGGGGCGTGTGTCGGTCAGGGGCGACAGACGCTTGCCCTGGCCCGCGCTGAGAATGATGGCTTTGGTCGGATGCGCCACGGCGACTCGATTCACTTCTGGCCGCACGTGTCGGCGTCTGATTCAGGCTGTGAAGCTACAGGATACAGCGGCCCCCATATAGGGCCCGCGCGCTCGCCCGGCGAGGGCCGCAACGCCGCACTCGCGCGCCTTTCGCGGCGACGGCCGCCAGAGACTGGACGACAAGGCGGGCGAACGCTTCACCAGGCGCAATGACGAGATGGTTTCCACGGCGCGACATCGCGCCTTGGCCACATTGCCCCAACCGCGAACCGTCGCGAAAACCTTGATAAAAGTCGGTAGAAGATGTTTGAACGCAATGTGTTCTCCCGTCTGACCCCCGCAGAATCCGGACCCTTGACCATGACCAAGCTTCTTGGCGCCGCCGCCGCCCTCGCGCTGCTGGCCGCCGCCGACACCGCCTATGCCGCGCGTGACTATGTCTGGGCCGCAGGCTCCTCGACGGTCTTCCCGTTCTCGACCCGGGTGGCCGAGAACTACGCCAAGAAGACCGGCAAGAAGTCGCCCAAGATCGAAAGCCTGGGCACGGGCGGGGGCATGAAGATGTTCTGCGGCGGCATGGGCGAGAAGTATCCCGACGTCGCCAACGCCTCGCGGCCGATGAAGAAGTCCGAGTTCGAGGCCTGCCAGAAGGCCGGCGTCAAGGACATCGTCGAGCTGAAGATCGGCTTCGACGGCATTGTCGTGGCGATGGACAAGAAGGCGCCCGACTACAATTTCAAGCTTGAGCACCTGTATCTGGGTCTGGCCGACCAGACCCTGCGCGGCGGCCAACTGGTCAAGAACCCCTACAAGAGCTGGAGCGAGGTCGGCCCCGGCCTGCCCAAGACCCGCATCCTGGTCTATGGCCCGCCGCCCACCTCGGGCACCCGCGACGCCTGGATCGAGCTGGGCATCGAGGGCGGCGCCAGCAAGCTGCCCACCCTGGCCAAGCTGAAGGCCAGCGACGAAAAGGCCTTCAAGGCCAAGGTCTCGCCAATGCGGACCGACGGCGGCTGGGTCGACGCCGGCGAGAACGACAACGCCATCATCGGCACCATTGAGAAGACCCCCAACGCCATTGGCGTGTTTGGCTATTCGTTCCTTGAGCAGAACGCCAACAACATCAAGGCCGCCAGCATCAACGGCGTGAAGCCGACCATCCAGACGATCACCAGCGGCGCCTATCCGATCTCGCGTTCGCTCTACATCTACGTGAAGAAGAGCCAGATCGGCGTGACGCCGGGCCTGCGCGAATTCGTCAACGAGTTCGTGTCGGATGCGGCGACCGGCCGGGGCGGCTATCTGCAGTCGCGGGGCCTGATCCCGCTGCCGCCGGTGCAGCACGACGCCAACAAGGCCAAGTCCAAGGCCCTGCCGACAATGGCGGCTCCGAAGTCCTGATCTGACACGTCACCCCGGATCCGCTCCGGGGTGACGCCGTCCGCCGGTTTCAAAATTGTGCAATTGCACTCAAGGCGCTTGACCGCTTGTGACGGAGAGCGCCCCATGGGGCGAACGCCGATCGCGGAGAGCCTCATGGCGGAACGTGTCGAAGAACGTCTGCAAGACCTCGAGAGCCTTGTCATCAAGCAGGCCGAGCGGATCGAGGATCTGGAACAACAGCTGTTGACCATCACCCGGATGGCGCACCTGGCGGCGCAAAGAGCGCGTCCGCCGGAAAGCGAAGCGGCTTGACCCCGCCCCCGCTCACTGAACCGCGACGCCCTTAATTGGTCGGCTGATCCGGCGCCGCCCGCGAGGTCATGCCCGCCGCAGCGGCGTCGTCGGCCATCTGGGAATCGACCGGCGGGGTCTGGCGGACGGGCGTTTCGATCGAGGGCGGCGCAACGGCGGCGACGGGCGCGTCGATCTTGGGCGAAGCCGACGCGGCGGGCGGCGCATTCAACGCCGCGGCCGCGGCTTCGTCGGCGGCGGTGCGCATTTCGTCGGAGCCTTCGTCATAACCGCCCATTCCGGCGGTCAGGAACAGGATGACGCCGAAGGTCGCGATGACGCCGACGACAAATCCAAGGAAAATCCATCCGAACGGATTATCGCGACGCTCAGCGCTCATTCAAGGCCCCTTGCCCCTGCGGGCCTAACTTCCCTGCCAGCGTCGGAACGGGCCGACGTCGACGTGTACGAATCTGCTGCCGGGATAATAACCGACGCCGCCCCGCTTCAGATCCAGCGCCGCGGCGCGGAGATGATCGAGGGCGACATCCTCCAGATAGATGTCCATGGCCTTGCCGTCCATGTGCAGGCTGCGCTTGGCGACCTCGCCGCTGCGCTCGGCCAGCAGGCGATTGCTGGCGGGCGAGCGATAGCCGGAAATGATCTGGAAGGCGGTCTTGGTCTCGGTCTTGCGATGGATGTCGGTCAGCAGGTCGAACAGATGGACGTTCATCGGGGCGACCTCGCCGGTGCGATGGTCGCGCAGCACCTTGTTCAGGGCCTCCAGGGCGTCGGGAACATAGGTTCCGTTTTCCCAATACACGGCCTGCAACTTTTCGGCGGTGTGGAGATTATACAAGGAGACCCACTTGGGCGCGGCCTCGACGACAGGCTGGATCACGGCGGCGGGAGCGACCGCCAGCGGCGGCTGGGCCTCCAGCAGCGCGCCGATGATATCGTCCTGAGCATGAGCCGACGGGCCTATCGCCGCCGCGCCAACCGCGCTCAAACCGAGCTGAAAAAGCCTACGCCGTGCGATCATCACGCTATCCCCGACACCGTACTGGCGGCAGGACACCCCATGGCGACCCGAAGGTCAAGCTGAGCCAGGCACGGCTGCGGCAATCCGCTGCACCAGCAACTTGTCCCAGCCATAGGGATCGTCGCGGAAATTGACCTGGCCGTCGGGCGTCACATAGGCCGTCCAATAGAGCAGAAAGACCGCGATCTGCTGGGGCAGCTGGGCCCGGACGGTCTTGCCGCCGGCGATCGTCTCGTCGATCACTTCGGGCGTCCAGGTCACGTCGCCTTCCATGATCGCACGGGCCAGCTCGACGGGCTTTTCCACCCGCACGCAGCCGTGGCTGGCCAGTCGGCTGAAGCTGGCGAAGCGCGCGCGGCTGGGCGTGTCGTGCAGATAGACGCCGTAGGGATTGTTGAAGTCGAACTTGATCAGGCCCAGGGCCGCCTTGGGCCCGGCCTTCTGCTGCAGGCGCGAGCCGCCGCCCTCGGTCGGGATGACGATGAAGTCGTTGCGAGCGAAATAGCCCGGATTGGCGCGTTCCTTGGGCCACAGCTCCTTGGCGGCGATCGAGGACGGCACGTTCCAGGGCGGATTGAGCACGATGCTGTGGATGTTCGACTGCAGCATCGGCGTCTCGTCGCCGGGACGGCCGGTGACGGCGCGCATGGTCAGGGTCGGGGCGTCGTGGTGGAACACCGACAGCACGGCGGCGGCGATATTGACCTGGATGCGGTCGGCCGGCAGCACCTGCGGCAACCACCGCCAGCGCTCCATGTTGGCGACGATCTGGTCCAGGCGCAGCTCGACCGGCGTATTGAGGGCGCTCAGCGTCTTCTTGTCGAGCACGCCCGTGGGATTGAGCCCAAAGCGCTTCTGGGCCCGCATCAGGGCCTGGACCAGGGCGTCGTCGAACAGGGCCAGGCCATCGACGGCCACGGTCGCGTCCTCGACAGCCAGCCGGGCTTCCAGCGCCACGACGCGGGGGTCGGTCGAGCCCAGCTTCAGATCCGGCCCCGCCGGCAGCATCGCCCAGCCGCCCCGCGCGGCGATGTCGCGATAGGTGACAAGGCCCCGGCGCAGGGTCTGATAGCCGGTATAGGGCGGCGGCAGGGTGTCCAGCCACGGCCCCAGGCGATCCTGGGCGACGGCCTGAACGAATTCGAGGCTGGGGTCATAGACCGCCGGACGCAGGCCCCAGTCGGCCCGGAAGCTGGTCAGCGGCAGCCGGCCCGAGCGCACCGCCTTGGCATAGGCCAGGGTCAGGCCGATCAGTTGACCCTGCCCGCTCTGCCGCGCGGCGACGTCGCGCGAGGCCAGCAGCGCCAGGGCCTGGTCAGGCGCATAGGCGCCCGGTTCGAAGCCGTGGCTCGGGGCGTCGGCCAGAACGCGGCCCAGCAGTTCCATCTGGTCGACGCGCAGCGTCACGGAATAGGGGCTGACAGGGAAAGCCAGAGGCTGCTGCGGCGCGGCTTGAGGCTGCCGCGCGCCTGACAGCGAGGGGTTCTGGGATTGGGCCTGGGCCGCTCCGCTCGCCAGGAGCCACAGCGCCCCCACGGCCAGCGCGCATGATAGTCTCGACAAGCCGCTCACCGCCAATGGATCTCGTAACACCTTGCCACGCGAAGGATCCGCGCGCCCTCAAATGGGCGTCACGACCCGCATCCGTCAACGCGAGTATCGTGAAAGGCGAACCGCCGGGCGCTCCCCAGGGTTCTTTTTGCGCGGCAGGAACCGGGAAGCCACACAGACGGTTTCCGTTGTGTCGTCAGGCCGACCCTAGGTCTCGCCACAGTCCGGAGACCGCGTGCCCCAAAATCCCATGCCCCAGAACCTTGACCTGTTTCCCATCGGCAACTGCGCCGTCAGCGCCCTGATCGACCGCGGCGGGCGGTTCGTCTGGGCCTGCGCGCCGCGCGTCGATTCCGATCCGGTGTTCAGCGCCCTGCTCAGCGATGTGGAGCCCAGGAGCGGCGCGGCGACCGGCGTCTGGGATGTCGAGGTCGACGGGGCGGTGTCGACCACCCAGGCCTATCTGCGCAACACCCCGATCCTGCGCACCGAGATCACCGACGCCGATGGCGCCCGGATCGAGATCATCGATTTCGCCCCGCGCTACCAGCAGTTCGGACGCATCTTCCGACCCACGGCCTTCATCCGCCTGATCCGCCCCGTCGCCGGCACGGCGCGGATCACGGTGCGCCTGCGCCCGACCGCCCAGTGGGGCGCGCGCCTGGCCGAGCGGACCTCGGGCTCCAATCACATCCGCTACCTGTGTTCGGACCTGACCATGCGGCTGACCACCGATTGCCCGGTGTCGCACATCCTGGAGGAGCGCACCTTCCGGCTGGAGCAGCCGATCGCGATGTTCCTGGGTCCCGACGAGGGCTTCGACGCCGATATCGGCTCGACCTGCGAGAAGATGCTGCGCGAGACCACCGCCTACTGGATGACCTGGGTGCGGGGCCTGGCCATTCCGCTGGACTGGCAGGCGGCCGTGATCCGCGCGGCCATCACCCTGAAGCTCTGCGTCCACGAGGAAACCGGCGCCATCGTCGCGGCCCTGACCACCTCGATCCCCGAACACGCCGACAGCGGCCGCAACTGGGACTACCGCTACTGCTGGATGCGCGACGCCTATTACGTGGTCCAGGCCCTCAACCGTCTGGGCGCGGTGGATATCCTGGAAAACTATCTGGGCTATCTGCGCAACATCGTCGACCGCGCGGCGGGGGGTCACATCCAGCCGCTGTTCGGCGTGGGCTTCGAGCCGCAGCTGACCGAGCGCTTCGCCCCCGACCTGCCCGGCTATCGCGGCATGGGGCCGGTCCGCATCGGCAACCAGGCCTTCGAGCACCAGCAGCACGACGTCTATGGCCAGATCGTGCTGTCCAGCACCCAGGCCTTCTTCGACGAGCGCCTGCTGCGCCAGGCCACGGTCGCCGATTTCGAGGCCCTGGAGCCGGTGGGCGAGCGCGCCTTCCAGCTGCACGACCAGCCCGACGCCAGCCTCTGGGAGTTCCGGGGCCGCGCCAATGTGCACACCTATTCCTCGGTGATGTGTTGGGCCGCCTGCGACCGCCTGGGCAACGCGGCGGAAAAGTTGGGCCTGACCGATCGCGCCCGGTTCTGGAACGGTCGCGCCGCCATGGTGCGCGCCACCATCGACGCCGCCGCCTGGAATCCCGAGCTTGGCCGCTTCGCCGCGACCTTCGGTGGCGACGAACTGGACGCCAGCCTGCTGCAGCTGGTCGATCTGCGCTTCATCAGCGCCAACGACCCCCGCAACATCGCCACGGTCGCGGCGGTGGAGGCCGGCCTGCGCAAGGGTTCCTACCTGCTGCGCTACGCCATTCCCGACGATTTCGGCGAGCCCAAGACCGCCTTCAACATCTGCACCTTCTGGCTGATCGAGGCCATGCATCTGGCCGGCCGCGCCGAGGAGGCCCGCGCCCTGTTCGAGGACATGCTGGCCCGCCGCACCGCCGCGGGGCTGCTGTCCGAGGACATCGGCTTTTCGGATGGCGAGCTGTGGGGCAACTATCCGCAGACCTATTCCCTTGTCGGCCTGATCAATTGCGCGGTGCTGCTGAGCAGGCCCTGGACGTCGGTCCGGTAGGCCGGCGCGAAAGCTGAGCCGCATTTGTGGCGGATCGAAATCCCGATCTTGGCGTTAATGGGGTCATGTATCGCTTTGAAGAGGGGCGTCTTGTGATGACCACGACCGGGTCAAGCGCGGGACAGCGACCCCATGACCTCCCCGCCCCACCGTCTTTCCCGCCGGCTTCGGCCGCACTGTTTCTCGACCTCGACGGCACCCTGGCGCCGATCATGCCCCGTCCCGAACATGTGGGGCCAGACAAGCGCCGGGCGATGCTGATGAAACGTCTGAGCGCCACCCTCAACGGCAGGGTAGCGGTTGTCAGCGGCCGCGCGCTGGAGGATCTGGACCGCATTCTTGAGCGCGGCGTCACGCCCGTCGCCGCCGTGCATGGCCTGGTGCGCCGCGACGCCGAGGGCCATGTGGTCCGCTCCGCGCCGCACGCCGGCATTCCCGACGCCCGCCAGCTGCTGCGCGATCTGGCCCGCTGCGATCGCGGCCTGCAGTTCGAGGACAAGGGCGTCAGCGTCGGCCTGCACTATCGCAACGCGCCCGCCGCCGGCGAAGCCGTGATCGAGGCCGCCGAGCGCATAGCCCGCACCACCGGCCTGGTGCTGCAGATGGGCGACATGGTCGTCGAACTGCGCACGCCCGGCCAGGACAAGGGCCAGTCCGTCGCGGCCTTCCTGCGCGAACACCCCTTCATGGGCTCGACCCCGATCTTCGTGGGCGATGACCTGACCGACGAAGACGGCTTCGCGGCCGCCGCGCGACTGGGCGGCTATGGCGTGCTGGTGGGCGAAATGCGTCCGACCGCCGCCAGCTACCGCCTGAAGGACACCGCCGCCGTCTCGGCCTGGCTGGAGGGCGTCGCGACGCTGATGCCCGCATGAGCCGTCTGATCGTCGTTTCCAACCGGGTCAACCCGCCCCCCAGCCCCGAAAAGGGCGACGGCGACGGCGACGGCAGCGTCGGCGGCCTGGCCATGGCCCTGGCCGCGGCCCTGCGCGAATATTCCGGCATCTGGTTTGGCTGGAGCGGCAAGACCACGCCGCAGTTCACCGGCCAGCTGGCCATGCAGCGCGTCGACGGCGTCACCACCGCCACGGTCGACCTCGAGGAAGGCGACTATCAGGAATATTACAACGGCTACGCCAACAAGACCCTGTGGCCGCTGTTCCATTACCGCGTCGACCTGACGGCCTATGACCGCTCGTTCGGCGAGGGCTATGACCGGGTCAACAAGCGCTTCGCCGAAACCCTGCGGCCGCTGATCGAGCCCGACGACGTGATCTGGGTTCACGACTATCACCTGATCCCGATGGCTCGGGAGCTGCGGCGGATGGGCGTGACCAACCGCATCGGCTTTTTCCTGCACATTCCCTGGCCGGCCCACCAGTTGGTGGTCACCCTGCCCCGCCATCGGCCTCTCGTGGAGGCGATGTTCGACTACGACCTGATCGGCTTTCAGACCGAGGAGTCGCGTCACGCCTTCGAGGGCTATGTCACCTCCGAGGTCGGCGGCTCGGTCGCCTCGAACGGCGAGCTGACGGCGTTTGGCAAGACCACCCGCGCCGCCGCCTTCCCGATCGGCATCGACGCCGAGGACTTCGCCCGCATCACCCAGGGTCCCCGCGCCCGCAAGGTCTATGACCGCATGCTGGCCCACAGCGTGTTTCGCAAGATGGTCGTGGGCGTCGACCGCCTCGACTATTCCAAGGGTCTGGAAGAGCGCCTGATCGGCTTCGAGCGCTTCCTGCACGACAATCCCGACATGCGCCGCGAGGTCATGCTGCTGCAGATCGCGCCGCTGTCGCGCGACGAGGTCGAAGCCTATCAGGACCTGCGCTCGCGCCTGGACGGCCTGATCGGCCGGATCAACGGCGCCTATGCCGAGATGGACTTCACCCCCATCCGCTATGTGAACAAGTCCTACCGGCGCGACGAGCTGGCTGGCATCTATCGCGCCGCCAAGGTGGGGCTGGTGACGCCCCTGCGCGACGGCATGAACCTGGTGGCCAAGGAATATGTCGCCGCCCAGGACCCTGAAGACCCCGGCGTGCTGATCCTGTCGCGCTTCGCCGGCGCCGCCCGGCAGATGGGCGAGGCGCTGATCGTCAATCCCAACAGCCCGGAGGAGATTTCCGACGCCCTGAGCCGGGCCCTGGCGATGGGCCTGCCCGAACGCAAGCGGCGCTGGGAGGCCCTGTTCGAGAATGTGCAGCGCAAGGATGTCACCGCCTGGCGCGACGACTTCGTCGGCGCCCTGGCGGCCTCCACGGAGGAAATCCAGCCGGTCCCGCCGCCCAGGTCGCTGGTGGAGGCCGCCGCCGCCCCGAAGGAGACCCCGTCATCCCTGTCGCTGCAACCGGCTGGCTCGGACGACCAGCCTAGGTCCGCGGCGACCGAAGCACGCCGCTGCGGATGATGGGCAGCAGGAAGGTCGCCAGCAGGGCCAGGTTCGGGATGGCGTTCATCCCATAGCCGGTGGCGATCGACATCGGGGTGTCGATCACGAACCAGACCAGCACGCCCGCCACCAGCCCGCGCCAGATGGGGGCGGCGCGCTCGCCCAGCAGGATCGCGGCCTGGATCGTCGCCGCCGCGGTCACCGCCCAACCGATGGTCACCGCGCCCATGACCGCCAGGCTGAAGCGCATCTGCGCGTTCAGCTCCAGCGGCTCCGGGCCGTTCAGGATACCGAAGATCAGGCGGGCCGGCCCGCTTGTGGCCTCAAGGCCGCCTCCGACCAGAACGGCGCCAAACACGCCGACCGCCCAACACCATACCGTCAACCAGTTGCGCCAGAAGCCTGACATCGCCGTCTCCCACGTTGTGATGGCGTGACCTTGGGCGACGGGACGACCGCGGACAATTACCCGTCTGGTCATGGCGGGGTGACGGCGCGTCGAGGCGTCAGGGCTCGAGAGCCAGGGACATCCGCGCATAGACCACGGGTTCGGGCCAGATCACCGGCGCCGCCTCGGGCCTCGGCGGCCCCTCCGGCTGGGTCGACCAGGCGCCGATGGCGGCGGTCAGGCTCATCGCCACCACCAGCGCCCCGCCCATGGCCGAACGATGCAGGGTCGGCTGGGGCCGGGCCAGCATGATCACCCGCTCTTCCAGCGGATGGGGCGCGGCTGCGGGCCAGTGGCAACCCAGCGGCAGGGCGCGGGCGCCCAGCTGGGTCTTCAGCAGGGTGCGGGCGTACAGGCCCCGTTCGCGCGACAGCCGGCCCATCACCCGGGCGTCGCAGGCCAGTTCCTGATCCAGGCGCGCCTCGCGCACCGCCAGATGGATCAGCGGGTTGAACCAGCCCAGGCACTGGATCAGCGCCATCAGCGCATTGACGCGCGGGTCGAGCCGCTCGATGTGCGCGCGCTCATGCGCCCGGATCACCCCGCGCTCGGCCGCGGTGAATTTGGTCTCATAGTCGTCGGGCACCACCATGCGCGGGGCCAGCACCCCGACCACGGCCGGGCCGGCCTGGCCGGAACGGGCGCGCTGCATGAACCGCGACTGGCTCCAGACCAGCAGCGCCAGGGCCAGCGACACCCCGACCAGCCAGACGCCGCCCAGGATCGCGGCGTGGTCGCCCGACATGATGAAGCGACGCGCGGCCTCCGCCCCCGGTTCGGCGGCGCGGGCGGGCAGCAGGGCCGCCAGACCCGCCGCCACCGGCAGCAGCCACAGCAGATAGGCGACCTCGGCCCCGAACAGGGCGCGCGCCGGGCGGCGCAGGATCAGGACCAGCAGGATGGCCAGACCGGCGGCCAGATTGCAGAAAGCCAGATGGGTGAGGACCTCAGTCGCCATGTTCCAGATCCTCGATCAGGCGCTTCAGGCGCGCGATCTCCTCGGCCTTCAGCGCGCGATGCTGGGCGAAGTGACTGATCATCGGGGCCAGCTGGCCTTCGAACAGGCGGTCAAGCAGGCCCTGGCTCTCGGCCTGCACATAGACGCTGCGGGCGACCAGCGGCCGATAGCCGTGCTTGCCCTCGGCGCGCTCGGACTTGATGGCCTTCTTCTTCAGCAGCCGGTTGATCAGCGTCTTGACCGTGGCTTCGCCCCAGGACTGGCTGGCGCCGACCTCGGCCACCAGTTCGTCGGCCGTCAGCGGCTCACGCCGCCACAGCGCTTCCATGACATGACTTTCGGCCGAGGTGATATGCATGACTCATTACATCCGTAATACTGCCTGACGCTATACCCGTCCCATCGCCTGTCAAGCGATCGAGCGCATCTGCCCGCCGGTTCGGCAGGCCCTGCGCGGCAAAAATCCTGGAAGCACGACGGAGCATCATCCTCTCCCCCGGTGTCTCGCCGCCTCATTGTCAATGACACCGGTTTCCACTAGAGACGTCGCAGACCCGTGAAACGGGCTGTCGGGTGATTTGTAGGGAGGATTAGCGGCGTGACCGTTTCTGCGGCCGAGAGCGATGTGTTCGCACCGGCGTCCATAGCTCCCCAGTTCGTCAAGGCGCGCCTCGCGGGCGTCAGCGTCCCCGGTTATCCCGGCGGCGTGCTCCCTGTCACCATGGCCGACGGCTACGCCGTTCAGGACCTGGCCATCGATTCCTGGCCCGATGAACTGGTCGGCTGGAAGGTGGGCTATGTCCCGCCGCAACATCAGGACCGCCTGGGCGCCGAGCGCCTGGCCGGCTGCATCTTCAGGAAGAACCTGTGGGAAGCCGGCGCCGCGCCGACCCCGTTCCGCGCCATCGAGGGCGGCTTCACCGCCGTCGAGGCCGAGTTCATCGTCCGCCTGGGCAAGGACGCTCCCGAGGGCAAGACGCAGTGGACCGCCGAGGAAGCCGCCGACTATGTGGGCGAGCTGATCCTGGGCGTCGAGATCGCCGGCAGCCCGCTGAAGACCATCAACGTGCTGGGCCCGCCCATCGTGGCCTCGGACTTTGGCAACAATGACGGCCAGATCCTGGGCCCCGTGCTCGCCAACTGGCGCGACATCGCCTGGGAAGACATGGCCGTCGAGACCACGATCAACGGCGTCGTCGTCGGCAAGGGCACCGCGGCCTCGATCCCCGGCTCGCCCCTGGCGGCCCTGGCCTTCCTGCTGGGCCACGTCGCCTCGCGCGGCCGGCCGCTGAAGAAGGGCATGCTGGTCACCACGGGCGCCAGCACCGGCATCCATGATGTGGTTGCGGGCGATGTGGCAACGGTTAGCTTCGGCGCCTTGGGACAGGTGGAGTGCGTCGCCGTCCCGGCCAAATAAGAAACGACAACCAGGGTAAGGAAGACGTGTCCATGGTCACCCCCAAAGCCCCCGAGCCCTCCGAGAAGATCGGTCGGTATCGGTGGGTGATCGTCAGTCTGCTGTTCGCGGCGATGGTCATCAACTATGTCGACCGGCAGACGATCGGTCTGCTGAAATCCGACCTGTCCAAGGAGTTCGGCTGGAGCGAGGGCGACTATGCCGACCTCGTGTTCTATTTCCAGCTGTCCTACGCCGTGGCCTATGTGGCCTGGGGCAAGATCATGGACAAGATCGGGGCCCGCTGGGGCTTCGGCATCGCCTTCGCCATCTGGCAGATCGCCCACATCGCCCACGCCGGGGCGCGCGGCCTGAACGGCTTCATCTTCGCCCGCATGGGCCTGGGCGTCGGCGAGGCCGGTGGCTTCCCGGGCGGCATCAAGGCCGTGGCCGAGTGGTTCCCCAAGAAGGAACGCGCCTTCGCCACCGGCATCTTCAACGCCGGCACCAATATCGGCGCGATCGTCACCCCGCTGGTGGTGCCGGCCATCGTGCTGACCTGGGGCTGGCAGATGGCCTTCATCGTCACCGGCGTGGCTGGCCTGGTCTGGCTGCCCATCTGGCTGATCATGTACCGCACGCCGCGCCAGCATAAGAAGATCGCCGCCGCCGAACTGGCTCACATCGAGCAGGACGAAGCCGATCCGGCGGAGAAAATCCCCTGGGTCAAGCTGCTGACCAAGCGCGAGACCTGGGCCTATTCGCTGGGCAAGTTCCTGATCGACCCGATCTGGTGGATGTTCCTGTTCTGGCTGCCCGACTTCCTCGGCAAGCGCTATGGCATGGACCTGAAGACCTTCGGTCCGCCGCTGATCGCCATCTACCTGCTCAGCGACGTCGGCAGCGTCGGCGGCGGCTGGCTGTCGTCCAGGTTCATGAAGATGGGCTGGAGCATCAACAAGGCCCGCAAGATCACCATGCTGATCTGCGCCCTGCTGGCCGTGCCGGTCATGTTCGCCTCCTATGCCAACAGCGTCTGGCTGGCCGTGCTGATCATCGGCGTCGCCACCGCGGCTCACCAGGGCTTCTCGGCCAACCTCTACACCCTGCCCTCGGACGTCTTCCCGCGCGCCGCCGTGGGCTCGGTCGTGGGGATCGGCGGCATGCTCG
Organism: uncultured Caulobacter sp.; assembly: GCA_964427205.1. Lineage (GTDB taxonomy): Bacteria > Pseudomonadota > Alphaproteobacteria > Caulobacterales > Caulobacteraceae > Caulobacter. The sequence goes on from CAYRTE010000014.1 coordinate 87,026, forward strand.
GCGCCGTCGGCGGCATGGTGTTCTCGAAATATATCGGCAAGGTCCTGGAGGAGATCGGCACCTACACCCCGATCTTCGTCATCGCCGGCAGCGCCTATCTGGTGGCCCTGCTGGTCGTCCACCTGCTGACCCCCAAGATGGAGCCGGTGAAGATCTAGGTCTTCCCCGAGTCCTGAAATCAGAGCCCCCGTCGCTTTCGCGCCGGGGGCTTTTTTCTGGCCCGCGACGATGCCAGCGCCTATCTCCTGCGACAGTATCGAGGAGCCGCCCATGTCCCCCGCCCCGCTCAAGGTCGCCCTGGTCGGCTATGGCTATGTCGGCAAGACCTTCCATGCGCCCCTGATCGCCGCCACGCCGGGGCTGGAGCTGCATACGGTGGTCTCCGGCGACGCGGCCAAGGTGCGGGCAGACTTTCCCGAGCTGGCGGTCGTCAACGCTGATCTGGTCCGGGCCGTGGCCGATCCGGCCATCGACCTGGTGGTCATCGCCACGCCCGACGCCCTGCACGCCCGCCAGGCCCACATTGCCCTCGACGCCGGCAAGCACGTGGTGATCGACAAGCCCTTCGCCGTCACCCTGGACGAGGCCCGCGCCATCGCCGAGCACGGCAAGCGGGCCGACCGCCTGGTCAGCGTCTTCCACAACCGCCGCTGGGACAGTGACTTCCTGACGCTGCAGGCCCTGATCGCGCGGGGCCATCTGGGCGAGATCGTCCAGTATGAAAGCCACTTCGACCGCTTCCGCCCGCTGGTCCGCGACCGCTGGCGCGAAAAGCCGGGCGCCGGGGTGCTGCTGGACCTGGGCCCCCACCTGATCGACCAGGCCCTGGTCCTGTTTGGCCGGCCGCAGGCGGTCTATGCCGACATCGCGGTCCAGAAGGACGGCGGCGTGGCCGGCGACTATTTCCACCTGCTGCTGCGCTATCCCCGCCTGCGGGTGCTGCTGCACGCCAGCCAGATGACCCAGGCCACCAATCTGCGGATGGCCGTGCACGGAACCGCCGGCAGCTTCATCAAGAGCGGACTGGACGCCCAGGAGGCGCACCTGAAGGCGGGCATGAAGCCCGGCGCGCCCGGCTATGGCCAGGACGACCGCCCCGGCGTGCTGATCCAGCTGGAAGACGACGAGCCGATCAGCTCGGCCGTGCAGCCCCTGCCCGCCGACTATCGCGCCTACTATGCCGGCATCCGCGAGGCGATCACCACGGGCGCGCCCAGCCCCGTGCCGGTGGAAGAGGCCCTGCTGGTCATGGAAGTGATCGACGCCGCCCAGCGCAGCGCCGCCGAGCGTCGCGAGGTCGCCCTTTAGCGCGTGGCTGACCCGCTAGTGGCTGACTGGGCCGGTCTCGCGTCGGCCCGACAGCGCCAGGCCGGCGTCCAGACCGCGGCGCCACAGCAGTTCGGCGTCATACAGAACCATGCCGTCCTGCAGGGTCAGGCGCAGCAGCAGGCGGGTCGGCAGCAGCAGGGTCCGTCGCATCGCCACCCGCGCGCCAAAGGCGGTCAGGTCCATGACCGCCACGGGCTCGGCGCGACCGGGACCCGTGACCAGATCGCCGCGCAACAGGCAGGCCCGACGGCTTTCGGCGCGTCGCTCGACAGGCTGTTGCAGGAAGGATTCAACGTTCGACATGACGCGACACTAAGCCGCGAGGTGTCTAGGAACAGTTCCCTAGGGTGGTAAGCGAATGGTGAACCGGGGCTTAGTCTTGTTGGGTGTTGGTGAACACCTGGCAAGCGCCGGACGCCCCGCTCTCACCCGTCCCGCAGATCCTTCTTGGTCGTCCGATAGGCCTTTTGCAGCGAGAGCTGCCGACGGCGGTCGGCCTCCTTGGCCACGCGCACGGCCTTGCCCTCCACGGCCGCCAGCTCCAGCCCCAGCTTCTGGAAAGACGCCCAGCGGGCGGCGTCCAGGGTCCCGCTCTCCAGCGCGCCGCGCACCGCGCAGCCCGGTTCGTTGGCGTGACCGCAGTCGCGAAACCGGCATTGCTCGGCCAGGCGTTCGATGTCGTCGAACACCACGCCCAGCCCCTCCTCGGCGTCGATCAGGCCGACTTCCCGGATGCCGGGCGTGTCCAGGATCAGCCCGCCGCCGGGCAGCAGGACCAGCTGGCGATGGCTGGTGGTGTGACGGCCCCGGGCGTCGGCCTCGCGGATTTCCTGGGTGGCCATCCTGTCCTCGCCCAGCAGCACATTGACCAGGGTGGACTTGCCGACGCCCGAGGAGCCGATCAGCACGCAGGTCTCGCCCGCGGCGATCTGGGCGCGCACGGCGTCCAGCCCGGCGCCGTCTCGTGACGAGACCGCGATCACCGGGCATCCCGCCGCCAGGGCGGCGACCTCATCGGCCAGGGCCTGGGGCGCGTCGGACAGGTCGGACTTGGTCAGCAGCACCACGGGCCGCGCGCCGCTCTGCCAGGCGGCGGCGAGATAGCGCTCCAGCCGGCGCGGATTGAAGTCGGCGTTCATCGAGGTGACCACGAAGGCCACATCGATATTGGCGGCGATCACCTGCAGGGTCTGGACGCTGTCGGCCGCCCGGCGCGCGAAGGCGGTGCGGCGCGGCAGGATGGCGTGGATCGTGGCCGAGCGCTCGGCCAGGTTGGTCGTCAGCGCCACCCAGTCGCCAACCACCGGCGCGCCCGCCTCGCGGGCTTCGTGCAGCAGGCGGCCGGATGGCTTGGCGCGCAGCTCGCCCTCGTCGGTGGCCACCACATAGGCCCCGCGCCGCTGCACGATGACGCGCCCCGGGGCGTGGCCGGCGCGCGCCTGCGGTTCAAAGTCCCGCGCCAACGCGTCGGACCAGCCATATTGATCGATCAAGGGCGGCGTCTTTCAACTCGAAGCAGGCAGTCTAGCACCGCCCGCCCCTCGCCGGGCGCCCCGCCGGCCAGGATATTTCATCCCCATCCCGATCAGCGCCTAACGCCTTGAAATCCCTGCCTGTGCGCGCCGCAACTCCGCACCTTTCCGGACGGCCGTATTATGTCTTCATCTCAAGGCAATGGGGAGGGCGCATGGCCAGCGACCTTTGCGGCCTTGGGGTGTGGTCGAGCGGGACTGGGGTCGAGGGGGATACTCGATCGCGTCCGGGGATCCTGGCGTTGCAGGACCCGCCCGCCGTCGGCGTGGATGGGGATCAAGGCGAGTGTTGGTCAGGATTGGCCCCACGCCCCCCGACCGTCGTTCTGTCCGGGAAACCGGACAGGCGAGTTCCGGTAAGGCCTCAACAGGGCCACCCGCTGGAACGCAGATGGAAAACGACCGCGCGGAGCGAACGACGTCGTCGAAACGGTACTTTTATTTCCAACTCCGGACGAGGTCCGGACGCTTCGCGACCCTCCCCATCGCCTCGGCGGCTTCCGCCCGAGGTTGTGCAGCCATGTCTGCATGACGCCAATCAACAGGATCCCGCCGATGCCCAAATCCCGTAGCGCCGCCCCGCCCGCCAAATCGATGACGCGAGCCAAGGCTCGGCGCGCCCAAGCTTCGGAGCGCGTTTACGAGAAGCTCGTCGAACACATCATGGCCCTCGGCGATATGCTGGACCGCCGCCGACGCAACACCTACAGGGACAATATCGGCGCCCTGATCTATCTGCAGCCGGGCGCGCCTGTGCCCGAAGGCCTGATCAAGGTCGAGTATGAAAAAGCCCCCGATCTCGCGACCGGGGGCTCTCCAGATGTTGTCATCCCGGGCGAAGACCCGGGACCGCCGGAAACGCAGGCGCCTGCCAAGGCCCCGGCTCTGCGTGCCGCGCACTGGACCGGGGTGACCGTTTTCAATGACTAGCGGATGACCCGCGCGCCCTTGCCCTTCATCACGGCCTCGACCTCTTCCTTGCGCACCATCGAGGTGTCGCCCGGGGTGGTCATGGCCAGGGCGCCGTGAGCCGCGCCGTACTCGACGGCGGCCTGGGGGCCCTTGCCTTCCATGAAGCCGAACGCCAGGCCCGAGGCGAAGCCGTCGCCGCCGCCGACGCGGTCATAGATCTCGAGGTTCTCGCGCATCATCGACGAGTAGAACTCGCCGCCGGCGTACAGGATGGCCGACCAGTCATTGACCGAGGCGGTCTTGGCGTTGCGCAGGGTGGTGGCGGCGACCTTGAAGTTCGGGAACTGCTTTACGGCGGTCTCGATCATCTTCTTGAAGTTGGCCGGGTCGATCGCGCTGATGTGCTCGTCCAGGCCTTCGACTTCAAAGCCCAGGCAGGCGGTGAAGTCTTCTTCGTTGCCGATCATCACGTCGACGTACTG
>CAYRTE010000015.1:0-85717 GCA_964427205.1 uncultured Caulobacter sp.
TGCGGTGTTCCCCCACCGGCCTCCGGCCGCCTCCCCCTTCAGGGGGAGGACTTGGATCACTTATCCCCATGCCCATCCGGGGACAGCGCGATCGCAATCCCCATACTAGCGAGACACCGCCCACCGCCTCACGTATATTGACGCCCGCAAATCAACCGGGAGTTCGCCATGGCCAAGCCGTGGTTTCGGACCAAGCGATATGGTTTCGGCGCGAGCCTGCCGTGTAGTTGGGAAGGCTGGGTGGTGCTGGTGGCCTTCATCTGCGCGATGATCGGCCTGTCCGCCCTGCCCGCCTCTCTCGTCCAGGCGCATCCCTGGCTGCCCACCGGCCTGCACCTGGGCCTGATCGTTGGCGTCGTCGTGCTGGTCTGGCGCAAGAGCGACCAGCCCTGGGGCTGGCGCTGGGGCAAATAGCCGAACGGCCCGCCTCTCTCGAAGCGGGCCGTTCCTTGTTCTAGCGCGGCAGGACCAGTCCCGGATCCACCGGCCGGGCCTTGTCCTTGACCGTCGGCGCATAGCGCATCTCGAAGTGCAGCTGGGGCTCATTGACTCCGCCGGTCGAACCGACCGTGCCCAGTTGCTGGCCCTTCGACACCTGCTGGCGCATCTTCACATCGGTCGAGCCCAGATGGGCGTAGGCCGTCACCCAGCCGTCGGCATGCTTGACCAGCACCAGGTTGCCGAAGGTCGGGACCTGGTTGCCGGCATAGGCGATCTCGCCGTCGGCGGCGGCCACCACCGGCGCGCCGGCGTTGGCGCGAATGTTCAGGCCGTCATTGCGCTGGCCCGTGCCCTTGACGCCAAAGCTGGAGATGATGTCGCCGCGCAACGGCCATGAGAAGCGGCCCTTGCCCGAAGCGATGATCTCGGCCTCGGTCGGGGCGGCGCTGCTCTCGATGATCGGACGCACCGAGCTGGACGGCGGCGGACTGACCGGCAGGGCCGCGACCGGGCCGCTGGGGCGCGGCGTCGAGGGGCCGGGACGATAAGGGATCGGCGCCGACGGCGTCGTGACCGGAGGATCGACGCGGGCCGGGGTCGGCGCCGGAGCCGGGGTTGGCGCCTGGGCGACGGTCATCGACGGCGCGGCCGGCCGCGTCGTCGTGGTCTTGATCGGGCCCTTGTCCTTGTAGCCGTCGGGCAGCAGGATCTTCTGGCCCTTCTTCAAGGACGCCGTGGTCTTCAGGTTGTTCTCGGCGGCCAGAGCCTTGAGCGTGACGTTGAAGCGCTTGGTGATGCCGGTCAGGGTGTCGCCCGACTGAGCGACATAGGCCTTGGCCGTGGTGGCCGGCCCCTTGATCTTGGCGCCCAGCCGCAGCGGCTTGTCGGCGTCCAGATCATTGGCGTCGGCCAATTCCTTGACGCTCATGTCGAAACGCCTGGCGATCGCGGTCAGGGTGTCGCCCGACTTCACCGTATGCACCTGACGCGGACCGGCCACGCTGACCACCGAGCCGGTGACGCTGGTCGTGGTGGTGGTGACGCTGCCCGAGCCGGTGGAGGCGCTGGCGGCCGGAGTCGGGGCCGGCTGGGTCATTGCCATGGTCGGGGTCGGAGTCGAGGCGCGCGGCGTCTCGGCGGGACGCGGGACCGGGGTCTCGGCATAGGGCGTCGGCGTGGCCGAAGGCGGCGCGGCCATGGCCGTCTTGGTCGGGCCCTTGTCCCTGTAGCCATCGGGCAGAAGCAGCCTCTGGCCGCGCTTGATCGGTGCGCCGCTCTTGAGGTCGTTCTCGTCGGCCAACGCGGCGGCGGTGACGGAAAAGCGCTTGGCGATGGCGAACATCGTGTCGCCCGACTGGACGACATAGGCCTTGGACTTGGGTCCGGCCGGGCCGACGATCTTCTGGCCCAGCTTCAGGCGGTAGGGCGGCTCCAGGTCATTGAGCTTGACCAGTTCGGCGCGGGTCGAGCCAAAGCCCCGGGCGATGGCGTCCAGGGCGTCGCCCGACTCCACGATGCGCGACTGCGGCTTGCCGGGCACATCGACCACGGGACCGGCCACGGTAGTGACAATGATCGGCGCGGCCGGGCGGATCTGGGCGGGCGGGGGCGGCGGCGGCAGCTCGGCGCGGGTGACCGGCGGCTCGCTATAGGTCGGCGGCGCCGGCGCGGCCTCGACCGGGATCGGCTCGCGGCGGATCACCTCGGCGGGCTGCGGCGTGGTGTCGAGCGCCTCCTGGGGCGGCGCCTGGGTGATGGGGAAATTGGGGGTCTGCGCCCGGGGCGCGGGCGCGCCGGGCTGCCCGTCACGGGCGGGGTACTGCGGCGACCCGGTCGTCTCGCAGGCCGCGAGCGTTCCAGCCGTCAGGGCGATCACCGCCGCGCGCGTCCACAACTGCCTCATAGCCTCTCCTTGTCCTCGCAAGTCGCCCAGACGGCCCCGCGAGGGTAAATCAATCATTAACCGCAAGGGCGCGGCGCAAGCCTCGCCCCCATTTCCGCTTCACTGGTCGCGGGCCACGCCATCGAGCAGCGGCACGAACCGCACGTCGCACAACGCCTCGACCTTGAAGCCGCCCTTGCCGTCGCCCGCATAGCGGCGAAGGCTCTGCACCGGCCCCTTCCCGATCGGCGCCACGAGGACGCCGTTGGGCTTGAGCTGGGACAGCAGTCGTTTCGGATCATCTTCGGCGGCGGCCGTGACCATAATGCGGTCAAACGGCGCCTGTTCGGCCCAGCCTTCGCCGCCATCGCCGAACTTGGTGATCACGTTGGTCAGGCCAAGCTTGTGAAAACGCGCCTCAGCCTCCTTCATCAGGGTCCGATAGCGCTCGATCGTATAGACCAGACGCGAGACGTGGCTGAGGATGGTGGTCTGGTAGCCCGACCCGGTGCCGATCTCCAGCACGCGCGAACGCGGCTCGATGGTCAGGGCCTGGGTCATCAGGCCGACGATATAGGGCTGGCTGATGGTCTGGCCACAGGCGATCGGCAGGGCCGAATCCTCCCACGAGCGTTCCTTGAACAGGTCAGGCGTGAACAGGTCGCGCGGCGTCTTCTCGATGGCCGCCAGCACCTGGGGATCGGTGATTCCCTGGTCGCGCAGGGCCTGCATCAGGCGGGGCAGATCGGTGGTCGCGGCGGCCTTGACCTTGCTCATGCGTCCACCCCATCCCTCAACCTTGGGGGCTTGGGCGGCGCGCCGCCCAGCAGGCCCTTCAGGGCGTGGACGGTTTCGTTGTGGGTCAGGTCGATGTGCAGCGGCGTGACCGAGATCTTGCCCTCATAGACCGCCTTCAGGTCCGTGCCGTCCCGGGGCTGCGAGGCCGTGGCCGTAAAGCCCATCCAGTAATAGTCGCGGCCGCGCAGGTCGGTGCGCTTGTCCCAGTGGCGCAGATGGCCGTCGCGGAAGCCCTGGCGCGTGACCTCGACCGCCGTCACCTCTTCCGGCGGCAGGGCCGGGAAGTTGACGTTCATGATCACGTCGGTGGGCCAGCCCACCTCCAGCAGCCGCTGGACGATGCCGGGCCCGAAGGTCTCGGCGGTTTCCCAGTGGGCGACGATCTCGTCGTGGAAATAGTTCATCGCCTGGGACAGGGCGATCGAGGGGATGCCCAGGGCCATGCCCTCGATGGCGCCGGCCACGGTGCCCGACAGGGTGACATCCTCGGCGAGGTTCTGGCCGCGATTGACGCCCGACAGCACCAGATCCGGCGCGGGGCCGTCGATCAGCTGCTGCACGGCCATCATCACGCAGTCGGTGGGCGTGCCCTCGACGGCGAAGCGGCGGTCGTCCAGGCGGCGCACCCGCAGCGGATCGGCCAGGGTCAGGGCCCGGCTGGCGCCCGACTGCTCGTATTCCGGCGCGCAGATCCAGACGTCGTCGGTCAGGGCGCGGGCGATCTTCTCAAGCGCGACGAGGCCGGGAGCGTGAATGCCGTCGTCGTTGGTGAGGAGGATGCGCATGCGGCTCAGGCCTGCTCGCCGATATAGGTGACGCCGCCCATATAGGGAACCAGCACCTCGGGAACGACGATGCCGCCGGTCTCGTCCTGATAGTTCTCCAGCACGGCCACCAGGGTGCGGCCGACCGCCAGGCCCGAACCGTTCAGGGTGTGGACGTACTGCGTGCCCTTCTCGCCGGCCTTGCGGAACCGGGCGTCCATGCGCCGGGCCTGGAAGTCGCCGCAGTTGGAGCACGAGCTGATTTCGCGGAAGGTGTTCTGCGAGGGCAGCCAGACTTCCAGATCGTAGGTCTTCTTCGCGCCAAAGCCCATGTCGCCATTGCACAGCAGCATGGTGCGGAACGGCAGGTTCAGGGCCTTCAGCACCGCCTCGGCGCAACCGACCATGCGCTCATGCTCGGCCTCGGACTGATCGGGCGTGGTGATCGAGACCAGCTCGACCTTGTAGAACTGGTGCTGGCGGATCATGCCGCGCGTGTCGCGACCCGAGGCGCCGGCTTCGGACCGGAAGCTGGGGGTCAGGGCCGTCATGCGCAGCGGCAGCTGCGCCTCGTCGATGATCTGCTCACGGACGATGTTGGTCAGGGAGACCTCGGCGGTGGGGATCAGCCAGTGGTCAGCCGTGGTGCGGAACAGGTCTTCGGCGAACTTCGGCAATTGCCCGGTTCCGAACAGCGCCTCGTCCTTGACCAGCAGCGGCGGCGACACTTCGGTGTAGTCGTGCTTGACCGTCTGCAGGTCCAGCATGAACTGGCCCAGCGCCCGCTCCAGCCGCGCGATCTGGCCCTTCAGCACCACGAAGCGCGCGCCGCTCATGCGGGCGGCGGCCTCGAAGTCCATGCCGCCCAGGGCCGCGCCCAGGTCGACGTGGTCCTTGGGGGCGTTCAGGCGCGCGGCGGGCAGCTTGGAGGCGTCGCCCCAGCGACGGATCTCGATATTGCCGGCTTCATCCTCGCCGGGCGGCACGTCATGGGCCGGAATGTTCGGAAGCGACGCCAGCAGGTCCTTCAACCCGGCGCCAGCCTGCGCCTCCAGAACGGCCGCGTCAGCCATCAGGGCCTTGAGGGTCTCGACCTCGGCCATCAGGGCCTGGGCCTCGACCTCGTCCTTCTTGGCCTTGGCCATGCCGATGCGCTTGGAGGCTTCGTTGCGCCGGGCCTGGCTTTCCTGCAGCGCCGTCTGGGCCGCGCGCAGCTGGGCGTCCAGCTTCACGGCCTCGGCGGCCGCGCCCGAGCGACCCTTGGCCGACCAGGCGGCTTCAAAGGCTTCGGGATTGTCGCGGATGGCCTTGATGTCGTGCATCGGAAAAGTGCTCGAAGACTAGCTTAGGGAAGCGCCCTCTCTAAGGCGCGTCGGCAGAGGCGCCAACCTTTTCGGGCCCGCCATACGAGGCCGTGAACAGGAGCCTGGACCACCAGACGCATCCTCGCCCGATTCGTCCAGCATCCGCCCCGCGACATAATCGCAGGAACTGCCGCAACGCGAACCTTCGCCTATGTATTGCGAGAACCTGAATCCTATAACGTCGTTATTTGGAAAGACATCGGAAGCATTGAAACTCCCTAATCGACATTAAGCTCATTTTTGAACTTCAATTTAAGTCGGAGATGAAAAAGACGCCGCCAACAAAACGAAACCCGCCTCCCCCTCCAAGACATTACAGGATTTACGCCGTGAAGAAGTTCGCCGCCCTCGCCGCCCTCGTCACCGTTTCGGCCGCGATCGCCGCGCCCGCCAGCGCCGCCACCCTGGTTCGCGTTTCTCTGGCCGGCAAGAACAGCGTCGAGATCAACAACGCGATCAAGGCCGCCGCCCAGACCGTGTGCGCCAGCGAAAAGTCGGCCGCGGTCGAAGCCTGCCTCGAAGGCGCCACCTATGACGCCAACCGTCAGCTGGCCTCGATCCTGAAGGCCCGTTCGGGCCCCTCGAAGGTGTGGGCTCGCCGCGAGTCGGTTTCGGTGGTTCGCGTCTCGCTGAAGGGCAAGTCGTCCGCCCAGATCCACGCCGAGATTCGCGCCGCCGCCGAAGCCGTCTGCAAGACCTCAAGCGGTTACAACAGCCATAGCGACTTCCGCGCCTGCGTCGGCGGCACGATCCGCTCGGCCAAGGCCCAGCTGCAGGCTATGGCCGCGCAGCCGAAGCAACTGGCTTCGCTCTAAGCTCCAAGGCTTGAGCCTCCAACGGGGCTCGCCGAAAAGCAGAAAAGCCTCCGCTCCCCTTCGGGGCGGAGGCTTTTTTATTGTCCGACGGTTCGTGGGCGTCAGACCGGCACGATCGCGTTGTTCTTCTTCTCGTCGCGGGCCTTGCCGCGCTCGATCAGCCACACGCACCAGATGCCGATCTCGTAGAGCAGGCACATCGGGATCGCCAGGGTCAGCTGGCTGATCGGGTCGGGCGGGGTCAGGATGGCGGCGGCGATGAACACGCCGACGATGGCGTAGCGCCGGCCCTCGCGCAGCAGCTTGCTGGAGATGATCCCGGCCAGACCCAGCAGCGACACCACCACCGGCAGCTGGAAGCAAAGTCCGAAGGCCAGCAGCAGCGACGTCACCAGGGTCAGATAGTCGCTGACCTTGGGCAGCAGCTGGATCGAGATGCCCGCGGTCTGCACCTGTTGGCTCAGCGAGAACCACAGGACGAACGGCAGCATGATGAAATAGACCAGCGCCGCGCCCAGGAAGAACATGAAGGGCGAGGCCAGCAGGAACGGCAGGAACGCCCCGCGCTCGTTCTTGTAGAGACCGGGCGCGACGAAGCGATACAGCTGCCAGGCCAGGACCGGGAAGGTCAGGACCACGGCCCCGAAGCCGGCCAGCTTGATCTTGGTGAAGAAGAACTCCAGCGCCGCCGTATAGACCAGGTCCAGCGCCTTGGTCTGGCCCATCGGGATGTCCTTCAGGCCGACCAGGGCCAGCAGCAGGTCGAACGGACCATGCTTGCCGCCCGAGTGCTGGGCGGCCAGCAGCTGTTGAGCCACCGTGAACGGCTTGACCAGGAACAGGAAGATCTGGTCGGCGAAGGCGAAGCAGACGCCAAAACCGACGAACAGCGCCAGCACGCAGATGATCAGCCGCATGCGCAGCTCGACCAGATGGTCCAGCAGCGGCGCGCGCGAGGATTCGATCTCGTCTTCGGGTTCGTGTCCGATGGCGTCCGTCACGAGACGATATCCGATGCCCTGGAGCCGCCAGCCTTGACCGCCGTCTTGCGCGGCGCGCGGGCGGCCTTGGGCGCTTCGATGGTGATCTGGGTCTTGGCCGCGCGCTTGCGCGGCGCCTTGACGGTGACCGGCTCAGCGGCCAGCGGCAGCTTGGGGGCCGAAGCCCTGGCGGCGCGCGGCTTGCGGGGCTTGGCGGCGGCGGGCTTGATCTCGGTTTCCGGCGGCAGGATCGACGGCTCGCTCGACGCGCCACTGGGCTGGTAGCCCGCGTAAGGATGAACCTGCACCGCGCCGCTGTTGAGGCTGGCGTCAATGTCGGCGAACACCTGGTCGACGCCCACGTCCTTGGCCTGGTCGGCGGCTTCGCGCAGCGGCGAGGCGTATTGGCCCGAGCGCATGGCCTCGACTTCCTTGCGCAGGTCGTCGAGTTCGGACTGGCGGGCCATTTCGTCGAAGCTGGCGCGGAATTCCGACGCCATGCCGCGCATCTTGCCAATGAACTGGCCCAGCTTGCGGAGCAGCATGGGGAGATCCTTCGGACCCACCACGATCAGGGCGACCGCGGCGATGACCAGAAGTTCTGTGCCGCCGATATCAGGAAGCATGGACGCGCCTTAGAGCGACGCGGGCATCAAACCCGCCGTCGCGAAGTGGAGGGGACGCGCGCGACGGGACCCGCCCGCGCGCCCGGAGGATCTTACGACTTACGCAGGTCTTCTTCTTCGGCCTTGGTGCGCGGCAGGGCGCCCGTCGACTTGTTGGCCGCGACCTCGTCGGAGGTGTCGTCCTTCAGGCCGTCCTTGAAGGCGCGAATGCCCTTGGCCGCGTCGCCCATGATTCCCGACAGCTTGCCGCGACCACCGAACAACAGGGCGATGACCGCGATCACGATCACCCAGTGAATCCAGCTCATGCTACCCATAACGGCGATGCTCCTTGCGACAGCGGCCCATTAGCCGGTGCGGCGTGTCGTTACAATCTCTCAGACAATATAGGCGTTCGCGAGGCGGGGAGCCACGCCTATCCGGCCCGAAGGCGCCAGATCAGCGCCCTTCCATCTCTCCCAGGAAATCCTGAGCGAATTCGGGGGCCTCGTCGCCGTCCTCCAGCGGGTCTTCGTCCTCGCCGGGTCGCAGGCCCAGGGGGTCGGGGACCGAGAAGCCCGGGGGCAGGTTCATCTCCAGCAGACCGGCGGCCTTCATCTCGGTCACGCCCGGCAGATCAGACAGGGTCGCCAGGCCGTAGTGCTCGAGGAAGGCGTCGGTGGTGCCGAAGGTCACCGGCCGACCCGGCGAGCGGCGGCGGCCGCGCATGCGCACCAGGCCCAGCTCCAGCAGCACGTCGATGGTGCCCCGGCTGGCCTGGACGCCGCGCACGGCCTCGATCTCGGCCCGGGTGACGGGCTGGTGATAGGCGATGATCGCCAGGGTCTCCTGGGCGGCCTTGGACAGCCGGCGCGGTTCCTCGCGCTCCTGCGTCATCAGGAAGGCCAGGTCGGTGGCGGTCTGGAAGCGCCAGCGGTTGGCGACGCAGACCAGCTCGATCCCCCTGCCCTCGTACCGAGCCCGCAGGGCGGCGATCCCGGCCGGGATATCGCAGCCTTCCGGCAGCCGCTTGGCCAGATCGACATCGCTCAGCGGCTCGGCGGCGGCGAACAGCAGCGCCTCGATGCAGCGCTCGGTGAACAGGGGGTCGATGATCACGCCAGCGGTTCCAGCTCGAATTCGGGTTCAGGCGGCTCGGCCCGGGTGCGCAGATAGATATCGGAGAACGCCTCCATCTGCCGCGCCTCCAGCACGCCTTCCTTCACCAGCTCCAGCGACGCGGCCAGGGTGGAGGCCATGTAGGAGGCCGGCGACGGGCCGTCGTCTTCCTCCAGATAGCGTTCGACGGGCGCCACGGTGGTCAGGGTGGTCCAGTCGTCCATGCGTGGCAGCAGCGACCGCAGCCGGTCGCGGGCGTCTTCCAGCGGATAGGCCGTCGGTGGGCGCGGGGCGTAGTGGCGGCTGTGCTCGCGTTTGCGCTGGACGATATAGGCGCTCATCAGACCATAGAGGTCGCCCTCCAGCCGGGTCGACGAGACGATCTTCACCGCGTCGGGATCGCCGCGCATGAACACCTCGCGGCCCAGCACCGGGCGCTCCTTGAGGGCCTCGACGGCCTTGCGCATGACGTCCAGCTTGGCCAGTCGGAAGGCCAGCTGGGCGGCCATCTCCTCGGCCGGCGGCTCCTCGCCCTTGGCGCGTTCGGGCTTGGGCAGCAGCAGGCGCGATTTCAGATAGGCCAGCCAGGCGGCCATCACCAGATAGTCGGCGGCCAGCGAGAACCGCACCCTGCGGGCCTGCTGCACGAAAGCCAGATACTGCTCGGCCAGCTTGGTGATCGACAGCTGCAGGAGGTCGACCTTCTGGCTGCGCGCCAGGGCCAGCAGCACGTGCAGCGGGCCTTCATAGCCGTCGATGTCGATAACCAGCGCCGCGCCGTCTTCGGCCGCCTCGTTGGCGGCCTCGAAGTCGAGCGTGGGCTGGAAGCCCGTTGTCACGCAAAGCGTCCGTTGAAGGCGGCGTCGAACCTCGCCCGGGCCTCGGCCACATCGAACGGCTCGACCACCTTGATCAGCCGGTTCATCACCGCCTGCGACCGGCGGCGGGCTTCCTTGGACAGGCCGCCGACGCCGGACATCACGGCCTTCATCTCGGCCATGTCGCCATTGCAGTGCAGGACGACGTCGCAGCCGGCCGACAGGCTGTCCTTGGCGCGCTGTTTGAAGTCGCCCGACAGGGCTTTCATCGACAGATCATCGCTCATCAGCAGGCCGTCGAAGCCCAGGGACTCGCGGATGATTTTCTTGATGACCTTCTTCGAGGTCGTGGCCGGATGACGGCGGTCGATGGCCGTGTAGACAACGTGGGCCGTCATCGCCATCGGCATGTCGGACAGCACGCGGAAGGGCGCGAAGTCGCGGGCGTCCAGCTCGGCCAGCTTGGCTTTCACGACCGGCAGCTCCAGGTGGCTGTCGCTCATGGCGCGGCCGTGGCCGGGAATATGCTTGATGATCGGCAGCACGCCGCCGGCCAGCAGGCCTTCGGCGGCGGCGCGGCCCAGGGTGGCCACCTGCTCGGGGGTGTCGCCATAGGCTCGGTCGCCGATGATCTCGTGGCCCTGCGGATCGGGCACGTCCAGCACCGGCACGCAGTCGACATTGACGCCGATCGCCCGCAGGTCATGGGCAATCAGGCGGGCGCCCAGGCGGGTGATCTCGCGGGCGACCAGCGGGTCGTTGGCCACCAGCTCGCCATAGGCGCGGCCGGGCGGATAGGTCTTCCAGTGCGGCGGCTGCAGGCGGGCGACGCGGCCGCCCTCCTGGTCGATCAGGATCGGCGCGTCGGGCCGGCCGACCGTGTCGCGCAGGGCGGCGGTCAGGGCCCGCACCTGCTCGGGATCGGCGATGTTGCGCTTGAACAGGATGAAGCCCCAGGGCTTCACATCCCGGAAGAAGGCGACTTCTTCGGCCGACAGGGTGGTCCCGGCGCAGCCGAGGATCGCGGCGGAGGTGCTCAAGCGCTGGTTCCTACTTCACGAAGCAGGACTTGCCCGCGGCCGAGATCGCCTCGCAGAACGCCTTGGCGGACTCGCGGCTGGAAAAGCCCGTCACCGAGGTGCGGTAGAGTGTGGTGCCGTTCTTGTCGATCGCCTCGACCTTCTTGCCCTTGCCGGCGGCCAGGCCGGGGGCCAGGCGGGCGGCGTCGTTCCAGGCCTTGTCGGCCAGGGCGGGCGAAGACAGGGCGCCGATCTGCACCATGGCCGAGCCGCTGGCCGAGGCCACCGGCTTGGGCGCGGCGGTATTGGTGGCGACCACCGTGGGCTTGGCGGCGACGGGCTTGGGCGCGGGCGCGATGGCGGCTGTCGCCAGGGCCTCGATGGTCGGGGCCGGAGCCGGCTTGGCGGCCGCCGGCAGGGCGGCGGTCGTGGTCGGCTTGGCCTCGACCGGCGTGGTCGGACGCGGCAGCGGCGCCTCCGGCTGGGCGGCGTAGGTCGGCGAGGGCTGATTTTCCTCGTTCTTGTAGATCTGCAGGCCCGAGGCCGGATCGGACGGCTGGCTGCCGGCCGGCGGCGGAGCCTTCATCTCGGCGACCTGCGAGCCCACCGTGCGCGGCGGCTCATTGGGGCCGCGAACGCCGCCGCGATAGATCATCACCACAGCCACCACCAGCGTCATCAGCACGACGGCGCTGATGATCAGGGTCATGGGCAGAGGGCGGGAACCGCGCACCGGCTGACGCGCATCGAACGACAGCGGCGCATCGGTCGGCGGCGTATAGGCGCCGCGGTGGGGATCGGACATCGCGATTAGGCTCCAGACTACAACGCACGCGGCTCGGCCCGCCGAATCACACGTGCGCGAACATAGTTTACCGAAGGGACAGGCCAGCCATAACCGCCTGCGCCATCACGGTTGCAAGGAAACGCCCTTCGCTCCCCAAAAAGCGTAGAGCGCGCTCGCCGCCGGACCCTAGTTCCAGACGTCGAGCTGGAACAGCTTTCTGTGTTCCTCGATGGCGAAGCGGTCGGTCATGCCCGCGATGTAGTCGCAGACCACCCGCGCGCGCCCGGCCTCGTCGCGGTTCTGCGACTTCTCGAACCAGACGCTCGGCAGAACATCGGGCTCGGCCAGAAACAAGCTGAACATCTCGGCCAGAATGCGACGCGCCTGGCTGCGGGTGCGATTGACGCGCCAGTGGCGGTACATGCGGGCGTGCAGGAACTGGCGCAGGCGAGCCAGGTCCTCGGCCATGTCGGGCGAGAAGGCCACCAGGGCATGGTCCAGCGCCCTCACCGCGTCGGCCGACTGGACGCCGGTGGCGGCGGCGCGCTGCAGGGTCTCGCCCATCACGTCGTCGACCATGGCCCCGATCATGCGGCGCACGGCCTCCAGGCGGGTCAGGCGCGCGTCGAGATCCGGCCGCTCGCTCTTCACGGCGAATAGGATCGGCCCGATCAGCGGCACGTCCAGCAGTTCGTCCAGATTGAACAGGCCCGCCTCGACCCCGTCGTCGACGTCGTGGTTGTTGTAGGCGATGTCGTCTGCCAGGGCCGCGACCTGGGCCTCGGCCGAGGCCCAGGTGTTCAGGCCCAGATTATAATCGTTGTCGTACTTGGAGATGGCCTTCCAGGACGGCTTGCCCAGCTTCTCGGTCACCGGGCCATTGTGCTTGATGATGCCTTCCAGGGTTTCCCAGGTCAGGTTCAGGCCCAGGAAGTCGGGATAGCGGTGCTCCAGCTCGGTCACCACCCGGAAGGTCTGGACGTTGTGGTCGAAGCCGCCATAGGGCTTCATCTTATCCTGCAGCTCGTCCTCGCCGGCGTGGCCGAAGGGCGGGTGGCCGATGTCGTGGCCCAGGGCGATGGTCTCGGCCAGGTCGGAGTCCAGCCCCAGGGCCGTGGCCAGCGAACGCGCCACCTGGGCCACTTCCAGCGAATGGGTCAGGCGGGTGCGGAAGTTATCGCCCTCGTGGGCCACGAAGACCTGGGTCTTCTCCTTCAGCCGGCGAAAGGCCGAGGTGTGGATGATCCGGTCGCGGTCGCGGGCGAAGGGCGTGCGGGTGCGGCTCTCCTCTTCCTTGAACCGGCGTCCACGCGATTTGGCCGGATCCTCGGCATAGGGCGCGCGCGCGACAAGGTAGGGAGAAGATGTCATGAACCGCTCTTGGACCACATCGGGGCTTTCACCCCTTCCGTTGGGGCGATGATATCCTCATATAGGTCAAGGATGAGTTTTCCACAGCCATGACCGACACAACCGTAACGCTTTCCCCCAACGCCGCGCGTCGCATCAACGCCATCGGACAGACCGAGGGGCGTCCCGTCATGCTGCGCGTCGCCGTGGACGGCGGCGGATGCTCGGGCTTCCAGTATCGCTTCGACCTGGTCGAGGCCATCGAGCCCGACGACCTGAAGATCGAACGCGACGGCGCCGCGGCCCTGGTCGACGTGATCTCGCTGGCCCTGCTGAAGGGTTCGGAGATCGATTTCGTCGACGAGCTGGCCGGCGCGGAATTCCGGGTGCGCAATCCCAACGCCAAGTCCAGCTGCGGCTGCGGCGTCAGCTTCTCGATCTAGAGCGCGCTTTCCGACGAAGTGGATACCGGTTCGTCGGCGAGAAAGCGCGCCACTATAGCCGCCGTAGAGCCGCAGGCTCTACGAGGGCACGAACTGCAGAACGGTCAGGGTCAGTGCGCCCCAGGCGGCTGGCGCGGCCATGGCGGCCCAGGCTTCCGTGCGCTTGCCTTTGCGCCATTGCATCCAGCCAACCAGCGGGGCCAGCATGCAGACGGCCCAGAACAGGGCGCCCAGTCCGAAGCCCAGCCACGCCACCGGGTTGCTCAGATTGCCCGGACCATCGAAGACAAGCGGCGAGAACACCGCCAGTATGGCCCCGATCACCGCCGCCGCCAGCCAGGCAAGGGTGATCAGGATCAGCAGCGCCTGCTGTCCCTTGTCTGAAATCTTGAAGCCCGGCTTGAGCGTGGTCGTCATGCGCCCTAGCCTCCCCGCGCCTCTCGGAGCCGTCAATGCGTATCGCCACCTGGAACGTGAATTCCGTCAATGCTCGCCTGGAAGGGGTGCTGGCCTGGTTCGAGGCGCAGGCCCCGGATGTCGCCGTTCTGCAGGAAATCAAGTGCGTCGACGAGAAATTCCCGACCGAAGCCTTTGAAAGACTTGGCTATAATGTCGCCGTCCACGGCCAGAAGACCTATAATGGCGTCGCCCTGCTGTCGAAGTTCCCGCTGGAGGACGTCCGGCGCGGCCTGCCCTTCCTGAGCGACGAAGAGACCGACGAGCAGTCGCGCTATATCGAGGCCGTGATCGCCGCGCCCACGCCGGTGCGGGTCTGCGGCCTCTATCTGCCCAACGGCAATCCGATCGGCACCGAGAAGTTCGACTACAAGCTCTCGTGGATGCGCCGCCTGCACAGCCACGCCAGGGCCCTGCTGGCGCTGGAGGAGCCCCTGGTGATCCTGGGCGACTACAACGTCATCCCCGAGGTCGAGGACGTGGCCAATCCCGACGCCTGGGCAGGCGACGCCCTGTTCCAGCCCGAAAGCCGGGCCGCGTTCCGGGCCCTGAAGAACCTGGGCTTCACCGACGCCTATATGCAGGTCGACGGCGCGCCGGGCGGCTACACCTTCTGGGACTATCAGGCCGGCGCCTGGCCGCGAAACCTGGGCATTCGCATCGACCACCTGTTGCTGTCGCCTCAGGCCGCAGACCGGCTGGCGGACGTGGTCATCCACCGCGATGAACGCGACAAGGAAAAGCCGTCGGATCACGTTCCGGTGGTCGCCGAGCTGAACCTCTAACCGCCCCCTCTGCCCACTGTCGCGAATCCGGAACTGCCGCTAGCCTTGGCTCCCATGAGCGAACTCGCCCGCCTTCTGCTGTTTGTCGCCATCGCCGGTTCGGCGGTGACGTTCCTGGGCAGCGCGGCCATCTGGTTCATGGACGAGGACCGGCGCATCCGCCGCGCCCTGCGCCATGTGCTGAGGGGCGAGCCCGAGGTGCTGATCCTGGCGCGCGGTCGCGGACGCGGCGCGGGCTTTTCGTTCGCCACCGGCCTGGCCGCCGTGGCCTGGGACAGCGGCGCCTGGTGCCTGATCTATCGCATCGACGAACTGATGGGCGCGGAACTGCTGGTCGACGGCCAGGTGGTGGGCCGGGTGTTCCGGGGCGAAAACCGCCGCGCGGTCGACCAGGTCGCGCCGCAGTCGGTGCATACCGTCACCCTGCGCCTGGTGTTCGACGATCCGCGCCATCCCGACTTTGACCTGGACCTGTGGATCCCGGGCGACGAGCAGCGCCGCGAAAGCCGCTCGCCCGCCGACGCCATGCAGGAAGCCAACCGCTGGCTGGCCCGCTGCGAGGCCATCGTGCGAAGGCCGCAGGCCCCGCGTCCCGCGCCCCGTCCGGCCCCGGCCCCGGCCCCTGCCCCCGCGCCCTCTCCACCGCCAGAGGCGGCGCCGGTCGCCAGAACGCCTGCCGCCGCGCTCGCGCCAGAACCGCCGCCGCAAAGGCCGGAGCCGCCCAGGCGCGCGCCGCCGCCTCCGCCACCCGTGCTCGTCAGCGATGATGATTTCGAGGATGAGGACGAGGACGACGAGCCCAGCTTCGATCTGGACGAGCCGCCGTGGGAGATCGATCCCTCGCCCCCATTGACGCCGACCTACAAGCCCGTGTCGAAGGCCAAGCGCGAGCCCCGGACCCAGCAGGACGAGCTGCCGTTCGATCTGGACGAGGACTGACCGGCCTCAGCCGCGCCGCCGGGTCTCCCAGGCCATCCAAACCGCCACCACCGCCAGGGCGACGCCCAGTCCCCGCGCGATCCAGACCTGGCCGCGCGCCCGGTCCAGCAGGCTGGCCGCGCGGTCGGCGCCCAGCACGATCGCGCCGTGGATCATGATGCTGATCACCACATGGATCGTCCCCAGGATCAGCGCCTGGGTGGTGGGCAGGGCATGGTCGCTCTTGATGAAGCCGGGCAGCAGGGTGACGTAGAACAGCGCCGCCTTGGGATTGAGCAGGTTGGCCACCATGCCGCGCCGGAACAGCACCCAGCGGGCGGGGCTCAGCGCGTCGGCGATCTCGCCTTCGCTGGCCGACCGCCAGGCGTCCCAGGCCATCCACAGCAGATAGGCCACGCCCGACCAGCGCAGCAGCTCATAGAGCGGGCGATAGAGGCGGAAGACCTCGGTCAGGCCAAACACCGCCGCCAGCATATAGACCGACAGGCCGCAGGTGACGCCCGCCACCGCCATCAGGCCCGCGCGCCGGCCGTGGGCCGCCGCCAGCGCCGCCAGATAGGCCATGTTGGGCCCGGGCGTCAGTTCGATCAGGATGACCGCGACCAGAAAGGGCGCGATCATCCCGGGATCGACGGGCCAGGCGCCGTGGGACAAGCCTCGGCCCTAGAGGTCGGCGTAGATGTGGGTCTCGCCGTCCGCGCCGGGATGGGTGGTCGCGCCCAGGTGGGCAGGACCCACCAGCTGGGCGAACTTCCAGATGGCGCCTGAGTTGTAGTTGGTCTTGCGCGGGGACCAGGCGGCCTTGCGGCGGGCCAGTTCCTCGGGCGCGATTTCCAGGTCGATGGTGCCGGCGTCAGCGTCGATATTGATGATGTCGCCGTCCTGCACCAGGGCGATCGGACCGCCGGCTTGGGCCTCGGGACCGATGTGGCCGATGCACAGGCCGCGCGTGCCGCCCGAGAAGCGGCCGTCGGTGACCAGGGCCACCTTGTCGCCGCGACCCTGGCCGGCCAGCGCCGCCGTGGTCGACAGCATCTCGCGCATGCCCGGGCCGCCCTTGGGGCCTTCGTAGCGGATCACCAGCACGTCGCCGTCCTGATAGTCGCCGGCCGCGACGGCGTCGAAACAGGCGTCCTCGCCCTCGAAGCAGCGGGCCGGGCCGCGATGGCTGCGGTGCGAGGCCATGCCCGCCACCTTGACGATGGCGCCGTCCGGAGCCAGCGACCCCCACAGGCCCACCACGCCGCCGGTCGGCGACAGCGGGTTGGAGACCGGGCGGATCACCACCTGGTCGTCACGCCATTTCACGTCCTTCAGGTTCTCGGCCATCGTCTTGCCGGTCACGGTCATGCAGTCGCCGTGGATGAAGCCGCCTTCCAGCAGGGTCTTGAGCAGAACCGGCATCCCGCCGGCCTCGCCCATGTCCTTGGCCACGAACTGGCCGCCCGGCTTCAGGTCGGCCAGATACGGCGTGCGGTGGAAGATCTCGGCGACGTCGCGCAGGGTGAACGAGATGCCGCACTCATGGGCCATGGCCGGCAGGTGCAGGCCGCCATTGGTCGAGCCGCCGGTGGCGGCGACGACGACGGCGGCGTTCTCGAAGGCCTTGCGGGTGCAGATGTCGCGCGGACGCAGATTGCTCTCGATCAGCCGCATCACCGCCTCGCCCGAGGCCACGGCATATTCGTCGCGGCTCAGATACGGCGCCGGCAGCGAGGCCGACAGCGGCAGGGCCAGGCCGATGGCCTCGGAGACGCAGGCCATGGTGTTGGCGGTGAACTGGCCGCCGCACGCGCCGTCCGACGGACAGGCGTGGGTTTCCAGGTCACACAGGTCTTCCAGCGTCATCTTGCCGGCCGAATGCATGCCGACGCCTTCGAAGACGTCGACCACGGTGACGTCCTTGCCGCCCCAGCGGCCGGGCAGGATGGAGCCGCCATAGAGGAAGACCGACGGCACGTTCAGGCGCAGCATGGCCATCATCATGCCCGGCAGGCTCTTGTCGCAGCCGGCCACGCCGACCAGGGCGTCATAGCCGTGGCCGCGCATGGTCAGTTCCACTGAGTCGGCGATGCAGTCGCGGCTGACCAGGGAAGAGCGCATGCCCTCGTGGCCCATGGCGATGCCGTCGGTGACGGTGATGGTGCAGAACTCGCGCGGCGTGCCGCCGGCCGCCTTGACGCCCTTGGACACCGCGTGCGCCTGGCGCATCAGGGCGGTGTTGCACGGCGCCGCCTCGTTCCAGCACGAGGCCACGCCCACGAAGGGCTGGGCGATCTCGCGGGTGCCAAGGCCCATGGCGTAATAGTAGGAGCGGTGCGGCGCGCGCGACGGACCTTCGGTCACGTGCCGGCTCGGCAGTTTGGACTTGTCCCAGCTTCCGTCGGGTTTCCTGGTCATGACGCGCGCCCTTTAGAATGAAGAGCGGTGGGATTAGCCCACGCGGCGGCTCGACGGAAGGGTTTGACGCTCAGTTTTTGCCGGAAATCAGGGCCTGATCACGCATTTCATTGCGAGCGGTTCGCGATGCGAGCCGCACCGGCGCATGATCAGACCCCTTGCCGTCATCGCCTAGACGGCGGCGGGCGCTTCCTGCTGGCTTGCGGCCTTGTGGATGATCGAGACCTTGGTGCCCGGTTCGATGTCGGTGACCTCGACCACGCTCCTCAACTGCTTGGCCAGGGCCTGGACGATGCTGGTGCCAAGACCCGCCTTGGCCATGCCCTTGTGGGAATCCATGCCGATGCCGTTGTCGCGCACGCAGAGAGTCCAGCCAGCGCCCTCGCGCTGATAGGCGACGAGGATCGCGCCCTTCCGCCCCCCGGGAAAGGCGTGCTTGAGCGAGTTGATCACCAGTTCAGTGACCAGCAGGCCCAGGCTGATCGAAATCTCGGCCTCGACCACACTGTCATCGATATCCACCCCCAGGGTCACCAGGTCGTGGTTCTGGATCATTGAGGCGCCAAGACTGTCGCAAAGCTGCTTGAAATAGGGACGCAGCTCCACATCGCCGACGCGCGATGTGGCCAGCTGCTGCTGAAGCGCGGCGACCGACATCACCCGGTTATGGGCGTCGCGAAGATGGCCCCGGCTCTCCTCCGACTGCACGTTGCGCGCGCTTTGCAGGATGACGCTGGCGATGATCTGCAGGCTGTTGGCGACGCGGTGCTGCACTTCCTGCAAGGCGATGGCCTTGTCGCGCAGCAGTTCATCCTTGAGCTTTTCCACGCCACGCGCGGTCGTGACATCGGTCACGGTCAGCAGGATCCGCATGGGCGCGCCGGCGACGCCGTATTCCAGCTTCTGCGCATGGATCACCAGGCGACGCATGCCGCTGCCCTGGCTCTTGAGGTCCATTTCATAAGCGTCGATCGCGGCGGCGCCCGATGCGGTCGCTCTCAGCAGCGAGCGCAGTTGCGGCAAGGCCCACTCACCCCCGCCAAGCTCCAGGATCGGGCGACCAACCACGGACGCCAGATCCTGCTTGAAGGCTCGCAGAAACGACATGCTCGCCGCGACGACGGTCAAGCTTTCATCGAGCAACAGCGCCGCCGCCTGAGAAGACTCAATCAGAGCAAAGGCCAGTTCTGACCCTGCCGGAAAGGCCAGGGGTAGGTTGTCGGCCATCAAGGGCCTTTCAGGCGCGCCAAGAGGCTCGCGAAGCGAAAGCCATATTGGTCGAAAGCGCGCACTGTCGAGCACAACAACGTCTATACGCACAATGGGTATTGTACGACGTATCGCCAAAAATATCGCGGTCTACTTTGACCGAGGGCGTTCAGCCCTCCCACCTCGAAAGCCCGTTCGCGCGCTGCCGTGGCGACTGGTAATGAAATCGTATATACGTTGTCAGGCCATCGCTGGAGGGCTTTGCATGTCCAAGGACGCCGTTTTCACCCTGAAGCTTGAGGCGCACCTGCGCGACGCCTTCGTCGCCGAGGCCGAGGCCGCGCATCGTCCCGCATCACAGATCGTCCGCGACCTGATGCGTGACTTCGTCGAGCGTCAGCGCGAGGCGCGGCTCCATGACGACTTCCTGCGTCGCAAGGTGGAAACAGCCAGGGCCGAACGTCTATCCGGCCTTAGCTTCTCCGATGAGGAACTGGAAACCGAGTTCGCCGCGCGCCGCGCTGAATTGCTGAGAAAGGCGGACGAGGCCAACGCGTGAAGGTCAGGTGGACGGCGTCGGCCAGACTCGATCGTCTCGATGTCCTGAACCACATCGCCTCCGATAACCCTGGGGCCGCTGTCAGGATGGACACGCTTTTCGCCGGGGCCGCTGAAACCCTGGCTGCCTTTCCCGAGAAGGGACGCCCTGGAAAGATCGCCGGCACGAGAGAGTTGATCCCTCACAAGAGCTATCGGCTCGTCTACGAGATCGCGGACGATATCGTGTGGATCCTGGCTTTGGTCCACACGGCCCGGCGATGGCCGCCGGAGCGCAGCTGAACTAGCCCTCCGCCGCCTGCTCCACCGCAAGCGCCAGATCCAGGGCCCGCGCCGCCTCCTCGCCGGTGACCACGGGTCGGGGGCTGTCGCCGCGCACGGCCGCCAGGAAGCCTGCGACGCTCTGGCCCAGGGGGTCCTTGCCGGCCGGGGTCTCGGTGAAGTCCTCGATCAGCGGAAACGGCGTGGTGTTGCGGAAGGTGCGGGCCAGGAAGTCGATCTCGACCTCGCCCGACGGATAGATGACCTTCATGGTCCGCTCGCGGGCCTGGGCCACGCGGGAGCTGTCAAAGACAGCGGTGAAGCCGTTCTCGAACATGGCCTCGACCTTCACCCAATCCAGCGACTCCGAGCGGGTGACGCCCCCCTCGCCCTCCACCGTCATCGGCTGGGCCTCGCACAGGGCCAGGGCCAGGTCGATGTCGTGGATCATCAGGTCCAGCACCACCGAGACGTCGAGGTTGCGGTCCGACGGCGTCCCGCGCCGCACGGCTTCCAGGCGCAGCGGCTGCTCGGGAATGTCCAGCAGGCCCATGGCCTGGAACACCACCCGCTCCTGGTGGCCGCAGGCCAGCGGCACGCCGGCCTTCAGCGCGGCGGCGACCATGGCGTCGGCGTCCTGCGGCGTCACCGCCAGGGGCTTTTCGCAATAGACCGGCTTGCCCGCCTTCAGCGCCGCCAGGGCCGCCTTGGCGTGGTGGACGGCCGGCGTGGCGACGGTGACCACATCGACGGCGGCCAGGAAGGCGGCCATGTCGTCATAGGCCGTAGCGCCCAGCGGCTCGGCCAGGGCCCGGGCCCGATCCAGGTCGATATCGAACACGGCGACCAGTTCGACCCCGGGCAGCTCGACATATTTCTTGGCGTGATAGCCGCCGAACACGCCGGCGCCGACAACGCCGGCTTTCAGAATGGAGGCTTTCAGGATCGCTTGGGTCATGCCCGCTGTCTAAACCGCTTCGCCTTCGCCCGGAAGCACTGGAGCCGCGCGCCGCGACGCGCTAAACATCCGTTTAAATTAGAAACGCGCCCCAGGTGCGTGAATTAGGGAGACCACCCCATGACCACGTCGCGCGAAATCCGCCTGAAGAGCCGCCCGGTGGGCGTGCCGGCCAAGACCGACTTCGAACTGGCCTCGGTCGAGCTGGCCGCGCCCGGCCCCGGCGAGGTGCAGGTCAAGAATCTGTGGATGTCGGTGGACCCCTATATGCGCGGCCGCATGTATGACCGGGCCAGCTATGTGCCGCCGTTCGAGCTGGGCAAGGCGCTGCAGGGCGGCGCGATCGGCGAGGTCACGGCCTCGAACGATCCCGACTTCGCGGTCGGCGACATCGTCAGCTCGATGTTCGGCTGGCGCGAGGCCTTCAACATCTCGCCCGCCGCCATCAAGGCGGCCGGCGGCGCGATGGGCGCCCTGACCAAGGTCGACACCCACGGCCTGCCGCCCCAGACCTTCCTGGGCGTGCTGGGCATGACCGGCATGACCGCCTATGCGGGCCTGCTGCGCGTGGCGGCCCTGAAGGACGGCGACGTGGTGTTCGTCTCGGCCGCCGCCGGCGCCGTGGGTTCGATCGTCTGCCAGATCGCCAAGCTGAAGGGTCACACCGTGATCGGCTCGGCCGGCGGCCCGGAAAAGGCGGCGTTCCTGAAGTCGATCGGCGTCGATCACGTCATCGACTACAAGGCCACGCCCGACGTCGTCGCCGAACTGGCCAAGGCCGCGCCCAAGGGCATCGACGTCTATTTCGAGAATGTCGGCGGCGTGCATCTGGAAGCGGCGATCAATTCGGCCCGCCCCTTCGCCCGCATGGCCCTGTGCGGCATGATCTCGCAATATAACGAGACCGGAAAGCCGACCGGCCCGTCCAACATCATCCAGGCGGTGGGCAAGAGCCTGCGACTGGAGGGCTTCATCGTCTCCAACCACTATGATCTCTATCCCCAGTTCGCCCAGGACATGGCCGAGTGGATCAAGGCGGGGAAGATCACCTGGAAGGAGACCGTGGAGGACGGGATCGAGCACGCCCCCGACGCCTTCATCAAGCTGTTCGCCGGCGAGAACATGGGCAAGATGCTGGTCAAGCTGGCCTGATCTGACCGACGAGCCGCCCCCTCCCGTGACATGGCGGAGGGGGCGGTCTCGGATCAGCGGGCTTTGAGTTCGACCAGTTCCAGGCCCGTGTCGGTCTTGCGGAACTTGAAGGCCACGCGAACGCCCGGGGTCAGCGGCGCTTCGGCCAGCACCTCGGCATAGGCCTGGAACTCATTGCGCCCGGCGGGCAGGCCCGCCGCGCTCGCGCCGTCGTGATCGAGCGTGAGAGTCAGGCCGTTCACGGCCGAAATGACCCCAGTCGAATCGTATTCCGGCAGCGTAGCGGCGGCTTTCGCGGGGCCTTCGGCGGGCTTTTCCGCGGGCGCGCTTTGCGGCCCGGGACCGCAGGCAGCGAGGATCGACATGGCGAAAATCGAGATAATCAGCTTGTTTTTCATGGTGTTATCCAAATTCTCCATTGACGCGACCACCGCTCGCCCGCGACGGATTCCAAGTTTTTTGCCGCAGCTGCGATAAAAGTGTGATTTCTGGTAGCGATTTCGTGATCGAAGTTTTACTCTAAGGACGCCGACGGCTCTCCACGTCGGAAATCGACCGTCATGATTGTCTCGCGCGACGACACCCGATCCCTAGCGGACGGCCGTGACGACGTGAAGGGGCAAGCTCATACGGCGATGCGCCGGAGAGAGCCCGGCCCCGGCCGGACAGACCGAGACGATGACGACATGAGCGATCGCTCCTCCCTCTTCGACCTGCGCACCTCGACGAGCGTCTCCCTCGATCAGGTTATCCAGCGTCGCGACACGGTGGAAATCCCCGCCGAGGCGCCGCTCGCCATGCCGGTGCAGCCGCTGTCGTTCTGGCAGGGCGGCGCTCGCCGCGCCGCCTCCGTGGTCGCCAATATCAACGCCCGCCGCTGGATGGTGTTCCTGGCCACCGCCTTCATGGGCGTGGCCGGCTGGAAGGCCACCTTCGACACCATCGCCCTGGGCGGCGTCACCCGTCTGGAATTCATCTGCCTGGTGCTGCTGGCGCCGCTGTTCCTGGCCCTGTCGCTGTGGTTCTGCACCGCGGTGGCCGGCTTCCTGATCCTGCTGGGCAAGCCCCGGGATCCGCTGGGCATCGACAGCGCCAAGCCCATGCCCAAGCTGCGGGCCCGCACCGCCATCCTGATGCCCGTGCACAACGAGGACGCCACCGCCGTCTTCGCCCGCCTGCGCGCCATGGACGCCTCCATCAGCGAAACCGGCAACAGCCGCGCCTTCGACATCTTCATCCTCAGCGACACGCGCGACGCCGCCGTGGCCCTGGCCGAGCAGGCCTGCTTCGCCCGCTTCCGCCGCGAGGCCAACAGCGCCGTCTATTATCGCGTCCGCCAGGAAAACAAGGGCCGCAAGGCCGGCAACATCGCCGACTGGGTGGCCCGCTGGGGCAGCGCCTACGAGCATATGCTGGTGCTGGACGCCGACAGCCTGATGACCGGCGACGCCATGGTCCGCCTGGCAGACGCCATGGAACGTCATCCCGGCGCGGGTCTGATCCAGACCATGCCGATGCTGATCAACGGCCAGACGATCTTCGCCCGCACCCTGCAGTTCGCCACGCGCCTGTATGGCCGCGTCGCCTGGACGGGCCTGGCCTGGTGGTCGGGCAGCGAGAGCTCCTTCTGGGGCCACAACGCCATCGTCCGCACGCGCGCCTTCGCCGAAACCTGCGGCCTGCCCTCGCTGGACGGTCCCAAGCCCTTCGGCGGCGAAGTGATGAGCCATGACGCCCTGGAAAGCGCCCTGCTGCGCCGCGGCGGCTGGAGCGTCCACCTGGCCCCCTATCTGGAAGGCTCCTACGAAGAGAGCCCCTCCAACCTGCTCGACTTCGCCACCCGCGACCGCCGCTGGTGCCGGGGCAATGTCCAGCACATCCCGCTGGTCGCCCTGCCCGGCCTGCACTGGCTGTCGCGCATGCACCTCGTCATCGGCGTGCTGAGCTATGTGCTGTCGCCCCTGTGGTTCATGGCCCTGTCGGCCGGCGTCGTGTCGCGCCTGCTAATGCCGTCGCTGAAGAAGGCGGCCTTCACCATGGCCGACCTGCAGGCCGCCGCTCACGCCCTGATCGACTGGCGCGAGATCCAGGCCACCGCCTGGGCGATGATCATCACCTTCGTGCTGCTGTTTGGCCCCAAGATCCTGGGTTCGATCCTGGTCTTCTCGCGTCCCAACGAGCGCAAGGGCTTCGGCGGCCGTCGCCGGATCATGGCCGGCCTGGGCGTCGAGATGCTGCTGTCGGCCCTGGTGGCCCCGATGCTGATGTTCACCCAGACCCGCGCCCTGGTCGAGATCCTGGCCGGCAAGGTCGGCGGCTGGGCCACCCAGCGCCGCGACGCCGACAAGGTCAGCGGCAAGGAGGCCTTCCGCGCCATGGGCTGGATCAGCGTCACCGGCCTGACCCTGGCCACGCTGTTCTGGTTCACGCCCGACCTGCTGACCGCCACCGCGCCGATCCTGGCCGGCCTGATCCTGGCCGTGCCGCTGACCATGCTGGGCGCCCACAAGATCGCCGGCCTGCGGGTCAAGGCCAACGGCCTGTTCATGACCCCGGAAGAGCGCCGTCCCCCGGCCATCGTCCGCGCGGCCCTGGGCCCGGTCTGCGAGCCCCCCGCCCGCTGGTTCGCCCGCGACGGTCGTATCGCCCCGCCGGTCGAGGTCGCCGAGCAAACGGCCGCCTAATACGCCTCTGGCGCGAACGCCCGCTGGCCCTTGCGGGATTGGCGGAGTAGAAGCGCGGCTTCGTTCGCTACCGACGGAGCCTGCCGTGTCGCGCCTTTTCAGCGCCTATGTGATCGTCGACTGGAGCGCGGCCGCAAAGCCGACCACCGGTGCGGACTCCGTCTGGATCGGCGTGCTCAAGCGCGACGTGCGGTTCCGGCTGACCTTCGAAAGCCACAACCCGGCCACCCGCCAGGAAGCCGAGACCAAGCTGGCGGCCATTCTCGACGACTTCAAGAAGCGCGGCGAGCGGGCCCTGGTGGGCTTTGACTTCCCGCTGGGCTTCCCGCGCGGCTTCGCCAAGGCCCTGAGCCTGCCGGGCGAGCAGCCCTGGCGCGCGGTCTGGGACCAGTTGGCCAAGATGGTCAAGGACAAGGCCGACAACACCAACAACCGCTTCGGCGTCGGCTCCGAGATCAACCGCCGCCTGACCGGCGGCCCCTTCCCGTTCTGGGGCTGCCCGCCCCGCGACACCCTGACCACGCTGCAGCCCAAGCGCACCCGCGAGCATGGTCCCGAGGACCTGCCCGAATTCCGCCATGCCGACGAGGCCGCCAAAGGCGCGCACTCGATCTGGAAGCTCTATTACAACGGCTCGGTCGGCGGACAGGCGATCGTCGGCATTCCCGCCGCCCGCCGTCTGAAGGACGCCCGCGGCGACGCCGCCCGGGTCTGGCCGTTCGAGACGGGCTTCAAGGCCCTGACCGAGGCGGACCTGGAAGGCGTGCTGGTGGTGATCGCCGAGGTCTATCCCTCGCTGCTCAAGGCCACGCCCGCCCCCGGCGAGATCAAGGACCTGGCCCAGGTGCGCGCCCAGGCCGAGCACTTCGCCAAGCTGGATGAAGCCGGCAAGCTGGCGGCGCTGTTTGCGGCGCCGAAGGCGGCCGATGACGTGGTCGAGGCGGCCGCTACTGAAGAGGGCTGGATTCTGGGGGCTTAGCAGCCACTTGCCCCCTACGGATCGCTTCGCGATCGTCTTCCCCCTACGGGGGAGGACGGCTGCGAAGCAGCCAGGAGGGGGCAAGTGGTCGCGGAACTACTCGCGAGCGTCCTTCACATCCAGCATCCGGAACCGCCCCAGCAAGAACGCCATCGACACGAAGCTGGTCACGATCACCGACCAGACGATGCCATCGACGCCCAGCTTCATCGGAATGGCCAGCCACCAGGCCAGCGGGCCCATGATCACGCCATAGCTGATCAGGTGGGTGATGGTCGGGATCCACACCTCGCCGCGCGCCCGCAGGGCCTGGGCCGCCACCACCTGCACGGCGTCGGGGGCCAGGAACAGGCAGGTCAGGGCCAGGGCCGGGGCGATCAGGGCGATGGCGTTCTGGTCGGCAGTATAGGCTAAGGCCACCCATTCGCGCAGGGGGAACAGCAGCAGGGCCGCGACCACGCCGACCACCGCCGTGAAGGCGAAGGCTATCCAGCCGGCCCGGGTCATGCCGGCCGGATCGCGCGAGCCGAAGGCCCGCCCGACCTGCACCGAGGTGGCGGTGGATATGCCCAGCGGCAGCATGAAGATCACGGCGGCGACATTGATCACCACCGCCCAGGCGGCCACCGACAGCCCGCCGATCCAGCCGGCCACCAGGCTCATGCCGGCAAAGGCCGCGACCTCGAAGAAGTTCGACGCCCCCGCGCCATAGCCAATGCGCCGCTGCTCGATCGAAGCGGGCAGATCGCGGGCCGGCTTGTCGAAAATCCCCAGGGTCCGGGCGTCCTTCAGGCGCAGGACATAGACACCCAGCATCACCAGCAGCGCCAGTCGCGCCACGAAGGTGGCCCAGGCCCCGCCCACCGCGCCCAGGGCCGGCAGGCCGAAGGTTCCCGGCACCAGCAGCAGGTTGACCGCCAGGTTGACGGCGTTGGCCACCCACATGGCGATGGTCACCGGACCCGGGCGCGACAGCCCCTCCAGCCAGAAGCTGATCACCACCGTCAGCGCATACAGCGGCAGCGACAGCGAGAAGACGATCATCGGCGCGGTCGCCCCATCGGCCAGGGCCTTGGGCAGGTGCACCGCATGCAGCAGCGGCGGCCCCAGCAAAGCCAGCGACACGGCCGAAGCCATGCCGATCCAGAAGGCATAGACCAGCCCCCGCCGCAGCACCGCGCCGGTATCGTGCAGCCGGTCGGCGCCGATGGCCCGCGAGGTCATGACCTGGGCGCCGACCAGCAGGCCGACGGTCATGGTCACGAAAACCGAGGACGGCGCCCAGGCCATGGCGTGGAAGCCCAACTGCTCGGCCGAGAACCGCCCGACGACGATGGCGTCGGTCAGGCCCATGACCATGATGCCCAGGCGCGACAGCACCACCGGCCCCGACAGGCGCAGCAGTTCGATCAGGTCGGACATCACGGCGCCGCGGGGCGCCGAAGCAGCCGCGTCGCGGGGCATTGGCAGGGCCTCTCAAAAGGGCCGGCAACGTGACCCAAGGCGCCGCTCCCGGCAAGGCGGCATCTGGGCGCTTTGGAACATCCCTCGCCGCCAGTGGTTTTCGGGTCTCAGCTTCCGGAGAGCCCCTATGGCCAAGACTCAGACCCCGCGGTTCGAACGCGCCGCCGCCGATGTCGCCGACGCCGAGCGCGACATCCAGGCCCCTCTGGACGCCCGGGAAGAACGGTCGTTCAAGCCCTCCGACGACGACAAGCCCGCCATGCAGGCCGGCGCGCGCCTCTACCCTGCCCCGCCGTTTCCCGAGCAGCATCAGGTCAAGCCGGGTCTGGAGTCCCGGCTGGACCCGGCGCCGATGTATGACGCGCCGTTCTACAAGGGCTCGGGCAAGCTGAAGGACAAGGTGGCGCTGATCACCGGGGCCGACAGCGGCATCGGCCGCGCCGTCGCGGTGCTGTTCGCCCGCGAGGGCTGCGATGTCGCCATCGGCTATCTGGACGAGGAAAGCGACGCCCTGGAAACCAAGGCCGCTGTCGAGGCCGAGGGCCGCAAGGCGATCCTGGTTCCCGGCGACGTCGCCGACCCCGCCTATGCCAAGGCAGCCGTCAACGCGACGCTGAAGAGCCTGGGCAAGCTGGACATCCTGGTCAACAACGCCGCCTTCCAGGAACACGTCATGGCCTTCGAGGACATCACCGAAGAGCACTTCGACCGCACCCTGAAGACCAACCTCTACGGCTATTTCCACATGGCCCAGGCGGCCGTGAAGGTGATCCCGCCGGGCGGCGCGATCATCAATACCGGCTCGGTGACCGGCCTGCTGGGCAACAAGGACCTGCTGGACTATTCGACCACCAAGGGCGGCATCCACGCCTTCACCCGCTCGCTGGCCACGCACCTGATCGACAGGGGCATCCGGGTCAACGCCGTGGCCCCCGGCCCCGTCTGGACGCCGCTGAATCCCGCCGACAAGCTGGGCCCTCAGGTGGCCGAGTTCGGGGCGAAAACGCCGATGCGCCGTCCCGCCCAGCCGGAGGAAATCGCCCCGGCCTATGTCTTCCTCGCCTCGCCCCAGACCTCCAGCTACATCACCGGCGAGGTGTTGCCGATCATCGGGGGATACAACGGAGGATGAGAAGTCCTCCCCCTGAAGGGGGAGGTGGCGCGAAGCGCCGGAGGGGGAAGTCCCTTCTGTTCATGGCATCCCCTCTCCGGCGCCCTTGGGACGCCACCTCTCCCACGGGGAGAGGATTTTTCCGCCGAAACGAACGGAGCGCTAACGCTGTTGGCCTAAGGTTGGGGTCGCGACGCAAAACGCGTTGTTGGTCTCTCGGACCGGGCTACGGAAGCAGCGTCGACCATGTCGCTCAACAGCGTCAACACCAATGTCGGCGCCATGATCGCCCTGCAGTCGCTGGCGTCGGTCAACCGCGACCTTGCCACCACGCTGCGCCGCATCTCGACAGGTCTGGCCGTCTCCAGCGCCAAGGACAATCCCGCCGTCTGGGCCATCGCCCAGACCCAGCGCGCCGAGTCGCGCTCGCTGGACGCCGTGCGCGATTCCCTGCAGCGCGGCCGCTCGATCACCGAGGTGGCGCTATCGGCCGGCGAGACCGTCGTCGACCTGCTGGGCAAGATGAAGGAAAAGATGCTGGCGGCGGCCGACACCAGCCTGTCCACATCCAGCCGCGCGGCCCTCAACAACGACTACCTGTCGCTCAAGCGCCAGATCGACCGCACGGTCGGCAACGCCGAGTTCGGCGGCGTAAACCTGATCTCGTCGGGAACGGTCGGTCAGGTCCGCGCCCTGGCCAATGCCGACGCCAGCGACACGGTCGATATCGATCACGTCGACCTGTCGACCACGGGCGCGGCGCTGTCGGGCATGCCCGCCGACCTGCTGGCCGCGCCGATCACCGGCGTCGAGATCAAGGCCATGAGCACGGCGATGGAGACGGTCACCTCCGCCCTCGCCCGCCTGGGCACCGGCTCCTTCGCCCTGGAGAGCCACCAGACCTTCATCGACAAGCTCCAAGATACGCTGGACACCTCGATCGGCCGCCTGGTCGACGCCGACATGGCCCGGGAGTCGACCAAGCTTCAGGCGCTGCAGATCAAGCAGCAGCTGGCCATCAAGTCGCTGGCCATCGCCAACTCCGGGACCTCGTACCTGCTGACCCTGTTCGGTCGCTAAGCGGGGCTTAGTGCGGCCAGGTCTCGGTCAGCACCTTGACCACGCCATCCTTCAGGCTGACCTCGAGCGCCGGCGTCTTGGGCTGGCCGGGGGCGAACAGCTCATAGATCACCATGCCGTCGGTCTGGGTGCTCTCGATCACCCGCACGGGCTGGGCCTTGCCGGCGGCGGTCCGCACCGCGGCCGGCGCATCGGACCAGGCGATGTCGCGCTGGGTCTCGACGATCTCCCAGGCGCCGTTCTTTTCCAGCAGGTCGAACTCGATCTCGGCGCCATTGGGCAGCACCCCCTCGACGTCGAAATAGCGGCGACCTTCCCGCTCCTTCAGTTCGGCCTCGACGACCTTCAGGCCCGGAGCGGCCCCGGTGACGACGGCCAGTACGGCGGGCGGCAGGTCGGCGGCGGCAACCGGCGTGATCTTCGTTTCAGGCGCGCCAGCGATGGCGGACGAGCCGGCCATCGCCAAACACAGAGCCAGGGCAAGACGGATCGACATGACGGATATCCTCGAACGGGGCGCGGGCTGGTAACCGGTATCATGCACCGCCGCGCCTTTCACCATCGATGCCAAGGCCGGATCGCCGGTGCTATCAACGCGCCTCTCGAAGGAGTCGCCCATGGCCCGCCATCTCGCCCTGATCTCCCTGCTCGTCGGCGACTATGACGAGGCGTTGAGCTTCTATGTCGGCAAGCTGGGCTTCGAGCTGATCGAGGACACCGACATGGGCGCGGGCAAGCGCTGGGTCGTGGTGTCGCCTGGCCCCGGCGGCTCGCGCTTCCTGCTGGCCAGGGCCGCCGACGACCGTCAGGCCGCCCGGGTCGGCGACCAGGGCGGCGGCCGGGTCTGGCTGTTCCTGCACACCGACGACTTCGCCGGCGACCACGCCCGGATGAGCGCCGCCGGCGTGCGGTTTCTCGAAGCGCCGCGTCATGAGGCCTATGGCAGCGTGGCGGTGTTCGAGGACCTGTACGGCAACCGCTGGGACCTGCTGCAGCCCAAGTCCTAGGGCCGCTTCAGACCAGCGGGGCGTCGGCGCCGAACGCCTCGGCCGCGAACACCCGTAGTTGGGCGGCGATGTCGGCGGGCCAGGTCTGGATCCGCGCCTCGAACGCCGCGTCGTCGCCCGCGAACAGCGCGCGCATCGCCGCTTCAAAGCCCTCACGATCGCCGGCCATCACGGTGGCGAAGCGATAGGCCGCCTCGCGCGAGCGGCGGATGCGATCAGGGCCTTCGCTCCCGCGCCGCGCCGCCTCGACCAGCTTGCGCAAGGCCACCGACGCCCCGCCGGGCTGGTTGGCCAGCCAATCCCAGTGACGGGGCAGCAGGGTGACCTCGCGCGGCACCACCCCCAGCTTTGGCCGGCCCCGACCGCGGGGAGCGGCAAACTCGTCGGCGGGGGCGAGCCGGGCGGTGAGGTCCTCGGGCCCGCCGCTCAGATCGAAATCCACCTGCCGGCCCTGGTCGTCGAAGATCAGCACCCCGGCGTCCGACGGCTCGGCCGCCAGGCGCTGGGCGGTCAGGGCCGCCTCGAGAGACGATCCCGTCGCGACGCGCTCGGCGCCCCTGAAGACCACATGGTTCATCGGTTCAGCCCCCGGGCGTCCAGCGCCTCTATCCAGGCGGCGCGGCGTTCCTTCAGCAGGGAAGACTTGCCCAGCGGTCCAAGATTTTCGTCGTCGATGGCTTCCAGGGCCTCGAAGGCGAACGCCGCCTCGCCATGGGTCGTCCATGCCGCCTGGAGAGATTTCTCCGAATGCCCGCCGTGCCGGAGGGTGAACCAGATCCCGCTCTGACGGGTCGCCAGATCGGGCGTGGCGCCGACCCAGGCCTCGCCACTGGCCGCGCACCGCACGGCATAGATCCCGGCTTCGACCTTGCGGTCACGATAGTCGCGCACCAGCGCCTTGCGTCCGTTCATGGGACCCTCCTGCGGCGCGCTTTTTACCCGGGTATAATGGGAAGTCAATATTACCCGGATATATATTTCGAAGGTCTAGGCAGGTCCCTGAGTGGCGCGGAACATCACATAGCCCCGCTCGACCATCCGCCGCATGGCCTCATAAGCCGCGGAAAGCTCCTCATAGGCCGAGCGCATCTGGGCCAGCTTCTGGATCTGGTCCGGCGCGGGGGTGTGAGCCGTCTCGGTCATGGTCACCGCGGCGGCCACCCATTGGGCCCGGGCCTGGGCGGCGGCGACAGCCATGTGCTGGAAGTGGCTGGCGTCGACATGGCCGAGCGCCTGGCCGATCAGCGCCTTGTTCGACGCGAAGGCCGTATAATCAATCTGCTCGAGGATCCCGCGCAGGCGTCGCTGGACCTGCGGATCGACATCCTCGGGCTCGAAATGGTCCAGGCCCCGACGACGGGAACTGGATGTGACGGTCGACGACATGGCGTCCTCCCGCCCGACCGTGATTGCTAGAAGAGCCGGGCTCCGGGTGAGAGCCTGCGCCCGACAACTTAAAAGGTCATTGCCAAACGGCCCGCGCCAGGTTGACGCAGGGCGAGAGGCATGAATATAACTTTCTAGTTATGTAACCGATGAGTTATCATTGATGAATGCCTCCGCCCTCGACGCCACCTTCGCCGCCCTCGCCGATCCGACCCGGCGGGCGATCCTGGCGCGGCTGGCCACGGGCGAGGCGTCGGTCATGGACCTGGCCCAGCCGTTCGCCATGAGCCAGCCGGCGATCTCCAAACATCTGAAGGTGCTGGAGCGCGCGGGCCTGGTCACCCGCGGCCGCGACGCCCAGCGCCGACCGGTGCGGGTCGAACCCGGGCCGATGGCCGAGGCCGTCGCCTGGCTTGAGAACTACCGGCAGGTCTACGAGGCCCGGTTCGCGGCCATGGACGCCCTGCTCGAAGACCTGAAAGCAACGCAACCCCAGGGACAGAAAGGCCCGTCAAATGAGCAAGCTTGAGATCACCACGCCGACCGACCGCGAACTGGTCGTCACCCGCGCCTTCAGCGCCCCGCGCGCTCTGGTTTTCGACTGCCTGGGCAAGGCCGAGCTGGTCAAACGCTGGCTGCTGGGTCCGCCGGGCTGGACCATGCCAGTCTGCGAGGTCGACTTCCGGGTCGGCGGCAGGTTCCGTTATGTCTGGCGCAATGAAGACGGCCGCGACATGGGCATGGGCGGCGAGTTCGTCGCCATCGAGGCGCCCGAACGGATCGTCCACGAAGAGATGTTCGACGACGACTGGACGGGCGGACGCACGCGCGTCACCACCCAGCTCTTGGAGAGCGACGGCAAGACGACCATGGTCATGACCATCCTCTATGCCAGCCAGGAGGCCCGCGACGGCGCCAAGGCCAGCGGCATGGCCGACGGCATGGAGTTCGGCTATGGCCGCCTCGACGCCCTGTTGGGCGAGCTGGTCTGAGCGACGTCGAGTTCGACCAGCGATCCTAGGGCCGCAGCGCCTTCCAGCCGAAGTCCAGCAGCGGCCGGGCGTCGGCCGCGAAGCCGGCGATGATCCCGGGCAGGTCCGTCCCGCCGATCTCGGCGCCGGTCAGGTCGCGGCGCACCAGCCAGCGGGTGCGCTTGATCGCCGCCTCCAGCGGGCCGCCCGCCTCGCCCTCGAAGCCCTTGGGCATGCGCTTGGTCGGCTCGCCCGGCTCCAGCGGCAGGCCCTTGGCCACCAGCGCCTTCTCGCCCGCCGCCCAGCCCTTGGGGTCGGCGACGATGGCGCGGCGGAAGGCGTCGATGTGCGGGCGCTCTGACAGATAGAACCCCGCCGCCGCGAAGGGGCCGTTGCCGGAATAGCCCGCGTCGCTGGCCTCTGCCGACGGAAAGGTGGAGGGATCCATCGGGTCGATGGTCTCGGGATCAAAGGCCGGCCTGCTGCCGCCCTCCGGCTCGATATGCACGTACAGCATGCCCGGCGACATCTTCTGGCCGTCGCGGGTCAGGGTGGCCGAGACGTGGGTCTTGTAGGGCTTCTTGTCTTTGGAGAACCGCACGTCGCGATGGATGCGGAACACGGTGTTCTTCGGATGGCCCGCCAGAGGCAGGCCCTGGGCGTCCAGCGTCTCATTCAGGGCCAGGATCAGCTCCACCAGCGTGGGCTTGAGGCCCTGGTCAAAGGGCGCGCGGTGGGCGGTGAACCACTCGCGGTCATTGTTCGCGGCCAGGGCGGTCAGGAAGGCGAGATCGGCGGCGGCGAAACCGGAGAATGGGGCGTGAGTCATGGGCGCAGCTTAGCGCGCAAATCACCCGATGCAGCAGGCAAGCGACGGCCGCCTTCGCCCGTCAGGACGAAGGCGGCCGCCTGAACGCGCCTAGTAGTCCCGCGTCGCCGTCGGGGTCACGCCGGGGCGATCCATACGGCGGTTGTCGTCGTCGATCAGCCCGGCGTCGCGATCGCTGTCGGCGAAGGAGCGATCCTCGCCGCGATAGAGATCGCGCTCGCGGGTCACCTGTTCGCTGGTGTAAGGGCCGGCGTTCTGGTCAAAGCCGGTCCAGCCGGCCAGGCGATAGGCCTCGCCGCGTTGATGGGCGTCGACACCGCGTCGGCCGTCCAGGATCTGCTGGATCTCGACGGCGCGATCCTCGTGCGCCTTGACGCTGACCAGGGTCCCGCCGCGACGGACGCCCTCGGAATAGACATTGGCCTCTTCCTCGGTGTGACCCGCTTCCTTCAGCGCGCCCAGCAGACCGCCAGCCGCACCGCCCGCAGCCGCGCCGACCAGGGCGCCAACCGCTGTCGAGGCCAGCCAGCCGGCGGCGACCACGGGACCCAGGCCCGGGATGGCCAGCATGCCAAGCCCGGCCAGCAGGCCCGCGCCGCCACCGATCAGGCCGCCGGTGGTCGCGCCCTTGCCGGCGCCGTCGGCGACGTCGTTCTCGCCGTCGCCATTGGCGTCGCCCAGCGGGCCGGCCTTGCCGTCATGCCAGTTGTCGCTGTTGTTGGAGACCAGGCTGATGTGGTCGCGATCGACGCCGGCGTGTTCCAGATCCTGGACGGCGCTCAGAGCCTGGGCGCGGTCGTCGAACAGGCGGGTGATGGTCTTGCTCATGGGTTTTCCAATCTTGCTGATGTTCGAAGCCAGGGATCAGAGCGCGGTGACGGCGCCCTTGTAGTCGACGGAGACGCTGACGGACTTGCCGTCCTTCATCGCCGGGCCCTGCCACAGGCCGTTGACGTTCTGGGTCAGGGCGCCGACGCCGGTGTAGCCGGCCGACTCGATAGCGCTCCTGGCCTGGGCTTCGGTGTAGGAGCTGGCGCCGGGAGTGGGGCCGCTCTCGCCGGTGGTCGGCGTGGTGTCGACGGCCTCATTGCGCGGAACCTCGGAGGACGAAACCACCGGGCCTTCGGTGCGCGAGGCTTCCGCGTCGGTCTTGGGACCGCAGGCGGTGAGTACGGCGGCCGTGGCCGCCAAAATGGCGATGGATCTGATCATGATTAGTCCTCCCAGAAGGTGGAAGGAAAAGTCGCCAAACCGTGACCAGTTCCTCGAAAATCGACCAGTCTACATAAATCGCAAACGTCACCTTTAGCTTGACCGGAGCACGCCCACTCACCGCCAAAGCTTGACCTTATCGCCGAGACATTGGTCGGGATATTTTCGGACCGTAAGAGTGAGCCCACCCGTGCTCTAAAGCTCTAGGAAAGCCTCGAACCCGCCGAAGATCATCCGCTTGCCGTCGAAGGGCATGTTCTCCATGCCGGACTTCAGGCGCTCGTCGGCCATGACCTTGGCCAGGACGGCGTCGCGCGAGGCGCGATCCTTGTAGGTGATCCAGGAAAACACCACGATCTCGTCGTCGGTCGCCTGCACGGCGCGCGGGAACGAGGTGAGCTCGCCATAGGGCGTGTCGTCGCCGAAGCACTCGACGTAGGACAGGGCCCCGTGCTCCATCCAGACCTTGCCGCCCAGCCGGGCCATCTCCTTGTAGGCCTCGATATTGGCCTTCGGGACCGCGAGTACGAAACCATCGACATAGGCCATGGGGAGTCCTCCGCATCGTTGTTGACGATATGAGGACGTTCGGGCGCGAAGCGTTCCGACAGGCGCTCGCGGAAATCGCGAACCGATCCGGCGTTCAGGCCGACAGCACCGCGGAAACCGGCCGGCGCAGAGACCGCGGCATGGCGGGTCCCTCGCCAAAGCGAACGACAAGATCGGGCCGCCGGTCGGGCGCGCCCAGCCAAGCGGCGAGGCGCGCGCGGGTGGGCCGGTCCTCGACGGGCTGGTTGAGGAAGGCCAGCTTCAGGCCGCGCGCGGTGGCGGTCAGGGCGAAGCGGGTGAAGGCGCGACCGACCGCGACCCAACCGGCTGGATCGTCGGAAGGTCCCGTGAACACCGCCGCCCCGGCGGTATTGGCCATCTGACGGGCGATCTTGTCGGCCTCGCCCTTGACGGTGAACACCAGATCGAACATCCGCGAGCCCAGCCAGCGCGGCAGGGCCGGGCTCCCGGAACTGCGCGAGAACAGCCCGTCGCGGCGAGCCAGGGCCTCGGCGGCGTCGAAACGGATCCAGTCCGTCAGTTCACGGCGGAAGGCCGGATCGGCCACCTGAACGTCATCGCCGGCCACGATCAGCGCGGTCAGCGCGTCAAGGCGCGCGCGATCGGTGATCAGGCTCAGCGCCACATCAGGTCCGGCGGAGGCCGCCAGGGCGCGCAAGCTCGGGGTCGCCACCGGACGCGGGTCGTAGTCGGCGCGGGTAGAGGCGCGATGGGCGATCGCCGCGCACAGGGGATCAGGCGCCTGACGCCCCGGTGACAGGCTGACGGCCACCCCCTCGGCGGCCCCCAGGAACCTCGCCTCGCCAGACCAACCATGGGCGGTGGCGGCCAGCAGAAGGGTCTCGGCCGCGCAGCCCAGGCTGACGAACAGGTGGTGGTCGTCGGGATCGAC
This sequence comes from uncultured Caulobacter sp., assembly GCA_964427205.1. Taxonomy (GTDB): domain Bacteria; phylum Pseudomonadota; class Alphaproteobacteria; order Caulobacterales; family Caulobacteraceae; genus Caulobacter. Next base: position 36,089 of record CAYRTE010000015.1, read on the forward strand.
AACCGGCGTGCGCCGCGACAGGTCCGGCTGGATGATCAGCTCCCGCCCGCGCGAGACGAAGCGCCAGGGCTGGGTGTTGTGGCCGCTCGCCGCCAGGGTCGCGGCATGGACCAGCGCCTGGACGGGCAGCCCCGCCGCCGCCGGAGCCGGCGGCAGGACCCAGGTCGCCGCCACCGCCTGGGCATAGGCGTCGCCACCCTCCCCGCAACTGGCGACGCCGATCAGCGGAAGCGCGGACAGCAAGGCGCGACGCGTGGTCATCAGGGGGCTCCTTCAGAGATCCTATGATGAGGTCAACGCTTCAGCCTGGCCTTGAGATGGGTCAAGGCCAGGCCAGAGTCCCCTACTCGGTCTTCAGATAGATCTCCGAGCCCTGCTCGCGGAACTTCTCGCTCATCTCCGCCATGCCCAGGGCCGCCGCTTCGTTCGGGGCCTGAGCGGCGGCGAACTCCCGCACCTCGTGGCTGATCTTCATCGAGCAGAACTTGGGGCCGCACATCGAGCAGAAGTGCGCGGTCTTGTGCGCCTCCTTGGGCAGGGTCTCGTCGTGGAACTTGCGAGCGGTTTCCGGATCGAGGGCCAGGTTGAACTGATCTTCCCAGCGGAACTCGAACCGCGCCCGACTGATGGCGTCGTCCCACATGGCCGCGCCGGGGTGACCCTTGGCGAGATCGGCGGCGTGGGCGGCCAGCTTGTAGGTGATGACGCCGGTCTTGACGTCGTCGCGGTCGGGCAGGCCCAGGTGCTCCTTGGGCGTGACGTAGCAGAGCATCGCCGTGCCGAACCAACCGATCATCGCCGCGCCGATGGCGCTGGTGATGTGGTCGTAGCCAGGGGCGATATCCGTGGTCAACGGGCCCAAGGTGTAGAAGGGGGCCTCGTGGCAGTGCTTCAGCTGCTCATCCATGTTGGCCTTGATCTTGTGCATGGCCACGTGGCCCGGCCCTTCGATCATCACCTGAACGCCCTTGCTCCAGGCCACCTTGGTCAGCTCGCCCAGGGTGCGCAGTTCCGAGAACTGGGCCTCGTCATTGGCGTCGGCGGTCGAGCCGGGACGCAGGCCGTCGCCCAGCGAGAACGACACGTCGTACTGGCGCATGATCTCGCAGATCTCGTCGAAGCGCTCGTAGAGGAAGTTCTCCTTGTGGTGCGCCAGGCACCACTTGGCCATGATCGAGCCGCCGCGCGAGACGATCCCGGTGACACGCTTGGCGGTCATCGGGATGAACGGCAGGCGCACCCCGGCGTGGATGGTGAAGTAGTCCACGCCCTGCTCGGCCTGCTCGATCAGGGTGTCGCGGAAGACCTCCCAGTTCAGGTCCTCGGCCACGCCGTTGACCTTCTCCAGCGCCTGATAGATCGGCACGGTGCCGATCGGGACGCTCGAGTTACGGATGATCCAGTCGCGGATGTTGTGGATGTTGCGGCCGGTCGACAGGTCCATGACCGTGTCGGCGCCCCAGCGGGTGGCCCAAACCAGCTTGTCGACCTCGTCGGCCACGGTGCTGAGCACCGCCGAATTGCCGATATTGGCGTTGATCTTGACCAGGAAGTTGCGGCCGATCGCCATCGGCTCCAGCTCGCCGTGGTTGATGTTGGCCGGGATGATGGCGCGGCCGCGGGCCACTTCCTGGCGCACGAATTCGGGGGTCACGAAGTCGGGGATGCTGGCGCCGAAGTCGTCGCCGTCGCGTACGCACGGGCGGTCCTGCTCGCGGCGCAGGTTCTCGCGGATGGCCACATATTCCATCTCGGCGGTGATCTTGCCGGCGTTGGCGTATTCGTACTGGGTGATCAGCGCGCCCGGCTTGCCGCGATAGATGGTGCGGCCCACGGCGGGGAACTGCGGGGCCAGGTGCTTGCCCTGGGCGAAGCCGTTGTCCTCGGGCTTCACGGCGCGGGGCTCGGCCACCACCTCGACGTCGCCACGGGCGACCACGAAGGCTTCGCGCGTGCGCTCCAGGCCCTTCTCGATGTCGATGGTCGCGGTCGGATCGCTATAGGGACCCGACGGATCATAGACCGTCACCGGCGGCTCGTTGGCCGAGGGGTGGACGGCCACCTCGCGGAACGGCACGCGGATATCGGGGAACAGCTCGCCGGCCTGATAGACCTTGCGAGAGCCGGGGATGGGGCCGGTCGAGATGGTCTCGGCGACGGCCTTGATGGTGGTCTGGACGTTCATTCTTCGGGCGCTCCTCAAGCGATAAGGAGACCCGGACAAGCGTGCTAAGTCGGTTCTAACGGACGGACTGTAAGCCCCGACCGCGTTCCCTCCCTTCGCCGGCATGACCCGGATCAGGTTCGACGGGTCAGGGCGAAAGCCCAATCTCAGCCGCGCAAGCGACCCCCCGGTGAACAGGGGGACACTAGGCTGACTGACGTATGGGTCAAGGTGACAGTTATTTCACTTGCTGGCTCAGGCGCATCGCGGCATCGGAAACCAACGTTATCGGGAGATCCGCATGGCTTTTCGTCGCCTGGCCCTGCCCGCGCTCTGCGCCCTGATCGCCACGCCAGCCTTCGCCCAGCAGGCTTATCCGAAGCGGATTCCCGCGCCGGGCGGTGAAGTGATCATCCCGTCGGAGGGTCACCAGAAATCCTATGACGGGATCATGTACGCCCCCGCGCGCCGGGTCGGCGACATGCTGTACGTCTCCGGCGTGATCGTCGGCCGCGCCAAGGACGAGGGCACGGACCCGGAATCCTTCAAGGCGCAGGTTCGCCGCGCCTTCATCAGCCTCGACACCGTGCTCAAGGCCTCGGGCGCCAGTTTCGACGACGTCGTGATGATCAACAGCTTCCACGTCTGGGAAGGTCCCGACCAGCCCGCGCCGCGCTGGGAGCAGCTCAACATGATCAACGCCGTGAAGAGCGAGTTCATGAAGGCCCCCCATCCGGCCTGGACGGCGGTCGGGACCACGGGCCTGCTGTCGCCCGGCGGAATCGTCGAGATCCAGCTGATCGCTAGGGTTCCTCCCCAATAGGCCCCGGCCGCTGGTCCCCTTACCCCTCACGCCTCAGATGTCGCCCTACAGCCGCGACGCCCCGAACGTGTCGCATACCGCCGGATCGCCGCGCTCATAGCCTCGCTTGAACCACCGCACGCGCTGGGCGCTGGTGCCGTGGGTGAAGCTGTCGGGCACCACCTGGCCCTGACCACGCGACTGGATGGTGTCGTCGCCGACCGCCGCGGCGGCGCCCAAGCCGTCCTCGATGTCGGCGCTGTTGATGACGATCTGGCCGTTCGAGGTCTCGCCGGCATGGGCGGCCCAGACGCCGGCATAGCAGTCGGCCTGCAGCTCCAGCCGCACCGAGCCGCTTTCGGCGCCGCGCGCGCCCATCCGCCGGGCGGCGTCGGAGGCGCCCAGCAGGGTCTGCACATGGTGGCCGACCTCGTGGCTGATGACATAGGCGCGGGCGAACTCGCCCTTGGCGCCGAACCGGGATTCCAGGTCGTTCCAGAACGTCAGGTCCAGATAGACCTTGCGATCGGCCGGGCAATAGAACGGCCCCATGGCCGACTGGCCAGTCCCGCAGCCGGTGGGCGTGGCGTTGTCGTACAGCACCACCGATTCCGGCGGTGTGTAGCGCGCGCCCTGGGCGGCGAAGATCGGCCCCCAGACGGCGGTGTTGGAGGTCTCGACGGCGTCGACGAACTGTCCGCCCTCATCCTTGACCTGGCCCTCGGCGACCTGCTGTTGGGTCTGCCCCTGCGACTGCTGGGTCGCCTGCATCGTGGTCTCGGGATCGATGCCGAAGACGAAATAGCCGATGGCCGCCAGGACCACCGCCCCGATGCCGCCGCCGGCGATGCCGACCCCGCCCATGCCCCGCCGGTCCTCGATATTGCCCGAGCGGCGCGCGCCTCTCCATTCCATGCGATGTCCTTGTGACGATTTAGGCTGCTATTTGGGCTCGCTGGCCGGCCGAACGGCCCGGACGCGCGCATTGCTGCGCGTCAGCGCATCCTGGGTCAGGCGCTCCATGCGGTCCATCTGACCCTGAAAAGACTCCGGCCCGCTGGGGGGCGGCGGCGCGGGCGGCGGAATGACCAGGCCGTTCGAGCCCGGCGGCGTTGTCCGCGCGGCGTCCAGCTCGCGCAGCACCAGGGCCGTCCGCAGCTGGTCCTGGCGGGCGGTGATCTCACGCTGGGCGGCCAGCGCGTCCTGGCGCGCGATTTCTGCGCTTTGCTGGGCGGCGTTCTGGGCTCGCAGTTCGCGCAGGGTGTCCTGGGCCGACGCGGCGCCGGCGGCGGCGAGAACGGCCAGGCCAGCCCCGGCGATCGATGTGATCCTGCGCATCGGCGCTCCCTGTCTCAAGGCGGGGTCTCACTCACAGCCATCCCGGAGCGCCCGCCGCGCTCAGGGTCGTTTGACGGTGAAACGCATCAGTTCGGTTTTCGGCGCATCCCAGTCTGGATCCAGTTCGGCTGCCCTGGAATAGTCCTGATAGGCCGATTTCAGGTCACCCAGGCCCTCATTGGCCAGGGCGCGGTTGAACCAGGCCTTTTCAGGATCCTTGACCCCAAGGGACAGGCCCTTGTCGATCTGACCCAGGGCGTCGCCGTAACGCTCTTCGCCGACAAAGGCGGCCCCGCGATTGACCCAGGCCTCACCCAGGTCGGGATCGATCTTCGACGCGGCGTCGAAATCGGCGCGCGCGGTCGGGAAGTCACGCTGGCGCATCTGCAGCACGCCCCGGTTCACATAGGTGCGGGCCCGATCGCGGAAGTTCAGGTTCTCGGTTTCCAGCGCGGTCGTGCAGGTCAGCACCGCCTTCTGGTCGGCGCGACCCTTGATGGCGGCGATCGAGCAGTCCTTGGCGGCGCCGCCGCCCAACACCAGGGTCGAGGCCATGGCCCCGCTGCTCGCGAAAAAGGTCGCGGTCAACACACCCGCGACCAGAAGGCTTCTTGGCGTCATGTCTTCCTCCCTGACGTCGCGGTCTCTCTGACAGCGTCCGGCGGGAGATGACTTAAAGTCCGCCAGGGCGCGCGGGGCCGCGCTTCACGATGGTCCAGCATGCTCCGGCCAGACTTCATCGTCGATATGGATAATACGCCCCTCTCGCGTCGCGTGCTAACAGAACCGCGAGTCATTTCAGGGACCTTCGATGCACCTCGCCCGCTTCCCCCGCGCCCGCTTCGCTCACCTGCCCACGCCGCTTGAGCCCCTGCCCCGCCTGGGCGCCGCGCTGGGCATCGACCTGTGGGTCAAGCGCGATGACTGCACCGGCCTGGCCGGGGGCGGCAACAAGACCCGCAAGCTGGAGTTCCTGCTCGGCGAGGCCCTGGCCCAGGGCGCCGACACCCTGGTGACGCAAGGCGCCGTCCAGTCTAACCACGTGCGCCAGACCATCGCCGCCGGCGCGCGCCTGGGCCTGGCCAGCGAGATCATCCTGGAGGAGCGCACGGGCTCCAAGGCCCACGACTATGTCGGCAACGGCAATGTGCTGCTGGACCGGCTGATGGGCGCCGCCATCCGCTTCGTGCCGGGCGGGACCGACATGGTCGCCGAGCTGGAAGCCTCGGCCCAGGCCGTCCGCCAGCGCGGCGGCAAGCCCTACGTGATCCCCGGCGGCGGCTCCAACACGGTCGGCGCCCTGGGCTATGTCGACTGCGCCCGCGAGCTGATCGTCCAGGCCGACGAACGCGACCTGAAGATCGACCGCCTGGTCACCGCCACCGGCAGCGCCGGCACCCATGCGGGCCTGGTGGCGGGCTTCGCCGCCCTGTCGGTCGACGTGCCGATCCTGGGCTTTGGCGTCCGCGCGCCCAAGGCCAAACAGGAAGAGAACGTCTTCAACCTGGCCGTCGCCACCGCCGAGACCATCGGCGCCGCCGGCCGCGTGACCCGCGAGATGGTCGTCGCCGACTGCGACTATGTCGGCGAGGGCTATGGCCTGATCGACCAGGGCGTGATCGACGCCCTGACCCTGGCGGCCCGCACCGAGGGCCTGCTGCTGGATCCGGTCTATTCGGGCAAGGCGATGAAGGGTCTGATCGACCAGGCCCACAAGGGCGCGTTCAAGGGCGAGCGCGTGGTGTTCCTGCACACCGGCGGCGCGCAGGGCCTGTTCGGCTATCACACCCAGCTGGAAGCGGCGCTTCTCTAAGGATTCCGATCATGACCAAGACCCTCGGCGTGCTGGGCGGCATGGGACCGGCCGCCACCCTGGACTTCCTGGCCAAGCTGCAGGCCGCGACCCCAGCCAAGCGGGAGCAGGACCATCTGCGGGTGCTGGTCGATATCAACCCCAAGGTTCCGGATCGCAATGTCAGCGACTCCGATCCGGGCCCCGTTCTGGCGGCCATGGCGGCGGGCTTGAGGGACGGCGGCGCTCAGGTGCTGGCCATCGCCTGCAACACCGCCCACGCCTTCGCCCACGAGGTGCGCGCCTGCGGCCTGCCGCTGGTCGACATGCTGGAGGTCGCCGGCCAGGCGGCCAGCGCGGCCGGCGCGACGCGGGTCGGGGTATTGGGAACGGGCCTGGCCCTTGGCCTCTACCGCGACCGCCTCGCGCATCAGGGTCTGGAAGTCATCACCCTGGACGACCACGAGCAGGTCGAGTTCATGGCCCTGCTCTACCGGATCAAGCTGGGCGAGCTGGGTCCGGACTCCCGCGAGACCATGGCCGCCCTGGCCCATCGCCTGATCGGCAAGGGCGCCCAGGCCGTCATCGCCGGCTGCACGGAGGTTCCGCTGGTTCTGGGCGCCGAGGACCTCGCGGTCCCGTTCATCGACGCCACCGAGGCCCTGGCCCGCGCCTGCGTCGCGGCCTGCGCGGCGCAGGACGACAAATCCTAAAGCCGCGCGCCGGCGAACTTCTCGTCGCTGGCCTCGATCATGCCCACCAGCGCGGCCGCGCCTCGCGAGGCCTGGGCCATTCGGCGCAGGGCGGCGCGGGCATGGGCGTTATCGGCGATCTCCGCCTGGCGTTCCAGACGCTCGGCTTCGTGGATGTGGTCGGTGCGCGTTGGCATGAGGTGAATGTTTACAGAATGTAAACTTTCTCGCCATGCGACCGCTGGACGCACGCCGTTCGTCAAAACTTCGAATTGTCATTGAAAACGCCCCCGACCCGGTCCCGGGTTCGGGGGCGTTGTCCTGTTCCCCAACAGGACGGCGTCGCGCGCGACCATGACAGGCGCGGCGGCGTCGCCTCAAAGGCTGTTGTCGGTCTTCGCCGAACAAGGATCGTCGCGCAAGACGACGCCCTGTCGCACGGCCAATCGCGCCGAACGCTGTTGCGCGAAAAGCACCTAGCCAAGTCGTGACACCGGTGTCACAACAGGTCAAGAATTCGCCGCCTGAAGGTGGTGGGATCGGCTTGTCTGGTCCGGGAGGACGCAACGGAACCGCCACGGGCGCTCGGTCAGGAAACCGTCGCCAGTCGGCCCGTGGCCCCCGAGCCTGTCGAGATAACGTCAGTCGGAGCGCCGCATGCCTCTCAGCCCCATTTCACGCCGTCGCCTGATGGCGACCTCGGCCGCCGTCTTTGCCGCCGCGGGCTGCGTCTCGCCCCTCAAGGCTCTGGCCGGCGCGCCACCGACCAAGGCCCAGGCGCTGGAGACCATGAAGAAGGCCACCACCTTCATGGTCGAAAAGGCGGCCTATAACGGCGGCTATGTCTGGAGCTACCTGCCCGACTTCTCGCGCCGCTGGGGCGAGATGGAGGCCTTCCCGACGATGATCTGGGTGCAGCCGCCCGGCACGGCCACCATGGGCCACCTTTTCCTGGACGCCTTCCACGCCACGGGCGACGCCTATTATTACGAGGCCGCGGTCAAGGCCGCCCAGGCGCTGATCGCCATCCAGCATCCGGCCGGCGGCTGGAACTATCTGGGCGACCTGGCCGGCGAGGCCTCGCTGAAGAAATGGTACGACACCATCGGCAAGAACGGCTGGCGGCTCGAGGAATTCCAGCACTATTACGGCAACGCCACCTTCGACGACGCCGGCACGGCCGAGGCCTCGCAGTTCCTGCTGCGCCTGTATGTCGAGAAGCAGGACCCCGCCTTCAAGCCGGCCCTGGACAAGGCCCTCGCCTTCGTCCTGGACAGCCAGTATCCGGTCGGCGGCTGGCCCCAGCGCTTCCCGCTGAAGGACGAGTTCCACCATCACGGCAAGGCCGACTACACCGGCTACATCACCTTCAATGACGACGTGGCCGGCGAAAACCTCAAGTTCCTGATCATGGTCTGGCAGGCCCTGGGCGACGCGCGCGTTCTGCCAGCGATCCGCAAGGCCATGGACTGTTTCGTCGCCTGCCAGCAGCCCCAGCCGCAACCCGCCTGGGGCCTGCAGCACAAGGTCAGCGACCTGAAGCCCGCCGGCGCCCGCACCTATGAGCCCGAAGCCTTCGCCACCCACACCACCGGCGGCAACATCGCCTCGTGCATGGACTTCTACGAGCTGACCGGCGACCCGAAATTCCTGGCCCGCCTGGGCGAGGCGCTGGACTGGCTGGACAGCGTCAAGCTGCCCGCCGACCAGATCAAGGGCGGCCGCGCCTATCCCACCTTCATCTCGATCGGCGAAGGCAAGCCGCTGTTCATCCACCGCACCGGCAGCAATGTCGTCAACGGCCGCTACTATGCCGACCACAATCCCGAAAACGTCGTCATCCACTATGGCTCGACCCGCGCGGTCAATGTGGAAGGCCTGCGCAAGCGCCTGGCCAGACTGCAGGCCACCTCGCCCGAAGTCGCCAGCAAGGACTCGCCGCTGAAGGGCGGCCGCAAGCCCCTGCCGCGCTATTTCACCACCGGCGACATCTCGGTCTCGGACCTCAATGTCGACACCCTGAAGGCCGACGCCGGCCAGGCCTCGCCCGACAAGGCCGCCGCCCTGGTGGCCAGCCTGAACAGTGAGGGCTGGTGGCCGGCCGAGCTGAAGGCGACCAGCAATCCCTATATCGGCGACGGCTCGGCGACCCCAGCCCCCGGCGACTTCAGCCAGACCCGCGTGGGCGACGCCACCGACACCTCGCCCTACATCACCGATGCGCCCAAGATCGGCATCTCGACCGGCGGCTATATCGAAAACATGACCGCGCTGATCAAATATATCGGCGCCGCCTAGGTCGTAGCGAGGATCTGGATCCGCCTTCCTGGGCCTTGCCGCCCAGGAAGGCGGGGCGGCGGCCCGACCCAAGGTTCCCAGACAAATCGATCGCCTGCCCAACTCGCGCAAAAGAAGAGCGAAGCGGCGCGAATCGTCCGTCTATGTCCTGTGTCGCCCCCGCATTTCCCTTGCGGAAATACGCGCGAAAAAGCGCGGCGGATGGCGAGGCGCAGGGGGCTGAATGCCAGGACGGATCACTGATGTAACCCAGCTTGAAGGCTACATCCGTTACTCCCGGGGGGTCGCCCTGACCCGACTGGTTCTGGTGGCCTGTTTCGTTATCCTGCTGGCGTTCTTCACCCCCTCGCGCATGGCCATGCTGGGGGTTCTGGAATTTGCCCTGTACCTGGCCCTGTTCGCCGCCGCCGAAATCGCCGCCCGCGGTCCCGACCCGGTCAAGGCCTTCAAGCGGCTGCGTTGGCAATCGGACGTCCTGATGGTCCTGCTGGTGGGCAATGCCTGCTGGCTGGCCGTCCAGATCCGCCTCTATGGCGGCCCGATCGCCCAGGTCGAGACGGGGCTATTGGCGATCTGTGTCCTGCTGTTCGTCGCCCTGCGAGTCCACATCACCCCGATCAGCTATGTCATTGGCGTCGTTCCCCCGGCCCTGACCCTGATCTGGAGCGCCATCGACTGGACCGCGCCCCTGGCCTTCAACCACTACGCCCTGGCGATGCCCCTCTTCGTCGCCGCCGTGCTGCTGGTGACCTCGCGACAGCAGGCCACCGACCGCACCCTGACGCGGGCCCTGCGCGACCTGACCCGCAAGAACGCCGCCCTGACCCAGGCCATCGACGAGGCCAAGGCCGCCAGCCGCGCCAAGACCGACATCCTGGCCGTGGCCAGCCACGAGATCCGCACCCCCCTGAACGCCGTGCTGGGCTTTGCCCAGATCCTGCGTGACAAGAACCTGACCCCCGAACAGGCCGATCTGCTCGCCGGCGTGTTCCAGGGCGGCGAGCAGTTGACCCGGCTGCTGGACGGCATCCTTGACCTGGCCCACGTGGAAAGCGGCCAGGTGCGTCTCAACCCCGCGCCCGTCGATCTGCGACGCATGGTCCACGCGGTGATGCGAGTGTGGAGCGTCCATGCGCGCGGCATCGGCGTGGAGTTCACCTTCCAGGACGCCGATCCGACCCTGTCCTTCCATGTTCGGGCCGACGCGGCGCGGGTCGAACAGACCCTGGTCAACCTGATCTCCAACGCCATGGACGCGGCCTCGGCCGGCGGCCGGGTGACGGTGCGCCTCGCCGGAACACCCAAGGGCGAGACCCTCAGCGTCCTCATCGAGGTGGGCGACACCGGTCCGGCCGTGCCACCCGAAGACCGCCCGCGCCTGTTCGAGGCCTTCGACCAGACGGGTCGGGGTCGCCAGCAGGGCGGCAGCGGCCTTGGCCTGGCGATCTGCGCCCGCAACGTGGCCCTGATGGGCGGAGAGATCGGGGTCGAGGATCCCGCCGGCCCCCTGGCCTCTCGCGGCGCGACCGGCGGCGCGGTGTTCTGGTTCGCCTTCGACGCGCCGGTCAACACCGCGCCCCTCGCCGCCCCGGCGGCCGCGGCGCGCGACCTGAGCCAGATCCGCCTGCTGGCCGCCGAGGACAACGCCGCCAACCGCAAGGTGCTGGCCCTGTTGCTTCAGGACACTCCGGTGTCGCTGACCTTCGCCGAGGATGGCGCCCAGGCCCTCGACGCCTGGCGCGCCCAGCGGTTCGACCTGATCCTGATGGACGTCAATATGCCGGTTCTAAGCGGTCTGGAGGCGGTGCGGGAGATCCGCGCGTCCGAGCCGCCGGGGACCCGCACGCCGATCTGGATGCTGACCGCCAACGTCTTCGATGACGACATCGCCCGCTATCTGGAAACCGGCGCCGACGGCGTGCTGCGCAAGCCCATCGACGTTCCAGCCCTGTTCACCCTGCTGGCCCAAATCGCCGAAGGACTGGTCGCCGAGGGACTGGTCCAGACCGCGCCCGACGCCCCGGCCTGACCCCGCGTCAGCGTTGCCCGCCACCGGCGCCGTGCTAGCCTCACGCGCAACAACAAACGGGAGAAGACGCATGGCCAAGGTCGCTTATTTCACGGTGGGCTCCAACAAGCTGGAAGAGGCCAAGACCTTCTACGACGCCCTGCTGGGCTCGATCGGCATGGCGCCGGTGCATGAGCACGCCTCGGGCGGACGTCTCTATCGCGGCAAGGGCACGGGCCTGTTTGGCGTGCTGGGTCCGTACGACGGTAACCCCGCCTGCATCGGCAACGGCTCGATGGGCGGGTTCAGCTTCGACACCGCCGAAGAGGTCGCCGCCTTCCATGCCAAGGCCATCGAACTGGGCGCCACCGACGAAGGCGGCCCCGGCGAGCGCATGCCGGGCGCCTATTTCGCCTATTTCCGCGACCTGGATGGCAACAAGCTGTGCGGCTACAAGTTCGGCTAACTGCCAAGGTTCAAGGCAACCGCGCTCCACGCCGTTCGTTACGGTGACCAATCTAGCGGAGAGCAGAGCATGATCCTTCCCAATGGCGCCCTGGTGGCGGTGGTCGACGGCGAGAAGCTGGTCCTCTTCAGGAACAGCGGACATACCGACATCCAGCTGTCGGCCATGGAGAACCCGGAAATGGCGGAGCGCGCTTCAGGCTCGCCCGGCCATCATTCCAGCGGCGCCAATCCCGACAACGACACCCAGGCCGAGGACGGCTTCGCCATGGGCGTCGCCCAGACCCTCAATCACTGGGCCCTGACGGGCAAGCTGACCGACCTGCTGGTGATCGCCGCGCCCCGCACCCTGGGCGAGCTGCGCAAGCACTGGCACAAGGATCTTCAGGCTAAGCTGGTGGGCGAGATCGCCAAGGACCTGACCGGCCACTCGACCGACGACATCGCCTCGGCGATCAGCAAGGCGGCCTAGCCTGGTTTCGGCCGGTTCGGATGGCGACATCCGACCCGGCCGAGCGCCCTCGGTGTCGGAAGGGGCTTTAGTGGCCCGAACGCCCCAAGGCTTCGCGCACCACCTCGGGGGCGTGGTCGATGACCCGCAGATAGGCCGTCAGGGCCGCGTCGGGTCGGGCGCCGCCATGCTCCAGCGCCTCCAGCAGATCAGGGTCGATGTGGAAGGCGCGGGAGAACTGCGCCGCCGAAAGGCCGCTGCGCCAACGCACCGCCCGCACCAGGGCGCGAGCCGAATAGGCCTGGGCCGGGGCGGCGGCCTCGTCGATCGCCGGATCGGTGGAGTGGGCGTGGGGGGTCATGGGGAACGCTCCTGATACTGTCGCCCTTTTACCCCCCGTCGATTGCAGAAATTCGACGGCTTTGAGTCAAACTCGGGTCAGCGCGGGGTGATCAGGGTGCGGGCTTTCCGCTCCACCTGGTCAACGCCGCGCAGGGGGTCGCCCGAGGCCTCCAGCATGGTGTTGAACACCTTCAGGTCGCCGGTCTTGATCCGCTTGATGCGGCGGTCGCGAGACCATTCCATGCCAATCAGCTGGCCCAGCCGGCAGGCCTTGGGCAGCAGGACCGGCTGTTCGGAAGGCCCGCCCTTGCTCAGCAGCTTGCCGACGATGTCGTTCCAGTTGGGCGAGCCGGCCATGCACAGGCTGAGATCCTGGCACGATCCGGTCCAGAACCGCTTGTACCAGCGCGCGTGCAGGTCATTCTCGAACTGCAGCTTGCTGGTCGCCTGCACGGTCGTGCGGCAATCGTGGCGGACAAATTCCTGAGCCCCGGCTTCGCCGGCGATCAGCAGCGTCGCCAGGGCCGCCACCAGAGCTCGAATCATCCGCGCCTCCAAGGCCTTGGCCCCTTGGCCTGGCTTTTTATCGAACCAGCATGAAGCTTATGTCTCAGTCAGAAATGCGGCGGTGGCCTCGATCGCCTCGACCAGACTCATGCGCTCGACCGTGACCCCATCCGGCAGGCCGGAAAACAGCCGGGTCGGAGCGGCGGCGTCAAGCATTACGAACATCCCGCGATCATCGGCCCGACGGATCAGCCGGCCGAAAGCCTGACTGATGCGCGCCCGGGCGGTCGAGTCATCATAGCCCTTGCCGCCAAACCGCGCCCGACGCGCCTTGTGCAGGATATCGGGTCTGGGCCACGGCACCCGGTCGAACACCAGCAAACGCAGCGACCGGCCCGGCACGTCGATCCCATCGCGGATGGCGTCGGTGCCCAGCAGGCAGGCGTCCTGCTCGGCCCGGAAGATGTCGACCAGCGCCCCGGCCTCCAGCGGATCGACGTGCTGGGCGTACAGCGCCAGACCCCGATCGGCCAGGGGCGCGGCGATCATCTCGTGCACGGCCTTCAGCCGCCGGATGGCCGTGAACAGCCCCAGCCCGCCGCCGCCGGCCGCCAGGAACAGCTCGCGCATCGCCGCCGAGACCTGCCGGGCGTCTTCCTTGTTGACGTCGGTGACCACGATGGCCCGGGCGTTCTTCTCGTAGTCGAAGGGCGAGACCAGCCGCAGCACCTTGGGCGACTGCGGCATCCGCGCCGCGCCGGTCCGCATCTCGGCCAGGGCGAACGGATCCTCCAGCGCCGGGTCGGTCAGGGTGGCGCTGGTCACCAGCACCCCGTGGGCGGGCGAGAGCACCGCCGCGCGCAAAGGCTCGGTCGGATCCACCCAGTGCCGGCGGCAGGCGGCGTCGACCACCCGCCCGTAAAGGAACGTCGCCTCGAACCAGTCGACGAACTCGGGGTCGTCTTCAGCATCCTCGTCGATCGCCTTGAGGATCGAACGCCAGGCCGGCAGGGTCATTCGCGCCCGCCGGTCCAGACCCCGCAGCGCGCCTTCGATGCGGGCGCGCTCGGAGGGCCCCAGATGCTCGGCGTCTTCGTCCAGCACGTCTTCCAGCTGGCGGGCCAGGGCCAGCAGCGGGGCTTCGACCCCGGCCAGGGCCTTGGCCGCCTCGCCCGCCCGCTCGCGCACCAGGTCCACCGCCGGCCGAGCGGCGCATTGCAGCCCCTGCTCGATCCCGCCGCGCTCGCTGCTGCGGGCCCGCAGTTGCTCGATCACCGCCACCAGATAGCTCTCGATCGGCCCGATCGGATTGACCTGGCCGTCCGGCGGCGCGACCCGGCCCGACCAGCCCTCGCCCGGCAAGGCGGCGGCCGCGTGCAGCACCGCCGTCAGGGCCTGACGCGCCCCTTCGCGGTCGCCCAGGATGTCCAGCAGCCTGGCCTCCAGGCCCCGGCCGCGCCGGCCGCGGCCTTCGGGTCCGCGGATCCAGCGGCGCAGCTCGGCCGCCTCCGCCCCGGACAGGGCCGCCGAAAAGGCGCTGTCGGCCGCGTCGAACAGGTGATGGCCTTCGTCGAACACCACCCGCTTGACCGAGGTCGTCTCGTTGTCGCCCTTCAGGCCCCGCGCCGCCCGCGCGCCGTCGAACGCCGCCTGGGTCAGCACCAGGGCGTGGTTGGCGATGACGATGTCGGCCCGCTTGGAGGCCCGCACCGCCTTTTCGATGAAGCAGATGCGATAGTGCTGGCAGCCGGCGTGAACGCACTCGCCCCGCCGGTCCACCAGGTTGGATGGGCTGGCCTGCTGCATCGGCGCGATGGCGAACAGCGTCGGCAGCCAGGCCGGGAAGTCGCCGCCGGTCATGTCGCCGTCCCGCGTGGCGCGCGCCCAGCGGGCGGTCAGGGCCAGGCCGATCAGGTCGCCATTGCCCAGTTGGGCGCCGTTGACTTGCTCCTGGAAGTTCAGCAGGCAGACATAGTTCTCCCGCCCCTTGCGCACCACCGCCTTGCGGGCCCGCACCGCCGGGTCGGGATAGATCGACTGGCTCTCCCGCTCGATCTGGCGCTGCAGCGCCCGCGTATAGGTGCTGATCCAGACCGACGGACCATTGGCCTCGGCCCACAGCGAGGCTGGGGCCAGATAGCCCAGGGTCTTGCCAACGCCGGTGCCGGCCTCGGCCAGCATCATGTTCGGCTCGCCTTCGCGATCGCGCGGCTGGAAGACGAAGGCCGCCTCCCGGGCATAGGTCGCCTGGGCCTCGCGCACCTCGTCCAGGCCCGCGCGTTGCAGCAGTTCGGTCAGGCGCTCGCCCGCCCGTTCCGGATCGATCGGCCGCGTGCCGGACTCGCCCAGCGGGGCCTGGTCTTCCCACTCGACGATCCGCGCCCAGACATCCAGGCCCGAACTGCGGAACTGGTTGCCGACCGGGGCCGAACGCAGGGCGCCGATCACGGCCGGTCCCCAGGCCCAGCCAGCCTTGGCCAGGGTCTCGGCGACCGCCAGGGCCTCTTCCCGCGACGGCTGGGGCGTCAGGCGAAGCTCAGCCAGCAGGGCGTCGGCCGAGATCCGCAGACTGGCCGCCTGCTCGGCCGCGCCCTTCGGCTCGGCCAGACCCAGGGCCATCGACAGGCCCACAGCCGACGGCGCGCAGAACGTCGCCGGCCGGGTGAAGGCGTAGAGCTCCAGCACGTCGAACAGTCGACCGCTGCGAGCCGGGGCATGAAGATTGAGCCGCTTGGCCGTCATGGCCGCGTGGGCGACCAGAACCGGGCCATGCTCCATCAGGTCGCGCGCGTCCGGCGCGCGCAGCATCCGGCCCTCGCCGTCGCCATCCGCATAGCCGGCGCGCGGCCCGGGCAGGACGACCAGCGCGGGAGCAAGATCCAGAGTCGGCGGCGAAGCAGTCACGCGAGTCTGTTAGCACCTTGGCGGCGGAAACAGAATGCGAACGGCGTCAGACCACGCGCGGGTCTTCCTCTTCGCCGCGTTCCAGCCGGTCGATCGCCTGCCGCGCCTTCTGGCGCAGGGCGGGATCATCGCTCCCGGCGGCCCGCCGGTACATGTCCAAGGCGACATCAAGGTCGAACCGAACGCCCTCGCCCGCCTCGCACATCGCGCCCAGCCGGTAGTAGGCCGGCAGATAGCCATTGTCGGCCGCCAGCTGGTACCAGCGGATCGCCTCGACATAGTCGACGGGCACACCCTCGCCGTTGTGGTGAACCACCGCGACATTGGCCATGGCGATGGCCGAGCCGTTGCGCGCGGCGGCGATGAACAGCTTGAGCGCCTCGGCGTCGTCCTGCGGCACGCCGTCGCCATCGGAATAGAGCGTCCCCAGATCGTTCATGGCGGCCGCCGACCCCGCCGCCACCGCCTTGTTCAGCCAGAAGACGGCCTGGCCCATGTCGACGCGCACGCCCCGCCCGTGATGATAGGCCTTGGCCACCTGGAACATACCGATGTCCGAGCCCGCATCGGCCGCCCGGCGATACCAGCGCAGGGCCTCGGCCAGGTTTTCCGGGATGCCGCCGCCGCCCTCGTAAACGATGCCGACGTTATAGAGACCATCCAGATCGCCCAGGGCGGCGGCCCGGCGATAGAGGCCCAGGGCCTTGCGGCGATCCTGCGCGACATGCTCGCCGTCGAAATAGAGGTTGCCCAGCTCGACCATGGCCTCGGGAATTCCGGCCGCCACGCCCTTGGCCAGCCAGTGCTCGGCCGCCTTCACCTCATGGTGGGCGCCGTCTTCGTCAAGATAGGCGAAAGCCAGATCCACATAGGCCGAGACCTCGCCCGCCTCGGCGCGCTTCAGCAAGGCGCTGAAGGCCGGATCGGCGGCAGGCGCGACCGCGGGCGCCGTCGCGGCCTGGCGCGCCAGGGCCGGAACCGCTCCCCCCAGGGCAACCAGTCCCAACAGGACCACGAGCGCCTTCGAATTCATGATCACCCCGGACAACGCCAGCGATTGTTGGCGCCAGGCGGCGGGCGTCAAGCGTTGCAGCGTCACAGGCGAGTTGCGGCGCGCGGTGTGCTTGCCGTCTGGAAACGGAACGGGAACATGCTATATCGGCGAGCAATGTCAGCGGCCGCCGCCCTCCCTCCGCGCTTTCAGGACTGGTTCGCCGCGCGCGGCTGGGCGGCTCGCCCTCATCAGCTTGAGATGCTGGCCAAGGCGCGCGAGGGCAAAAGCGCCCTGCTGATCGCGCCCACCGGCGGCGGCAAGACCCTGGCGGGCTTCCTGCCCAGCCTGGTCGAGCTGTCTGAACGCCCGCCCCGCAATACGCCGGCGGGCATCCACACCCTCTACATCTCGCCGCTGAAGGCCCTGGCGGTCGATGTCGAACGCAACCTGATGACGCCCATCCGCGAGATGGGCCTGAAGGTGGTCGCCGAAAGCCGTACGGGCGACACCGGCGAAAGTCGCAAGGCCCGCCAACGGATCAGGCCGCCGGACATCCTGCTGACCACGCCCGAGCAACTGGCCCTGTTCTGCGCCTGGGAAGGCGCGCGGGAATACTTCGCCGACCTGTCCTGCGTGATCATCGACGAGGCTCACGCGATCTGGCCGTCCAAGCGCGGCGACCTGCTGGCCCTGCATCTGGCGCGGCTGCAGCTGTTCGCGCCGAACCTGCGCCGGGTGGGCCTGTCGGCGACCGTGGATGATCCGGGGCTGGTGCGGCGATGGCTGGGTCCCGGCGGCGAGGACAGCGTCGACCTCGTCCTCGGCTCCGGCGGCGCCCAGCCCGTCGTCGAGGTGCTGGTCTCCGGCGGCCGCGTGCCGTGGGCGGGCCACACCGCCGAACATGCGATGGCCGAGGTCTATGAGATCATCAAGGGCGCGAAGACCGCCCTGGTGTTCGTCAACACCCGCTTCCAGGCCGAGTTCGCCTTTCAGAAGCTGTGGGAGCTGAACGACGAGGGCCTGCCCATCGCCCTGCACCACGGCAGCCTGTCGGCCGAGCAGCGGCGCAAGGTCGAGTCCGCCATGACCCGGGGCGAACTGCGGGCCGTGGTCTGCACCTCGACGCTGGACATGGGCATCGACTGGGGCGACGTCGATCTGGTCATTCAGCTGGCCGCGCCCAAGGGCGCCTCGCGGATGGTCCAGCGGATCGGCCGCGCCAATCACCGCCTGGACGAGCCCAGCCGCGCGATCTTCGTGCCCGCCAGCCGTTTCGAGATGCTGGAATGCCGCGCCGCCGCCGACGCCATCCTGGAAAACCACCTCGACGGCGAACCCGAACGCACCGGCGCGCTGGACGTGCTGGCCCAGCACGTCATGGGCTGCGCCTGTTCCGAACCTTTCGGCCTCGTGGCTTTGCACGACGAGATCCGCACCGCAGGCCCCTATGCCGATCTGTCCTGGGAAGATTTCGAGGCCGTCGTCGATTTCGTCTCGACCGGCGGCTACGCCCTGAAGACCTACGACAAGTTCCGCCGCATCGTTCAGGGCCAGGACGGGCTCTGGCGGGCGCGCAACGCCCAGACCGTGCAACGCCACCGCATGAACGTCGGCACGATCGTCACGGCGGCCACGGTCAATGTTCGCGTTGGTGGGGGACGCAAACCGGTCGGCGGCCGCAAGATCGGCGAGGCCGAGGAAGGCTATTTCGAGCAGCTGACGCCCGGCGACACCTTCGTCTTCGCCGGCCAGGTCTGGCGGTTCAACGGCATCGTCGGCGCCGACGCCTTTGTCAGCGCCGCCCCGAACGACGATCCGAAGATGCCCAGCTGGGGCGGGGCCAAGTTTCCGCTCTCGACCTATCTGGCCAGCCGCGTCCGCAAGATGATGCACGACGAGCGCGAGTGGACCGCCCTGCCCCCGGACGTCCAGGAATGGCTGGCGTGGCAGAAGATGCGTTCAGCCCTGCCGGGCGAGCACGAGATGCTGCTGGAGACCTTCCCGCGCGGGAAGCGCTTCCACATGGTCTGCTATCCGTTCGACGGCCGGCTGGCCCACACGACCCTGGCCATGCTGCTGACCCGGCGGCTGGACCGGTTGGGCGTCGGGCCTCTGGGCTTTGTCTGCAACGACTACGCCCTGAACATCTGGTCGCTGAAGCCGATGGACGAGCTGGATCTCGACGACCTGTTCGACCAGGACATGCTGGGCGACGATCTGGAATCCTGGCTGGAGGAGAGCTTCATGATGAAGCGCGCCTTCAAGGCCTGCGCCCTGATCGCCGGCCTGATCGAGCGGCGCTATCCCGGCGAGGAGAAGTCTGGCCGGCAGGTGACCTTCTCGACCGACCTGATCTATGATGTGCTTCGCCGCCACCAGCCCGACCACCTGCTGCTGCGCTGCGCCCGGCAGGACGCCGCCAGCGGCCTGCTGGACGTGGCCCGCCTGGGTGACATGCTGGCCCGCGTGAAGGGCAACATCCGCAATGTCAGACTCGACCGCGTCTCGCCCTTCGCCGTGCCGCTGATGCTGGAGATCGGCCGTGAGCGCGCGCCCGGGGATGCGGCTGGCGAAATGATCCTGGCCGAAGCCGAGGAAGATCTGATCGCGGAGGCCATGGCTTGACCCGATTTGAAGCCAGCGCCTGCGGCGGCCTGCGCATCGAGCTTGCCGGGACCAGCGTGATGCTGCGTGGCTCGGGCGCGCTGTGGCTGGAGGTCGAGCGCACCCTGGTGGTCGCCGACCTGCATTTCGAGAAGGGCAGCAGCTATGCGTCCCGCTTTGGCCAGATGCTGCCGCCCTATGACACCCGCGAAACCCTGGATCGCCTCGATCGTGAAATCGCGGCGCTGTCGCCCGCGCGGCTGATCTTCCTGGGCGACAGCTTCCATGACGGCGCTGGCGAGGACCGGTTGGCCGATGACGACGCCGACCGCCTGCGGGGACTGGCCCGAGGGCGCGAGCTGATCTGGGCGGTCGGCAATCACGATGAAGACGGTCCCCGCGTGCTGCCGGGAGAGGTGATCGCAGAGGCCAACATCCTGGGCCTGACCCTGCGCCACGCGCCGGAGGCGGGCGATCAACCCGGGGAGGTCGCCGGACACCTGCATCCAGCGGCCAGGGTGTCGAGTGGTCGCGGCAGCGTGCGGCGGCGCTGTTTCGTCACCGACGGGTCGCGACTGATCCTGCCGGCCTTTGGCGCCTATACCGGCGGGCTGAATGTGCTGGATCTCGCCTTTTCAGGCCTGTTCGGCGGCCCCCTCCTGGCCGCCACCCTGGGCAAGCAGAAGATTCACGCGATCGGGCCACGCTCCCTTCGTCCCGACTAGAGCGTCTTGGGGCCGGGCTTCAGCCCGCCGCCACCTCGGCATGGGTGCGTCCCGACCAGCGGCCGACGGCCTCAAGCAGCCTGGTCGGATTGATCGGCTTGCCCAGGTGATCGTCCATTCCGGCGGCGATGCAATTGGCGACCTGTTCTGGCAGGACATTGGCGGTCATGGCGACGATCGGGGTGCGCGCCCCCAGGGTGCCGGTCATGGCCCGAATGCGCCTTGTGGCGGTCAGGCCGTCCATGCCCGGCATCTGGATATCCATCAGCACCAGATCGTAGGCGCCCTGACGCACCGCCTCGACGCCCGCGACGCCGTCATTGGCCGTGTCCACCGTGATGCCGAACGGCTCGAGCATGGTGCGGATCAGCTCGCGATTGACGGCGTTGTCCTCGACCAGCAGCAGGCGCACGGCCTGATCCGGATCGGGGGCCACAGGATCTTCCAGCGGGGCTTCCGGCGCCAGATCGCACAGGGGCGCGCGGATCTCGAACCAGAAGCACGAGCCCTCGCCCTCCTGGCTGTCGACGCCGATCTCGCCGCCCATCTGCTCGATGATCCGGCGCGAAATGGCCAGCCCAAGCCCCGTGCCGCCAAACCGTCGCGACACCGCCGCGTCGGCCTGGGAGAACCGGTCGAAGACGCCTTCCAGCTGATGGCCCGCGATGCCGATGCCGGTGTCGCGCACCTCGACCCGCAGGACGCCCGCGTCGCCTTCCAGATCCTGTTTCACGATCACCGTGACCCGGCCGGTATTGGTGAACTTCACCGCGTTGGACAGGAAGTTCAGCAGCACCTGGGTCAGGCGCGGCGCATCGGCCTGCATGGCGCGCAGATCCTCCGGCGCCGAGACCTCCAGAACCAGCCCCTTGGTCACCGCCTGGCCCTCGATCAGTGCGGCGCACGAGGCGACCATGACCCGGGGATCGAACGGCTGCGGATCCAGCTCGACCCCGCCGGCCTCCAGCCGCGAGAAGTCGAGCACGTCGTTGACCACATTGAGCAGGGTGTTGCTGGCGTCCTGGATCAGACCCACATGCCGCGCGTCGCGCGCCGACAGGGTGGTGGAGCCGCGCAGGACCCCGGCGAAACCGATGATGGCGTTCAGCGGCGTGCGCAGCTCATGGGTCATGTTGGCCAGGAAATCGGACTTGGCCGCCGCCGCCGCCTGGGCCAGCTCCAGGGCGTGGGTCAGCTCCAGTTCCAGTTTCTTGCGCTCGGTGACGTCACGCGTCGTCACCAGCAGTTCCCGCTCGGCGCCGGCCACCCGCTTGTAGGTACTCTCGAACCAGATCGGCGTGCCGTCCTTGCGGGCGCTCTCGTACTCGTAAATCCTGGACTCGCCGCCCGGCTCCAGCATGCGCACCAACGCCTGGATCTGCTCGTAGTCCTCGGGCTTTGCCATCGCCTCGGGCGGCAGGGTCTGCCATTCCTCGATCGTGAAGCCGGTCAGCCGTTCGATCGACGGCGACATGTAAAGACGCTCGCCGCGCCGGGACCACAGGTTGATGTTGTCCGTCAAATTCTCGGACAGCAGGCGATAGAGGCGATCGCTTTCCCGCAGCCGCTCAAGGGCGTCCTCGGCCTCGGCCCGGCGACGCTCGGCCTCCTCGATCGCCAACTGCTTGGCCGCCAGGCTGCTGGACAGGTCCATCTCCAGCCGCAGCAACCCCTTGCGCTGTCGACCGATGGAAAAGGCCAGGGGCGCGGCCAGGGCCGTGGTGATCAGGAAGGTGGCGAGCGGGGAATAGGCGGCCGGATTATGCAGGATCAGGATGTTGACCACATAGTCCATCGCCATGGCGACGCCCACGACGAGAGCGACCGTCCAGATGGTCCTGATAACCGTATCGCGCAGCATTGACCGGTCGATCGCGGCGAATCCTCTTCGAATTCCAGCGTGATTGCCGAAACTTAAGATCAGATGATTCGAGATGCCAACGGGGGCGGCAATCGGTCGCGCTTCGCGGCGGTTCAGCGGGCGGGCTGCAGGGTGTCCAGGTCTTGCTCCAGCGCCAGGCTCGCGGCGACCACCGTGGCGACCGAGCGCTTGAAGAAGTCCTGCGGGATCGTGGCGAAATCGTCCGTGCTCTTGTGATATTCAGGGTGATCTTCCACCCCGAAATAGACCCACGGCACGCCCTTGGCGGCGAAGGCGTAGTGGTCCGACTGGGTAGTCCAGTTGTTCTGCGCGCCGTCGGCGTCGGTGTCGTGACCCAGTTTCAGGCTGACCGGCGCGGTCGCCGCCACCTTGTCCAGGATCGGCTTCAGCGCAGGGAACGCCGCCGCGCCGCTGGCGTAGAGCTCGTTCTTCGGGTTCTTGCTCAGCATGTCGAAATTGATGTTCAGGGCGATCGTCGACAGCGGCACGGGCGGATTGGCGACGAAGGCGTGGGCCCCGCGCAGGCCGCCCTCTTCGGCGTCGACCACCGCCAGGATCACATCGTGCCTGGGCGGATGCGCCTTGAAGGCTTCAGCGACGGCCAGCAGACCGGCCACGCCCGAGGCGTTGTCGTCGGCGCCGTTGAAGATCTCGCCGTCGCGCACGCCCAGATGGTCGTAGTGGGCCGAAATCACGATGGTCTTGCCGTCACGCCCTGCGCTTCCTTGGCCGGTTCCGGGAATGCGGGCGACGAGATTGATGGCGTCCACCTTCGTCCCGTCGCGCCGGGTGAAGCTGAACGGCTGCTCGAAGCTGGCGCCGATGGGCGACAGGCCGATCTCGCCAAAGCGCTTGAGAATATGCGCCCGCGCCAGGGCCGAGCCCGGCGTGCCCGGCGCGCGGCCCTGCATGGCGTCGTCGGACAGGATGCGGACATCGTCCAGCGCCCTGGCGCCGGGCGTTGCGGCGCAGGCCGGGGCGACGGCGCCCAGGGCGAAAATGACGGCCAGAAGGCGGAGGCGGGGAGCAATTGCCTGAATCATGTCGACCGTATGCCCGCAGGTGGCTTCCAGCGGGAGTTAAATCGACTTAACCATGCCTGTGACCAAAAGACGCCCCGTCGCTCCCCCGTACGCCCGTTCTTAAGAATTCCGGGCCATACAACCCCTTCAAGGATTGGAGTTTCCCTCCCGTGCCCATGTCTCCCGCCGACCTCGAAGGCCGCCTGCACGCCGCCTTTCCCGACGCCGAGATCGTGTTGACCGATCTGGCGGGCGACGGCGGCCATTACAAGGCCCGCATCGTCTCGCCGGCCTTCCGGGGTCTGAACCGGGTCAAGCAGCACCAGATGGTCAACCGCGCCTTGGCCGACGTGCTGGGCGGGACCCTGCACGCCCTGGCGCTTGAAACGGCGGCGCCGCCCTCGGACCAGGCTGACTAGCGATGCGCTACCGACCGTTCGGCAATTCAGGCATGACGGTTTCGGCGATCACGCTCCGTCTGTCCGATCAGTCGCGCCTGCGCGCCGCCGAATGGCGCGCGCTGATCTTCACGGCCATCGAGAACGGGATCAACAGCTTCCAGATCGACGGCGAGTCGCCCGCCCTGCTGCAGGGCGCGGCCGAAGCCTTCGCCTCGATCGAGCGGCGGCTGCTGTTCCTGACCTGGCGGGTGCGCGAGGAGGCCGGCCAGTTCACGGCCGAGGTCGTGGATCAGATGATGGCTTCGGCCTTCGACGGCCTGGGCCTGGACTATCTGGACCTGGTGCTGCTCAACGACCCCCTGGGTCCCGAACTGCCGCTCGCCGGCGGCGCGGCGCTTCGCACCCTGCGCGAGGGCCGAGCCATTCGCGGCCTGGGCGTCGCCAGCCGGGGCGATGTGGATCCGGCGCTGACCCAGTCTGGTCTGGTGACCGCCCTGTCGTCGCCGTTCAACCTGTCTTCGGGCTGGGCCGAGCGCAATCGCGTCCGCGCCGCGGTCAGCCAGAACCTGGCGGTGATCGGCGAGGACTTCTGGCCCCAGGCCCTGCGCGAAATCAACAGCAAGCCGCTGTTCCAGAAGCCTTCCCTGTGGCGTCGTCGCAGCGATCCGCTGGCCGATGTCGGCGGCTATGACTTCCTGACCAGCACCCACGGCTGGAGCGCCGAGGATATCTGCCTCGGCTACGCCCTGACCGAGCCGTCGCTGGCCACGGTCCAGATCACAGCCGACACCCCGGCCGAGGTCGAGCGTCTGGCCGCCGTGGTCGAGCGCGACCTGCCCAACGGCGTCTGCGCCCAGATCGAGATGGCGCGCTTTTCGGCCCAGGAACGCGAGCGGGCGACCGGCCAGCGATAGCCCAGCCCTTGACCCGGACACACGCGGCGCCTAGCTGAAGAGGCCTTGCAAGGATCTACCCGCCATGACCGACGCCGCCTCTTCCCCCGCTCTCGACTTCATCGCCAAGACCGTGGCCGACCACGCCGTGGTGCTGTTCATGAAGGGCGTTCCCGACCAGCCGCGCTGCGGCTTCTCGGCGGTTTCGGTGCAGATCCTCGACCACCTGGGCGTCGAGTTCATCGGCGTCGACGTGCTGCAGGACGACGAGCTGCGCCAGGGCGTCAAGACCTTCACCGACTGGCCGACCATCCCCCAGCTCTATGTGAAGGGTGAGTTCATCGGCGGCAGCGACATCGTCCGCGAGATGTTCCAGTCGGGCGAACTGAAGACCCTCCTCACCGAGCAGGGCCTCATCGCGGCGTGAGCCGGGTCTTCGTCCCGGCTTCAAACGCCTTCTCGATGACCTTTACGCCCACGGCGTCGGACATCGACGCCAATGAGCACGTCAATAACGTGGTCTATCTGGCCTGGGCCCAGGATCTGGCCATAGCCCACTGGGAAGCCTGGGCCACGCCCGAGGAACGGGCCGGCTGGAGCTGGGTGGCCCGCCGCCACGAGATCGACTATCGCCGCGAGCTGCGTCAGGGCGAGATCGCCACGGGCTACACCTGGGTCGGCGAACTGAAGGGCCCGCGCTTCGAGCGCTATGTCCGCATCGACGGCCCCGACGGCGAGATGTGCGCCCAGTGCCGCACCGACTGGGTGCTGATCGACATCGCCGCCCGCCGCCCGGCGCGGGTGATGGACTGGATGGTCGAGCGGTTCAGCGCGAAGGGTTAGCCACTTCGAACCGTTCCCCGCGCCTCAGGCCCAGCTCCTCATAGCTGAACTCAAGATCGACCACCCCCGCCTCGCCGAACCGGCAGGTCTCCAGCCGCCGCCGTGCGAAGGCCAGCACCGCGCCGCCGGCGCCGCGATCAAGCCGGAACACGAAATCAGCCTTGGCGACGCAGCCCTTCGAGGCCACGCGCACCGTCAGTCCGTGGCGGCCCATCGTCACCCCGACCGCCTCCAGCTCGGGCCAGGTCTGGCCCGACGCCACAAGGCTGGGTCGAGTCGCGCAGCCCGCCGCGAACAGGGCCACGCCGCAAACCAGCAGGGATCGACGAGACGGCGACATTGACGGCGTGACAACCCCAGGGGCGCGGCTCTGAACCCCGATCCTTGGCGACAGACGCCGCCGGCGCAATGGCCTTGTTGGAGAGCCCCTAGCTCCAGGGCCCCGGCCGGCGCGGGCTGCTGACCGGCACGGCCGTGCCGATCCGGCGAGGCCGCGTCCCCTGCCCCACACCCAGGTCCAACAGGGCCTCGACGCGGTTGTGGGTGGCCGGGTGGGTCGAGAACAGGTTGTCGGCGCCCTGGCCGTTCAGCGGATTGATGATGAACATGTGGGCCGTGGCCGGATTGCGCTCGGCCTCGTGGTTCACCGCGCCGCCGCGGGCATAGGCCTCGATCTTCTGCAGGGCGCGGGCCAGGGCGGCGGGGTCGCCGCCGATCTGGGCGCCGATGCGGTCGGCCTCGTATTCGCGCGAACGGCTGATGGCCATCTGCACCAGCATGGCCGCGATCGGCGCCAGGATGGCGATGGCGATCGCGCCGATCACGCCGCCCGGACGGTCATCGTCGCGCGAGCCGCCGAAGAAGAACGCGAAATTGGCCAGGGCCGAGATGGCGCCAGCGATGGTCGCCGTCACCGTCATGGTCAGGGTGTCGCGGTTCTTCACATGGGCCAGTTCGTGGGCCATGACGCCGGCGATCTCGTCGCGGTCCAGCATGGCCAGCAGGCCTGTCGTAGCGGCCACGGCCGCGTGCTCGGGATCACGGCCCGTGGCGAAGGCGTTGGGCTGGTCGTTCTCCATCACGCAGACGCGCGGACGCGGCAGACCGGCCCGGTCGGCCATGGCGTGAACGTCGATGGCGTAGTCGCGGACCCGGCGGTCGGGATGGCTCTCATCGACCTCGACCGCGCCATAGGTCTTCAGCACGATCTTGTCGGCGTTCCAGTAGGAAAACGCGTTCAGGCCGATGGCGAACACCAGGGCGATCATCATGCCCGTCGCGCCGCCCAGCATGAAGCCCGCCGCCATGAACAAGGCGGTCAGGCCGGCCAGCAACATGTAGGTCTTGAAGTGGTTCATGGCTCTTTCGTCAGTCGAAGATGTCGAACAGGTCGAAGCGTTTCTTCTTGTGGTTGCCGTGCTGGCCGTAGCGGTGACGATCATCGTCGTCCTTGTAGCGACGCGGCTCGTCATAGCGCTGGGGCGGCGGCGCGTAGTGCTGCTGCGGCGGAGCCTGATATTGCGTCTGCTGGCGGGGCGGCGGCGCGGCCTGGCCGGCGGCGTCCTCGCGCTCCAGGGCCATCAGCTTTTCCAGCTCGCCGCGATCCAGCCATACGCCCCGGCACTTGGGGCACATGTCGAACTCGACGCCGGCGCGGTTCACGGCCTGCATCGAACCATCGCAGTTGGGGCACATCAGAAGCGGCATATGGCGTTTTCCCTATCCAGACTGGATGGGTGTTCCCGACGCTGGATCCGGACCGAGGGGAAGGGAGGGACAACCGGACCCAGACATCGAGAACACCCGATGCGGTCCGACATCACGAATGCTTGCATTCATTCGTCAGAGGGGCCCGGCCCGCCCCCAAGAATTATGCAGCGCCGCAAGGCGGTTCAAGGGGGTCGTCTGAAAAAAGATCCTCCCTTCTTGGGGGAGGATCTGCAGAAACGAAAAAGGCCCCGGATTTCTCCGGGGCCTTTCGTATTTCTTCGAGGTCGAGGCTTCTTACGAAGCGTAGAATTCGACGACGAGGTTGGGTTCCATCTTCACCGGGTACGGCACTTCCGACAGTTCCGGAGCGCGGACGAAGGTGGCCGACAGGCCCTTGACGTCGACGGTGATGTATTCGGCGAAGTCGCGTTCGGCCGAGACGACGGCTTCCAGCACCAGGGCCATGTTGCGCGAACGCTCACGGACGGCGATGACGTCGCCGGCCTTGCAGCGGTAGGAGGCGATGTTGACGCGCTTGCCGTTCACGGTCACGTGGCCGTGGTTCACGAACTGGCGGGCGGCGAACACGGTCGGCACGAACTTGGCGCGATAGACGATGGCGTCCAGGCGCGACTCGAGCAGCGAGATGAGGTTTTCCGAGGTGTTGCCCTTGCGGCGGGCGGCTTCCTCGTAGGTGCGCGAGAATTGCTTCTCGGTCAGGTTGCCGTAGTAGCCCTTCAGCTTTTGCTTGGCGCGCAGCTGCAGACCGAAGTCGGAAACCTTCTGCTTGCGGCGCTGGCCGTGCTGGCCGGGGCCGTAGGACCGCTGGTTGACCGGCGACTTGGGCCGGCCCCAGAGGTTTTCGCCCATACGGCGATCGATCTTGTACTTGGCGCTATGGCGCTTGGACATGTGTAGCTCTTCAGTTCGATCCGGGCCGGCGCCTCAATTAGTAGAGGCGCGATCTCAACGGCGGCGTCGCATCAGTCCGTCATATGATTCCACGCCGCACGGCGAGCCGGCGGCGGGAAGGCGCGGTTTATGACGGAGGGGAGACGGGGAGTCAACTCGCGCCGCCCCTCCGAAATCACCTAAGGCCGCACGAGCGGATTGCGCACCCGCACCTTGCTGCCATGGTCCACGCCATAGGCGTCCAGCGGGAAGCGCAGGTCGACGCCCTCGGCGATCAGGGCGCGGCACAGGTCCGGGCGCTTGCGGGTGAAGGCGAAGCTCGCCGAGCCATCGCGGCGGTTGCTCTCGACGGCAAAGTCGGCGGCGTTGGTGCAGCCGTTGGACGACACCCGGATCACCAGATCGCCCTTGTCGATGGTCGCGCCCCGGATCGGCTCGAGATCGGTCTTGGTCATGTTTATCGAGGTGTCGGGATGATCGTCGGCGTCGATGATCACGCAGGCCGAAGTGGTGAAAGCCAGCGCGATGACGGCGGCAAGCGAAGCGAATTTCATGGTGATAGGTCCCCACCGGTCGAAACTTGACCGTGGGGCCAGATGAGCCGTCGCCGCCTGAACCGCGGATGAATTACCGAAAGTTCACAACTGGGCCGCGTGCCGGATACGGATGATGGTCACCCTATCGCCCATGACCTGATAGCGGATGATGTAGGGCGAAATGATCACCAGCTCCCGTATCGTCGCTGTAACCAGACGACCCCGATCAGGGTGGTTCACAAGACTGTCCCCGGCCACCCGAAGCCTGCGAGCCATGCGCTGCGCGGCGAGAGGGCTGAACTGGCCGATATAGGCCCGGATCGCAAAAAGGTCGGAAAGCGCCCGGCGCGACCAGACTACTTCAGCCACGACGCGGGCATGGGCTTTTCGTCTGGCGTACCCCAAGTCTCAAGCCAGGCCGAGACCTCGGCATGGGGTACGACCCGGCCAGCGGCGATGTCAGCCAAACCTTCGGCGTCCGCGGCATCTTCGGACGCGATATCCATTTCATCGAAGATGGAAGGCTCGGGAACCATGAAGTCAGGCTACCACAATCCTCGTCAGTGACAACGGACGCCCCAAAAAATTACAATCTTTGCGCGTGCCAGGCCAGGTGCTCGCCGATGAAGGACGTGATGAAGAAGTAGCTGTGGTCGTAGCCCTCCTGCCGCCTCACGGTGACCTTGCGGCCGGCCTTCGTAGCGGCGGCTTCGATCAATTCTGGCTTCAGCTGGTTTTCCAGGAAGCTGTCGGCCAGACCCTGTTCGATCAGGATGTCGTCAAAGGCGCTCCCTGCCCCGTCCTCGATCAAGGCGCAGGCGTCGTGCGCCCGCCAGAGGCCGCGATCCGCGCCCAGATAGGCGGTCATCGCCTTGTCGCCCCACGGGCAGTTCAGCGGCGAGACGATGGGCGAAAAGGCGCTGACCGAGCTGAAGAGGTCAGGGTTGCGCAGGGCGATGGTCAGGGCGCCGTGGCCGCCCATCGAGTGGCCGAAGATCCCGCGCCGGGCCGGGTCCAGCGGGAAGGCGCCGTCGACGGCCTCCAGCAGGTCCTTCGTCACATAGGAATACATCTGGAAGTGCGGCGCCCAGGGCGCCTGCGTGGCGTCGACATAAAAGCCCGCCCCCTGCCCCAGGTCATAGGCCGGATCGTCGGCGACGCCCTCCCCCTTCAAGTCTGGGCCACGCGGCGAGGTGTCGGGCGCGACGATCGCGATCCCGAACCGGGCGGCGTGTTCATAGACGCCCGACTTGGTGGTGAAGTTGTCTTCCGTGCAGGTCAGGCCCGACAGCCAGACGAGATAGGGAAACGGCCCTTCCCCGTCCGGCGTCCACACCGTGAACTTCATCGGCGTACCGGTGCTGGCGCTGGCGTGCTTGCAGTAGCGCAGGGTTCCGTCGTGCAGGCGGTGAGTGGCGGTGATTTCGACGGTCACTAGAACGTCACCACCGTCCGGATGCTCTCGCCCGCGTGCATCAGGTCGAACGCCTCGTTGATGCGCTCCAGCGGCAGGACGTGGGTGATCATCGGGTCGATCTGGATCTTGCCGTCCATGTACCAGTCGACGATCTTGGGCGTGTCGGTGCGGCCGCGCGCGCCGCCGAAGGCCGTGCCCCGCCACACCCGGCCGGTGACCAGCTGGAACGGACGGGTCGAGATCTCTTTCCCCGCCTCGGCCACGCCGATGATGATGCTTTCGCCCCAGCCGCGATGGCAGGCTTCCAGCGCTTGGCGCATCACCGTGGTGTTGCCCGTGGCGTCGAAGGTGAAGTCGGCGCCGCCGTCGGTCAGGGCCACCAGATGGGCGACGATGTCGCCGTCGATGGTTTTCGGATTGACGAAGTGGGTCATGCCGAACTTGCGGCCCCACTCCTCGCGGGCGGGATTGATGTCAACGCCGACGATCATGTTGGCGCCGGCCAGCCGGGCGCCCTGCAGCACGTTCAGGCCAATGCCGCCCAGGCCAAAGACGATGACATTGTCACCGGGCTTGACCTTGGCGGTGTTGATCGCCGCGCCGACGCCCGTGGTGACGCCGCAGCCGCAGTAGCAGGCGCTCTTGAACGGCGCGTCCTTGCGGATCCGGGCCACCGCGATCTCGGGCAGGACCGTGTAGTTCGAGAAGGTCGAGCAGCCCATGTAGTGGTGGATGGTCTGGCCCTTGTAGGAGAAGCGGCTGGTGCCGTCCGGCATCAGGCCCTTTCCTTGCGTGGCGCGGATGGCCGTGCAGAGGTTGGTCTTGCCGGAAAGGCAGCTTTTGCACTGGCGACATTCGGGCGTGTAGAGCGGGATCACGTGGTCGCCGACCGCCAGGCTGGTGACGCCGGCCCCGACCTCGACCACCACGCCCGCGCCCTCGTGGCCCAGGATCGAGGGGAACAGGCCCTCGGAGTCCAGGCCGTCCAGCGTATAGGCGTCGGTGTGACAGACGCCGGTGGCCTTGATCTCGATCAGCACCTCGCCCGCCTTGGGACCCTCCAGGTCGACCTCGACGATCTCGAGCGGTTGCTTGGCGGCGAAGGCTACGGCGGCGCGGGTCTTCACGACTCAAATCTCCTCGACAGGGGGCAGGCGGTAGCCACCGTCTAGCAATTGTGGCCGCGGCAGGTAAGCGCGCATGAACAGCGCAAAGGGTCCGGCCGGCGCCGGCAGCCAGTTGCTCAGCCTGTCGGCGTCCGGTTCCGCGTGGCCGATCCACAGGTCCAGCGAGCCGTCGGCGTTCCAGACCAGACCCGGCGTGCGGTCGCCGATGGCGTAGCGGTTGATCGGATTTTCGGTGAAGAAGAACTGCTTGTCGGGCGTGGCCTCATAGAGGCTGAGCGACCAGAACGAGTCGACCGGAATGGGTCTGTCGGCCGGGATATGCAGTCGCCAGTTCCGGGTCCCGTCGAACAGGCCCTGGCCCTGATGGCCCGCGCGCAGATAGGTGGCCTCGACCAGCGGCAGGGCCGCCAGTCCGCCCAGGGCGACGGCGGCGCGCAGCATGTAGTCCTGGCCAAAGTCACCCAGCTTGGCGCGCGGATAGGCCCAGCCCTCGACAAAGCCCTCGCCCGACAGCCCGCCGCCGGAGCGGACGGCGCGACGGCCCTCCTCCAGCCCGGCCGCGATGGCTTCGGCCTCCTCGACCGTGAAGGCCGCCGGATCGAACAGCCCCGTGCCCAGACCCAGCGGCGCGATGCGGCGCAGCAGGGCCACGTCGCTGGCCGGCGGCGCGTTCTGGCTCATCAGCAGGTCGGCGCTGGCGAAATAGGCCTGCCAGGCATCGCTGCGCCGGGCGTATTCGGCGACCGGCGGCGCGGCCGGACCCTGGATGGTGAAACCGGCCTGAACCAGGCGCGCGGCCTCCAGATCCTTGGGACCCGTCACCAGGATGCGGGCCAGGGCCCAGACATGGCGGGTGGGCGAGCGGATCACGCCGGGCCCGACGGTGGCCGCGTCGCCGGGGCCCACGAGCGTAAAGGTCCCGCCCTCGGAACCCGTGGTGCGCGTGCCCAGCACCGCGAAGCTGTTGGACCAGGCGTCCATCAGCTGCAGCGACACATAGCGCTGGCCCGCGGCCGGCACGGTCAGGGTCAGCGGGCCTTCGGACAGGTCCAGCTGGGCCGTGGCGTACAGCGTGTCGTTGTTGGGCGCGGTCACCGCCCGGGCGCGATGGTCGGCCAGGTTGCGCATCGAGGCGAAGGCGTTCATCGGCGACCCCACCGCCAGGCCACGCGCCCGGACGGCGGCGATCTCGATCAGCGGCAGGGTGTAGAGGAAGGCCTCGGCGGCGGCGGCGCGCAGGTCGCTCATGGCCTAGACCCGGGTGATCGGCGCGAAGCGGAACTGGCCGTTCAGCAGTTCGGCGCGGGGCAGATAGGTGCGCAGATACAGGCCAAACGGGCCAGATTTCGGCGCCGGCAGCCAGTTGGCGCTGCGCGCGCCGCCGGGATCGGTGCGGCCGATCCAGATGTCCAGCGTCCCGTCGGCATTGCGCTTCAGGCCCGCCGTGCGGTCGCCGATGGCGTAGCGCTTGATCGGATTGTCGGTGAAGAAGAACTGCCCGTCAGGCGTGGCCTCGTACATCGACAGCGACCAGAAGCTGTCGATCGGCAGCTGGGCCGGCAGGGAAAGGCGATAGAGGCCATCGCCCGTATAGAGCCCTGAGCCGTCATCGCCGGCCGCCTTCATGTAATAGGCCTCGGCCACCGGCAGGGCGCCCAGCCCCTGCAGGGCGACGATGGCGCGATACAGATAGTCCTGACCGTAGTCGCCCAGATTGGCGCGCGGATAGCTCCAGCCGTCGATGAAGGTCTGCCGACCCTGGGCCATCACCGTGATCATCCGCGCGGTCGCAACGCCCCGGGCGGCGGCGGCGGGGTCGAACGGTCCCGCGCCCAGGAAGGCGGCGGTGCGGCGCAGGATGCGAAGGTCGGTCGGCGGGGCCGGATCAGCCGCCAGAAGTTGGCGGGCGGCGGCGAAATAGGCGGCGGGCTCGGCGTCGCGCGCCGCGAAAGCCGGCGGGGCCCCGGCTTCGGGCCCCTTCAGCGAAAAGCCGTCCTGCAGGGCGTGAACCGCCGGCAGGTCGGCGTCGTCATTGACCAGGGTGCGGATCAGCACCCAGGCGTAGCTGGTGGCGATCCGGGTCGGATTGATGCCCATCGCCGACTGGCCGGGCCCCACCAGGGTGAAGGTCCCGCCCTGCCCGCCCACGGTGCGCGTGCCCAGCACCACATTGTTGTTGGTGAACATGTCCATCACGGCGACCGAAAAGTAGCGGGTCCCGGTCGCGGGGATGGTCAGGATCACCGGTCCCTGGGTCAGGTCGACGAAGGCCGTGGAATAGAGGGTGTCGTTGTTGGGCGTGGTCACCGCGCGCTTGGTGTGGTCGGCCAGCTGACGGTCATGGCGCAGCACGTTGATCGCCGCGCCCGGCGCCCGGAGCATCCGGGCCCGCGTGGTGGCCATCTCGATCAGCGGCAGGGCGAAGAGAAAGGCGTCGCGCGCGGCGGTGGCCGGATCGGCGTCCTGAGCGTTCGCCAGCGACGGCGCGAAACCCAGCGCGCCGGCCAGGGCCAGCAGTTCCCGACGGTTCATGACGTTTCATCCCCAACATCTGTTTGAAGGGAGACTAGCGCGGCCAGGACGGATCTGTCTTGCGGTTTGCGGGTCTTGGCGTTCGGCCTCGTCGCGCGTCGAACCCGTGGCCCGATCTCTAGCTTTTGGGCTCGTCCTTGACCGCCTTGGCCGCCAGCTTGGCCAGCACCCGGCCCCGGCCCCGCGACAGGGCGGTGACCACGCCGCGGAAGGTGCGCACCTCCTGCTCGGTCAGCCGCGCCCGGGCCAGGGGCGCGCGCAGATTGCGGACCATGGAGGGCTTCTTTTCCGGCGGATGATAGAAGCCGGCCTTTTCCAGCTCGTCCTCCAGCTGGCCGTACAGGCCCATCATACTGGACTGGTCGGCGGGATCATCGACATTCTGCTCGAACTTGACCCACGGCCGGTCATCGACCGTCATCTTCCACTCATAGGCGTTGATCGACACGGCCTGGGCGAGATTCAGCGAGCGGAAGCGCTCGTCGATGGGAATGCTGACAATGCCCTGGCACAGGGCGATGTCGTGGGTTTCCAGCCCGGCCCGCTCACCGCCGAACAGCAGGCCGACGGCGCGGCCCTGGGCGACATCGTCCGACAGCTGGGCGGCGGCCTCGCGCGGGGTCAGCACCGGCAGGCGCGTTTCGCGCGGGCGGGCGGTGGTGGCGAACACCAGCTTCAGGTCGCCGATCGCCTCTTCCAGGGTGTCGAACACCTTGGCGTTGTCCAGCGGCCAGTCGGCCCCGGAGGCCGACGGCCAGGCCCGTTCCTGCGGCCAGCCGTCGCGCGGCCGCACCAGGCGCAGGTCCGCCAGACCGAAATTGGCCATCACGCGGGCGACGGCGCCGATGTTCTCGGCCATCTGCGGCTCGTTGAGGATCACGCAGGGCGGGGCGAAAGTCTGGCTCATGGCGTCCCTTTGCCGCCGCTGTGCGTTCCGATGCAAGTCCCCAACCACGGGAGACGCGTTTACGGCCGTGTTCGCCCGTGTGAGACAAGTCCATGCATCGTCGCGCCTTCCTGCTTTCCGCCCCCGTCCTGTTGGGCGCCCTGACCGCGGGTTGCGCCGAAGATGAGCCCATGCTGGGTCAGCTGGAGCCGGTGTTCGATATCGCCGACCTGACCCGGAGCTTCCAGGCCCTGGCCGACCGCGCCGCGCCCGGCGTGCTGGGCGTGGCGGTGCGCGACGCCCAGACCGGCCAGACGGTGGCCTTCAACGGGGAGCGGCGGTTTCCGCTGCAGAGCGTGTTCAAGGCCCCGCTGGGCGCGGCCGTGCTGGCCGAGGTCGACAAGGGCCGCATCCAGCTGGACGAGGTGGTGACGATCCACGACATCGACCTGTCGCCGCCCTTCAGCCCCATCGCCGAGGCCTGGCCCGGGCGCACCGACTACACGATCGCCGAACTGCTGGAACGGGCCAGCGGGGCCAGCGACAACACCGCCGCCGACGTGCTGCTGAAACGGATCGGCGGCCCGGGCGCCCTGACCGCCTGGCTGAACCTGAAGAACATCCACGACTTCCGGATCGATCGCTACGAGCGGCAGCTGCAGCCCGAGATCGCGGGCATGGCCTCGTTCCGCGCCGGCTGGAGGGGTCAGGCCTACAAGCCCGTCCTGATGGCCGTGCCCGAGGCGACGCGCCGCAAGGCCATGGCCGACTATCTGACCGACCCGCGCGACACGGCCACGCCGGTCGCCGCCGTGCGCTTCCTGGCGGCGCTGCGGGCGGGCGAACTGATCTCGAAGGCCTCGACCGACCGGCTGCTGGCCATCATGACGGCCACCACCACCGGCCAGGGCCGCCTGAAGGCCGCCCTGCCGCCGGGTGCCAGCCTGGCCCACAAGACCGGCGGCGCCCGCACCGACCTGGGCATGACCCCGGCCAGCAATGACATCGGCATCTATCAGCTGCGGGACGGGCGCCGGTTCGCCGTGGCGGTGTTCCTCAGCGGCTCGACCGCGCCGGACGAGGCGCGCGACGCGATAATCGCCGATGTGGGGCGCATCGTGCTGAAGGCGGCCAAGGCCTAGGAGCCCCGCCCTCGCTGGCGGGCCAGCGGAACCGCCTCCCATCGTTCGCGCCAGGACGGGCGGACGATGGAGCGATCACGAAAGGTCAGGACCAGGCTATCGGGACTCCCGCACATCATGGGCGGGGACCACAAGCGGCAGGCCCTTCTCCACGATGTAGGTCGCCAGTTCGGCGCCGTTCGTCGTTCCGGGATTGCGCGCCCTGTGGGCAACGCCGGAAGGGACGAACAAAACCTCGCCCGCCCGCAGGGTCACCGGGCTTTTGCCCTCGAGCTGATATTCCAGCGCGCCTTCGATCACGTAGATGACCTCCTCGCCGGGATGGCGATGCCAGTTCGCCACGGCGCCAGGCGCGATATCGATCCGCGCCTGCACGGTCTCATGCCCCTCGACGGACAGGTCATGACGCTGAAGGTCGGTACGCTTGACGCCCGGCTGTCCCGGGATCGGCGCCGCGAGGCTTGATGAACCGACGAAGATGATCGCGAGCGCAACGCCCAGAATCTTGTGCATGGTTTGCTCTTTCCTATCCTGGACATGTCGGGGCCGAATGCCGAACATCGGCCACCCTCCAGGGAGATAAATACTGCGATATTTGTTATCGCGATATTCAATTGCACCCTAGGTCACGGGCGTCAACCGCGATCGTGGTTCTCGCGATATCTTTCCCGCCAGCAGGATCGCGTCGGACGAATGGAGCCGCGACGACGCCCCTGAAAGGACCCGTTGAACCGAGCCGCTTTTCCCGTGCCGCGCAACAGTCTATAGCCACCCCGTCCGCGCCCGCGACCTGGCCCTGTGCGCCAGATCGCCATAGGCGCGCCACCGCCGGAGGAAAGACCCCGCAATGGCCAAGATCAAAGTCGCCAATCCCGTCGTCGACATGGACGGCGACGAAATGACCCGCATCATCTGGAAGCTCATCAAGGATAAGCTGATCTTCCCGTATCTGGACCTGGAACTGGACTACTACGACCTGTCGGTCGAGAACCGCGACGCCACCAACGACCAGGTGACGATCGACGCCGCCGAGGCGACCAAGAAGCACGGCGTCGCCGTCAAGTGCGCCACCATCACCCCCGACGAGCAGCGCGTCACCGAGTTCAATCTCAAGAAGATGTGGAAGTCGCCCAACGGCACGATCCGCAACATCCTGGGCGGCGTGATCTTCCGCGAACCGATCATCTGCCAGAACGTGCCGCGCCTGGTGCCCGGCTGGACCCAGCCGATCATCGTCGGCCGCCACGCGTTCGGCGACCAGTACAAGGCCACCGACTTCCTGTTCCCCGGCAAGGGCACGCTGACGATGAAGTTCGTCGGCGAGGACGGCGCGGTCATCGAGCACGAGATCTACAAGGCTCCGGGCGCCGGCGTGGCGATGGGCATGTATAACCTCGACGAGTCGATCCGCGACTTCGCGCACGCCTCGTTCGCCTACGGCCTGGGCCGTGGCTATCCGGTCTATCTGTCGACGAAGAACACCATCCTGAAAGCCTATGACGGCCGCTTCAAGGACATCTTCCAGGAGATCTTCGACGCCGAATACGCCGACAAGTTCAAGGCCGCCGGCATCCACTACGAGCACCGCCTGATCGACGACATGGTGGCCTCGGCCCTCAAGTGGTCGGGCGGCTATGTCTGGGCCTGCAAGAACTACGACGGCGACGTGCAGTCCGACATCGTCGCCCAGGGCTTCGGCTCGCTGGGCCTGATGACCTCGGTGCTGATGACCCCGGACGGCAAGACGGTGGAAGCCGAAGCCGCCCACGGCACGGTGACCCGTCACTATCGCCAGCACCAGAAGGGCCAGAGCACCTCGACCAACTCGATCGCCTCGATCTTCGCCTGGACGCGTGGCCTGGCCCACCGCGCCAAGCTGGACGACAACGCCGAGCTGGCCAAGTTCGCCCTGACCCTGGAAAAGGTCTGCGTCGACACCGTCGAAAGCGGCTTCATGACCAAGGACCTGGCCCTGCTGGTCGGCGACAAGCAGTCGTGGCTGACCACCGAAGGCTTCCTCGACAAGATCGACGAGAACCTCCAGAAGGCCATGGCGTAAGCGCCAAGCTGCTCCCCCTCTGGGGGAGCTGTCACGGAGTGACTGAGGGGGCCAGCTCGGCTTAGGTCCAGCTAGCCCCCTCCGGCCCTCTGGGCCACCTCCCCCAGAGGGGGAGGAGCAACACGATCAGCGCCCCCCGGGAAACCGGGGGGCGTTTTCTTTGATCGGCGCTTCGCTAAGCTCTGCCGCGACCGATGGAGAATCACGAGATGAAGCGCGTCCTGCTGGCCACCGCGGCCTTTCTGGTTCTCTGCGCCCCGGCCCTGGCCCAGACGCCCTCTCCCGACGCCAAGCCCGAAAAGCCCAAGTGGGACGTGCGCAACCCGCCGGCCGGCTACACCAAGGACCTCAAGCTCGACGTCACCGAAGGCTCGTGGATGTCGCTGGACGTCAGCCCGGACGGCAAGGAGATCGTCTTCGACCTGATGGGCGACCTCTATGTGCTGCCGATCACCGGCGGCGAGGCGCGCAACATCGCCAGCGGCATTTCCTGGGACATGCAGCCCAAATACTCGCCCGACGGCAAACAGATCGCCTTCACCTCCGACCGCGGCGGCGGCGACAATCTGTGGGTCATGGACCGCGACGGATCCAACCCCAAGGCCGTGTCCAGCGAGAGCTTCCGCCTGCTGTCCCAGCCTGACTGGAGCCCCGACGGCCAGTTCATCGTAGGCCGCAAGCACTTCACCTCGGGCCGCTCGCTGGGGGCCGGCGAGATGTGGCTCTACCACCGCGCCGGCGGCGCCGGCGTGCAGCTGACCGAGCGCCGCACCCAGCAGAAGGACTCCGGCGAGCCCGCCTTCTCGCCCGACGGCCGCTATCTCTATTTCAGCGACGACGTCACCGAGGGCGGGGTCTTCGAATACAGCAAGGACCCCAACACCGAGATCTACGCCATCCAGCGCCTGGACCGCGAGACCGGCGAGGTGAAGAAGTTCCTGGGCGGCCCCGGCGGCGCGATCCGCCCCACCCCCTCGCCCGACGGCAAGTCGCTGGCCTTCATCCGCCGGGTGCGCTTCCAGTCGACCCTGTACGTGATGGACATCGCCTCGGGTCGCGAGACCAAGGTCTATGACCATCTCGACCGCGACATGCAGGAGACCTGGGCCATCCACGGCGTCTATCCGGCGATCAGCTGGACGCCGGACGGCGCATCGCTGGTGGTCTGGGCCGGCGGCAAGATCCGCAGGATCGACGCCAGGACCCACGCCGTCACCGACATCCCCTTCCACGTCGCCGACACCCGCAAGGCCCGCGAGGCCGTGCGCTTCCCGGTCGAGGTCGCCCCCGAGCAGTTCGACGTCAAGATGATCCGCTGGGCCCGCACCGCGCCCGACGGCAAGAAGGTGGTGTTCGAGGCCCTGGGCCACCTGTGGATCCGCGACCTGCCGACCGGAACGCCGCGCCGCCTGACCAAACAGACAGACCACTTCGAGCTCTATCCGGCCTGGTCGCGCGACGGCAAATCCATCGTCTACACCACCTGGAATGACGAGGATCTCGGCTCTATCCGGGTGATCCCGGCCACCGGCGGCGAGGGCCGCAAGGTCAACAAGAACCCCGGCCGCTTCGTCGAGCCGGTGTTCTCGCCCGACGGCAGGACCATCGTCTATCGCGCCTCGACCGACGGGGCGCTGCTCAGCACCCTGTGGACCCGCGACCC
Organism: uncultured Caulobacter sp.; assembly: GCA_964427205.1. Taxonomy (GTDB): domain Bacteria; phylum Pseudomonadota; class Alphaproteobacteria; order Caulobacterales; family Caulobacteraceae; genus Caulobacter. The sequence goes on from CAYRTE010000015.1 coordinate 75,200, forward strand.
CGGCCTCTACCGCGTGCCGACCGCCGGCGGCGAGGCGACCCTGATCACCGACAAGGGAACCGCCCCGCAGTTCGGCGCCGTCAATGACCGGGTCTATTTCAGCGGCCGCCAGGACAAGCTGGCCGCCCTGAAATCCGTCGACCTCAACGGCCACGAGCCCCGCACCCACCTGACCTCGGAATTCGCGTCGGAGTTCGCCGTCTCGCCCGACGAGGCCTGGATCGCCTGGACCGAGCGCTTCAACGCCTATGTCGCGCCCTTCACCCGCACCGGCCGCCCGGTCACCGTCGCCACCGACGGCAAGGCCCTGCCCCAGACCCGGGTGACCCGCGACGCCGGCGACTGGATCCACTGGTCGGGCGACAGCCGCACCCTGAACTGGGCCCTGGGCCCGCAGCTCTACAGCCGGGGCCTGAAGGACAGCTTCAGCTTTGTCGAGGGCGCCCCCGCCGAACTGCCCAAGCCCGCCGAAGCCGGCATCGACCTGGGCTTCAAGCAGGCCGCCTTCAAGCCGACCGGCAAGCTGGCCCTCACCGGCGCCCGTCTGGTCACCATGAAGGGCGACGAGGTCATCGAGGACGGCGTCGTCGTGCTGGACGGTAACCGCATCCTCGCCATCGGCCCCAAGGCCTCGGTCACCGTCCCGGCCGACGCAAAGGTCATGGACATGACCGGCAAGACCATCACGCCGGGCCTGATCGACGCCCACTGGCACGGCTCGATGGGCTCGGACGAGATCATCCCGCAGCGCAGCTGGGTCAACTATGCGGCCCTGGCCTTCGGCGTCACCACGCTCCACGACCCGTCCAACGACACCAGCGAGATCTTCGCCCATTCCGAGCTGCAGAAGGCCGGCCAGGTGGTGGGCCCGCGCATCTTCTCGACCGGCGCGATCCTCTACGGCGCCACCACGCCCTTCACCGCCAAGGTCGACAGCCTGGACGACGCCCTCTCCAACCTGCGCCGGATGAAGGCGGTCGGGGCCTGGAGCGTGAAGAGCTACAACCAGCCCCGCCGCGAACAGCGCCAGCAGATCATCGAGGCCGCCAACCAGCTGGGCCTGATGGTCGTGCCCGAGGGCGGCTCGCTGTATCAGCACAACATGTCGATGATCATCGACGGCCACACCACGATCGAGCACTCGATCCCGCTGGACCGCCTGTACGCCGACGTCCTGCAGCTGTGGCCCCAGACCAGGGTCGCCTACACCCCGACCCTGGTCGTGGCCTTCGGCGGCAACGCCGGCGACAACTACTGGTACCAGGCCACCAAGGTCTGGGACGATCCGCGCCTGCAGCAGTACGTGCCCCGCCGCCTGCTCGACAACCGCGCCCGCCGCCCGGTCCTGACCCCCGACAATGAGCTGAACCACATCGCCGTCGCCCGCGAGGCCACGCGCCTCAACCGCCTGGGCGTCTCGGTGCAGATCGGGGCCCACGGCCAGCGCGAGGGCCTGGGTGCGCACTGGGAGCTGTGGAGCTTCGTCCAGGGCGGCATGACCCCGCTGGAGGCCCTGCACGCCGGCACGATCAACGGCGCCCGCGCCCTGGGCCTGGACAAGGACCTGGGCTCACTGGAGCCCGGCAAGCTGGCCGACCTGGTGGTGTTCGACGCCAACCCTCTGACCGACATCCGCAACACGGCCAGCATTGCCTACACCATCGCCAACGGCCGGGTGTTCGACGGCAGGATGAACGAGGCCGGCAAACCCGAACGCCCGCCGTTCTGGTTCCAGAGCGGCGACGGCGAGGCCCTGAGCGTGGAGGCGACGAGCACGGAAAGCCATAGTCACGATCGGGACTGACGGTGAGGAAGATTGTTTTCTCGAACTCGCTAACCACGAGCATCCGTCCTGAGTTCGGTCTATTCACCGAACTAACAGCCAGGGCTCGCTTGCAAACGCAGCGTGAAGACGGCTGTGTTTGCCAAACTCGCAAGCTCAAGCAATCATGAGTGCATGACCCGAGGATCGCGCGCCGATCGACGCCCTCTGACAACGCTGTTCCAGCGCGCTCAGCCGCCAGCAGTTCCGAGCGGTGATGAGATCGCCCGAGCGGTTCGCGCTCTACGCAAGCGCGGTGAACTAGTTTGGATGGAAGGTTCGGTCGGCAACGACGGCTTTTCGGTATCGATGAGCTTCAACCCGGTGATGTTCCAGTCGGCGCCCGCCGATTACATTGAGGTGGCGTTAAAGAGCGTAAGCCTTGAATTTAGGCCCGCCGACGCGACCGGTTGGAAGTGGAGCGAAGTGATCACCGCCTTCGTCCGATCCAGCGTCGACAACGTCAGCATAAAGCTCGGCGATCAGGCAACTGAGGGCGCTTCCTCAAGCCATGTAGAGCGAACCGGAGCAAGTATCGGAGCCGACGTGGGTTTTCAGCCGCTCGGCAAGTTGAAAGGCAACTTGCAAGTCGGCAGAGAGTCGAGCCAAGGGCGACAGAACAGCACCACTATTTCAAACGAGGAGCAGCACACACGTAGGGACCATTGGGTCGAAATGACTAGGGGCGGAACGAGTTTCAACCTGCGTCTGGACTCCCCGTCAGGCGCAGACCTCGTCAGGTTCAATAGCGAGCTCGACCGGCTGTCTGTGCTGTCGGCCCCGGAGCCCGGATCCATAAAGCCCGAAAGCGTCAGCGTGACGATGAAGCTTCATCTGAAAAGAGAATTGAAGCATGCCTACGCCATTCGGGATGCTGGTGGCCGCTGGGCCAATCTTATCGAGAGTCGAAATCGTCAGGTCGTCGCTGAATTACTGATCGCCAAGTTCCTGAAATCCATGCACGGCCCTGTGCGCCTCTGGCCTCCGAAAGCGGAGCGGGCCTCGTGAACGATCTGCTATTTTCGCGCCGACTACAGGCTATATCTTCGCTGGAGAGCGAGAGTTTCGCCGATCTAGTTCGGGCCAGCGGCATGGACCCCCGATACGACTTCGTCCAAGCTGACCTGTCGGGCACGGATCTGAGAAACGAAGACCTCACCGCGTTCGACTTCAGCCACGCAAACTTCGACCGCGCCCAGATTGCCGGCGCGCTGTTCAACAAGACTGTCCGGACCCAGCAACTAACGCGCGCGATATGCGACCTAAATCTGGCCGTGATACCGATCGGCGTGCGCTTCCTAGCGCTGCACGACCAGATCACCAGGTTTCTTGGCAACAAAATCTATCTCTCTAGGGCGATCCGTGACGCTCTGGCTCAGTTGGCAGACGATCCGGATCGCCGGCTTCGACGCACCGGTGCTTTTGTTGGCGACCATTCCGACCTCGTTCGTCGACGGCTTTCACGGCCGTTCCGCGAGGCCGCGCACACATTCCAAGCGGCGAGCCGCTGTCTGATAATGTTCGAACCGGATAGCGAGCTCGATTTCGACATCTTGGACTGGACGTTGAAGACCCTAGAGCGCGCTAGAGTCCCCGCCTACGTCTTTGCTTTTCCTCACACCCTTGATGACAAATTCGGCATGTTCACTCGAAGGATGGGCGCGGTCTTGCCTGAGCGCTTCGTGACCTTCGAGGGGACCGCAGCGCATTGGCGTTCGGGTTTCGCCGAAAAAGACAGCCGGCAATTTTCACTGCTTGAGCGTGCCCGGGAACTAGCGCTCGGATTCACGTGGGCAGCTGCCCACGCCACCCTCGTCCGGCCTAGTTCGACGGGCCAATATCGAATTCGGCCATCCGGCCGCGACGGTGTCAGGTTCGACATAGGAGATGGTCGGCGTAACGCGGGAGAACCTCTTTCCGAAGCCGTGATCCGCGAGGCGGGAAAGCAGGGGGTCTACGGGGGAAGCCAGCGCGGCCTTTTGCTCATCCGGGATGATATCCTCTCGACTGAGGATGATACGACCGCCTTGAGGACCCTTGGTAAGGTCACTGGACCTCTGAATATCGCGACTTATCCTATGCGTGAGAAAATGGAGGCCGAGTTCTATTTGGCCTACGGTGGACTGGAAGCCATAGCCTGGGACGTCATCTTGCCATCTCTACGCAGTCGCTAGGGTGCCTATTACCGGGTCCGTAAGCAGTTGAAATGAGAGGCAAGCTAACTTCCCCATTTCGTCGCTAGTCCGAAATCTGCGCCACCGCCTCCCCCTCACCGCACCCCCGACCGCCCGGTCGGCGCCAGCCGCAGCCTCTGCATAACGCCCGCGTCCGAAACCCCGGCCTCCACCGCCGCCCGCGCCGCCTCGTCCGCATAGGCCGTCAGCCAGACCAGCACCCGCTCGCCCTCGCGCACCGGCAGGCGGGGAAAGGTGTTTTGCGCCGGGTTGGTGACCCAGGCGGCGAGGATCTCGGCGCCGGGATGGTCGAGGGCGGGCGCGTCCAGGGCGGTGTCGAGGGTCTGGACGGTGAGGGTCAGCAGCCGGTCGCCGCCGGTCCACGGCTTGCGCGCCTCCCCGAGCGCGGTTTGGGCCGGCAGGGGGTGCGGCTGCAGCAGCAGGACGTCGTCGCTGTCGATCATGGCGGCGTTGGCCGCGTCGCGATGGGCGGCCCAGACCGGGCCGTCATAGAAGACGGTCAGGGCCGCCCGGCGCTGGTCCATGTCGGTGAAGCCGCGCAGCCAGACGAAGCGGTCGGGATCGTCCAGATCGCGGAACAGGCCGATCAGGGTGACGCCCGCCGCCTGCTGGCTCTCGACGAATTCCCGCTCGAACAGGTCGATCAGGGCGTCGCGCCGGCCCGGATGCAGGGTGTATTGGCGCAGCTCGACGACTGCGGGGCTGGTGGCGGGACAGGGGGCGGGGCTGGGGATGGTCATGGCGGCTCCTTGGCTGGGCGGCTCTTCGGCGGGGACCGACCTAGCGCGGGCGAGCGCCGGAATGTGTCAGCAGGCCGCTGTATCCGCCCCGCTTCCCGCGCCTAAGCCGCTGAAATCGCTGGCCCGGAGCGCGCCAACTCCCCCGAGATGCGCACCGCCGTATACTGTCTTCACCTCGAGGCGATGGGGAGGGCGCGCGGCCAGCGACCTTCGCGGCCTTGGGGTGTGGTCGAGCGGAGAGCGCTCGTCGACGGCGCCGGGGCTGAGCATGAGCGCCGACGCACCTGGATCCCTCTGGCGGCGGTCGGCCCTGGAACACAGAAACGACGTGGGATGATAGGGTCGGCGGGAGGCGGCAGGCGAACGGAAACGTTCGCGGTCCGGGACCAGGCTTGCTGGCCTGGCCCGCCGTCGGCGGCCTAGACGGCCTGGCGTCAACAGCGCCCAGGGCCGTAAGCCGCCGGATAACGATCGCGCGGAGCGTCTGTCTGCGTCGAAACGGTATTTTCTCCTTTTCCGGGCGTGGCCCGGCGCTTCGCACCCCTCCCCCCAACTTCGCAGCCAGGGCGCGAGGGCGAGACCTCGCGCCTCGATCATTCAAGGAACCGCATGATGCCCCGCAGCAAGACCGTCGCCCGCAACCGCGCCTTCCCCGCTGTCAATCCGGACTGGCCGGCGGCGCGCAAGGCGCAGCAGCGCCGCACGGTGTTCAAGAAGATGGCCAAGCTGCGCCTGAGCAATGCGACGCGCGCTCCGGACGTGGCGGGCGAGACAGCCGAGGCCGCGCCCTGAAACCGGCCGCGACCCACGTCCCGGTCCCGCCGCGCGCGAAGACGCTTGCGAGGCGGCGGCGAATACCCCTTCTATGCCGCGTTAACCACTTGGGGCGCGCGATGAGTTTGCAGAAGCGGATCTGGGACCTGATCGTCCTGGGCATCTTCGTGTTCGCGGCGGCCTTCGCCTCGGCGCCGTGGTTCGCTTTTCGCGCCCTGAAGGCGGCGGCCCAGTATGAAGACGTGCAGGCCATCGGCGAGTTGGTCGACTTCCCGGCCGTGCGCCGCAGCCTGACCGGCCAGCTGAACGAGGATGTGCCGGTGGCGGCGGCCGAGCCGCCGTCGATCTGGCGCGACCCGATGGGCGCCATGCGCCGGGCCATCGAGCCGATCGCCCCGCCCGAGCCCAAGGTCGACCGCTATCTGACCATCGCCGGCATCTCGGCCCTGACCCGGGGCTACGCCCCCGGCGCGGCGCCGGCCGGCGCGGCCCGGCCCGAGACCGTCGGCGGCAAGGTCAAGGCCGTGGTGTCGGGGCCCTACCCCACCATCGCCTACTGGGATCCCAACCGCGTGCGGGTGGCGATGAAACGGCCCGGCGATCCCCGGCGGGTGACGGTGTTCACCTTCCAGCGGCGCGCGCTGTTCACCTGGAAGCTGGTGCATATCAAGCTGCCCCGCGAAGAACGTTAAGGGCCAGGACGGCCAGGGGCGAGGACCGCAAGAGTTTGGGGCAGCGCGGGTGACGGCTGTGATTGTGGACGTGCTGTCGCGGGTGCTGCCGTTTTTCCTGCTCGTCGGGGCGGGGGTGGCGCTGGTGCGCCTGCGCCTGATCGACGGACCGATGGCGGCGGGGCTTTCGGCCTATGTGTTCTGGATCGGCTTTCCGGCCCTGCTGATCCATTCGCTGTCGCGGATGGGAACGCCGGGACCGGCCCTGGCCTGGGGGCTGGCGGCCTTCGCCGGGGCGGCGCTGCTGGTGATGGCCGGGCTGCTGGCGCTGGGCCTGATGCTGGGCTGGACGCGGCGGGAACGGGCCGGAGCCGCCCTGGCCGGGTCGCTGGGCAACAGCGCCTTCCTGGGCTTGCCGATCGCCGCCGCCGTGCTGGGCCCCGAGGCCGCGCGCCTGGCCGCCGGCGTGGTGGCGGTGGACTTCGTGCTGGTCGCGGCGGTGGGGATCGCCCTTCTGGCCTGGGCCGGCGGGCGCTCGATCCCCGGCGCGGCATGGCGGGCGATGTCCAACCCGATCGTTGTCGCCGCTCTGATCGGGGTGGCGATGGCGATCACCGGCGCGGCCCTGCCGGACCTGCTGGACCGCGCCGTGGCGACGGCGGCGGTGTCGGGCAGTCCGGTGGCGCTGGTGGCGCTGGGCGCGGCCCTGGCGCTGGGCTCGCCCGACGCCGAGGCCGCCCCGCGCCCGGGCCCCGTGCTGGCGGCGGCGGCGGCCAAGCTGCTGGTCCTGCCGGTCCTGACCTGGTGGGCCGTGGGCCTGACCGACGCGCCGGCCGCCTTCCGCCTGGGCGCCACCCTGCTGGCCGCCACGCCGACGGCGGTCAATGTGTTCATCCAGACCCGCGCCCTGGACGTCTTCGCCCGGGGCGCGGCCCGCACGGTGGCCCTGACCACGGCCCTGGCCGTGCTGACCCTGTCGGCGGCGGCGATCCTGCTGACATCCAGTGTCAGCTAGTTCCCGCTTCGTTCTCGACGGGCGCTGCTGGCTTGGCTAGCTTTGCCGCAAGGAGGACATCGACATGATCAGCTACATCACCATCGGCGCCAGCGACATCGACCGGGCCGGGGTTTTCTATGACGCGGCGCTGGCCGCCCTTGGCGGCGCCCGGCAGTGGCGGCAGGGCGACTGGATCGGCTATGGCCCCGATCCCGAGCACGCCACGATCATGATCTGCCCGCCGCAGAACGGTCAGCCCGCCCGGGCCGGCAATGGCGTCATGATCGGGCTCAAGGCCGAGAGCCCGCAACAGGTCGACGCCTTCCACGCCGCCGCCCTGGCCCACGGCGGAACCTGCGAAGGCCCGCCGGGACCGCGCCCCGCCTATGGCGAGGGCTATTATCTGGCCTATGTGCGCGACCCGGACGGCAACAAGCTGTCGGCCTTCTTCAAGAGCTAGCCGGCCAAGGCCGCCTTGATCGCGTCCAGGCCTTCCTGGGCCTTGGTCGCATCGGGCGCGCCGCCTTGGGCGAAGTCGGCCTTGCCGCCCGCGCCCTGGCCGCCCATGGCCAGCACGGCGGCCTTGGCCAGGTCGGCGGCGCTGAACCTGCCGACGAGATCGGCGGTGACGGCCACGGTGACGGCGGCCTTGCCTTCGCTGGTCCCGACCAGGGCGACGACGCCGCCGCTGGTCAGCTGCTTCTTGAACTCCTCGGCCACGCCGCGCAGTTCCTTGCCGCCGACGCCGTCCAGCACCTTGGCGATCAGGGCCGTGCCGGCGATGTCCTCGGGACCCGAGGCCGCGCCGCCGCCGCCCAGAGCCAATTGCTTCTTGGCCTCGGCCAGTTGCTTCTCCAGCGACTTGCGCTCGGCGATCAGGGCGTCGACGCGGGCGCCGACCTCGCTGACCGGGGTCTTGAACTGGTCGGCCAGGGCCTTGGCGACGCCGGCCTGATCCAGCAGGAAGCGGCGAGCCGCCTCGCCGGTCAGGGCCTCGATGCGGCGGATACCAGCCGCGACGCCCTGCTCGGAGACGATCTTGAACAGGGCGATGTCGCCGGTGCGGGCTACGTGAGTGCCGCCGCACAGCTCGACCGAATAGGCCTTGCCGGTCTCGGTCAGCGACTTGCCCAGGGTCAGGACCCGGACGCTGTCGCCGTACTTCTCGCCAAACAACGCCACGGCGCCGGCCTCGATGGCTTCCTGCGGGGCCATTTCCTTGGTCTCGGCCGGGACGTTCTGGCGGATGACCGCGTTGACCTCGGCCTCGATGCGCTCGATCTCGTCGGGCGACAGCGGGCCGCCGTGGCTGAAGTCGAAGCGCATGCGCTCGCCATCGACCATCTGGCCCTTCTGGGCGACGTGCGGGCCCAGCACATGGTGCAGGGCGGCATGCACTAGGTGGGCGGCCGAGTGGTTGGCGCGGGTGGTGGTGCGCTTGCCGGCGTCGACCGAGGCCACGACGCTGTCGCCGACCTTCAGATCGCCGGCCAGTTCCACGCGGTGCACATAGAGCTCGCCGGCCTGCTTCTGGGTGTCGAGCACGCGGCTCTCGACGCCGGCCACCTCGATCACGCCGGTGTCGCCGGCCTGGCCGCCGCTTTCGGCGTAGAAGCTGGTGCGGTCCAGCAGGACCTCGACGGTCTGGCCGGCCGAGGCGGCTGGCGCCTCGACGCCGTCGACCAGGATCGCCTTCACCACGCCCGTGGTCTCAGTGTTGTCATAGCCGACGAAGTTGGTCGGCCCCGTGCGTTCCTTGATGCCGAACCAGGCGGCGGCTGCGCCGGTCTGGCCCGAGCCGGCCCAGTTGGCGCGCGCCATGGTGCGCTGGCGATCCATGGCCACGTCGAAGCCGTCGGTGTCGACCTTGATGCCCTTGGCGCGCACGGCGTCCTGGGTCAGGTCCAGCGGGAAGCCATAGGTGTCGTAAAGCTTGAAGGCGACCTCGCCATCCAGCACGCCGCCCGACGACAGGTTGGCCGTGGCTTCGTCAAGGAGGCCCATGCCGCGACCCAGGGTGACGCGGAAGCGCTCTTCTTCCTGGCGCAGGGTCTCGACGATCGAGGCCTCGGCGCGGCGCAGCTCGGGATAGGCCTGGCCCATCTCGGCCACCAGGGTCGGGGCCAGGCGATGCATCAGGGGCTCATTGGCGCCCAGCAGATAGGCGTGGCGCATGGCGCGACGCATGATCCGGCGCAGCACATAGCCGCGCCCTTCGTTCGACGGCGTGACGCCGTCGGCCAGCAGGAACGAGGACGAGCGCAGGTGGTCGGCGATCACCCGGTGCGACGGCGCCCAATCCCCCTCGGCCTTGACGCCGGTCAGCTCGACGCTGGCGACGATCAGCGCCTTGAACAGGTCGATGTCGTAATTGTTATGCACGCCCTGCAGCACGGCGGCGACGCGCTCCAGGCCCATGCCGGTGTCGATCGAGGGCTTGGGCAGCGACAGGCGCTCGCCGCCGGCCAGCTGCTCGAACTGCATGAAGACCAGGTTCCAGATCTCGATGAAGCGGTCGCCATCCTCGTCCGGGCTGCCTGGAGGGCCGCCGGCGATGTGGGGACCATGGTCGAAGAAGATTTCCGAACACGGACCGCAAGGGCCGGTGTCGCCCATCGACCAGAAATTGTCGTTGGTGGCGATGCGGATGATGCGGCTGTCGTCCAACCCCGCGATCTTCTTCCACAGATCGGCGGCCTCGGTATCGGTGTGATAGACCGTGACCAGCAGCTTGTCCTTGGGCAGGGCGAAGTCGCGAGTCAGCAGGGTCCAGGCGTGGGTGATCGCCTGTTCCTTGAAATAGTCGCCGAACGAGAAGTTGCCCAGCATCTCGAAGAAGGTGTGGTGGCGGGCGGTGTAGCCCACATTGTCGAGGTCATTGTGCTTGCCGCCGGCGCGGACGCACTTTTGCGAGCTGACCGCGCGCGGATAGGCGGGCGCCTCGGCGCCGGTGAAGACGTTCTTGAACGGCACCATGCCAGCATTGACGAACAGCAGCGTCGGATCGTTCTGCGGCACCAGCGGGGCCGACGGCGTGATCGCGTGATCGGCCTTGCCGAAATAGTCGAGGAAGGTGCCGCGGATCTCGTTCAGGCTGGGCATGGGCGTCTCTAGGATCTCGATAGAGTCCGGCTGTCCGGAGGTTGGCGCTGCATAGCGCGGTTTTCGATGGAGTGGAAACCGAGTCGGATATGGGGGGCGCGCGCTGACCCTCCAACGGGACGCAAGTGTGGCGGACACGGGCTCTCAGCCTCACGCGGCATCAGCCACTGAAGGGGTTGGGGAGGCGCGAAGCGGCCGGGACGAACCCGGATGACCG
>CAYRTE010000016.1:0-84115 GCA_964427205.1 uncultured Caulobacter sp.
GGCATCCACAGCATGATCGAGAAGGTCATGCCCAGGGTCTGGGCCCACTGCGGCAGCGCCGTGTAGTGCAGATGGTGCGGGCCGGCCCAGATGTAGATGAAGATCAGCGCCCAGAAGTGAACGATCGACAGGCGATAGCTGTAGACAGGCCGCTGAACGCGCTTGGGCACGAAGTAGTACATCATGGCCAGGAAGCCGGCGGTCAGGAAGAAGCCGACCGCATTATGGCCGTACCACCACTGGGTCAGGGCGTCCTGTACGCCCGAGAAGACGCCGTAGGACTTGTGGTTCAGCAGGCCGACAGGAACGGCGGCGTTGTTGACCAGATGCAGCAGCGCAATCGTGACGATGAAGGCCAGGTAGAACCAGTTGGCCACATAGATATGCGGCTCCTTGCGCTTCCAGAGCGTGCCCAGGAAGACCAGGAGATAGGCCACCCAGACGATGGTCAGCCAGATGTCGGTGTACCACTCGGGCTCGGCGTATTCCTTGCTCTGGGTCGCGCCCATCAGATAGCCGGTGGCGGCCATGACGATGAACAGCTGATAGCCCCAGAACACGAACCATGGGGCGATGCCCCCGGCCAGCCGGGCCTTGCAGGTGCGTTGCACGACCCAGAACGAGGTGGCGATCAGGGCGTTGCCGCCAAAGGCGAAGATCACCGCCGAGGTGTGCAGCGGCCGCAGGCGCCCGAAGTTCAGAAATCCCAGCTCAGGGAAGTAGAAGATTCGCGGCCAGGAAAGCTGGGCCGCGATGAGCACGCCCACCGTCAGGCCCGCGGCGCACCAGAACATCGTGGCGATGACGCCGGCCTTGATGACATTGTCGCTATAGCGATCTGGTTGATCGCGCAGGTTTCCGGACGCCAGCCCCGCGTTGAGGGCGAAAGCAGCCAACACCGCGGCCAGGGCGAAGGTCTCCGCCTGCATCCGGAAGATCGGATCGTGAGTGAGCCCCGCTCCCATGATGGCGAGAAAGGCGCTGACAACCGCGAAGGCTAGTAACACGGCCGAGCCAGCGGGCGGGCCTGTATCGGGATGGGACGGGGCGGACATTCGGACTCCGTTCAGCGAACTTGGCCCTGCCTCACACGATTTGTTCGCTCCCACTTTGATCCGTATCAAAGCGGCGCTGGACCGTGTGATTGACCATGAGTGCGTTCCTGCGGAGTTGCCGATGTCGTTCCCTACCGTCTCCCTCTGGGGCAAGACCCAGACCGTATTGGCCGTGGCGACCTTGGTCAGCTGGGGCCTGGCCCTCTGGCAGGCGGCCCCGCGCTTGATGGCCGGACCGATCTGCAGCAACACTCAGGACATGTGGGTCCTGGCGGGTCACTGCCCCGCCTGCCCCGTCGCCCTTCTGGCTGGTCTGGCGCTGCTGACCAGTCTGGCGTTGCGCTGGCGCGATGCGCGCCGGCTATCGCCCTTCCAGGCGGCCCGCGCTTAATCGGTGGGATGAGCGACATCGACGACACGGAGGCGGTCGCCCTGCCAGATTTCTCCGGCGGAGACATCGTGCGACTTTTCGCCGCGACCTATCTTCCGCTCTGTCGATCGCTCGGCGCGGCTGGAGCGTTGGACACCAAGGTGTTGGCCCAGCGAATCGTCTCGCGTGCATCAGCCGAGGAAGGCTCGTCGTGGAGCAGCCTGGCGATGGCCTTGGCCGAAGTGCTGGAAACAGACGCGCGCAAAGCCTGATGCGGTCGCGACGCCGGCCCGATCAATCCCCGTCGCGCGGTTGGCGCAAGCCCCCGTCGATGACGCGGATTTTGGGCTTGGCGCGCGGCGCGGCAAGATCGACGTCGGGTTCGACAAGCGGTCGCCGCAGCGCGATCTGCAATGCAGCGACCATCGCCGCGCTGCTGGAGACCTCGTCAGGCTGAACATAGAAGGACATGGCTCTGGCGATCTTGTCGCGCGTGACCACGCCCTCCTTTTCGAGCAATTCGCAAAGCGGCAGGAAGGTCGCGGCGAACAGCTTGACCAGTTCCTCGGAGGTGAAGCTCACCTCGGCCAGTTGTTTGTCAGCTTCGCCCATAGGCCTCGTTCCACCTTCGACAGTCTGTTGGGGCGCTTGGCCCTCATGGTCCCCAGGCGAGGCGCGGATAGTCGCCCCGCCCACGGTCCAGGCTTCAATCGCCAAACGCCCTGGAGCCCCGCTATTCACGGAGCCGCTCCTCAAGCACCCTTAAAGCAAAACATAGCAAGCTCCATGTCATCATGGGTTTGAGATTTGTCACATTCGATCTATCAATTTCATTGAACTTCCCATTCTGGGATAAGACATACCTCATGATCAGGCGACACTGTCTCCGATACCCAAAATGGGAACGACATCCGGTCGTTAACTGAAATTCTCGGCAGTGTCTTAAATCCGATCGCGTTCTGGTCTTGGCAGCTTTTGGACCCGTGATGCTGCCGTCAACCCTGATAAACCTCGAAAAGGCGCGCGCGCTGATCGCCGACAGCAACGGTCAGGCGCAGGATATCCTCGCCTCGGTGCTGGCCGGGTTTGGCCTGCGCAATGTCGTGCGCGTCAATACAGGGCGCGAGGCCCAGGAAGAATTGCGCGCCCGTCCGGTCGACCTGATCTTCACCGACGCCCAGATCAAGGACGTGGACGGCTATGATCTGATCGCCTGGCTCAGACGGCAGACCAGCGAAACCCTGCGCCAGACGCCCGCGATCCTGGTGTCGGCCCACACACCCATGCGCGATGTGGTGCGCGCGCGCGATTGCGGCGCCAGTTTCATGGTGGCCAAGCCGCTGTCGCCCCAGGTTCTGCTGGAACGCATTCTCTGGGTCGCCCGTTCGGACCGCGCCTTCATCGAATGCGACGTCTATGTCGGACCCGATCGCCGGTGGCGCAACGCTGGCCCGCCCGTCGAGTATCCGGACGGTCGCCGTCGCGACGATCAGGCCGCCGAGATCGGTCAGGCGGACGAGAACCTTAGCCAGACCGAACTGGACCAGCTGGTCAAACCTCAGAGGACAGCCGCGTGAGCGAAGTCAAAAAGACCCGAATGAAACCTCGCCTGGCCGAACTCATGAAGCAGCCCGGCGGCATCTATGCCGCCGAGGCCCTGGACCGCGCCGAGCAGGCGCTCGAGGTCATGCGCGAACCCTTGCTGGGTTCGATCGACGAGGCGCTGGTCGAGCTTGAGCGCCTGTCCAACCCCTTTTCGGTTCAGGCGGTCCCCACCCTCTATCGTCTGTCCAGCGACATCATCAACTTCTCGCTGGCCGAGCAGATCAATGGGGTCGAGCGCGCCGCGCGATCGCTGTGCGAGCTACTGGACGAAGCCTTGCCGACCGATCCGACCACCCGGGCCGGCGTCACCGTCCATGTCGCCAGCCTGAAGCTTCTGCACCGCCGAGCCGACTCCGAAATCGACCAGGAGTCGATCCTGAACGGCCTCGGACGCATTCTCGCCAAGGCGCGGGAGACCGCCAAGGCCGAGGCGGCCTGATTTAAGGCGCGCCTGCCCCTGCGGCGCCTGCTCTCAAGCCCCTCGCGGTCTGGCGCAATGGCGCTAAGCTGGGAATCAAACGCGCGTTCGATCCGGACGCGCGTGGATTTGCCCAAGGCCGCACCATGAGCTCCTCTCCCGCCGCGACGGCGACCGACCCTCAGCTCTTGCAGGCCCTGCGCGACACCGTCCGCGCCCTGTGCCGCGACTTTCCGGGCAGCTACTGGCGGGGCCTGGATCGCGAGAAGGCCTATCCCACCGATTTCGTCCAGGCGATGACCCGCGCCGGACTGCTGGGCGTGCTGATCCCCGAGGAATATGGCGGCAGCGGCCTTGGCCTGACGGCGGCGGCGACGATCCTGGAAGAGGTCCACGCCAATGGCGGCAACGCCGCGGCCCTGCACGCCCAGATGTACACCATGGGCACGGTGCTGCGGCACGGCTCACCTGAGCAGAAGCAGAAATGGCTGCCGGCCGTGGCGGACGGCTCGATCCGGCTGCAGGCCTTCGGCGTCACCGAGCCCACGGCGGGCACTGACACCACCTCGATCAGCACCTTCGCCCGGCGCGAGGGCGACACCTATATCGTCAACGGCCAGAAGGTGTGGACCAGCCGCGCCGAGCACTCCGACCTGATGGTCCTGCTGGCCCGCACCACGCCCAAGGATCAGGTGACGAAGAAGAGCGAGGGCCTGTCGGTGTTCCTGGTCGACATGCGGGCGGCCAAGGGTAAGGGCCTGACGATCAAGCCGATCGCGACCATGCTGAACCACGCCACCACCGAGGTCTTCTTCGACAATCTGGTGATCCCCGCCGACAGCCTGATCGGCGAAGAGGGCAAGGGGTTCAAATACATCCTCGACGGCATGAACGCCGAACGGATCCTGATCGCGGCCGAGTGCCTAGGCGACAGCGCCTGGCTGATCGGCAAGGCCCGCGACTACGCCAATGAGCGCCGCGTCTTCAATCGCCCGATCGGCCAGAACCAGGGCGTGCAGTTCCCGATCGCCAGGGCCTATGCGCAGGGGCACGCCGCGCGCCTGACCGTCTATGACGCCTGCGCCCGCTACGAGGCCGGCCTGCCCTGTGGCGAGCATGCCAATATCGCGAAAATGCTGGCCTCCGAGGCCAGTTGGGCTGCCGCCGACATGTGCCTGCAGACCCACGGCGGCTTCGGATTCGCCGAGGAATACGACGTCGAGCGCAAGTTCCGCGAGACCCGGCTCTATCAGGTGGCCCCGATCTCCACGAACATGATCCTGGCCTATGTCGCCGAGCACGTACTGGGCCTGCCGAGGTCGTACTGATGGCTGACATCACCGACTGGATCGGCCGCGAACGCCGCAGGGTCGAGGTGCTGGCGCCCGGCGACCTGGCGCGCTTGGCCGCCGTGCTGGATCGGCCCGAGGCGCCGACGGAGGGCCCGCCGGCCTGGCACTGGGCCTGCGCGGTCGAGACTCCCCGCCAGTCGCAGATCGGCCCCGACGGCCACCCGCTGCGCGGCGGGTTCATGCCGCCGATCGAGGCCCCGCGTCGGATGTTCGCGGCGGCCGAAATGCGGTTCGCGGCGCCCCTCATGGCCAGCGTCGAGACCGAATGGGTCGAGCATATCGCCTCCATTTCCGAAAAGGCGGGCAAGAGCGGCCCCCTGACCTTCGTCGAGGTCGAGCGGCGGATTTCGCAGGGCGGAGCGCTGTGCGTCGCCGAGACCCAGACCATCGTCTATCGCCCCGCCCCGGCCCCGGGCGAGCCCGCCCCCTACCCCGTCGCCGCGCCGGACGACGCAGACTGGCGCGTGACCGTGACGCCCGACGCGGCGTTGCTGATGCGGTTCTCGGCGGCGACCTTCAACGCCCATCGCATCCACTACGACCGGGCCTACGCGGTCGAGGTCGAGGGCTATCCGGGGCTGGTCGTCCACGGCCCGCTCATCGCGCTGAGCCTGCTGGAGGCCTTGCCCTCAGGGCGGACTGTGACGCGCTTCTCGTTCAGAGCTGTGCGCCCGCTGTTCGACGGCGCGCCGTTCGAGGCCTGCGGTAAGCTCTCGGGCGACGGGGCCGAGCTTTGGGCGCGGTCGCCCGAGGGGTGGCTGGCGATGACGGCTCGGGTGGAGTGGGCGAACTAACCAATCCCCCCGCTCTCCCCAGCGAGATGAGCCACCATTCATAAAGTTTTGAATTTATTGCGGCAATTCCGCATGAAACAGTCTGTGCAGGAATTGTGTAGGTTATTTTTGCCTGCACAATTCACCGCGCGCCAAAATCCTTGTGGCGTGACTAGCAGATTCCGGCGTCGTTCGCATCGTTGGCAACGCGGTTACCCACAGCACTGCCCTAGAATACAGGGGCGGACATCGCACCCTGCCTCGTGGCGAACAGGGGTGTGTAAGCGGAGTGGCACCTTCGCGGGGAACCGGCTGCAAGGAGCGTTGCGAGTGAAGCTGGGCGGAAGGTGATGCGCAGCGCGCCGAGGGCGGAGCCCTGAGTTCTACGTCAGGATGAAAGCCTGCCGCAATCAGCCACCGACACCCGCCTGTCGCGCACTATCGACAAACCGGCGCAACCCCAACCGGGCGCGGGCGTCAATGTATATGCCGGTGATGAGGTAGGATGGGTTTGCCGCTTTGCTGATGGAAGCACCGGGCAGAAGCGCATGGATCATCATCATCGCGGAGTTGATCCTGCGAGGATCCCAGCCAAGGCCGCTTTGAAGCTGAAATGCGCTTAGCGAGGCGTCCTCCTCTTCCAACCCCATATGCGCCAAGGTCAGGGCGTCGATCACCGGCGTGGTGTCGAACAGCATCGGAGAGAGTAGCCAGTACAAGAGCCAGGTGGCGCGGACGGTGTAGCCGCCGGGGCCGATGAGCCGGGAGGCGTCAATCAGCGCCAGCGCTTCCAGCTCGCCAATGGCCTCCTGAATCAGGCTTCGCGTTGCGTCAGGAAAGGTAAGGGCAATTTCCTCCAGAGGGCGATGGATAGGCATCACGTCATCGTCGGTACGCACCAGCCAAGTGCCAATGTCCAACGCCAGCGGGGATAGCGCCAGGGTTGGAGAGTGGCGCTGCTCCAGCGCCGTCAGCCTCGCTTCATGGCCGTTGACCGAGCCAGTGATATCCGCGCGCCAATGGTCAAGGTCGCGCTCAAAGGTCGATGGATGTGTGACCTTAAAAATGCCCGTGAGCACGCCGCCCGCAATCGGTATCAATTGCACGGCCTGCTCCGCCATAGATCGAAACAGTGTCCGGTCGATATTCTCTGACGGCACTCGGATGGTCATGCGCGCCTAACAAGCGTTGGGGGTGTTGGGCACCGTTTCCCATTTCCGCTTCGCCGCCTCGCTGGGGGGCACGATGGATGCGCCGGTGTAGCGACGAAGGGCTTCGGCGCAGAGGAACATGGCGCGCCGGTACAGATCGTGGGTGGCCAACAGATTCAGCTGGGTGCCGCCATAGCGCGACGCGACTAACTGTGGGATCGAACGCGCCACGGCAATGTAGGTTTGATCGTTGACCGCCGGTCGCTGTGCGGCGAGCGTTTCGGCCGCCTTGTCGAGCCGATGGCCAATCTTGAAAAGCTCGGCGTCAGACAGGCCAACGCAGGTGAGCATACTTTTGGTCACGACTTCCACCGCCGTCGCCATGGCATGGGGCATGGAGCTATCGCCCGCACCGGCGAGTATTTGTCGGGCTCCGGCCTCCAGGTGGGAGTAGCCCACGCGCAGCATCCCGAGCGCCGCTGGCGATGCGCCGAGGATCGACAGGTTGTTCATGAAGAACTCGATACCGTCGGCGGCTTGTAGGCGAAGCTCCATCGGTAAGGCGGGGTCACGCTCGGCCAACCGCCCCAGTTCCTGCGGTGTGATCTTCACGTAGGCGAGCGGATCGATGGCGACCGTTCCCACGATCATGGGCGGATCGAGTTGGTAGGCAATCCCGAGCGCTGACACGCACATGAGGGCGAACGGCCGGTTGGTGAAATCCACAGAGGGGTGAAGTTTGGCGAACTGGTCAGTGAACCAGCGCGAAATCTCGCCCAAATCATCACCCGGAAAGCTGCCGATCTCCGTGGCCCAATGAAACATTGCCTTGTCCGGCCGGTCTATGATCGACACGCCCTCGGTCGCCAGCGTGTGGTCGATGGCGATCAATTGCGCTTCGGTTGGTAGTTGGCCGGTGAGCATGTGGATTAGCGCAGGCGATGTTGTGATGATTGAGCGAGGTTGATTGCCTTCTTCACGAGGCCAAGGTCAGCTTCGGTCCGGTGAAAGGCTTGAAATTCGCTGACGAGCGCCGCGTCTGTAACGTCAGGAGCGGTTTGTTCGTCCATGCCGACAGTGAGTGGCACGCGATCAAAATCCAAGCCCCGCGCCACGAGGAACGACATGACAAGAAACTCAAACGTCTTGGGTGGGCGATGGTCTACGTGGGCTTCGGACAACGGGATGTGATCGCCGGTCGCAGCGCATGAGATCAGGCCGCCAATCTGCCCGCTTTCTCCGACAAGGCGCGACCGCGCCTCTGCGATGTCGCTTTGTATCGTCCGCCGAAGGGCAGAAAGAACCTCCTGCTTTCGGGTAGGTGGTCGCCCCTTGATCGCAGCGTAGAAGGAAAAATCCGTTCCCGTGTTGTCGGTTCTAACAATACGAAAGCAAGGTGTGCCTTGTTCGGTCATCATGACCTCAAAGTGCGACAAGCCTTTCCCAATTTTCTCGGGATATTCGGGGTGTCGGTCAAGCAATGCCAAAAGATCGCGCGCTTCAACGTCGGAGATGCGATCTCCTGGAGAATAGCTACGAAGTATACCCCGAAAGAACTTCTCCGCTTCGCCTTGGGTCTTGAACGACCGGGTGTCCAGGGTGATCGGTTTCGCAGGCATTAGGCCCCCGACGCAGGCGGCGTGAACGAAAATTGCGTTTCACAGGCCGAGTGAGCACAGACTGGCTTTTTGAGATCAAACGGCCTTTTGAAACGCGTCCGGTCACAAGCGCTGCACGAAAAATACCCTCGGAACGTCACAAACTCACTCCATCGAGCTTTTTCATCGCCCTGCGAGCCATCGCCGTAAGGGGCTTCTTGGAAATGACTTCCGAAATTCTCGACCACACCCGTTTGCAGGCTGGCGAGAAAGCGGTTGTTCACGCCCGGCACGTTGGGGACTTCGAGTTTGGCGTCCTTCAAGAAAGTAGCGAGGGCTACGGATAGTTCGCCACGATCATACGAGTAGGCGCGTTCAAGTGTTCGGATGCGGATATTTGCTCCGAACTCGCGGCACATGCCGAGCAGCCATTCTTCCTCGGCTTTGCGCATTTCGTTCGCCGCTGACTCGCCCGCATCCCAGCGGTCGGTGATCATGGCATCGGTAATCTTCTCGTCTGCCAGGCGGGGGCCGAAATCGCGGTCAAGAAGCTTGATGCGCGCAAAGCGCCAAGTCGAAGCGGCCTGCTGATCCTTCAGGCAAAGGAAAAACCGCTCGTCATGAGTCACCACCATGACTTGAAAGTCGGAGAATTCAGTGGCGATCAGCGCCGCAATTGTCCGCCGATGGTCGGCGTCATAGGAGGTGACAATGTCGTCTAGGGCGATGATGGGAGCCCCGGTGTTGAACGCCTTGATCGCCGATAGGCGCAAAGCAAGGGCGAGCGAATGGATTTGTGAGTCGCTTAGGTAGCCGCCGGGTTGGACGCCCTTCCGGTTCTCGGAGAAATCGATGAGCAGATTAAGCCGCTGTTGATTGGCGTCATCCTCGGGCGGCAGCTCCAGCTTCACGAGCGCCGCAGCGGGGCCTTGGATAGCCGCATAGATCGCATTGATCGGGCCTTGCAGGCCATCGAGCAGCGATTGAACTTTTGCGCGGATCTTCGTGGTGACGAAATTGCTCTGTTCGGCGAGCGCCTCCGCCAGTGACGAAAGCTCGGCATTGGTGCGGGAGGCAAGTGCATGGTCGTCAGCAAGCGCGATCAGCCGTTCCAGTTTGGCCTTCGCCTTTGCATAGGTGTGCTCCCCCTGCTTTTCGACGATGGAGGCAATGCGGCTATCTACATCGGCAAGTGCCGTGGCGACCGCGCTGACCGCAGCCGTTGAGTCCAAGACTGCGCCTGCCTGCCAGGCATTTACGGTGGTACGAAATTCCGTGATGGCTGTGCGGGCGTCCTTGTAATCATCCGGCAACACAAGCGCCTTGAGGGCTGAGACGAGGCGCGTGTGGGCGGTGGAGAGCTTCTTCTCTGCCGCGTCATCTGCCGTTTTTGCGTCGGCGTAGTCTTTAAGAGCGGCCAGATGCGTCGTTAAATGCGTGTGGATTGCTTCGCGGTTGCCCGCCTTGGTCTGCGCCACCGGCGTCATGCATACCGGGCAATCGGAAGCCACAGGTGCGTCAGCAGCGAAAAGCGGCTCAGCCTCCTTCCAAAGTGCCGAGAACGCGGCGTCGGCGGCGGCGGCGCGTTCTGTCGCCAGTTTCGCGGCTGTCGTTTCCTTCGCGGCGATGGCGTTGGCGAAGGCCGGGATTGCGCCGGTGATCGTCTCGACATCGGTCTCGGGGTCTATTTCGACCTCGTGGAGGGCACCGAGCGCGTTTCGGATTTGGCGCAGGCCTTCGAGGCCCAGTCGCTTTTCTTCGGCGTCCGCTCGTGTGGCGACGGCCTGAACGGCTGCGTCAGCAGGGGTTAGAGCCGCGCATGAGAGCGCTGGATCGAGCGGGTGGAGGAACGTGGCGTTGACGTAGGCGACAACGGCGTCGGCGTTCCAACCTGTAACAAGGTTTCCAGTGTCTTTTGCGAGTTGGGCATTGATCTTGTCGGACGGCCCGGTGTCCTCAACCGCTGCTTTGATCTGCTGCCGCAAGGCTCGCAGGTTGCGCTGGGCATCGGCCAGCGGCCCTAGCTGAAGCCAGTTCGCTACGGATTCGTATCGTTCTTGCGCGGTCTCCTGCTCCACGAAGCGACGCAGTTCAAAGCCACGAATGATCGGTTCGACCGCAAATTCTGCGCGCACAGCCGTAACGGCGTCCGGTCGGAGGCGCTTATTGCCGGTAGCAACGCGCTCTCCGGCGCTGTCCTTACCGCCTTTGCGGAAGACGATAGATACGCTGGGAGCAATCTTCTTCTTTTCGGCGAGGTCATGGGCGAGCGCGACAGGGCCAGCGTTGTTGTGAATTGCCCTCTCACCAATTCGGGTAAGGGTCCCCTTCTCCGAAAACACAAATTCCAGGCCGTCGATGAGGCTGGATTTTCCAAAGCCATTCGGCGCGAAGACCGCAAGAGAGCGCTGCTTGGAAAAGTCGAAGGTGCGTGGGTCGAGATAGGCCCGAAACCCTTGGAGCGTGAGCGACCGGATGAAGGTGACGTCAGTCATCGGTAGCCGCCGCTGCTGGCTGTGCGCGCGCTGCGGCCAACGAGAGGATCGCGGCCCTGGCGTTTACGCCCGCCTTTTCATCGGGATTCACGATGAGAAGATGTTGGCCAAGAATTTCTGCCAAATCTTGATCGGCACCATTACTCAATTTGAGTTCACACGCCACGTTGGCAAGGAATTGCGCTGGCGTCTGCTGTTCTTGTTCTTGGTTGCTCATGGTGACCTCCCAAGCGTGACCATAGCACGCAGACAGTCCAATGCGAGCTGAAGTTGAGAGGGTGTTCATGGGCGCGGTATGCGGTTGCCCCCTGTCGGCAGATACCACCTCCTATTCCGATCTGCGGCCAGCGATGGCGTCTGGGCTCGATCAGTGGGACGCGAGCCGAAGGGCCAAGTCCAGAAGTCTAAAACAGCGATAGTTGCTGCGTGGCCGCGACATGCCTTTGCCATTCCGGCGCAGCAGCGGCGCGATTCAGCCATGCGATGGCGTAGGCAACAGGGCCGCCCGCTTGCTCGACATAGACCGGCGACAGGAAGTGCGAACGGTAGCCCGTCTCGGTGACGGGCAGCGCCGCGCCAGCGGGCGAGATGCTTCGCAGCTCCAGGTGCGCGACGGCGTGCGCACCGGTGCCGAACGAGGCCGGGTCGTAGGTGACTGACAGGGTGATGCCCTGCCAGTCGATCTGCGCGGTGATGATGTGGCTTTCTGCTTCCATGGCTGGCCTCAATATTCCGAGGCCAGCATAACGGTCAGGACGCGCCGGGTGACAGCGGGGTCGGACGGGTCATCCGATCCGTAGCGCAGCGCCCGGTCGTAGTAGTCGATCTTCCAAAGGAGCGACTGGCCCGCGATGTTGAGCGAGCCGAAATCATGCTCGGCATAGGGATCGTTGTGGCGGTCGAAACCGTCGAACCGGCGGACGGCATCGAGTGCGAGGGCCACGAAATCCGGGCCTTCGGCCTGAACGCCATCGGTGATCATCCATTGCCCAGCGGCGGACGAACCGGAGGTGCGCAGCGCGTCGTTGAGATCGCGGATGCGCTGGGAGAGCTTGACTGAGATCATTGCTGACCTCCCTCGGCCGGAGCCTGCTCGGTGATGGCGCGGAGGATCAGGCGGCCGTGCAGCGGCACCGCATCGCAGGTGAGCGAGAAGCCCATGCCGTCTTTGTTGGGCCAGGCTGCGCCGATGGGCGTCCAGTGTGCGGCGTCGCCTTCGCCGATGACGCGGTAGAGCCGGTGCGTGGGTTTGCGGCCCGGCAGTTTGGGTTGGGATTTGGCCATCGTGTTCTCCTTCATGGTTGCCGCGGACCATTCCGCGGCTTCATGGGGAGCAATGGGCGCAGGCCACCGAGGCGGCGGTCACACCCCGCGCCAGCGCCCGCAGGGGGCGGAGCTGCACGTAGCGTCGGCGGAGGAAGCGAGCCGGGTTGAACGTCGCCGGGCCTGCGCCAGAACGCTCAACACAGAAGCCGTAATGGTCGAGGAAGCTAAGTCAGAGGCTCGTGGCGATTACCTCCCGCTTCTGTTCTGGCCGACCCCAGACACCTCACTTGACAGCACAGCTTGTTGCTGCACGATGCCCGCACAACGGGTTTATTGGGCCTCACGCAATCTTAAATACACTCGCCCCGTAAGTCTCTTCATTGCAAGCAAGCTACAAATTCAGTGGGGACATTGATGGTAAATTGGGAAGCTATGATTGCCAAGGCAATTGCTAACATTCAAAAGATATTCAGCAATAAGCATGAAGTTGGCAAACAGATCGGAGAAACTGCAGCAAGCATGGTTTTGGGCCAAGTGGTTACCACCGTGGTCGTCAATCTAAATACAGTTAAAGTCACGGAAGATGAGCGTATTTATATTGATAACCGTGGCAGTATAAATCACTCATCCGGCCACTTGGTCGCAATTATTTATAAGGATTCGGACGGCCATCGCTACAAGCATACTGTTGATAGGTGGTATGTTTGGAATGGTAGCGATTGGCTCTCGGTTCCGGCAGGGAACATAAGGACGTGAGCGAGAAGAAAGAGGGCGGCTCCGGCGATGGCGAGAAGCCTAAAGACAGGGAGGATGAAACTTTTGTGGCCGGTTTGGCTGAAGGGTTCCTAACTACACTCATTCACCCATTCCGCTGGTTTCGATCAATTGTCGGGAAAGTAAAAGACTAATTACCCTATCTTGAATTTTGCTCGGGCGTTTTATCTTTAAGAATTCTTGTGGCAACAAAACCAGCCGCCAGTCCAAATGAAAGAGCCGACCAATACTTGGCTTTTCCAAATCCTTCAATAAATCCACCCACTACCGAATTTGATCTTCCGCTTTGTGGAAGTATGCACCACCTTTCAGGAGTCGCAGCGAACGCCACAATTGCTACGCACGAGCCCACTATGAATGGGGCCACACCCTTTTGTTGGTCTTTTTTGCTGTCATCACTTTCCATCAAGGAACTATACTGATAAATGTGCGCCATAATGTTACATTTTTGTTAAGATATAAATATTAGATATCTGGATATTCCTATATTCTGAATTTTTATGGAATCTACGCCCTTCGGACGATCTAGTCGATTACTCCAGCGGGGGTCTTTGCTCCTAGGCAAGCAGGAGGACGGGCCAACTCAGCCCCGGCCAAATCGCCAAGTCTAACCGGGCAAGATCATCGGCATGTAGAAGCCCCGCTGTCCGCCGCCCAGTCTCGAGCCGCCGAGGTAGCCCCATAACGAAAGGATGGCGTGCGCGTAGCGGCTCAGGTCGCCGTCTGTGACCTGCATGTGAAAGGTCGCCGCGCCATTGTCGGTGATGGTCGGCAGTTGATCGGCTGGTACGTGCTGCCACAGATGCGGTGCCTGCTTCAGCAACTGCGTACAGGAGTCGCCATCGCCGTGACGGCCGGTATTCACCAGCAGCCAAAGCTCCTCGATGTCGATGGCAATGGGCAGGTTGGCGATGTCGGCGCCAGCCAGCGCTGAAACACGCGCGGCGATCCCTTTCCAGCCACGTTGCCCCTGTGCGGCCTGACGGGCGTCCGGCTGCATGGTTGCCAGCCAGAAGCGCAGGTGACGTTCAAAGGCCGCGCCCATGGTCAGGGCGAACGCAATCCGCGCCTCACCGCAAAGGGCGTTGTGGGTGCCGATGCGGGCCGCTTCAAGAAACGCATCGAAGTCGCTCACCTCACCCGGATCCGGCGCCGCTTCCGGCTCCAGGCTGACAAGGGTGCGATGCACGACACGGCTATAAAAGCGCTCGATATCCGCCTGCGCGCGCAAGGCGACCATGTCGGAATTTTCGGTCAGCACTGTCGCCCCCTACGGTGGCTCGTACTCGTCCACCTTGACGGAGAAGACTAGGCGAGCCTCCCGCTTCGCGGCCTCGATGCTGCGCACGGACGGGTGGCAGAGGTGCTTCTCGCTGCCGTAGGAAAGCCGGTAGGTGCGTCCGGCCTTGTAGACGGCGACGCGCGCCGGGGCGTCGTTGAGCGTGCCGGTGAAGTGGCCGATCAGCGGTTCGGGGCGGGGCATGGCGTTCCTTGCGCGGCGATAGTGGTGATCCGCCATCTATCCAAAGCTGTGTCGCCGCGCCGGGCAAGTCCCCATACATTGCCGACCTATACGCACGAGCGGATGCACGCACAGGCATGTGCGCCTGCGCGCGTATATGTCGCCGATCTATACGCGCGCGTAGCGCGCCCGCGCGGGGGCCTTGGGGGTGCGCTGAACGCCCCGAGCTGGGTGCGGGACTGGTTCCGCTCCGCCGCTGGGAGCTTGCCTAAGCGGTGGATCGCCGGGGTGTGGGGGCGGCCTGGAGCCCCCTTCGACGACCCGATCCCGACCTGTTGCCGCCAAGACTCAATGGTTGAGCTTTAAGCGATCAATACAACCATTGAGTGAAGAAAGCGGTGTTCATGTTGCTTGCAACATATAAGTGAACACTGTCCGCTTTTTCTACTTTTTGGCGGCGGGAAGGATTGGGACGGGTTGGCGATTTATCACCTCAGATTGAAGGTGATTTCACGATCCCTCGGCCAGACGGGCGGAGGTGGTCGCAAGTCCGTCGTGGCGGCGGCTGCGTACCGTTCCGGGCAACGTCTGTACGACGATTCTCAGGGGCGATGGTTCCAGTACGACAAGCCGGATGTCGTCCATACGGAGATCCTGGCCCCCGAAGGCAGCCCGGCCTGGGTCTTCGACCGGCAGACGCTCTGGAACATGGTGGAGCGGGCGGAGAAGCGGAAGGATGCCCAGCTTACGCGCGAGGTGGAGATCACCCTGCCGCGCGAGCTGACGCCGGAGCAGCGGATCGATCTGGTGCGGCGCTTCGTGAGCGAACAGTTCGTGGCGCGGGGCATGGTGGCGGATATCGGCATCCATGTGCCGGAGGCCGCCGATGGTCGCGAGCAGCCGCATTGCCATTGCCTCCTGACCTTGAGGCGGCTGGATACCAGCACACCGACCGGGTTCGCGGCGAAGAAGGAAATCGACTGGAACGAGCCGGAGGAAATTTCGCGCCTCGTGGCCGAGGCGCGAAAGCAGTTCAACCGCACGGGCTCGGACGAGGACAAGGCGACGCTGGACGCCGCTGAATCCCAGCGCAATGTGATGGTGTGGCGGCGTACCTGGTCGGAGTACGCAAATCGCGCGCTGGAGGATGCCGGATCGACGGCGCGGATCGATCATCGGACGCTGGAAGCGCAGGGCATCTTCCGGCCGCCGCTGCCGTATTTCGGCGTCGCCCGGCATATCGAGAAGGCCTACGGCTACCTCAAGGATCGGGTCACTCAGTGGGTGGCGATCAAGAAGAAGGCCGCACTCTACAAAGAGGCTGAGGCCTACAAGTATCGCGACCCGGTGAAGCTGGCCGAGTTCGTGCTGCAGCTGGGCGACATGGCCGAGAGCTTCGCAGCGCAGTTCCGTAAGCCGACACCATCGCCATCGCCGGAGTTCGATCATGAGCGATGAGGATTTTGACAGCG
The DNA here is from genome assembly GCA_964427205.1 of uncultured Caulobacter sp. Taxonomy (GTDB): domain Bacteria; phylum Pseudomonadota; class Alphaproteobacteria; order Caulobacterales; family Caulobacteraceae; genus Caulobacter. The sequence goes on from CAYRTE010000016.1 coordinate 15,792, forward strand.
TGTTCGGGCGTCGGCCTGAGCGACCGAACTTCTCGGATCGCGTCTCACGCGGCGAGGCGTTCGGCGGGCGCATCGACCCCCGCCCGGCGATGGCGGTGGAAGACGCCAGCACCACGCCCGTGCCCGGCATCTACAAGGCATTCGGGTTCATGCCCGCTGGCAACATCAACCATGCCTTTGCGGTGCGGCGCTGGATCGACGGCACCGATGTGCCGGAGGAGCGCGTGTTCTTCTACCGGCTGGTGATGGAGGTGGGGCAAAGCGCCACCGACAAGCTGTGGCTGATGCTGCCCCATACGATGGTCGTCCTGGGCGGGGCCAACCTCGATGCGCTGCGCCTGGCGCTGATGCGCTCGCAGGTCACGTTCATGCAGCAATGGAGCAAACAGGTCTGGCGTGCGGCACCGGCGGCGGGCGAGCCGATCATCCGCAGTGTCGAGTTCCTGCGACCGGGCGACCGCGCGGATTAGGTCAGCCCCTCAAATCAGGCGGCGACGCGCTGATTGAGCATATTGAAATCATGCGACCCTAAAATGGAATGCAGCGATGATTGCGCTGGGCCATCCCTCATCTGTTGCGGAGTGAGTTCCTATGGATACGCGGATCGGCCAATCCCTGCTGGGCGCGGCCTACTCGGCCAAAGAGGATCGGATGGCCCGGTTGATCTGGGCCTGCGCCATCGCTAACGGCGCGGCGCTTCTCGCGTTTCTCAACATCATTGGCAATGTCGATCACCCCGACGCTGCACTTCGGTTTCTTACTGGGCCGCTGACCATATGCTGCTTTGGCCTCGTTGCTGGAGGCGGGGCGGGCAATCTCTTCTCACAGCTCGGCGAACGCGAACTCGACATCATGACTGACCTGACCATCATGGAGTCCGTCACGTTAGCGGCGACCAGCAGCAAAACTTCCGAACTCTACCAAGCCGCCCTGATCCTCGAAGGACGCACCGGGAAGGGCGGCGGATCGCCGCCTAGAAATCTCCGCACCGCCGAGGCGCGGCTAGAGGCGGCTATCGCTGCATTCAATTTGCTAACCGCTGGCAAGCGGGCCGAAAAAGAAAAGCTCTTCCGCAGGATCACCTGGCGAAGCGAACTGTCGGTCTACTGCATCGGGTTTGCTGGGGTATGGATCGCAATCACCTACTTCTTGATGGATTGGCGCATCCAGCCATAGCGTCTCGGGTGCGTCGCCTTGAACGGGCAACCTAGCCAAGCAAACTGCGGCAGTGTTCTGGCACAGCGGCGTAGGCTTGTTGGAGCGGCGCGGATTGCCGGGCCACGGGCAAGCAGACGCGCACAGCGACATTCTTTCCACCCCGCTGCGCGCCGCCGGTGGCGGCGCGCAGGAGCCAGCGGATGATGGTGATGATGGCAACGCCGATGGAAGCGAGCCAGAACAACCCAACGCCTATCTGGGCTGACGGATCATCGACCACGGCGATGCTTACCCACGCCATGGCGAGCCAAGCGATTGTGCCGACGATGCGGCGCTGGGTGGGGGTGAGTTGCACGCCCGCTGCGCCGCCGCCGTTCATGCTGTCCCATTCGCGTTTCCAGAGTTCGTAGCTGCGCGCCTTGTTGTAGGCGGTGCGGCTGGAGATGGTGGCGAGGAAGGCTGGGATGCAGAGCCATCCCACGTCGGCATCGACCGTGATCCATTGCCAGCCGAGATAGAAGGTGAGCGCGCCGAGGGCGGTGACGGTCAGGATGTGGCCGTAGAACATCGTGAAGGCGCTGGGCTTGTTCATTGCTGGAAGCTCACATGCAGGTAGTTGCGCTGGCTGTCGGCGAAGGTCTTTCCGGCTTGGAACCAGACGCCAGTGACGCGCTTGCGGTTGGCCGGGCCACCGGTGCGCAGGTCGCGGCTGAAGACGGCGGGCTCCAGCTCGGCGTCCATGGTTTCGGAGAAGCCGTGGCTGGTGGACTCGCCGCTGTTGCGGCCCCGGTTGCGGCCCCAGCTATCGCCGCCGCCACGGTTGGTGCTGCTGTTCCAACCGGACGAACTGCCGCCGCGCGAATCGGCGGAGCCGCTATAGCCGCTGCTGCTGCCCCAGCTGGTGCTGCCGCCGTCGTTGAGGCCGCTGGAGGAGCCGTAGCTCTGGCCCTCGTTGTAGCTGCCGCGCCGCTGGAGGCTGCGGCCGATGGTGTCGGACGCCCAGCGGTTGGTGACGGGATCGGCATTGTTGTGCCAGATCTTTGTCACGAAGTTGGCCAGCAGCATGTCTGCACGGTGCTGCGGATTATCGCCGCCGATGCGGGCGTAATAGGTCGGCAGCGACTGCGTGAGGTACACCGTGCAGGCTCGCGCCGATCGGCAGGTGGACTGGAACTCGGCATCGAATGAATTGACGAAATACTGGCTCTCATCCGCCCATAGGAAGACGGGACGGTCGCGGTGGCGCTGCTCCAGCCCGTTGCGCGCCAACACGGCGCGCTGCCACATGAACTTGAACAACTGCTGGCCGATGATGCCGTCCGCGTTCCAGGTCAGCGCGCTCATATCCATGATGATGATCGCGCCATGGAACGTCAGTTCCGGCACCAGTGTAGTCTTGGTGCAGAACGCCTGATGCAGCCGCCCTCGATTGAAGCGGTCGAGCGTGGTCGAGAGCGAGATCGCGATGTTGCCGCGTGTCTTGGCGTCGAGCTGGGCGAACTCGTCGCGCCAGTAGTTGGCGGTCTTGTCGAAGTCGGTCTCGCTCATCGGCACGACCGCCTGCCGTCGGGCGGCGGCGAGTGCCTGGAACATGAATGAGTTGCCCTGCCAGTCGGCGCTGTGCAGCTGCTCCAGGCTGGTGGGCGCGGTGCTGACGAAGCGGATGATGTCGGGGATACTCACGGTGCCGGTGGCGGCGTAGAGCACGGGGATGGTGTTGCGCAGCAACTGCCGCGTGGCATCGTCCCAGAACTGGTCGCCGTTGCGGCCCGGCGACGGGCCAGCGAGCCGCGCCGCCTCAAGCACCTGCATGAGGCATTCGACGACGCTGCCGATGCCCGCCATGCCTTGGCGCGCCAGTTCGTAGGTCAGGAAGTTGAAGCCGCCGCCATGCTCGCCGAAGAGGATGACGGAATTGGCCCGGCCATTGGCGCGGGCGTATTCCAGCCAGAGCTGCACTTCCTCGGGCTTCGCTGCCATCACGAGGCCGCCCATGCCCGCGCGTAAATAGGCGCTGGCGAGCGCTTTCCCGCTGCCGGAAGTCTTCCCCGAACCGATGCCGCCGAAGACATGCACGCCCTGCACCGCATCGCGGAGTGTGAAGTGATCGCGCGCCGACAGTTGCAGCAACGGCGTGTCGAGATTGCTGACGTAACTCATGGTCGGTCGCCCTCCCGCGAATGAATATTCAACTCATGGGATAATCGACTCCACGGCTCAGCTTCCAACTGCATACTACCTGTGAGGGCAAATTCTTGCGGGGTTCATGCAATGCGCGACCAGCAACACGAGCGCTTCGGTCTGTTGGATTTCATCTTCGGCCAAGTGCGCGATGCGGTGGCCGACTTCCGCGACAAGCTCGTTTTTGAGGGCTGGTTCGGCCGTCGCAGCGCCGATGGCGGCGGCGGCGATTGGACGAAGGAGCCACGCCCCGATGCAGAGTTCTGGGCGGACTTTAGAAGCCATCGCTTCGATCCTAGTCCGCTCGACGGCATGTGGTGGGGCAAAGCCGAACGTCTGGGCGAACCGCCATCGTTGGAAGAGCAATGGGCCGTGCGCGAGCCTGCGGAGCAAGGCGCTACCGCCGACCGAGGCCACGATATCGACCGCTAAAAATGAGCGGGCGACCTCGCCGCCGCTGTGGCGGTCGAGGCATCTGCGAGGGGGATACGATGATCGACTATCATGGCCTGCCGCTGCCAAACTGGCTAAAAATCGCGTTCTGCATCGGCTGCGATTTGTTCGACATGACTATCGGGCGGTTGCTGCTCGGGGTCAGCATTTTCACCGACATCGTGAGCGCGCTGGTGATGTTTCTGCTCTGGGGGCCGAAGGGGCTATTCGCCCTCTGGGAAACCCTCGATCCCACCGAACAAATCGACGGGTTCATTCCCACCAACACCATCATCGCTATCGCTGCGAGCCGCAATCCAACTGCCACGGGAGACCATCATGGATAAGGATAGCGAGACACCTTCGCTGATGACTTGGCTGCTGGCCTCTATGCCGGTGGGCGCGCTCGTCGTGGCGTACAAACCCGAGCTGGAAGTGGCCCTCGGGGCGCTCGTCCTCTGTGGCGGCGGGATTGCGCTGTACCGCATCGGCCGCTGGGCCGTCACCCGCATCCGGGCGATGGTGCAGCCCGGAGCGTAGGCAATGCGCCGCCGCCAATGCTCCCCCTCGCACGCCACCGGATTTCTCCGGAATGGCGTGCGGGCGGTGTGACCGTTACGCTCGGGGCCTCGGACAAGCTGCGGAGGCATGATGTCGTTCCAACCTGCCACCGAACTCGAAGACACGGCGCTGTTGGGGCAGATGGAGCCGCACCAGCTCGATGAACTTGAACAAGTGGTGCAGGAGATCATCGCCGTCGAGGCCGACCCGACAAGCCCGGAGCAGATCGAGGCACTGGCACATGTCTTCCGACGACGGTCGCGGGACTATGACGGCCAACTGGCGCTGGTCGGCCAGCAGATGGCCGCGCTGATGCGCGTGATGGCCGAACGGCTGAAGCAGCCGCTGAACTAATGCAACGCGCGCTGCCAGATGCGTTTGGCGAAGGCGCGCTCTTCGCTTCCAACCGCGTGCTGATAGATGGAAGTGGTTTCCGCCCGCGCGTGGCCCATCCAGCGTTGGGTGAGCGCGGTGGGAATGTTGCTCTCGGCATTGGCGATGCCGAACCCATGGCGAAGGCCCTTCGCCGTGGCTTGCGGCCCGGTGATCCGCGCGGCGCGCATCACCCACTTCACGCGCCGCCATGCCGTCTGCCGACACCATGACCAGAGTGGCGCGTCGTCGGCCTTACCATGCGCGAGCAACACCAGGTCGCGCATCAATTCCAACGGCACGGGCACGGCTCGGAAGATCCGCCGCCGGCGCTTTAGGGTACGGAACACCACGCGGCCCGCCTCGCGGTCGAGCCGCGCGGGCGTCACGCCCAAGGCCTCGCTGATGCGGCACCCGGTATAGGCCAGCAGCAGGCAGAAAAGGCGGGCTTCAACGGGCGCGTCCTGCGCTGCTCGGACGAACCGCCGCCACTCCGAAGCGCAGAGATATTTGCGTGCGCCCTCGGCGTCGAACAGGCGGGCCAGCGCGTCGGCGTCAGCCCCGATCATGCCGCACCCGTATGGGCAATATCGTAGCAAGACGGCGCACGCGGAAACCGGCGTTTTTCCTAGAGAAACGATGGCTTTTCCATGCGGTGGCGTTGGGCCGGGTGCGTGAGTAGATCATGGCTAAGTGCTTGGTAGTAAAGGCCTGTCGCGGCAACAGAATTGCCCATTCGGTTACAAAACCCTTGCGGATTTTTCATTCGGCGGGGTCAAGTTGTGGCGAACAAGCACCATCTGCAAATGTTGACTGTCGCTCTGGCGCTTTGCGCCGGGGCATTAACGGCGCAGCCCGTTTCATCGACTGAAGGCAGCCAACTACAAGCCACCTACGATATGGCCGTGAAATGCTACATCGCCAACGCGCACGCGCGTGGACAGCGGCAGCGCGCGGGTGATGCGGCGAAGGCGGATTACTACAGCAACAAAGCAGCGCAGGCCTATGACGCAGCGCATGTGGTGGGGGCAGCCCTCGGGCTTTCCCGCACGCGCATGACCGCTGATTTCGAGGCCGCACAGGCGCGACAGTTGCCCGCGATGGTGCGTGATCAAGCGTACTTCTACGCCGCCGCCGCCGACTGCAAAGCCGCCGGGCTGATGTAGGCGACTAGGCGCGACCGCGATTGGTTTCAGCAGCGGCGGTCGTTGTCACGCCGTGCCCCTGCGTCTCGGGCGGCGGAATACTGACGCCCGCCGCACGAAGGTTGGCGATGATGCTGGGAGGGATGTTCTTGCTCGGCGCAATGGCGTCGAGTGGGTCGATTGCCGGTTCGGGCTGGGTCGCATGGCCTTGGCGAGCCGCGATCTGCGCCGCAAGGTTCCGCTCGGCTGCTGCCGTTTGCTGATCTAACCGCGCATAGTCCGGGCTCGCGCTGGCCCCATGTTCGCCTGCATCGCGCAATTGCTCTCTTGTCAGGTTCAGGGCGCGAAGGTCGCCTTCCGGCGTGCCCTCGGCGCGGGCCTTCTCGATCTCGCGGCGGTTCTTCTCCTCGCGCTCGCGATAGGCGCGCTCATCCTCCGCCGAGGCGAATTTGAGGTAAGGATCGAAGATCTTCCGCTCATAAAAATCATGCGTGAAATCGTCCACGACCTTGCGCGCCTCCGCCTGGGCGGCGTGCAGCGCGACTTCCGCCGTCTGAGCATTCGCCGCCGATATGCGCGCCGTCTGGGTCAGCGCCACCGACGCGGCGACCGACGCCACCACCTCGGCACGGATCGCTGCGAGCGTCGATGGATCAGCCCGGCTGATCTTGTGCTGGAGCCGAGTCAGCGCCTGCATCTGGGCCTCGGCCTGGCCAAGTGCCCCCGCATCGCCACCGGCGACTGCCGCGCGGCGCAATACCTCGATGTTGGATTCTAACTCGCCCTGCGCCCCGGCAACCTGCTCTACCAATTCGGCGCGGAGACTAGTCTCCGGCTCGGCGGGCTGCGCCCGTCGAGCAGTCAGAGGGGGAGTATCTGTAGGATATAGAGAGATAGATTACCTGAGTGATAGAATATAGATCAACTATAGCGGGTAATCGTTAGGTTTTGGTTAATTTCAATTAACTAATGCGCCGTGGCCCGTGCTGGCTTCAAATCGCCACGAACAATCGAGTGGGCGTCTGGCATCTGCATAAGCGCATTGAGCAACTGCAAGGGCACAAATTTATAGCCCCCGTCCTTGGAGCCCTTGGGCTCCCCATCCTCCATCCAGCCTGCATAAAACAGGATCGACCCCCAGTCAGGGCGCGGGTCGGCATAGATGAAGGAGGCGATTTCTTCGCCCGGATAGCGACGAAAAACACCGCAAGCTTTTACGAACGGTGTGCCCTGCGGCTGTGGGGGTGGCGTGTTGTCTCTGCGGAATAAATCTCCGATTCGCGCCATTTGCTCGTTCGTATCGATCATCCGCGCCAAGGTGTCTGCGCAGTCGGAAGCAAGCGTGTAGAAGGCCGCTTCGCAGGTAGAGTAACCAACGAACGCCGTCTTTGCCCGGTCAAACATGGCGCTGACCTCATCCAAATCGGACGAAGGCTGGGCCATCATTTTCAGCGTCCGTCGATCCATTGGCGCGACGGGCAGTCCAAAGAACGCCATCACCATCGCCGCATCCTTGCCCGTGGCCGCAGCAAGAGCGTCGTATGGCTGTGAGGTCAGCGTTCGCATCTGCTTCAAGCCATGCCGCACATCGGCGCGCAACGTTGCCGTCAACACCCGATCCAGCGTTTGAAGATCAGCATCGGGGTTGCGCGCGGCGACCTCGAACGCGGCCTCGCGGTAGATTTTTGCCGCCAGGTCAGAAGGCGCGTCATCCAAACCAGAAAAGCCGTGGGAAGCGAGCTTGGCCGCCGCGACTTGCTCAATCCGCGTCATGAACTCGCGGCCGAACATCTCCATCATCTTGGCGTAGTCATCGTTGGTCATGGCGCACCTGCTTTCAGAAGCAGCATGGTGGAAGTCGCTTATCGACGCAGCATTGTCGTGGTGGTTTACCCACAGCTTTCCTTCCGGCCTCGCGAGGGAAGCGCTCAGGATTTCGTGCGTTCTAGCCGACCGCGCGTGCCGTCCAAGGCTCTTTGCTTCCGTGCCTGCGGCGTGTGCAGCTTCGCCCGCTGCGCGGCGCTGGCGCGACCTGTTCCCGGCCCGCTGGGGCGGTCGACTCCTGCCTCCTCATCCGTCGCGCATCCCGCGCGGGGCAAAGGGAGGAAACCATGACCACCACCGACATCGCATTGCTGATCAGCGCCATCGCCCAACTCATCGGGGCCGTCGCGGCTATCGTTGCGGCTATCCGGGGTGCGCCGTAGCTTGCGCCTACGGTGTCCGCCCAGTGGCTTGAAGGTGGCATGTCCAACGCAAGTGCGCTGGATGGCGCTAAAATAGACCTTGAAAACCTGTGACGGCTAGTTGCACACAGTCGCTGTGTGCCGAATTTCTCAGCGGCCTATTGATGCAACCCACCCAAAGAGCACAACAACCACAAATATCCACATCAAGCCGTTGAGTATTGCCTCGGCGTTCAGATATATCACCGCAGAAGCTAGTATTAACGCCAGCATAGCCAATATGCTTTTGGAAATCTCGCTCAGGCCGAGCGGGCGATTCAGCAAGTCGGCAGCGACTGATTCCGAAACAACTTGGCGCAGCCAGACCGCGTTCGTTTCGACCTCGACCCACGAATAGCCGTTGGCGGACATCTGGGCTGTGTCCTTATCATCCACCCTGATTTGGATGCGAGTCGCGAGCCCCTTTCCATCGTTCCGGCGAACAGGAATGCAAGGGCACCTATCGCAATATATAACTCGCAGGTCACCACTCCAAGCCGAAGAGCGTATGACCTCGGACGTTGTGCCGAACACTTGCGCCCGCGCTCGACCGAGAATCTTTTCTCTTCGTGAACTTCGAGATTCCGCATCACTTAGAGATTGCCTTCGCTCTTGAGCCAAACGCTCGAAAGCGGCGTCAAGTTGAGCCATGGACATCTCTCCGGGTCCGGCAACTGCTCGCCACTATGATCCAAAAAATCGGCACCGCCCAGAATGTCGCAGAAATTACCATAACTGGGCGTCGGATCATGTGCTTGGGTGAGGCGTTGACCGCTATCGAGCATGGAGAAGCTCTGAAGAGGATTGGGCGGGCGAGGAATGATGCTCCTCTATCATCAGAAGCCCTTGCTCCTCCCCATCCCAGATGCCCCCGGGCGGATGGGGCAACGCGGCGGAAGACGCGGCAGGTGGGCGGCATCGGACCCGACGCCCCTTTCTCCACCTGATGCTTCGCCTACATCACCGGACCAATGCGCCACGGCGCGCCGATGATTTCGGCAGGGATTCGGATAGGCCGCCGTCACCCTCGGCGCATCGGAGCCCGACGCGTAATTCCTACGGGCGATGACGGCCTAATGTTTGGCGCGGGAGTGGTCGGCGTTCTGCTTGAGGGCGGTACGCCGCGCAGCTTTGCCGTCCTTGGCAGCTTTGCCGGTCTTGGTCGTCTTGCCTTTCTTAGCGGTGGCGTCGGTCGCGTCTTTGGTCGCGTCGTCGTCGCCTGTTTCATCGTCGGCCGTTTCGTCCGCATGATCCCAGCGGTGCATACCCTGCAACACCCGGTCAGCATGGCGGACGGTATTCACGTGGCCGTAGTGATCCTCGATCATCTTGACCGATGTCCCCATCTGCTCGGCCAGGAAATACACGTCGATCCCCTCGCTGAGACGGAAGGTGGCGTAGGTGTGGCGGAAGCAATAGGTCGAGCGCGGCACGCCGTTCGGCCCGTCGCGCAGATCAGCACGGATGAGCAGCGACTCGATGAGGTGCTGATAGAGCGTTTTCGCGGGCTCACCGGTATGGGTGGTGAATACATGCTCGTCCGGCGACGGTTCACCTTTCACAATCACTTCCTTGCCGTTCACCTGCCGCTTGCTGTGAGCGATATCACGGATGCGCTCCAGATATTCGGAGACCTTTTGCGTTGCGACAAGCTTGCGCGACTTGCCCTTGCCCTGGACGAACATCACGACAATGTCGCGCCCGTCCTGATCCTTCGCGGGCATAATGTCACGCCAGCGAAGGTTCTTCGCTTCGGATGGGCGCATACCCGTGCTGCACATGATGAGCACGAAACTGTAGGCGACAGTGCGATACCAGGTACTCGACGGGCGCGGCGCTTTGCGAATCCACTCCCGCGCCTTCGTATGCAGGCGGCTGTACTCGGCGCGCGTGAACTCGTCCCGGCGCATGATTTTTAGCTTCGGGCGGTCCTCGAAGCGCTGGCTGGCTGGCACGTAGCGCTTCTTGATGGCGTAGTTCATCACCGCCCCGAAGATCGACATTTCAAAGCGGATCGTCGCATCGCTGATGAACGCGACCATGCGGCTTGTTGGTTTGGATGTAGGCTTTGCCGCCGGGACGCGAACACCTCGACTAAGCGCCGCCTTGGCGCGCGCCGCCACATCCTTGGCCGCCAGTTGCGCGGCCAATTCCGCCGACACTTCCCGCACGCCGTTGCGCATGTTGCGCCCTGCGCCGTTCTCGCGCCGCCATGCCGGATAGCCGCCCCATAGCTCATCACCGATACGATGCACCTGCGTCGAGCCGACATAATCCTCCAAAGGCCCGTCTAGCGTGGCCTTGAGCTTGTCGATGCGGGACGCGCCGATCTCGCCCCGCGCCACTCGTTTGCGCTGCTGCACAAGATATTCCTGTGCCACCTCGCGGAACGGCCGGTTAAACACCGGGATGTCGCTTTCGAGCTGAAAACTCACCCGCGCCTCGTGGCGGATGGCGGTCTGCCGTGCCGTGGTCACGTCCGGGGTTTTGAGCGAGATCGTCTTGTAGCGATCAGCCTTCGGCAGCTTGATCCGGCAATACCAATTACGGTGCGCCACGTCCGCCCGGCGGAAGATGATCAGCCCCGGCTGCAACTCCTCTTTATCGACAACAAACGCCATCATCGCCCCCACGCTGTGCAGGTTCTGTGTAGATCGGCGGCCTAAGTCCTTGATTTGCCGTCGCCGTGCAGACCTTGTGCAGGGAGATATAGCAAAAATAGTTGAATGATTCTAGTTATTTAAGTAATAGTGCTCTTCCCGGCGAAAGCCGGGGAGAGCGGAGAAAAATTAGGCCTCCGCCCTCAACATCACGCTCGCGCCCTTCAGCCCCGTGGCAGAAACCGTCACCCGCACCTCACCCGCACCGCCGCGCCGCGTCCGAACGATCGCCTGGCACAGGCCGTTGAACGCCTTGCGCTGGCTGGCGACGTCCGGCTCGTGGCTGGTCGGTTTGCCGTTGCCGACGCCGATCACATCGGCCGCGCCGGACACCTCGAAGACAACCAGATCATCGGCGCGCGGAACCGGCCGCCCCTTGGCGTCCAGAACCTCGACCTTGAAGATCGCCACATCCTGGCCGTCGGCCTTCAGGCGCGAGCGGTCGGCGGTCAGGCGCAGAGACGCCGCCAGCCCGGCCGTTTCGCGGCGTTCCCGCAGGATGACCTTGCCGTTCCTGTAGCCGTGCGCTTCGAGCACGCCCGGCGCATAGGGCACGGACCATTCGACATGGCGGTTGCGCGCCACCTCGCGCACGCCCTGGCTCCTGCCGTTCAGGAACAGCTCGACCTTGTCGCAGTTGCTGTGCGCCCATACCGCGATCGGCTGGCCCTCGCGGCCTTCCCAGTTCCAGTGCGGCAGCAGGTGCAGTAGCGGCTCGGGCCGCCACCAGGCCCGGTAGTAGTAATAGTTGTCCTTGGGAAAACCGCAGGTATCCAGCGCCCCGAAGTGCGAGCTGATGCTGGGCCAGCGGTTGAAGGGCGTCGGCTCGCCGCGATAGTCGAAGCCCGTCCAGATGAAGCCGCCCGCCATCCACGGACGATCGGCCGCGTGACTCCACCACTTCTCGGCCGTGGTCGCCCACCAGGGGTGGTCGGTGTCATAGGCCGGGACATAGGACTTCGCCTCGTCGCGGGCGTATTCGCCGCGGGTCGTGACCACGCTGCCGCTTTCGCTGCCGATAATCGGCATGTTCGGGAAGCGGGCGTGGAAGTCGTCCATCTTCTCGTGGCGATAGTTGAAGCCGATAACGTCCAGCGCCTCGGTGATGCCTTCGCCAAAGCCTGAGTCCATGGCGGCCGTGACGCCACGCGTCGGGTCAAGGCGATTGACCAGCCGCTTCATCGTCCGCGCCACACGGGCCCCGCGCGCCGTGCCCTGCTGGGGCTCCTCGTTGCCGATCGACCAGAGGATCACCGACGGGTGGTTGCGGTCGCGGCGCACCAGGCGTTCCAGCTCGTCCAGCGAGGTCTCGTCGCTGGACATCCGGCGGGTCTCATTGATGACCAGAATACCCAGGCGGTCGCAGGCCTCCAGCAGTTCGGGCGTCGGCGGATTGTGCGAGGCGCGATAGGCGTTGCAGCCCATGCCCTTCAGCTGCTCCAGCCGCCAGACCTGCAGGGCGTCCGGGATCGCCGCCCCGACGCCGGCGTGGTCCTGGTGGTTGCAGGACCCCTTCAGCTTCACCGGCTGGCCGTTGAGGAAGAAGCCCCGGGCCGGATCAAAAGCGACCGAGCGGACGCCGAAGCGGGTGACGAAGCGATCGACCCACACGCCGCCGACCTTCACCTCGGTGACCAGTGCGTAGAGGTGCGGGTTTTCCAGCGACCACAGCACGGGATTGGGCAGCTGAACGGTCAGGGCCAGTGACTGGCGGTCCCAGGCCGGCAGACGCCCCTGCGCGGGCGCGGGGGTGAGCACCGGCTTGCCCTGGGCGTCCAGCACCGTGTGCAGCACCTCGAACTCGGCGCGGACGTCGCCTTCGTTGATCAGGTCGGTGTCGATCGACAGGGTCCCGTCCACCTTGGCGCGCACGAAGACGCCCCACTGCGGCACGTGCACCGGCGCGGTCTTGACCAGCCAGACGTGGCGATAGATCCCCGCCCCTTCGTAGAACCAGCCCTCGCCCAGGCTGGCGTCGATGCGCACCACAAGGCTGTTGTCGCCGCCGACATTGGCGATGTCGGTGATGTCGACGCGGAAGGGGCTGTAGCCGCTGTCTTCGCGCTCGAGGATGTAGCCGTTAACGATGACGGTGGCGTTGCGGAAGGCGCCGTCGAACTCGATCGACAGGCGCTTGCCGACGTCGGCGGCCGGCAGGACGAAGGTCTTGCGATACCAGCCGATGCTGGTCTCCGGAAACTCGCGGCCCAGCGGCTTGTAGCCATGGGCGGCGCGGAGGTCCTCGTCGTCGGGCTTGCCGGACGGCTTGTAGTCGGGGTTGTCCACGAACGGCAGCTCGACGGCCCAGTCATGCGGCAGCGTCACCGGGGCCCAGGCGCTGTCGTCGAAATCCGCCTGGGCGGCGGCGGCCACCCACCAGTTCGGGGCGCTGGCGCCGGCCTTGGCGAAGGTGCGCTGGTTGGCCCCGAAACCGAAGTCGCGGGCGGGGTGCTGGGCGTGGCCCAGCTTGAACTTCCAGTCGAAATCCAGCGACAGGCGCTCACGCGGGGCCAGATCGAGGACGGGGGCGATCGTCGCGGGCGCGGCGGCGATCGAGGACGATGCGGCCGCCAGGGCGGCGGCTCCGGCGGTGGCGGCCAGGGCTTCGCGGCGGCTGAGTTCGACCATCAGAGACCTCACGCTGAAATCAAAAAAATGGGGAGGAAGCGCGGAGCTTCCTCCCCAGTCGCAGGATCATCGGGGAGGCGTGATGAATCCCAGAAATGGCGGGCGAACCCGCCGGCCGTCGCCCCTCGCAGGAGGAGGCGACGGAAAGGCCTAGAACTTCACCGTCACGTCCATCAGGAAGCGGCGGCCATAGACATCGTAGCGACCGATCCGGTTGGGATCGTTGTCGCGATACATGCGCAGGGCTTCGTTGGTCAGGTTGTTGACCTGGAAGCGTACGCCGATGTGGTCGTTGATCTGGTAGGACGAGCTGAAGTCGAGGGTCTTCTCGGTCTCCAGGGTCTGCAGGTCCGCGCCGCTCCAGCCGTAAATCACGGTCATCGGGCTGTGGTACTTGTAGCCCAGGCGCGCTTCCAGCGGGCCGTTGGCGTACCACAGGTCGACCGTGGCGGTGTTCTTGGCCAGGCCGGTCATGTCCAGCGGATTGTTGGCCGGCGAGAACTCCTTCAGGTCGGAGTCGACATAGGCGTAGTTCGAATAGATCCCGAACTTGTCCAGGCCCGAGGGCAGGAAGAAGAACGGCGTCTGGAAGGTCAGCTCCAGGCCCTGGATATAGCCGCCGCCGCCATTGGTCGGGCTGGACACGGCATAGGTGATGCCGTTGTAGACCACCGGGCTCTGCTTCCAGCCGATGTAGGAGCTGACGTCCTTGTAGTAGTAGGACGCCGCGATCAGGGCTTCGGGACGGAAGTAGTATTCGGCCGAGGCGTCGAACTGCCAGGCCTTGAACGGATCCAGGGTCGGGTTGCCGGCGCTGCCGGTATAGGGCGACCAGGTGGTCAGGCTGCGGCTGGCGCGAAGCTCGTCCAGCGGCGGGCGGGCGATGACCTTGGCCACGCCCAGGCGCACCACCTTGCCGTCGCCGAAGTCGAACTTGGCGTTCGCCGAGGGCAGGACGTCGGTGTAGTCGGCATCGACCGTGACCGGGCTGAAGACGCCGGCGGTGTTCTGCTGCTGACCGTCGCTGCTGGTCTCGGTGTGGACGATCCGGACGCCGGCGTTACCGCTGACCCAGGATCCGCCAAAGCCGTCGAGACCGTAGTTCAGCTTGCCGTAGCCTTCAGAGACCTTCTCGTTGACGGCCCACTGCTCACCCAGTTCCTCGGTGGCGTTGGATAGGGCAAACGCATTGGCGCCGTAGGCGACGGCCGCGACCTTGTCGATGTCGCCGGTCAGGATGGCCGGGACGTTGGCGCCCTTGCCGATCGTATAGGCCGTGAACAGGTTGGCGGGCACCGTCGCGCCGGTCGGGGCCGGCGAGAAGCTGAAGCTGGTGTGGTCCTTGGTGCGGTCCGAAGCGCGAACGCCAAACTGCACGCTCTTGAACACGCCGTCGCCGAGGTCGCGGGTAACGTCCAGGGCCGCGGCTTTCAGTTCGTCGTTCAGGTGCTCGGGACCATCATACGATCCCCACTGGTTGGCGAACTGCGGCAGGCCGATGCTGGCGGCGCTGGTGGTGATGGTCGGGGTCTTGCCGGCCCGGGTGTCGAAGGTGGTCCATTCGGGATAGGCCTCGACGCGGACGCCCTTCCAGGAGTTGGTGCGTTCGGCCTTGGAGTAGGAAACGTCGCCGGCCACGGTCCAGACGTCGCGCGTCCACTTGCCGTTCAGGCCGCCCACCAGCAGGTCCTTGTCCTCGCTGTATTTCGACAGCACGGTGGTGACCGAGCTGTAGGGCAAGCGGGCCGCGACCACGGTGTTGTTGACCAGGGTGTAGGACGCGCCGGCGGCGGTGTAGTCGCCCAGATTGCCGTTGTTCCAGTTGCCCCAGTTGTTACGGCCCCAGACGGTCTGGTCCTGCAGTTCCGAGATCTTGATCTTGGAATAGAGGACGTCGCCCTTCAGTTCGAAATTGTCGGTCGGGCGCCATTGCAGGCCGCTGGAAACGCCGGTGCGCTTCTGGTCGATGCGGCTGGCCGACATCTGGGCGCCCCACGGGGTGGCGTCCAGCTTGCCGTCGCCGTTCAGGTCGCCGCTGTAGTCGCTGGCGCCGGCCGGCGCGCGGGCCAGGGAGTCGTTGTAGCCCCAGCCCGTGAACGAGCCGTAGCCGTTCTTCTGCTGCTGGCCGGTCAGGCCCAGCACGATGGCCAGGTCGTCGTTGAACTTGTGCACGAACGAGCCGGAGGCCCGATAGCCGGTGGTGTCGTAGTTGGGGATGTCCTTGCCGCCGTCATAATAGACGGGGCCGACGCGGCCGACGAAGCTGGGGCCCTTGTAGTCGAGCGGGGCGATCGTATCGATGTTGATTGTCGCTGCCACGCCGCCGGCGATCAGGTCGGCCGACTGCGACTTGTAGACCTGCACGCCCGAGACGACTTCCGACGGATAGATCTCCCAGCGCACGTTGCGGTCGGGCTCGGTGGAGGCGACTTCGCGATTGTTGATGGTGCCCAGCACCAGACGCGCGCCCAGGCCGCGCACCACGGCCTGGCTGTCATTGCCGCGGTCGCGGGTGGCGTTGACGCCCGGCAGGCGGGCGATCGACTCGGCGATGGTCACGTCGGGCAGGACGCCGATATCCTTGGCCGAGATGGCCTCGACCACCTTGTCGGAGCCCTGCTTCACGGCCAGGGCGTCGCGCAGGCTCTTGCGCACGCCGGTGACGACGACTTCCTCGACCTGGGCGGTTTCGGTGGTCTGGGCATAGGCGCCGGTCGCGGCGGCGAGCGTCAGGCCGCTGGCGGCGGCGAGCAGAATGGCATGGCGAGTCATGGTTTCCCCCGATTGTCGAACGCGCGCGCCTCGTTGGACGCAGCGGCTATTGCGGTTCAGGCATAGGCCCGACCTGTGGGTGCGTATTTATCATATCAATCACATCTGACAAGCGTCAGCATGTCATGACACCGGGATCACCGTAGCGCCCCGCCCCACCACGGCCGTGAGAGCCGAAGCGGCGGCGACCGCGTCGAGCGCTGCGGCGCTGGCCACGGTGACCGAAGCGCCCGGCATGAGCCGGGTCCTGTAGACCCAGGAACCACCCTCGCGGACCATGGGCAAAGGCCCGGCGCCGCCCAGGAAGTCGCCGTCGATGAACCGCTCGACCTCATCGCCGGCGGGCGCGCGGAAGGTGACATCGACGGGATAGACGTAAGGCGCCTTCAACCAGTCGACGCCTTCGACGGCCTGGCCCTTGAAGTCGAACAGCGCGGCGTTTTCCCAGTTCGAGCCCGTGCCCCAGCGGGTCTTGCACCGGGTGGAAACCCAGGACGGCTCCCAATAGACGACCCCCACCCCGCCACTGGCGAAGACCAGTTGAGTGAGGTCGGTGAGGTACTTCTTCTGCCCCGCCGGCGTGGCCGGATAACCGGCGATCAGCGAGTCCTGACCCAGCAGGTTGGGCGAAGAATCGGCGCCTTCATTGGTGAACGGATAGGCGGTTTCGACCACCAGGACGTCGGCCGGATAGAGGTGGCGCATCCGGTTGATGGTCTGCCCCAGCTGCGCCATCGTGCGTTTGGACCACTTGCTATAGTAGCTGATCCCGACCAGATCGAAGTCGGTCACGCCCGCCTTGGCCGCCGCCGCGAACCAGGGCTCGACATTCTCGGGCTGGGCAATATGCAGCATTATCCGTGGCTTGACCTTCGAGGCCGCGCCGGCGTCGCGCACCGCCTTGATGCCCGCATTGAACAACAGGGCATTGCGGGTCCAGTCGATCGGATCCTTGGCGCGCGCCAGGCTGGAGACGATCTCGCCATTGGTTTCGTTGCCGACCTGAACGAGGTCGGGCATCAGGCCCTCGCGGTCGAGCGCGGTCAGGGTGTCATGGGTGAAAGCGTAGAGCGCCTTGGCCTGATCGGGGGTCGAGAGCGTCTCCCAGGCCTTGGGCGCCAGTTGCTTGTCGCCATCGGCCCAGTCATCGGAATAGTGGAAATCCAGCAGCACCTGCAGGCCGGCGGCGCGGGCCCGGGCGATGCTCTTCTTCACGTCGGCCAGGTTCGAATAGGGCGTCCAGTCCGGGTCGTTCCAGATGCGGATCCGCGCGACATTGGCGCCCGCCGACTTGAAGAAGGCGTACTGCTCCACAACCTTGCCGCCCGAACGATAGACCGCGCCGCAGTCGTCCATCTCGTTGGCGTAGGAGATGTCGACGCCCAGATAGGACGGCGGCTGCTGCGCCTGGGCCTGACCGCTCAGCAGGGCCGCGCAGGCCAGAAGGCTCGCGCCGAAAGGACGGGTCATGCGGGTGCTCCAAGGCCGACTGTCAAACATTCGGTCGACCTTATGGGCACATTTATACTATCAATCAATCGCCTTCCCGGAGGCGGCGATCAGGTTGGCTCGGCGCCCAGCACACGCGGATCGTTCTCCAGGCTCGACGTGTCGAAGCCGTGATAGAGCGACAGGAAGCGGAACGGGTGCTCCTGATAGCTTTCGAACATGATGTTGTTGATGTCGGTGGTGGTGTCGAAACAGCCCAGCACCGCATCCGGAACATGGCGCATCAGGTGGTGCCGGCCCAGGAGCAGAGCGACCTGGTCGATCCAGCGGGTGACGACGTCGCGCGCCAGCCGGTCGTCGAGATAGGCCCGCAGGAAATTGAACAGCCGCGCCGCGTTCGGCGTCGGATTGACCAGCAGCAGGTTGGCGGTGATCCGCGAGCCAGCGGCGAGGTTCTTCCAGTTCTCGTTGAAGACCACATCGGCCTTGGCCCACTGTTCCAGCAGGTCGCTGACGCCGCGCTGCAGCAGCAGGTCGATGTCGGAAACGAAGATCGGCCGGCCCAGCGTTTTCAGCAGCCCGCCCAGGCGCTGGAAGCGCACCGACTGGAAATGGGCCACCGGCAGGGCGATCAGCCCCTTGGGCGGCGCGTCATAGCAGAGGGTCGTCACCGCCGCCGCGTCGAAGTCATCGCCGACGAAGATCAGGCGCTCGTCCGTCACACCGACCGCCTTGACCGCCTCGGCCAGCCGGTCGCCGCCGCCGATCACATGGATCACCACCAGGCTGGAGACGTCGCTGTGGCGCAGCACCGACAGGGCATACCAGCGACCGTACTGGTCGACATATTTCTCGTCGGCCGCGGCGAAGAACACCGCCCGGACGTCGAGGCGGTCGGCCAGGGCCTTCAGCCCGGCCGCGTCCAGGGCCTGGCCCGTCGCCGTCAGGAAACGGGCCGGCGGATCGGACGGCGGCGCGGGTGTCGGCCCGATGATCTGCTCGATATCCAGCGAACCCAGCAGCGCCCGGTAGTGATGCACCCAGTCGGACCATTCCGGATCCGACAGCAGGTCACCCACCGCCACATTGGGAACCTCGGCCGCCAGGTTCGCCAGCAGGGCCAGGTCGCGGTCCGACAGCGGCTGGCACAGCAGCAGGCTCATCGCCTCGTGGAAGTCCCGTAGGCGCACCAGGGGGTGGATGTCCTTGTCGGGCGACACCGCCAGCACGGCCCTGTGCCGGATCTCGGCCTCATGGTCGCCGGTCGCCCGCGCGTGGTCGGCCAGCAGGGTCAGCGCCCCCACATGGCCGGGGTCCAGCACGATCAGCCGCCGGGCGAAGCTCAGGGCCTCATCCGTGCGCCCCAGGGCCTGGTTGCAGGCCATGGCCGCCCCGACCATCTGGGCGCCGCCGGGCATCAGTTCGGTCATCACCGAGGCGTAGGGCTCGGCCAGGGCCAACTCGCTGCGGTTCAGGTGCAGGTTGAAGGCCTGGGAGCCCATCGAGGTCTGCTGCTGGATCAGCGGCCAGAGGGCGTGGATGTCCGGCGTCAGCGCCCGGGCCCTGACCAGCGCCCGCAGCGCCTCCAGCACCCGCCCGCACGCCAGATGGCTGCGCGAGACGCCGATCCAGGCCGCATAGTCGTGCGCCCCGCCCAGCAGATGCTCGAACAGGACCAGGGCGTCCTCGGGACGTTCCTCGGTGAACAGACGCTCGGCCAGGGCCAGCACGTCACCCTGCCGGGCGCCGGACGACGTCGCTTCCGGACGACGCAGCCGGTCGGCGCGCTCGAACAGCACGTCGATCTGCAGCAGCGCGTTGTCGTGCAGCTGCGGCATGCGGTTGAATTCCATGACGTCGGCGCACTTGAAGCCCATCTGCGCCATCTTGGCGAAGATGTCCTCGGCCCGGGCGCCGCCGATATTGTAGTCGACCAGCGACACCTCGATCTGGATGTAGTCGGCCCTGGAGAGCACCGCCTGGCCGCCGACCAGCACGTCCACTTCCGAGCCCTGGGTGTCGATCTTGACGAAGTCGAACTGGCGGCCGGCGAACAGATCGTCGATCCGGGCCTTGTCGACCTCGTGCCGGATGGCCGTCTCGTCATCGAAATATTCGGTGTTCTCGCGATAGAGCGAGCTGCCGGTCGACTGCAGCCAGGTCTTGCTGAGGAACAGCTCGCCCTTACCGGCCACGTCCGAGGCCGCCACCTGGTGCCGCTCGAACGGAAGACGCAGCAGCTTGTCGCGGCAATGCGGATTGGGCTCGATGAGGGTCGGCAGGCAGCCCGGAAACACCTCAAGAAAGGCTTGGGTGTATTCGCCCAGATGCGCGCCGACGTCCAGCATCGTCCGGGGCGCGTAACCCTCGCGCCGCAAGGCCTCGAGGTGCTGCCGGTTCATCGGCGGGTCCTCATCGGCCCTCGGCCGCGGCTATGTCCTCGGCGGTCCAGAACCGGCCGTCGGGACCCAGCGGACGGGCCAGATGGCGGCGGGTCAGGCCCGCTTTATACAGGCTCTCGAAATCGCGCTCGACCAGCATCTCGCGGTCGTCGCGGTCCAGCGCGATGCCGATCTCCAGATAGGCGTCCAGATTGGCGATGTTCGGCGTCGGGCGCTGGCCGGCCTGATACTCGGCGGCCATCTCGTGGAACAGGTCCTCGACGCTGCGCACCAGCAGGTCCATGTCGAACAGCACGCAGGTGGCGCGATTGGCCTCCAACCGATCGTGCAGGGCGCGCGTTCCCTCGCGGTCGCCCGCCAGGGCCACGGCGCGCTCCACATAGTCCTCCGCCGTCTCGCAGACCAGTTCGGGCAGCCCCGCCGACCGCACCAGGCTGCCGCAGACCCGCGAGGCGAAGCCCCGACCCGACAGGGTCAGCACCGGCACCGCCATCCACAGGGCGTCCGAGGCGGTCGTGTGGGCGCCATAGGGCGCGGTGTCCAGGAACAGGTCGGCCAGCGGATAGCGGGCCATGTGCATCGGATTGGGCTGCTTGGGCGCGAAGATCAGGCGCTCGCTCTCGACGCCGCGCAGACGCGCCTGTTCGCGCAGGCGGGCATTGGTCTCGAGATTGCTGTCCAGCAGCCACAGCACGCTGCCGGGCGTGCGCTTCAGGATCTCCATCCAGCGGCCGAAGGTGAAGGGCGTGATCTTCTGCGGGCCGTTGAAACAGCAGAAGACGAAGGCGTCCTCAGGCAGGCCCGCGTCAGTGCGGGAAGGCCGGGCCTCGGCCACGATCCGCTTGCGGTCGTTGGGCTGATAGCAGGGGATGCGGCGCACGGCCTCGGAATAGTAGCGCTCCAGCTCCGGCGGCGTGATCCACGGATCGCCGATGATGTAGTGGTGGAAGGCGCTGCCCATGGTGCCCGGATAGCCCAGCCAGTTGACCAGGATCGGGGCCGGGCGGCGGGCGAAGACGGGGGTGCGCGAGTCGCGCGTGTGGCCGTTCACATCGACCAGGACGTCGATCTGGTCGTCCGCGATCGCGCGAGCCGCCTGGTCGTCGGTCATGCCGCGGATGTCGGTATAGTGCTCGACCGCCGCCCGGGTGCGGGCATTGAGGGCGTCGGTCGCCGGCGGGCCGCAATAATAGGCGAACACCTCGACCTTCTCGCGGTCATGCAGCTCGAACAGCTCGGCCATCAGATAGCCGACGGCGTGGTCGCGCAGGTCGGACGACACATAGCCTACCCGCAGGCGGCGGCCGGTCAGGTCGATCGGCGCGTCGCGACGCTCGACGATGATGGCCTCGGGCGCGCAGCTGCCGTCGCGCTCGGTGAAGGCGCCGGCGGCGCCCAACTGCAGCAGCGGGTCGTCGGAATAGGCGGCCACCGACAGGGGGTTGATCCCCTTCAACAGCGCGCGGCGATCGACCCGCTCCCACGGCTCAAGAGGCGGCCACTTGCACTGGCCCAGTCGCGCGGCGACCAACTGGCCGATGGTGTCCATCTGGGTGGGATCAAGGTCGGCGCAGCGCCACAGGGCGGTCTCCGCGCGGCCGGTCTGCTGGGCCTCCAGCAGGGCGCGGGCCATCTGCTTGTAGGCCGAAAAGACATAGTGTGCGTTGGAGCCGGTGACGGCCAGGGGACGGGTGGCGGCGGCGCTCCAGGTCGTGATCGCCGCTTCCAGAGCCCCGGCCCGCTCCTGCAATCCGCCCAGATTGATATAGGCCGGCAGGAAATCGGGATTAAGGGCGATCGCCCGCTCCAGATTGGCGATCGCGGCCTCGTTGCCGCCGATGCCCGACTGCAGGGTCGCGCAGTTGAACAGCGCGATGAAAAGCTGCGGATGCTCCGGATTGAACTGGATCCAGATCTTGTAGACCTGCTCGGCCATGACCGACTGGCCGGCCTCGGTATAGCGGCCGGCGGCGTTGATCGCATCGCCCAGCGGCAGACCTTGCGTCGTGATGCTCTGCAGCAGGGCGAGGTCGTCGGTTTCAACCATGGTCATCTCAAGCGCGCTTGCGGAGCCGGAGCGCCCCCGACTCGCATCGCGTGATGTTGGCACGTCGGGCAAACCTCACCAATCGTCGCCCAACCCTGTCGCATACTGGCCTGTCGCGTCCTGGTCGGCCGTCCCCTGCCCGGCCGCCGACGTCCTGCGACGCCGGCGAACCGGAGGGTCTTAGCTGACGCCCAGATAGGCGACGATCTGCGGATCCGACAGGCTCTGCACCTGGGTGGTGGTCAGAGCGCCGGCCTGGGTGGCCGTCAGAGCCGAGATGTTGGTCGTGCTCAGATTGTCCAGCTGGGCGATGGTCAGGCTGGCGATCTGGGTGCCCTGCAACGATCCGACCTGGGTCTCGGTCAGGCCGCCGATGACGGTGGTCGACAGGGCCGCGATCTGACTGGTGGTCAGGACAGCGATCTGGGTGTCGAAAAGTTCGCCGATATCGGCGGTCGACAGGCCCTTGATCTGGGTCGCCGTCAGGCCCTTGACCTGGGTCGTGCTCAACGCCGCCATCTGGGTGGCGTCGAGCGCCGAGATGTTGGTGGCGCTCAGCGCGGCCAGTTGAGTCGTGGTCATGGCGGCGATCTGGGTATCCAGCAGTTCGCTGATGTCTCCCGTCGACAGTCCGCCCAGCTGCGCGACCGTCAGCCCCTTGATCTGGGTGGTGCTCAGAGCGGCGACCTGGGTGTCGGCCAGGGCCGAGAAGCTGGTCGCCGTCAGGGCGCCGAGTTGCGCTGTGCTGAGCGCGGCGACCTGGGTGGTCGACAGCGCCTGCAGGGCGGTCGCGGCGAAGGCCGTGATCTGGGCGGTCGTCAGGGCGCCGACCTGGGTGGTCGACAGCTCGGTGATGTCGGTGGTCGACAGCCCCTTCAGCTGGGTGTTGGTCAGACCCTTGATCTGGGTCGCCGAGATGCCCCCCACCTGGGTCTCGTTCAGCGCCGACAGGTTGGTCGCGTTCAGAGCGGCCAGTTGCAGGAGGCTGAGCGCGGCTAGGTGGGTGTCGGCCAGGGCGCCGGCCTGGGTGATGTTCAGGGCGGAGATCTGCGAGGTCGTCAGGCCCTTGACCTGGGTCGTGCTGAGCGCCGCGACCTGGGTGTCCCTCAGGCCAAACAGCATGCCGGGGCTGAACGACCCGACCTGGGCCGCCGAAAGGGCGGCGATCTGGGTGGTGGTGAAGTCCGCGCCGATGTCCATGTCGTCCATGGCGGCCAGCTGGGTCGTGGTGATCGCCTTGACCTGGGTCTCGGAGAGCGCGCCGAACTGGGTCTCATTGAGGGTCCGGATGTTGCCGCCCAGGGCCGCGACCTGGGTCGGGGTCAGGGCCGCGATCTGGGTGTCGACCAGGCCAGCGGCCTGATCCACGGTCAGGGCTCCGACCTGCAGGGCTGTAAGCCCCTTGACCTGGGTGGCGTTGAGCACGTCGATCTGGGTGTCGAACAGCGCCTTGACGTTGGTGGTCGTCAGGCCCGCGATCTGGGTCGCGCTGAGCGCCTCGACCTGGGTGGTCGACAGTTGCTGGACGTTGGTGCTGCTGAGGGCGCCGATCTGGGCCGCCGTCAGAGCGCCGACCTGGGTGGCCGACAGTTCAGTGATGTCGGCGGTCGACAGGCCCTTCAGCTGGTTGGCCGTCAGCGCCTGCACCTGGGTGTTGCTCAGGGCCGCGACCTGGGTGTCGGCCAGGGCCGAGACATTGGTCTCGGACAGGGCCTTCAACTGATCCGCCGTCAGGGCGCCGATCTGGGTCTCGGAGAACTGGGCCATGTCGCCCGTGTTCAGACCCTTAAGCTGGGTCGCCGTCAGGCCCTTGATCTGGGTGGTGCTCAGAGCGGCCACCTGGGTGTCATCCAGCGCCGAGACGTTGGTCGCCGACAGGCTGGTCAGCTGGGTTGGGGTCAGGGCGGCGATCTGGGTGCCGACCAGCTCACCGATGTCGGCGACCTTCAGACCCGAGATCTGCGAGCCGGTCAGGCCCTTGATCTGCGTGGTGTTCAGGGCCGCGACCTGGGTATCGGCGAGGGCCGAGAAGGCCGTCGGCGTCAGGACGCTGATCTGGGCGGCGCTGAGGGCGCCGATCTGGGTGGTCGACAGGGCCTGCAGGTTGGTGATGTCCACAGCCGCGACCTGCGCGGTGGTCAGGGCGCTGACCTGGCCGGCCGAGAGTTCGCCCATGTCGGTGGTGTTGAGGCCCTTGATCTGGGTCGTGGTCAGAACCTTGATCGCGGTCGTCGAGATGGCCGCGATCTGGGTTTCGTTCATCGCCGAGATGTTGGCGGGGCTCAGCGCCGTCAACTGCGCCGTGGTCAGGGCCGCGACCTGGGTGTCGGCCAGCTCACCGATGTCGGTGGTGCTGAACGCGGCCAGTTGCGTGTTGGTCAGGCCCCTGATCTGGGTGGCGTTCAGGGCGGCCATCTGGGTGTCGACCAGGGCCGAGACGCCGGTGGTCGACAGGCTGCCCAGCTGGATAGCCGTCAGGGCCGCGACCTGAGTGTCGGCCAGTTCGCCGATGTCAGCCGCGCTCAGGCCCTTCAGTTGCGTCGCCGTCAGACCCTTGATCTGCGTGGTGCTCAGGGCCGCGACCTGGGTGTCGACCAGGGCCGAGACGTTGGTGGCGCTGAGGGCGCCGATCTGGGCGGCGCTGAGCGCGCCGACCTGGGTATCGGCCAGATCACCGATATTGCCGGCGGTGAGGCCCGCGACCTGCGCGTTGGTCAGGGCCTTGACCTGCGTGGTGCTGAGGGCGGCGAACTGGGTGTCGGCCAGCTGGGTGACATTGGTCACCGACAGGGCGCCGATCTGGGTGGCCGTGAGGCCGCCGATCTGGGTTTCCGTCAGCGCCTGCAGGTTGGTGATCGACAGCGCCCCGACCTGGGCGGCGCTCAGGGCGCCGACCTGGGTGGCCGAAAGCTCGCCGATATCCGCGACCGACAGCCCCTTCAGTTGCGTCGTGCTCAGCGCCTGGATCTGGGTGTTCACCAGGACGCCGATCTGGGTCTCGCTCAGGGCCGAGACATTGGTCTCCGACAGCGCCTTCAGTTGTTCGGCGCTCATGGCGGCCACCTGGGTGGTCGTCAGTTCGGCCATGTCTGCGGTCGACAGACCCTTCAGCTGGATCGCTGTCAGGCCCTTGATCTGGGTCGTCGACAGGGCCGCCGTCTGGGTCTCGTTCAGGGCCGAGATGTTGGTCGCCGTCAGGGCGTTCATCTGGACCACGCTCAGCGCCTGCAGCTGGGTGTCGGCCAGTTCGCCGATATCGGCCGTGCTCAGGCCCTTCAGCTGGGTCGCTGTCAGGCCCTTGATCTGGGTGGTGTTGAGGACGGCCATCTGGGTCTGGTCAAGCGCCGAGACGCCCGTGGCGCTGAGGGCGCCGATCTGGGTCGCGGTAAGCGCCTGGACCTGGGTGTCGGCCAGGTCGCCGATGTTGCCGGCGGTCAGGTTCGACAGCTGACCGACGGTCAGGCCCTTGATCTGGGTGGTGCTCAGAGCGGCCAGCTGCGTGTCGGCCAGCTGGGTGATGCTGGTGGCCGCCAGGGCGCCGATCTGGGTGGCGCTCATGCCGCCGATCTGGGTCTCGGACAGCTGTTGCAGGTTGGTGATCGACAGGGCCGCGATCTGGGCCGAGGCCAGGGCGCCGACCTGGGTCGCCGACAGCTCGGTGATGTCGGCGGTCGACAGGCCCTTCAGCTGGGTCGCGGTCAGGGCCTGGACCTGGGTGTTGCTCAGGACAGCGACCTGGGTCTGGGTCAGGGCCGAAATCGCCGTATCGCCCAGGGCCTTAAGCTGCTCGCCGGTCAGGGCGGCGACCTGGGTTGTCGTCAGCTCGCCGATGTCGCCCGCCGACAGGCCCTTCAGTTGCGTCGCCGTCAGAGCCTTGATCTGGGTCGCGGTGAAGGCCGCTGTCCTGGTTTCGTCGAGGCTGGACAGGAAGGTTGGCGTCAGGCTGCCAACCTGGGCCGCCGACAGCGAGGCCAACTGGGTTTCGCTGAAGTCGGCGATGTCGTCCGTATCCAGCAACTTTAGCTGGGTGGCGGTCAGGGCCTTGATCTGGGTGGTCGTCAGGGCAGCCGCCTGGGTCTCGTCCAGGAGCTTGAAGCTGGTGGCCTGGAGCGCAGCGATCTGGCTGGTGGTGAAGGCTTCGATCTGGGTGCCGACGAGGGCGTCGGTCACGCCTGCGTGCATCGCCGCCATCTGCGAGGTGGTGAAGCCCTTGATCTGGGTGGTGCTGAGAATGGCGACCTGTTGGTCGGTCATCGCCTGGACATCGGTCACCTTCAGCGCGCCGATCTGGCTGGCGCTGAAGACGCCGACCTGCGTCTCATCCAGCACGCCGATGGCCATGCCGGCCGGCAGACCCGCGATCTGGGAGGTGGTCAGGCCCGCGATCTGGGTGGTCTGGATGTCGGCGGCGTGCGCGGTCAGCAGCCCCTGCAGGGCGTCGGTTTTCAGGGCTCCAACCTGCGTGGTCGTCAGCGACGCGGCCTGGGTCGCATCCAGGGCGGAGGTCGAGAAGGTGACGAAGGCGCCGACCTGGGTCGCGGTCAGGGCCTGGATCTGGGTGACGTCAAATTGCGCGAGGTGGCCGCTCAGGGCCGCGATCTGTGTGGTGGTGAGCGCCTTGACCTGCGTCGTGGTCAGGGCCGTCTGCTGGGTGTCGTTGTTGGCCAGCTGGGTCAGGTTGGCCGTGCCCAGCGCGGCCAGCTGCGTGCCCGAAAGCGCCGCCACCTGGGTGTCGAGCAGATAGTTGGTGTTGCCCCCGGTCAGGCCGGCGATCTGGGTCGTGCTCAGGGCCTTGATCTGGGTGGTGGTCAGGGCCTGTTGCTGCGTCGGGTCCAGACCATTGATGGCGGTCGTGGTCAGGGCCGAAACCTGGGTGGCCGTCAGGGCCGCGATCTGGGTGTCGGCCAGGGCGTCGATCTGGGTGTCGGCCAGGGCCTTCACCTGCAGGGCCGTCAGCCCCTTGATCTGGGTCTCGTTCATCGAGGCCAGCTGCGTGTCAGCCAGGAGGCCGACATTGGTCGCCGACAGGGCGGCGATCTGGCTGGCGCTCATGCCGTCGATCTGGGTGGTCGTCAGGGCCTGCAGGTTGGTCAGCGAGAGGGTCGTGATCTGCGCCACGCCGAGCTGGCCGACCTGGGTCGACGACAGCTCGCCGATGTCGGCCGTCGACAGACCCTTCAGCTGGGTGGTCGTCAGGGCCGCGACCTGGGTGCCGACCAAGGCGGAGACCTGGGTCTGGTTCAGGGCCGAGATGTTGGTTTCAGACAGCGCCTTGACCTGCTCGACGGTCAGGGCGGCGATCTGGGTGTCGAGCAGTTCGCCCATATCGGCGGTCGACAGACCCTTGATCTGGGTGGCGGCCAGACCTCTGATCTGGGTCGTGCTCAGCGCGGCTGTCTGGGTTTCGTTCAGCGCGGAGATGCCCGTCACGGACAGGCTGGACAGCTGGGTCGGCGTCAAGGCCGCGACCTGGGTGTCAGCCAGCTCGCCGATGTCGCCGGCCGACAGGCCCTTGAGCTGCGCGGGCGTCAGGGCCTTGATCTGGGTGGTGGAGAGCGCTGCTGTCTGGGTCTGGTTCAGGGCCGACACACCCGTGGCGCTGAGCGCCGAAACCTGGGTCGGGGTGAGCGCGGCCACCTGGGTGTCTGCGAATTCGCCGATGTCAGTGGTGGTCAGGGCCGCCAGCTGCGAGGTCGTCAGGCCCTTGATCTGGGTGGCGTTCAGCACGGCGATCTGCGTGTCGACCAGAGCCGAGAAGGCCGTGGCGCTGAGGGCGCCGATCTGCGCCGCGCTCAGCGAACCGACCTGGGTCGTCGTCAGGGCCTGCAGGTTGGTGACGCCCAGCGCCGTGGTCTGGGACGGCGTCAAGGCGCCGATCTGGGTGGCGGTGAGCTCGCCGATGTCGGCGGTCGACAGCCCCTTCAGGTGGGTCGTCGTCAGACCCTTGATCTGGGTGGCGGTCAGCGCCTGAGTCTGGGTCTCGTTCAGGGCCGAGATGTTCGTCGCCGACAGCGAACCAAGCTGGGCCACTGTCAGGGCCTGGATCTGGGTATCGACCAGCTCGCCCATGTCAGCGGTCGACAGACCGGCCAGCTGCGAGGGGGTCAGGCCCTTGATCTGGGTCGCGGTCAGCGCCGCGGTCTGGGTTTCGTTCAGGGCCGAGACGGCGGTCGCCGACAGGGCGCCGATCTGGATCGCGGTCAGGGCGCCAACCTGGGTATCGGCCAGTTCGCCGATGTCGGCGGCCGAGAGCCCCTTCAGCTGATTGGCCGTCAAACCCTTGATTTGCGTGGTGCTCAGAGCGGCCATCTGAGTGTCGGCGAGAGCCGAGACATTGGTCGCGCTGAGCGAGGTGATCTGGGTCGCGGTCAGGGCGCCGACCTGAGTGTCGGCCAGATAGCCGACATTGGCGGTCGTCAGGGCGGCCAGCTGACCGGCCGTGAAACCCTTGATCTGGGTCGTGCTGAGGGCCGCAAACTGGGTGTCGGCCAGCAGGGTGACGTTGGTGGCCGACAGGGCGGCGATCTGCGTCGCGCTGATGCCGCCGATCTGGGTGGTCGACAGCTGCTGCAGGTTGGTGGCCGACAGGGCGGCGATCTGGGCCGCGGCCAGGGCGCCGACCTGGGTCGACGACAGCTCGGTGATGTCGGCCGTCGACAGGCCCTTGAGCTGGGTGGTCGTCAGGGCCTGGACCTGGGTGTTGCTCAGGGCGGCGATCTGGGTGTCGACCAGGGCCGAGATATTGGTCTCGGACACGGCCTTCAGCTGTTCAGCCGTCAGGGCGCCGATCTGGGTGGTTGAAAGCTCGCCCATGTCGGCGGCCGACAGGCCCTTGATCTGGATAGCCGTCAGGCTCTTGACCTGGGTCGTGCTCAGCGCGGCTGTCTGGGTTTCGTTCAGCGCGGAGATGCCCGTCACGGACAGGCTGGACAGCTGGGTCGGCGTCAAGGCCGCGACCTGGGTGTCAGCCAGCTCGCCGATGTCGCCGGCCGACAGGCCCTTGAGCTGCGCGGGCGTCAGGGCCTTGATCTGGGTGGTGGAGAGCGCTGCTGTCTGGGTCTGGTTCAGGGCCGACACACCCGTGGCGCTGAGCGCCGAAACCTGGGTCGGGGTGAGCGCGGCCACCTGGGTGTCTGCGAATTCGCCGATGTCAGTGGTGGTCAGGGCCGCCAGCTGCGAGGTCGTCAGGCCCTTGATCTGGGTGGCGTTCAGCACGGCGATCTGCGTGTCGACCAGAGCCGAGAAGGCCGTGGCGCTGAGGGCGCCGATCTGCGCCGCGCTCAGCGAACCGACCTGGGTCGTCGTCAGGGCCTGCAGGTTGGTGACGCCCAGCGCCGTGGTCTGGGACGGCGTCAAGGCGCCGATCTGGGTGGCGGTGAGCTCGCCGATGTCGGCGGTCGACAGCCCCTTCAGGTGGGTCGTCGTCAGACCCTTGATCTGGGTGGCGGTCAGCGCCTGAGTCTGGGTCTCGTTCAGGGCCGAGATGTTCGTCGCCGACAGCGAACCAAGCTGGGCCACTGTCAGGGCCTGGATCTGGGTATCGACCAGCTCGCCCATGTCAGCGGTCGACAGACCGGCCAGCTGCGAGGGGGTCAGGCCCTTGATCTGGGTCGCGGTCAGCGCCGCGGTCTGGGTTTCGTTCAGGGCCGAGACGGCGGTCGCCGACAGGGCGCCGATCTGGATCGCGGTCAGGGCGCCAACCTGGGTATCGGCCAGTTCGCCGATGTCGGCGGCCGAGAGCCCCTTCAGCTGATTGGCCGTCAAACCCTTGATTTGCGTGGTGCTCAGAGCGGCCATCTGAGTGTCGGCGAGAGCCGAGACATTGGTCGCGCTGAGCGAGGTGATCTGGGTCGCGGTCAGGGCGCCGACCTGAGTGTCGGCCAGATAGCCGACATTGGCGGTCGTCAGGGCGGCCAGCTGACCGGCCGTGAAACCCTTGATCTGGGTCGTGCTGAGGGCCGCAAACTGGGTGTCGGCCAGCAGGGTGACGTTGGTGGCCGACAGGGCGGCGATCTGCGTCGCGCTGATGCCGCCGATCTGGGTGGTCGACAGCTGCTGCAGGTTGGTGGCCGACAGGGCGGCGATCTGGGCCGCGGCCAGGGCGCCGACCTGGGTCGACGACAGCTCGGTGATGTCGGCCGTCGACAGGCCCTTGAGCTGGGTGGTCGTCAGGGCCTGGACCTGGGTGTTGCTCAGGGCGGCGATCTGGGTGTCGACCAGGGCCGAGATATTGGTCTCGGACACGGCCTTCAGCTGTTCAGCCGTCAGGGCGCCGATCTGGGTGGTTGAAAGCTCGCCCATGTCGGCGGCCGACAGGCCCTTGATCTGGATGGCCGTCAGGCTCCTGACCTGCGTCGTGCTCAGCGCGGCCATCTGGGTCTGATCGAGCGCCGAGACATTGGTGGCCGACAGGCTGGCAAGCTGGATCGGCGTCAGAGCCGCGACCTGGGTGTCTCCCAGCTCGGCGATGTCGCCGGTCGTCAGGCCCTTCAGCTGGGTCGCCGTCAGAGCCTTGATCTGGGTCGTGCTGAGCGCCGCGGTCTGGGTCGCGTCCAGCGCGGACACACCCGTGGCGCTGAGCGCAGCAACCTGGACCGGCGTCAGAGCGGCGACCTGCGTGCCGGCCAGTTCGGCGATGTCACCGGTGGTCAGGCCCGCCAGTTGCGAGGCCGTCAGGCCCTTGATCTGGGTCGCGTTGAAGGTCGCGACCTGGGTGTCGGCCAGGGCCGAGAAGCTCGTGGCGCTCAGGGCGCCGATCTGCGAGGCCGACAGCGCGCCGACCTGGGTTTCCGACAGCGCCTGCAGCTTGGTGACGTCCAGCACGGCGACCTGGG
Source organism: uncultured Caulobacter sp. (assembly GCA_964427205.1). Taxonomy (GTDB): domain Bacteria; phylum Pseudomonadota; class Alphaproteobacteria; order Caulobacterales; family Caulobacteraceae; genus Caulobacter. The sequence goes on from CAYRTE010000016.1 coordinate 46,658, forward strand.
CGGTCGTCATCGAGGCGACCTGGGTTTCGGACAGCTCGCCGATGTCGGCCGCGCTCAGGCCCTTCACCTGGGTGGTCGAAAGGCTCTTGATCTGGGTCGGAGTCAGGGCCGCGACCTGCGTATCGACCAGGGCCGACAGGTTCGTCGAGCTCAGCGCCGTCACCTGCACCGAGGTCAAGGCGCCGACTTGCGTGTCGAGCAACTTGCCCATGTCAGCTGTGGTCAGGTCCTTCAGCTGAGCGGTCGTCAGGCCCTTGATCTGGGTGACGCTGAGCACGGCCACCTGGGTGTCCGCCAGCGCCGACACCTGCGTCGCCGCCAGGCTGCCGATCTGGGCGGCCGACAGCGCGCCGACCTGGGTGGTCGACAGCTCGCCGATGTCGCCAGTCGTAAAGCCCTTCAGCTGGGTCGTTGTCAGGCCGCTGATCTGGGTCGTGGACAGCGCCGCCACCTGGGTGACGTCGAAGGTCGAGATCTGGGCGCCCGACATCGCGCCCAGCTGGGCGACGGTCAGCGCCTGCACCTGGGTGTTGGCCAGTTCGCCGATGTCGGTGGTGGTCAGGCCCTTAAGCTGGGTGGCCGTGACGCCCTTGATCTGGGTGGTGCTGAGGGCGGCGACCTGCGTGTCGACTAGGCCCGAGAACTTGGTGGCCGACAACACGCTCACCTGCGTCGCGCTCAGCGCGCCGATGTGGGAGGTGTCCAGGCCGGCGAGCTGGGTGGAGGTCAGGGCCGAGACCTGCTGGCCGCTGAGGGTCGTCAGTTGACTGACATCGAAGACCACGCTTGGCGCGAACTTCGGGATCTGGGTGGTGGTTAGGGCCTTGATCTGGGTCTGGCTGAGCGCCGCGACCTGGGTATCGGCCAGAACCTCAATGCCGCTGGCGTTGATGGCCCCGATCTGGGTGGAGCTGAGCGACTGGATCTCGGTCGTCGTCAGGGCCTGAATAGCGCTGGCGGGAAGGGCCGAGATTTGAGCGGCGGAGAGGCTCGAGATCGACATGCAGCTGTCCTGGCCGGGGTCCGCGCGGAGCGCGCGAAACTCTAACGCGTTTTAGAAACGGAGCCTGGTACGCGGGCGCCGACTCTGACCCACCATGGTCGAGTTTCGGTAACCTTATTTTCTTTCTAATAGGTTTCAACGAGACATGCCGACGCAGCGGCCGCGCGCGCCGGTCAACGGCGTCAGAAGATCGAGGTCAAACGATCCGATCCGCGTAAAGGCCTTCAATATCAAGGCCTGAGCCAACAAATGAAGCGGCCGACTTTCTGTTCACGGCGCCGTGCGTGGCCTCTTTGGGATATGTAACTTGAGGCCCCGAGCGCCGCCTTGAGGCCCAACCGCGGCCTTTGGCCAAGCAAAGTGATTCGTCGGTTCCTTAAAAAACGCGCTTAATTTGGGTTAGTCAGTTGTTCTAGTCGGCCGAAACCCGCTCTACCGTTGCCGCCAGAAGATAGCCTTCGTATCTCACGGTACGGATCAGTTGCCGCCCGCCTTCAACGTGGCTCAACTTGGTTCTCAGACGGCTCATGGTGACGTTGATCTGCTGTGATCCGACGCGCCCCTCTCCGCCCCTGGGCCCCTGCATCAACTGCTCGCGGGTGAGGATCTGCTGGGGTCTGGAAACCAGGGTCAGGAGCAGCGAGAACTCGGCCGAGGACAGGTCGACCACACCGCCATAGGGATCCAGCAACTGGTGGGCGGCCACGCTGAGCCGCCAGCCGTTGAACCGATAGACGATGAAGCGATCATCGTCCCGACCCGCGTGAGCGCCATCGCGGCGGCGGCGGAGCACGGCGCGGATGCGCGCCAGAAGCTCCCGCGGACGATAGGGCTTGGCCACATAGTCGTCGGCGCCCATCTCCAGTCCGACCACGATGTCGCTCTCCTCGGCGAAGGCGCTGACCACCACCAGCCCTGGCGACGGCGTGCGGGCCCGCAGACGACCGCAGACCGAAAGCCCGCCTTCGTCGGGCAACATGATGTCGAGCACGACGATGTCGATTTCGATTTCGCCGAGGATCCGGTCCATCTGCCGCCCGGACGACGCCGCGATGACCTCGTATTCATGCCGCGACAGCAGTTCGCTCAGCGAGGCGCGCGCCGCCGGGTCGGGATCGAGCAGGAGAATTCTTTGACGCACGACGGAAAGGCTTCCGAAACCTGGAGGAACCCCTGGCTATCAGTCACGCTTGGCGCGGGGATTTCATGTCCGCCTGAATTGTAGTGAAACACGCTTGAAACCATGACCCGATTGTGGCGGGAAAAATCTAGAACATCGCCCGACCCGACAGTCTCAAATTATACTTGGTCTGCTTGCGCGAGGCCTCGGCGCCGCCTTCCAGCGCCAGATATGACATCGCCGATCCGGCTCGCAGAGCCAGGCCCAGGGTCACGGCGCCCTGCTTGTCATCGACCGAGGCCAGGGTGAAGGACGATCCGCCGCGGAAACGGGCCACGGTGTCGCCGACCTCGCCGGCCAGGGTCTGGCGATAGCCCACCCGCACCTCTGGCCGCCACCAGACGTCCTGGCCGAAATTGGCCCCGAACACGATCCCGGCGTCGCCGCTGAGATTGCTGAAGGCGCGCGAGTCGACGATCAGGTCGAAGCCGTCGCCGCCGCCGCTTTCGACCCGCCGGCCCTCGCTGAGATAGACATAGTCCAGCCGCGCCTCGGGCCGGGCGTAGAAGCGGCCCAGCGGCTGCTCATAGGCGATCCCGGCGAAGGCGTTTGCGGTCGCGCCGTTCCAGTGGGCGGTGTTGGTCAGGATGACATCGGCGGTTCCGTCGGCGTCGGCGTCCTCGCTGATGAAGCTGCGGTCGCCGGTCAGCCAGCCATAGCCGCCCCCGCCGCCCAGATTGAACCGCCAACCGCCCACAGCGCGCCGCCAGTAGAGCCCGGCCTGGACGAAGGAGGCCGTCGTCTCCTCGCCAACCTTGGCATAGGTGTCGTGCTCCTCGATGCTGACCAACGCCAGGGTCGCGCCCAGCGCGCCGCCGGCGTCGCCCATCGCCTCATAGCCCGCCACGAAGCCCAGGGCCTGGGTGTCGGAGCCCAGGGTCTCGCCGTCCCGGCGCTGCACCATGGTGTTGATCTGCTGCACCCAGACGCTGTCGGGGCCATAGCGTTCGCCCCTGTCCGGCCGGATCGCCGTGGCGGCCGAGATCTGCTGGTTCACCGACCGCAGGGCCGAGAACATCCCCTCCCCCTGGCTGGGCAGCATCTGGTTGTAGAGGTTGTAGAAGCCGTCACTGGTGTTCTGCCCCAGGAAGGCGCCGGCGATGTCGGCATCCTGGCCAAGCGCGGCGAAAACGGCGTCATAGGCCGCGCCCTGCGCGACCGTCATGCCGGCCTCGGCCGCCGTGCGGCGGCGCACGTCGATATTGACGCTGTCGCCGGATTGATAGGCGTTGGCGACATACAGGAACGGCGCGTCGCCCAGCAGGTCCTGGCTGATCGTCCCGGCCGTGAGACTGCCCGCCTTGATCACTTCATAGGTCGTGGCGTCGGTCAGCAGATTGTTGAGCGACAGGCCCAGATTGGCGCCGGTGGCGATGGTGGCCGTGTCGACCACGAACCGCGTCGCCGTGCCCGCCTCGGGGTCGACGCTGAAGATCAGCTTGCTGTCCGCCCCCAGGGTCAGGCTGGTCGCCTTGATGTCGCCGGTGTTGGTCAGGCCCAGGGCGCCGGAACCGACGGTGACGTCCAGCCGGCCGTCGGAATCGGACAGATAGGTCAGCACCGAGGCGCCGCCGTCGACCACCAGCGTATCGGCGCCCGCGCCGAACACGATCTCGCCGACCAGGGCGCCGTTGAGGATCCTGACGCTGTCGTCGCCGGACCCCAGCAGCACCTTGCCGACAATGCTGGGCTCGTCGGCGTCATCCACGCCGTCGCCGTCCGTATCGGTGTCGGCCACCTCGTCGTCGCTATCGTCGCCGTCGCTGACGCCCGACTGGACGATCGAGACGCCGGTGGTGTTGCGGCTGACATCGATGGCGACGGCCACGCCCGTGACCGTCTCGTCGGCCGCGTCGTCGTTGTCGTCGTCCACGTCGTAGTCGTCGTCGGTGGCCGTGACATAGGCGGCGATCGAGCCGGTATTGACGATGCTGCTCAGGGTCCCGGCCTTGTCGAGAACCGCATAGGCAGACCCCTTCTCGCCGGATACCGAGGCCAGGATGCCGCCGGCATTGACCAGGCTGGTCATCGACGCCCCGGCCTCGATGACCAGACCGCGCGCCGAATAGTCGCCTTCCGAGATGCTGTAGGCGCTGATCGCGCCGGTGTTCCACAAGCTGTCGGCGACCGCGCCGGACTTCAGCCGCAGGCCTGTCGCCTGGGCCTCATAGGCGCTGGCGCTCAGCGAACCGCTCAACCGCACGCCGCCGGTGATCAGGGTCGAGTAGCCCGCGTCGCCGCCCAGTTGCACGGCCGTGGTCTCGACATTGTCCAGCGACCCCACGGCCGCGACCGAGCCCCTGATGATCAGGCCATAGGCGTCGTCGCCAGTCCCCACCGCGCCGATGGTGACCGCATGGCTCTCCGAGCCGATCTTCAGGGCCGGCGCGCCGCCATAGACCGTGACCGAGGCCGCGCCCTCGCTGCTGTCGGTGACGCCATCGCCGTCCTCGTCGTCGCTGGTGTCGTCATTGGTGTCGGTCGGGGCGGTGTCCAGCAACACCCCGCCCGTGACGTCCGCCGTCACCCGCACCGCCGAGCCGCTCTCAAGAATGTCGTCGGCGTCGAGCAAGGCGCGGTCGTCGGGATCGCTGATCCGGCTGGTGTAGCGATAGCCCTGGGCCGTCACCGAGCCCTGGATGACGAAGGCCCCATCGACCGCGCTGTCGATCGCCACGCCGGTCGAACCGCCGCCGGTGACACTGACCGAGCCCTCGACGGTAACGTCGCCGGCGACAGGCGCCGCGACCCGCACACCATAGCTGCTGTCGCCGATCACGGTGATGGCGCCCGCCGTGGTCAGATTGCCGATCAGGCCTGTTTCGACGCTGATCCCGGCGGAGCTGACGCCCTCGATATAGATCGAGCTGTCCGCGTCGCTGATGATGTCGCCCGTGAACACCCCCGGACCGACAAGCCGAACGCCGTAGCGCCCGGTTCCCTTGGCGTAGACGCCGTCGGTGTCGCCGTCCTCGTCGGTGTCTTCGTAGTCGTAGTCCTCGGTCAGGCTGATCGAGCCGGCGTTGGTGACCCCGCCCGCATGGCCGCCCAGCACGAGAATGCCGACCGAGTCGGAGACGTCGATGCTGGCCAGGCCACCGTTCATGGTGACCAGGTTGTCGCTGTCCAGCGTGATCATCGCGCCCGATGCGCTCAGGGTGATCACCCCGTCTGCCGTGACCTTCACATCATCGGCCGCCCCGCCATTGGGGCTGGAGGTGGCGATCGGCGTCGTGCGGCTGCTGCTGGTGACCTCCACCTCGGCCAGGGCGGCGCCCGCGCAGGCGAGCAGAGGTGCGGCGGCGGCCGTGGCGACGAGGAGCTTGCGCAGCATGGATGGACCTTCACGAGATGTCGCGAAGGCCTAGCGAGGCTGGGTGGCCGGGGCGTGTCCGGCTTGTTGCCCGCCCGTGGGCCGCGGAAACCTGGCGTTGCGGAACGCCAATGCCCGTAAGCGGCGCCGGGGAAGGTCTCTAGAACGCGGCCTTCACTCCGGCCACCACCCCGCCACCCGCGCGGTCGCTGTCAACGAAAGCCAGCTCCGCCGTAATCGGTCCGAACTGGCGCGACGCCAAGGCCGACCAGTCCCACTTCCCGCCCGGGGCGAAGGCGCCGGTTTCGTAGCCCGCCTGCACCGCCAGGCTGATGGGCGAGGACGAAGGCGACCATTCTAGCTGTCCGAAGCCATAGGTGTCGTCCTCGGATCCCAGCGCGGTCTGGCGTGGCGCATAGGAACCGCCGACCGTCGCGGTCCAGGCGTTCCAGCGTCTGGCGACCGTGACGGGGAACTCGAAATAAGCGACGTCCTCACCACCGGGATAAGTGTAGCGCGTGACGGCGACATCGACATCGAGGCCGTCCGCGGCGAACGCCCAGCCCAGCGCATAGTCGAGCTCGACCGTCGCGCCCTTGCCGTCGGCGCCGGCGCCGTACTCGTCGATGGTAGACGCCCAGACAGAGCCGTAGAGCCCGCTGGCCAGGAACGCTGTGACACCGCCCTGCAGCGCGGGACGTTCATCCGACAGCGACAGGCCGCGATACCGATAGTCGGAGACCACACCCAACTCAGACTCTAACGAGACAGCTGGCGACTCGCCGGCGAAGGCCGCGAGCGGCGTGATCGCCAGAATCAAGCCAGCCAAGAACCAGTGCATGCCGCCCCCCGGGAAATCCGAAAACTCCACCACTGATGACTGAAAGGATTAATGATTTTCGCCCTCCTCCAAGAGAGGTGAGCGATTGCGGCCAACCGTCGCACTTTACGACTTGCTAGTTTTCCATCGTGCTGATGGCGATCATGGCGCGCACCGCACCTTCTTCGGAAACACCACGCTCGAGATCGATCCCCTGGATTGTCGGCTCGACGGTTGTGCTCGTTCTGGTGTCGATCCTCGGCGGCCTGGCCCTGATGCTGTTTGCCGCACGGCAGCTTGATCACATCGAGAGCAACGACGAGCGCGAGCTCGCTCAACGCACCGTGCAGCGCGACCTCAAGCGCATGACCCGTGAACTGACATCCGCAACCGTCTGGGACGAGGCCTACAAGGCCATGGGGCCGACGGTCGATGCGGCCTGGGCGGACACCAATTTCGCCGACTACTACAATCAGTATTTCGGTCATGACCTGACCTTCGCCGTGCGTGACGGAACCATCACCTACGCGTCCCTGGCCGGGGCGCGCGTCAACGCCTCAAGGATCGAGACGATCGCCGCGGACGCCAAGGTGCTGATCGATGCGGTCACCACGAAGGCCACTGCCGCCCACGCTGCAGGCAAGCTCAATCTGGACGGCGTCTCCACCGGGTCAGGTCTCATAGAGTCCGGCGACGAGATCTATTTTGTGGTCGTCGCAGACGTGATCGCCGAAACCGCGACCATGGCCGCCAGCAAGCCGCCGCCGCCGACCGTCATCGTCTCCGCCCGCCGTCTCAGCGCCAGCGTCATTCGCGGCATGCAGGAGGATCTGGGCATCCCCGGCCTGACGCTCGCGCGTCACGCTCAGCCCGGAGCGCCTGGCGTGCCGCTGCTGGACCCGGCGGGAAAGACGCTCGGCGTGCTGTCCTGGACGCCGATGAACCCGGGCATGTCGTTGCTGCTGAAGGCCGCGCCCTGGCTCGTCCTGGGCTTTGTGCTTCTGACCGGCGCCGGCGTTGTTCTGCTTCTGCGCGTGGCGGAGTCCCTGCAGAAGCTAGACCAGAACCGGCTGGCCCTGATCGCCGCGAAGGAACAGGCCGAGGCGGCCAATATCGCCAAGACCCAGTTCCTGGCCAATATGAGCCACGAGATCCGAACGCCGCTGAATGGCGTTCTGGGCATGGCCCAGATCATGGAAGCCGATCAGCTGTCGGTACCGCAGCGCGAACGCCTGGGGATCATCAACGAGTCAGGTCGCGCCCTGCTGGCTCTGCTCAACGGCGTCCTCGACATGGCCCGACTGGAGTCGGGCGCGGTCAAGCTGCGTCACGACCCGTTCGATCTGATCACCCTGGTGGACAGCACCTGCGCGGCATTCTCGGGCGCGGCGGCCAGCAAGGCCATCGCCCTGCATCATACGGTTTCGCCCGAGTGCCGGGGCGTCTGGATCGGCGACCCGATGCGGCTGCGCCAGGTGATGGGCAATCTGATCGCCAATGCGGTGAAGTTCACCGACACGGGCTCGGTGCGGGTGACCGTCGGCGAGACGCCCACCGGGATCCGGTTCGAGGTCAGCGACACGGGCATGGGCGTTGCGCGTGAAGATCAGGCGCGACTGTTCGAGAAGTTCTCGCAGGTTGATCCTTCGATGACCCGCTCGCACGACGGCTCGGGCCTGGGCCTGGCCATCTGCCAGGAACTGGTCGACCTGATGGGCGGCGAGATCGGCGTGGACAGCCAGGCCGGCGCAGGCTCGACCTTCCACTTCGAAGTCCCGCTCGAGCATGCGCGAACCGAGCGTCAGGCGCCCCGCGCGGTCAAACCGTCCTAGGCTTTCAGCAGCTCGAAACTGCCCGCCAGTCCGTCGACCGACGAATTGGCCACCCACAGGTCGAACAGACCCGGCTCGGCGATCCAGCGATCCTGGTCGCCGACGAACATCAGGTTCTCTCGTTTCAGCTCGAACTTCACCTCGCGGCTGGCGCCCGGCGCCAAGGCGACGCGCTGGAAGCCCTTCAGCTCGCGCACCGGACGGGTGCGGCTGGCGACGCGATCGCGGACATAGAGCTGGACCACGTGCTCGCCAGGCGCCTGTCCGGTATTGGCGACCCGGGCGGTGACATGCAGCGTGTCGCCCCAGCGCAGCCGGGCCGTGCTGAGCTTCAGGTCGCTGAGCGTGAAGGTCGAATAGCCCAGGCCAAAGCCGAACGGATACAGGGCCTCGTTGCGGATCGACCGCCAGCGGGCCTTGTATTCCTGGGCGTTGGGATCGATCGGCGCCGGGCGGCCCGTGGTGCGGCCGTTGTAGAAGAATGGCTCCTGCCCGCTCTCCAGCGGAAAGCTGACCGGCAGGCGGGCCGATGGATTGACCGTCCCAAATAGCACGTCGGCGACGGCGTTGCCCATCTCGCTGCCCAGGAACCAGGTGGCCAGGATCGCCCGGGCGTCGCGAACGACGCCTTCCAGGGCGATGGCGCGGCCATGGCGCAGCAGGACGACCACAGGCTTGCCGGTCGCGGCGATGGCCTCGGCCAGGCGCTGCTGGACGGGCGGGATGCGGATGTCGGTGCGGGACTTGGCTTCGCCGGTCATGTCCTGGCTTTCGCCGACCGCCAGCAGCACGATGTCGGCGCGCTGGGCCGCGGCCACCGCGCGCTCGAAACCACCGGCCAGGGTGGTCTCGACCTCGCAGCCGCGCTCGACGATCAGGCTGGCCGGATCGGCCATGGCGGCGCGCAGGCCGCTGGCCAGATCGACATTCAGGCTCTTGTCGCCAAAGAAGGCCCAGGGCCCCACGACATTGTCGCGATCCTCGGCGAACGGACCGATCAGGGCCAGGCGCTTGCCCCCGCGCGGCAGGGGCAGGATGGCGCCCTCGTTGCGCAGCAGCACGATCGAGCGCGCCCCGGCCTCGCGGCTCAGCTGGCGCAGATACGGCGTCGCCGTACGCATCGCCTCGACCTTGTCATTGATCGAGCGATAGGGATTGTCGAACAGGCCCAGCGCTTCCTTCAGCGCCAGAACCCGGCGCACGGAGGCGTCGACCACCGCCATCGGCACCTCGCCCGAGGCGGTCAGCTCCGGCAGGAAGCGCAGATAGAGGCCGCTCTGCATGCTGATGTCGACGCCGGCCAGGATCGCCAGACGCGCGGCGTCGCGGTCGTCGGCGGCGTAGCCGTGGGCCACCAGTTCCTGGTCGGCGGTGTAGTCGGAGATCACCACCCCCTTGAAGCCCCACTCGCCGCGCAGCACGTCGGTCAGCAGGCGCTTGTTAGCGCTGGAGGGCACGCCGTTGATGTCGTTGAAGGCCGACATGGTGGTCAGGGCGCCGGCGTCGAAGGCGGCCTGGAACGGCGGCAGATGCACCTCTCGCAGGGTGGCTTCCGACAACTCGACGGCGTTGTATTCCAGCCCCGCCGTCACCGCGCCATAGGCGGCGAAGTGCTTGGGCGTCGCCAGCATGCTGTCTTCGGCCTTGAGGTCCTTGCCCTGGAAGCCGCGCACCCGGGCCGCGCCCAGCACCTCGCCCAGATAGACATCCTCGCCGGCGCCCTCGGCCACCCGGCCCCAGCGCTGGTCGCGGGCCACGTCGACCATCGGCGCGAAGGTCCAGTGCAGGCCCGACGCGCTGGCCTCCGAAGCCGCGGCGCGGGCGGTGCGCTCGCACAGGTGGGGGTCAAAGCTGCCGGACTCGGCCAGCGGGATCGGGAACACGGTGCGGAAGCCGTGGATCACGTCGGCGGCGAAGATCAGCGGGATCTTCAGGCGTGAGCCCTCGACGGCGGCCTTCTGGGCCTCCAGCGCCCCGGCCGTGCCCATGCCGTTCATCAGCACGCCGATGCGGCCGGCGCGGGTCTCGGCCAGCAGGGTCTGGGCGTTGCGGATATTGACCAGAGGATTGATGTCGCCGATCGGCGGGCGGATCATGTCGGCGAAGCACGACAGCTGGCCGGCCTTCTCCTCGATGGTCATCTGGGCGAGCAGCGCCTCGATCCGGTCGGACGCCTTGCCAGTCGCGCGGGCCGGAGCGGTGACGGAGAACCCGGCAAGGGCCACGGCCCCGGCGAGCATCGACCGACGGCTCGGCCCGGACCGGCCGCCTTCACTCGCCTTCGACACCATCGATTCCCTTTACACGCCGGAGGCCGGCAAACTCGCCGCTAAAGCCGACCGGCGCAACCGCGCTCGCCTATTCGGCGGCCTGGACCACATCGCCGGGCGTCAGCCCCGCGTTGTAGACCTCCATATCGAGGATCCCCTCGCGCTTGGCGACCAGGGTGGGGACCAGGGCCTGACCCGCGACATTCACGGCCGTGCGACCCATGTCGAGGATCGGGTCGATGGCCAGCAGCAGGCCCGCGCCTTCCAACGGCAGGCCCAGGGTCGACAGGGTCAGGGTCAGCATCACCGTGGCGCCGGTCAGACCCGCGGTGGCGGCCGAGCCGATCACCGAGACGAAGACGATCAGGAAATAGTCGGTGATCCCCAAGTGCAGGCCGAAGAACTGCGCCACGAAGATCGCCGAGATGGCCGGATAGATGGCCGCGCAGCCGTCCATCTTGGTGGTCGCGCCCAGCGGCACGGCGAAGGCCGAATAGGCGCGCGGCACGCCCAGGCTGTGCTCGGTCACGGCTTCGGTCACCGGCAGGGTGCCGACCGACGAGCGCGAGACGAAGCCCAGCTGGATCGCGGGCCAGGCGCCGGCGAAGAACTTGACCGGGTTCAGGCCATTGGCCGCCAGCAGCGCCGGATAGACGACGAACAGCACCAGGCCCAGGCCGATATAGATCGCGCCGGTGAAGGCCCCAAGCTGGCCCAGGGTGGTCCAGCCATACTGCGCCACGGCGTTGCCCAGCAGGCCGATGGTGCCGATCGGCGTCAGGCGGATCACCCACGACAGCACCTTGCGCACCACCACCAGGGCCGAGGCGTTGAAGGCCAGGAAGCCCTTGCCCGCCTCGCCGGCCTTCAGCGCCGCGACGCCCGTGACCAGCGAGATGACCAGGATCTGCAGCACATTGAACGACAGCGAGGTCTTGGCCGCGCCGGCGTCATTGATCGTGGTCGAAGCGGTCAGGCCCAGCACGTTGGCGGGCACAAGGCCGTTCAGGAAGTCGAGCCAAGAGCCGTTGGTCTTGGGCGCCTGGGCCTGCGCGGCGGCGACCGTGGCGTGCAGGCCCGGCTGCAGGACCAGGCCCAGGGTGATGCCGATCAGCACTGCGATCAGGGCGGTGATGGCGAACCAGAACAGGGTGCGCCAGACCAGCCGGGCGGCGTTCTGCAGTTCCGCCAGATTGGCGATGCTGGCGACGATGGCGGTGAAGACCAGCGGCGGCACCAGCACGCGCAGCAGCTGCACGAAGATCGAACCGATCTGGCGCAGGGTCTCGGCCAGGGCGAAACCCGCCTCGCCTTGTCCCGGACCCAGCTCGCGCGCCAGCAACCCCAGGCCCAGGCCGATGACCATGGCGATGAGCACCTGGAAGCCGAAGCCGCTGATGAAGCGGGATTTGGAAGTCGCGGCGGCCATGATCGATCCTGAAAACTACCCTGGACGCTAATGTCGTGCGGACAAGTGGGATTTACCACCACGGTTTTTCCGAGAGCGGCTTTAGGAAAGCTGGGGCTTAAGCGGCCGGCTCAGCGCACGAACAGCAGGTCCGACCAGCGCCAGGCGCGCGATCCCAGCGCCAGCCGCGCCGCGCCGGGGCCGTCTTTCAGCGAGATCAGCACCAGGCCTCGCACGGGCGCGGCGCGGCAGGCCTCGGGCGCGAAGGCCACCTCCATGGCGATGGCCTGACGGATGCCGGCCAGGCCCTTGCCCTCCTGGGTGTTGGTCCTGACCCAGTCGCCGTTCCAGACCAGGATGGCGCGGCCGGCCCGGATCGTCTCGGGATGGGCGCTGGCCACGGCGGCCTGCACCCGGGGGTTCTTGCGCAGCGCCGTCTGCAGCAGCCGCACCATGTTGCAGCCTTCGCCGCCGCCCGAGCCTGACCCGGCGGTCGCCGCGCCGACCAGATCGGACTCGCCCAGCCCCACCACCAGCTCCGGCGTCGCGACCCTGGCGGCCTGGATGGGCTCGATATCCGGCGGCGCGGGCGTGGGCCGGGCGGGACTGCGCGGACGCGCGGCCTTGGCCGGCGCCGGCGCCTGGGTCTTCGGCGCGGTCTCGGGCGGTGGCGGTGGCGGTGGCGGGGGCGGAGGCGGCGGAGGCGGCGGCGCGGGCGGCTCGATCATCGAGACGATGATCGACTCCGGCTCGACGGGCGGCGCGGCGGGGCGCGACAGAAGCAGGCCGGTCAGGACCAGCGCGTGGGCGGCCAGGCTGACCGCCACCGCCAACAGGCGGCCTCGCCGGGCCGGCTTGCGGCGTTCCGTTCTGAGGCCTGCCGGTCTCCCGCTCATCGCAAATCCATGACTGACCAGAACGCGTCAGCCCTTGAAAATCACGCCCCCGCGTCAGGATCGTGGCGCCCCGGACAGCAAAACGCCCGCCGACGCTGGAGGGCGTCGACGGGCGTCGGCAGGGGATCGGGTCGGGGGTTAGTGGCCGCCGACCACTTCCTCGGTGATCTCGTGCACGGGCGCCTTCCTGGCGACCAGCGCGAACCACAGGACATAGACGTAGCAGACCAGCGGCGCGGCGAAGGCCAGGGCCTTGGAACCGGTCGCCTGCTCGATCGAGGCGAAGATCAGCGGCAGGACAGCGCCGCCCACGATGGCCATGCACAGCAGGCCCGAGGTCGCCGAGGTCGGCGCCGAGGAGCGTTGCAGGGTCAGGGTGAAGATGGTCGGGAACATGATCGAGTTGAACAGGCCGATCAGCAGGGCCGCGAAGGCCGGGATCAGACCGCTGGTCAGCGGCGCCTGGGCCAGGAACAGGTTCAGCACGCCGGTATGGGCGGTTGGGACCATGTCCTTGGTGAAGATCACGACCAGGCACAGGGCGATGGCGCCCAGGGCCACGACCGTCAGCAGCACATAGTCCTTCACGGCCTTGAGCAGGGCCGAGCCGGCGAAACGACCGATCATCGCGAACACCATGTAGAAGGTGGTCAGCTTTCCGGCCTGTTCGGCCGAGATGTTGAGGATGTGGGTCTGTTCCAGGAACAGCAGCAGGTTCAACGAGATCGCCACCTCCGCGCCGACATAGAGGAAGATGCCGATCGCGCCGAGATTGGCCCATTTGGAGGTCAGGGCCGTGAACGGGCTGACCAGCTTGCCGGTCTTGGGGGCCGCGTCGGTGATCCGCTGGCGCACCATGAAGATCATCAGGATGAACAGGGCCAGGCCCAGGCCGATGGCCAGATAGACGTTCGAGACGAAGCCGAGGGCCTGCTCGCGCATGGCCTGGGTGACGACGATGTCCTTCTCGAAGATCTCGCCCTTGAGCAGGAAGTTGGCGCCGAACCACAGGCCGCAGGCCGCGCCCAGCGAGTTGAAGGCCTGGGACAGGTTCAGCCGGAACGAGGAGTCCTCGGGCTTGCCCAGCGAAGCGATCAGCGGATTGGCGGCCACCTGCAGCAGGGTGATGCCCGAGGCCATCACGAACAGCGCCGTCAGCACCAGGCTATAGGTGTGCAGCTTGGCGGCCGCGATGGCGATGAAGCAGCCGGCGACGATGCCGCCCAGGCCGACCATCACCGACTTGGCGTAACCGATCTTCGACAGCAGGGCCGCCGAGGGCAACGACATCAGTCCGTAGGCGATGAAGAAGGCGAAGCCCGTCAGATTGGCTTCGACAGGGCTCAGCGTGAAGACCGTCTTCATGGTCTTCAGCAGCGGGTCCAGCAGGTTGGTGACCAGGGCCCAGATGAAGAACAGGCAGGTGATATAGACGACAGCCAGGGCCACGCCCTTGCCCTTCTGGACGGCGGTTGCTGCGTTGGCCATCGGTCAGACCTCGTTCCGCGGCGACCGGGCTTGCGCCGATCCATTCACCGTGACGCGCCACTGCGCGCCGCAACCCAAGCCTGTCATGTTTCACTCCCCTGTCCGTCTTCGCGGGACGTGGCATTCCGTCCAGACGTGACAACGTTGTCAAGAGAGGGTGCGCCGCAGCATGGATTTGGGAGCGCTATCAGGGGAACAAAACGCCCGGGCCACGGTTAATCCCACAGCTGGGGAGAGCATCCATGACGACCCTCGTCATCATCATGATATCCGGAATTTTCGCGGTCGCGGCCATCATCGGCCTGATCGACCTGTTCGTGCATCTGGTCTGCCGGAGCGCGCGGTCGCTGCGCACGCCCGACGCGCTGCGAGATCGCTCCAGCGACGTGGCTCAACGGCCCGCGCAGGGAATCACCGCGTAGCGCGTGGCCACGAACCACCGCCCGCCGAGGTCCAGTTCATAGGGCCCACGCGGAACCCAGACCGCACGCACGAGCTCCGGATCCGGCGCCGCCCCGGGCGCCAGCGGCGCGACGATCCAGGCCGGGGCGTCGGCGCCCGCGCACAGCGCTGACACCTGCTTCAGCGTCGGAACCCTTGGCCTCGATGGCGCGAAGCCGAACGGCCCGCGCCAGTCCTCGCCCACCAGACCGACGGCGATCAGCCGATCGATTCGGTCGTCCAGAACGATCGCCAGAGGTCGCGACAGCACGACCCCCGCGCCCTGCAACTTGCTGGCCCAACTGGCGCGTCCCGCCAGGGTCCAGGGCTCGACATCCCCGGCCAGCCACAGAATCTCGCCCGGCCGTGCGGCCAGCATGGCCCGCAAGGCGGGATCAGGCGCGGAATTGCGTTGCCGCGCGAAGTCGGAGCGACTGTCCCAGAGCATCAGGGCCAGGAGGGTCAACGCGGCCGCGCCAAGCGCGCTCGACCACGGTTTCAACAGGGTTGGCCGCGCCGCCAGGACCAGGGCCACGGCCGCCGCGATCCAGCCGGGCAGTCCGGTATTCCAGATCAGCGCGGGACCAAAACCCTGCCCTGCCGGCAGGACGGCCAGGCCCTGTCGCAGGGCCTTGAACCAGACCAGCATCCAGGCCAGCAGGACAAGCCCGGTCAGCACGATCATCACGCCCGAGGCGCGTCGGGGCGCGCTCCACGCGGCGCGGTCGCCGATCAGGACGGCGCCCAGCGCCACCCCGGCGGCGACCACGGCGATGGCGCCCCAGCCGATATAGGTCCAGCCGACGAGCAGGGCGCAGACGGCCAGGACGCCGGTCGGCCCGCGCCCTGATAGGTCACGCACGCAGATCGCCAGACCGGCTGCGGCCAGGATCGCCATCAGGGCCAGGGTCCGCCAGGCCTGGATCTGGATCGGCAGCACCAGCGACAGGCGGTCAGCCGCCCAGGCAAAGCCGACGCCCAGCAGTCCGGCGACCAGGGCCGCGGTCATCAGGCGGCGGGCGGGGCCCCGGCTCAAGCGCGCGGCCAGACCCAGGGTCACGGCCTGAACGACCAGGCGCCCCCAGGCCTCTTCCGGCCACAGTGAGATGAAGACGTTGGGGCTGCGGTCCTGGCTGATCGCCCGCCACGCCGGGTCCATGACCATCAGCAGGCGGTCGGCGACCGGCAGGCCCGCGGCCGCCGCGATGGCCAGCACCACCGCGCCGACAAGCCCGGCCAGCAGCCAGCGGCGGTCTTCCAGGCACAGGGCCACGAACAGAACGGCCAGGCCGCACAGGGCCATGATCGGATGCAGGGCCATGGCCGCGACCAGCATGCCGCCCGCCAGCCATCGACGGTCAGACAGCCACGCGGCCAGGGCCGCCATGCCGACGGCCTCGACCAGGATGCGGGGCGTAGCGAAGGCCTCGCCATAGGCGAACACTTCGTGCGCCCCGTAATAGGGCGCGACCACGATGACCAGCACGGTCGCGGCGCGGCGCCAGACGACGGGCAGATCGGCCAGCAGGCGCGACATCAGCAGCAGCAGGGCCGCCAGCCAGACGATCAGGCCAAGACCGCTGACCAGCAGCACGGCGGTGTCCAGGCCCAGGCCCTTCACCAGCCAGGCCAGGACCGGGGTGTAGAGGCTGAACCCGAACTGGCCGTCATGGGCGAAGATCACGTCGCGGCCGACGCCTTGCGGGTCCAGCCGGGCCAGGGCGTCGCCGAAATAGAGCCGGGCATCGTGGCGCAGGCCCAGATGCACGCGGCTGAGCGCCAGCAACGCGGCGGCGACCGCCAGGAACGCCCAGCGGCCGATCCGGGATGTTCCCTGCCCGCTCAAGCCCCCGAAGCTCACGCCGAAGCGGGAGGCGCGCGGAACAGCAGCGCCCGCCGGACGGTGAAGTTGAAGACGAAGACCAGTCCCGCCGTCGGGATCTTGGCCAGCCCCGGCGCCATGCCCAGCCGCTCGACCCACAGGGCCATCAGCAGTTGGGTGAGGACGAGGCCCGCGATGCCGACGCCCAGAAAGCCGGCGAACTCACGCTTGCGGTCGGCGATCAGGCGATGGCGGAAGACCACCGAAACGCTCAGGCCGTAGGTCACGGCGATGCCGGCCGAGAAGCCAATGGCGGCGGCGAGCAGATAGTTCAACCCAAGGCCGGTCAGGGCCAGCAGCAGACCCCAGTCCACCGCCAGGGCGGCCGCGCTGGCCAGGCCGTAGAGGCCCAGCTCACGAAAGCCGACCGGCAGACGGCGCCAGAGGTCGACCAGCCCGCTCATGCTCAGGCGGCGACCTTGCGCGGCACGGCGCGGACGCTGCTCAGGGCCTCGCGAGCCCCCGAGACGCCGGCCTCGCCATATTCGGCGTCTTCGTTGACCTCCCAGACGTCGTGGACGGTCTCGCCGGCGATGATGTTCTCGGCCGTCAGCAGGCCGGTCATCATGGCGTGGTCCTGGTTGTTGTATTTGTGCATGCCGTTGCGGCCGACGAGATGCAGGCCCGGGAAGTGCATCTTCAGGTCCAGGCGGATCATCTTGATGTGCTCGGCATAGCTGTCGTCATAGACCGGATAGGCCTTGTGCTGGCGCACCACGCAGGCGTCATAGACCTCGTCGGGGTTCATCAGGCCGATCTTGGCGATCTCGCGCTTGGCCTGGGCGACCAGGTCCTCGTCGCTCGAGGTCCACAGACCGTCGCCCTCGAAGCAGAAATATTCGAGGCCCAGGCACGTCGAGACGCCGTCGGGGATCATCTCGGGCGACCAAGAGCGGAAGTTCTGCACCCGGCCCACCTTTACCGACGGGTCGTGGATATAGATCCAGTTGTCGGGCAGTTCCTTCTGCGGCTTGCCGATCAGCACCACGGTGATGAAGTCGCGGTACATCAGCTCGCCGGCGTGGAACAGACTGATCGGCGTGGGCGACACCGCCTGCATCAGCTCGCGCAGCGGGGCCGAGGAGACCACGTCGTCGGCGGTATAGATCTCGACCGTCCCGTCGGCGCGGGTGACCGAGGCGGTCCAGATCTTGGCGATCTTGTCATAGTGCAGGCCATCGACCTTGCGGCCCATGCGCAGCTGGCCGCCCAGGGCCAGGATCTTGTCGGCGCAGGCCTCCCACATCATGCCGGGGCCCTTGCGGGGATAGCGGAAGCTTTCGATCAGGGTCTTGGGCGCGCCCTCGGCCGTGACCTTTGCGCGGACGCCCAGCGAGCGTTTGACGCCGTCGATGATGGCGGCGGCCAGGTCCAGGCCCTTGATGCGCTGGCTGGCCCAGTCGGCCGAGATCTCGTCGCAGCTCATGCCCCACACCTTCTCGGTGTAGGTCTTGAAGAAGATCGAGAACAGCTTCTCGCCGAACTGGTTGCGCACCCACTGGTGGAAGGTGGTCGGGTCCTTGATCGGACGCGCCTTGGCCCAGCCGAACGAGGCCATGCAGCGCGCGGCCGTCCAGATCCCCAGATTGGCCAGGGCCTCGAAGGCCTTCAGCGGATAGGCGTAGAACTTCTCGCGGTAGTAGATGCGCGACAGGCGCGGCCGGTCGATGAAGTCGTCGGGCAGGATCTCGTTCCAGAGATCGACCACCTCTTTTGACTTGGAAAAGAACCGGTGGCCGCCGATGTCGAACTTGAAGCCCTTGTAGTCGACGGTGCGGCTGATGCCGCCCACATAAACCGGGTCCATCTCCAGCACGGTCACGCCCCGCCCGGCCTTCGCCAGGGTGTAAGCGGTCGTCAGACCTGCCGGGCCGGCTCCGATCACCAGGGTTTCGACGTGCTGGGCCATGTCCATTTCCAATCCCGTTTGCCAGGGCAGGATGCGGGGGACTTGGTTAAGGCCGGGTCGCGAGGCGTGGTGAATCCCGGTTAATTGTGAATGGGCGGCGATGGGTCGCGGCGGGACACGGCTTGTCCGCTTCACGCGGCTCACCGCTGAAGGAATGGGAAGGGTCGCGGAGCGCCCGGGCCTCGCCCGGAGGATGGGATAGTTGAATGCCGTTTCGACGAAGACCGACGCTCCGCGTGATCGTTATCCCTCTGGCCGGGCCTCGGCCCGAACGTTGGCCCCGCTCGATCACCCCTGACAGCCGTCGCTGGTCGCCGGCCGAACGCCCTTCCCGTGCCGTCAGGTGAGAGTGATTATGCGGGCGGTTTCAGCGCGTCTGATTGGCGCGATCAAGTTTTTACAAGCTGCTGATCGGGTTGAGGTTTGTTCTGGAAAGAACGGGGATTGAGCGCGGCTCATCCCCATACCCCCGTCATTCCCGCCCTGATAATGAGGGAATCCACCGACGCTGGCAAATCCCGGCCGCCAGAGCTGATAGCGACCCGCTGATCGTTGTTCGGAACCGATGACCGACCCGGCGCCTCATAAGCTCCGGCCGCGATTCATATCGTTTGACAGAAAGTTTTTTCTGATTGAGCATGGCGTCATGGAGGACGCCATGGCCACGGTCGTGAAGTTTCAGTCGCGCGTTCGGGCGCCCGTGAAGCCGCCGGAAAGCGCTGCCCAGCGCCGGGTGCGGATTGGCAGCGGCTGGATCGCCGGGTTGTTCACCAGTCTGTTTTCACTCTCGGCGCTGATCCTGGTGACTGCGATCGGCGTCATGCTGTTCTATCGCGGCGAACTGGTCCGGATTGGGCCAGAAAACTGCTATATCGGCGAGGCTCCGGCCAATACGGTCGCCTTCGGTTCGCTGCCGCTGGTTCACCGTCTTGTCTATGTGGTCGTTGGCATCGTGCGAGCGATCCCCATCCTGATGATCTTCTGGAGTCTGCGAGCGCTGTTTCGCCTCTATGCCAGCGGCGAGGTGTTTTCCCGCTCCGCCGCCGTGC
The DNA here is from genome assembly GCA_964427205.1 of uncultured Caulobacter sp. Classification (GTDB taxonomy): domain Bacteria; phylum Pseudomonadota; class Alphaproteobacteria; order Caulobacterales; family Caulobacteraceae; genus Caulobacter. The sequence continues at coordinate 66,149 of CAYRTE010000016.1, forward strand.
GCTTTGGCGCGATCGGCGGCTGGCTTTGCGCCTATGCCGTGTCGCCCTTCCTCTGCCACCTGGCGCTCAGCGCCACCGGCTACGAGATTGACAAGAACTGGGCGCACATGGCCAGCCTGCAGGCGTTTGTGCTGGGGTTGCTTGTGCTGGTGATCGGTCAGGTGATGCAGGTCGGCCGCGAGATCGAGGAAGACCGGGAGTCATTCGTCTGATGCCCATCGTCCTTCGGCTCGACGTAATGCTGGCGCGTCGCAAGGTGCGCTCCAACGTTCTGGCGCGCGCCATCGGGATTACCGACGCGAATCTTTCCCTGCTCAAATCCGGCAAGGTGAAAGGGCTGAAGTTCGAGACGCTGGAAGTGATCTGCACCTATCTGAACTGCCAACCTGGCGACATCCTCGAATACCAACCCGAGCAACCGCCAGACGTCCAGCACGACGAACTGAAACGCGCCGGCTGACGGCGCTCTAACCGGAGATCATCGATGAGATTTTCAACGTCCGTCCGGGCGATCGCGGCCGGCTGTCTGTTGTTCTGCGCCACAAGCACGACCGCCAGCGCAGGGGTCCTTGAAGTCGACGGCGGCAAGCTCTCTTACGAGACATGCGGCGCGGGCCCCGAGGCGGTCGTGTTGCTGCATGACGGCATCCTGCACTCGGCCGCCTATGACGACGTCTGGCCCGTGCTGTGCCAACGCTATCGGGTCGTTCGCTACGATCGGCGCGGGTATGGGGAGTCGCCGGCGTCCTCCGGCCCCTACAAGCCGACCGAGGACCTAGCCGCGCTGATGAAGGCGGTCGACATGCCGCACGCCACCCTGGTTGGCTCATCCTCCGGCAGTGGTGTGGCTGTGGATTTCGCCTTGGCCCACCCCGAAGCGGTCGACCGTTTGGTGCTGGTCGGCCCCTGGCTCAGCGGCTTCGACGCTTCCTACGGCTTTCTGGCGCGAACCCTGAAGTTGCTGGTCCTGTTCAAGTTGGGCGCGGTCAACAGCGCCGTGAAGGACCCCTACATCCTGACCAAGGGCGCGACCGCCCCACGCAAACGCGTGGCGGATCTGCTGCGAGCCCATCCAGGCAATGTCACCGCCGGGACTAAGGAGCAGTCGCTCGCGGTGGCCAGGCCGCGCCTGGGCGAGATTCGCGCGCCGACGCTTGTGCTGGTGGGTGCGGTCGACATCAAGGATGTGCAAGAGCAAGCCAAGGCGATCGAGGCCGCAGTCCCGGGCGCGCGTCGGATCGTTGTGCCTCAGAGCGGACACCTTATGTACCTGGAGCGCCCAGCGGCTTTCGCCGATTATGTCATCAACTTCATCAGCGAGCATCCAGGATGACGAAGGGGTTGATTTGTCAAAATCGACCGTCCGCTTGGGTGGAACTTCGCGCTAGGCGCCCTGTCAGTAAGCCGACCTTCAGACCGCAACCGCCAGGGAGTGTCGGTCCCTGTGAATTCCCGCCCTGAAATCACGGAAACACACTGGAACCGACGAGGCTCGCCGCCAGAGTCGACCGCGGACCTGCTGATGGGTGAGCGCCGAGCCCGCACGAGCGGCCGAACTCTGACGGAGAGCAACCCTTCCCTGAGATAGCATAAGTATAAACGCCGTTTAGTTACTGCAATTCATGATCGGCGCCTGAAGAATCGTCCAGGCCTGACCAGAATTCTTCCCCCAAGTCATCACTTCAAAACTAGCCAAAATTCTCAACTAATATATCCGGAACTATCAAATGAAACTCATTACTCATGCTGAATTCAATCGATAAATAATAATACAAATCAAATTCATACTCATCTGTGGCCGCACAGTTGTGATAATGTGGCGATTTGTCGCGCAGAGATACTTCAACAATAGGCGATTTCGCCAGAATTGTTGCCTTCACCTTAATTCCAAGGCCGCAATCATCACCTCCAGTGCGCGCGGTATTGGCGCCCGGATCAGGGGTGATGAGCATGCTGAAGTTTCGCAATCTGTCGATCATGGCGCGCCTGCGATTGGTGGTGGTGCTCGCGGGCATCGGCCTGACCGTGGCGATCGGCGTCGGCTTGCTGAACCTCTCGGCCGCCATGCACGAGGATATTTCGCTCAAGACCCGCAGCCAGGTGGAAACAGCGGTGTCCCTCGCCCAGCACTATGTCGATGAGGCCAAGGCCGGACGCATGAGCGAGGCGGACGCCAAGCACGCCGCGGCGGGAGCGCTGAAGGCGATGCGCTATGGCGGCCAGGAATACTTCTGGATCACCGATCTCGACACTCGGATGGTGATGCACCCCAACAAGCCGGCCCTGGATGGCACGGACGTGTCCAAGGAGCTCGACCCGACAGGCAAGGCGCTATTTGCCGAGATGACGAAGGTCGCCAAGACGCGAGGCGCCGGCTTCGTCGACTATATGTGGCCCAAGCCTGGTCACGATAAGCCGCAGCCAAAGGTCTCGTACGTCGGTCTGATGCCCGCATGGGGATGGGTGATCGGCACCGGAGTCTATGTCGATGATATCAACACGGCCGTCGGGATGGCCGCCCTGAAACTTGCCGGCATCGGCCTCGCGCTGCTGCTGGTCGTCGGCCTGAGCGCGGCCCTGCTGGGCGTGACCATCACCCGTCCCATCCTGACCTTGACCCAGCGCATGAGCGGGCTGGCCGAGGGTGACAAGAGCAGCCAGGTCCCCTTTACCGATCTGGCCAATGAGACGGGAGAGATGGCCCGCGCTCTGGAGATATTCCGCGCCGCGGCGCTTGATCGCGAACGCCTGGAGACCGAGGCGGAGGCCATGCGGGGCGAAGCCGCCGCCGATCGCCAGCTGCGCGAAGCCGCCGACCGCGCGGCGGCGCAAGTGCAGCAGCGCGTCGTCGCCGATGTCACCGCCGTGGCGGGGCGGTTGGCGGGGGGCGATCTGACGGTGCGGCTGAGCGATGATTTCCCGAGCGGCTACGGCGAACTGCGGGAGAATCTGAACGCCGCGCTCGCGCAGCTGGCGGGCGCCATGAAGGCGGTGCGCGACAATGCCCACGGCATCCAGCACGGAGCCGACGACATCGCATCGGCCTCCGACAATCTGTCCCGCCGGACCGAACAACAGGCCGCCACCCTCGAAGAGACGACCGCGGCGCTGGGCGAACTGACAAACACCGTGCGACGCTCGGCAGAGGACGCCCGCCAGGCTCGCGCCGCGGTCACCGTGGCCCAGGACCAGGCGCGGTATAGTGGAACCGTCGCCGATCAGGCGGTGGCCGCCATGGGCCAGATCGAGGGATCGTCGCAGCAGATCCAGCAGATCATCGGCGTGATCGACGAGATCGCCTTCCAGACCAATCTCCTGGCCCTGAACGCGGGCGTTGAAGCCGCGCGGGCGGGCGAATCCGGCCGCGGCTTCGCGGTCGTCGCCCAGGAAGTGCGTGCGCTCGCCCAGCGTTCGGCCGAAGCGGCCAAGGAGATCAAGATCCTGATCAACGCTTCGTCCCAACAGATCGGCGACGGCGTCACCCTGGTGCGGGACATGGGCGGCGCCCTGCAGGACATCGTGGGAAAGGTGAACGAAATCGACGTGTTGATGAGCGGCATCGCCGGCCTCGCCGCCGACCAGTCCGAGGGCCTGAGCCAGATCAATATCGCCATGCTGCAGATCGACCAGAACACCCAGCAGAACGCGGCCATGGTCGAAGAGGCCACCGCCGCGGTGCATTCGCTCAAAAGCGAGACCAATGAACTGGCGGACATGGTTGGCCGCTTCGAGCTTGGTGACGCGAGGGCCCAGGTCGCCGCCGCGCCCGATCATCGCCGATTGCGGGCCTAGCCAGGCCCGCCATCAACCGCTCTGGCGGCGCAGCCGCGACGCTCCCCTTCATTTTCCCGGCGCCCGCCGAACTGGATAAGATCCATGCGGTCCATTTTGCTCATCGCCGCTTTCGGCGGACTTTCCACCGTCGCACAGGCGGCGGACCTGCCCCCAGCGGCGCCCGCTCCGGGGCTCACCCGACACAACATCACGCTCTATGGAACCCTCGACGCGGGCTTGACCCATCAGTCGCACGGGACACCGCTGGACGGCGACTATCCGCAAGGCCTTGAGCACCTGATCTCCAAGAACAGCGATCGAGCGGTCTTCGCCCTGTCGCCCAACGGCCTGAGCCAATCCAAGCTCGGCCTGAAGGGGACCGCGCCAGTCGGTCACGGCCTGTCGTTGCTCTTCCAGATCGAGACCGGGTTCTCGCCGCTGTCAGGTCGACTTGCGGACGGGCCCAGGTCCTTGGTCAAGAACAATGGCGTGGCCCTGGACCAGCAAACCTCGAACGGCGACTCCAGTCGCGCCGGCCAGATTCTGCAGGGCGTCGCCTTCGTGGGCGTCACCTCGAAGCAGGGAGCGACGTTGACCTTCGGCCGGCAGAACGCGCTGATGCTGGACAATATCATCGCCTATGATCCGCAATGCGCGTCCTACGCCTTCTCGCCCATCGGCTATTCGGGCACGGCCGGCGGCATGGGGGCCACCGAAGACGCCCGGGTCGATCGCGCCCTCAAGATCCGATACTCGTCCGGCCCCTATCGCCTGACCGCCCTCTACAAGCTAGGGGGCGCGGAAGGCGGCGCGCGGCGCGCCTTCGCGATCGACCTTGGCGGCAACTATCGCGGATTATCGGTGGACGCGATCTACAACCAGACCCGCGGGGCGATATCGGCCTCACCTCTCAGCGCCGCGCACCTGGCCGCCGGAGCGCCCGCCACCTCCCTGGCCGCCACGATTTCCGACAACGTCTCGTACGGCGTGCAAGCCCGATACTCGGCGGGGCCCACCCAGTTCTATGGGGGATGGGAGCGGATCGCGTTCAGCAATCCCAAGACGGCGCGCCTGGCGGGCCGCGAGACGATCGGCGGCTACCAGATCAGCGTCGTAAACAATGCGGCCTATCCGCATCGCAAGGTGCTGGACATCGTCTGGACGGGCGCGCGGCGGGCGATCAATCCCCGGCTGGACGCGGCCGCGGCGCTCTACCTCTATTCCCAGAACAGCTACAGGGGCGACGGTTGCGGCGACGCCCTATCCCCCGCCTGCAGCGGCCAGCTGGTCGCGACCTCGCTGTCACTGACCTACAAGGCCACCTCTCGTCTCAACCTCTATGGAGGCGGCATGTATTCCAAGGTCGAGGGCGGCATGGCCGCCGGCTTCCTGCACGACTCCTCGCTCAGTACGACGGTCGGCGCTCGCTTCAATTTCTGAGCCGCGCGAGCCGCGAAGCGGGCAGGCTCAAGCGGCGGGCTGACATAGCCCAGAGCCGAATGCAGGCGACGTGAATTGTGGAAGCTCTCGATGCTAGGGTTGACCCTCAGTCACGCCAGGAAAGGGCCAGCGCATGATCACCGTTTGGGGCGGACAGACCTCGCGATCGATCCGGGTGGTCTGGGCGCTGGAGGAGATGGGCCTTCCCTACCGTGTGCGGCAGGTGGACATGCTGGCCGCCGAGCAGGACCCCGCGTTCCTGGCGGTCAATCCCGCCGACTACATTCCAGCGATCCAGGACGGCGACGTCGTCATGGTCGAGTCGATCGCGATCATGGAGTACCTGATGGCCCGCTATGGGCCGACGCCGCTGGCGCCCGCGCCGCAGGATCCGACCTTCCCCGCCTATCAGCAATTTCTGCACCTGGGCGAAGCCGGCCTCGCGACCCTGATGATGCCCGTCGTCGTCAGCCGCTTCATCGCGCCGGAGGCCGAGCGGGCGAACTGGGGCGCGACCTGGTGCCTGCAGGCGTTCCAGAAGCGGCTGAAGCTGGTCCGCCAACGGCTTGCCAGCTCGCCCTACCTCGCCGGCGAGGCTTTCACCGCCGCTGACATCTCGGTGACCTACGCCCTGAACCTGGGCCAGCGGAACTGCGGGATCACCCTCGGCGACGCCGAACAGGCCTACCTCGCCCGCACCACCGGCCGCGACGCCTACAGGCGCGCCCTGGAGCGTTCGCATGAGGGGGTGAATACCTAAACCCCGCCTCCTCCTTGAATCGAGACAAGAGAGGGCGCCCCAGACTGCAAAATGCGAGGTCGATCCGCGACACGATTGATCCACATCATGTGGCGCCACGGACGATTGCTCCACATCATCGGCGGCCCTGGTGCGGCGCGCATGTTGCGCGCTGTAACCGCGATGGAGTGTCGCCATGAACCCTGATGCAAAAACCCTGGTCGTGGTGGCTGACGGCCACCGAGCGCGCCTTCTGGAACAACCCCGGATCGACGGTCCGCTGCACGATCGGCCCGAATGGCTGGCCGGGCTGAAGGAACACCACGCCCATTCGCGCGGCCCCGTCCCGCATGAAGGCGACCCCAACGACCGGGCCGAGCACGCCTTCGTCAAGGACCTGGCCCAGCGCCTGGACGCCATCGTCCGCGACCACGCCATCGACGACCTGATCCTGATCGCCCCGCCGCGGGCCCTGGGGCATCTGCGCGAAGAGCTGTCCAAGGCGCTGACGGGCAAGGTGGTCGGAACCGATCCGCACGAGCGCGTCGACGCCACGATCATGACCCTGGCCGACGTCGTGCACGGCGCCCGCCGCGAGGCCTAGGACTCGCCATTCCCGCCCCTCGGGACCGGCTTCGCCGGCCCGTGGGGCGGACTCCGCCCTACTCCGCCAGCGCGTCCCGCTCCCACGCCAGATACTCCGGCGTCTGCAAGAGCCGCTCGCAATAGGCCTGCGCCGGCCCGGCATCGCCGTAGTCCCCCAACTTCACGCCATAGGTCGCGAACCGCGTCGCCACCGGCGTGTAGAACGCGTCCGCGATCGACCACGCGCCCAGCAGGAACGGCCCGCCGGAGCGCTCCAGCAGCTGGTTCCAGCGCGCCGCGATCTTGCGGATGTCCTTCTGGGCAGCTTCGGACAGGTCGATGATCCTGTCGCGGGTTTCCAGCTCCATCGGGCACTCGGTGCGCAGCGCGCCGAAGCCCGAATGCATCTCGGCCGCCACCGACCGGCCCAGGGCGCGCAGGGCCTTGTCCTTCGGCCACAGGCCCGCGTCAGGATAGGCCTCTGCCAGATATTCGCAGATCGCCAGCGAGTCCCAGATCACCAGATCGCCGTCCTTCAGCACCGGCACCAGGTTGCTGGGCGAGTGTTTGCCGATCTCTTCCGACAGCCCGACCTGGCGCAGCTGGATCAGGGTTTCGGTGAATGGCGCGCCGGTGTGCTTGAGCGCCAGCCAGGGGCGCATCGACCAGCTGGACCATTTGCGGGTGCCGATGACGATTTCCATGACGCGTGTTCCCTAGCGGCAGATGGCGGGTAGCCATTCCGATTAGCCTGCGTCTAAGGTGGCGACAATAATTAGAACAAATGTTCGAGGGAGCGCGTCCATGGCGGAAACGGCCACACCGTCGCCGGTTATCAACCCCGTCTCGACCGGCTATCGCCGCTACGCCCTCTGGGTGCTGCTGATCATCTACACCCTGAACTTCCTGGACCGGCAGGTGGTCAATATCCTGGCCGAGCCGATCAAGCGCGACCTGGGCCTGGCCGACTGGCAGCTGGGGATGATGACCGGCCTGGCCTTCGCCATTTTCTACACCGTGCTGGGCATCCCGATCGCCCGGCTGGCCGAGACCAAGAACCGGCCGATGATCATCGGCGTGTCGGTGGCGGTCTGGAGCGGCTTTACCGTACTGTGCGGCTTCACCCAGAACTTCTGGCAGCTGATCCTGGCGCGGATCGGCGTGGGCGTTGGCGAGGCCGGCTGCACGCCGCCCGCCCACTCGCTGATCACCGACTATGTGCCCAAGGAAAAGCGGGCCAGCGCCATCGCCTTCTATTCGATCGGTACGCCGCTGGGCACCCTGGTCGGCATGGCCATGGGCGGCCTGGTCGCCGACGCCCATGGCTGGCGCGTGGCCTTCATGGTGGCCGGCGCGCCGGGGGTGATCTTCGCCCTGATCGCCGCCTTCACCCTGATCGAGCCGAGGCGCCAGTTGGCCGCCGACATCGCCGCGCGCGCCGCCTCGCAGATCAGCTTCGCCGCCGCCCTGGCGGTTCTGGCCACCAAGAAGACCTTCTGGCTGGTGGCGCTGGCGGCCTCGATCAAGGCCTTCATCGGCTATGGCTACGCGCCGTTCATCGCCTCGTTCTTCTTCCGCAATCACGGGCTGGAGCTTGCCCAGCTGGCCGCGAACTTTGGCCTGAAGTCGGCTGGTTTCCTGGGGCTGGCCCTGGGCCTGATCGGCGGCACGGCCGGGGTGGTCGGGGCCTGGCTGGGCGGGCTGCTGGCCGACCGGCTGGGCGCCAAGGACCTGCGGGCCTATGTGACCGTGCCGGCCATCGCCTCGCTGGTCACCATTCCGATCTTCATCACCGCTGTGAGCCTGGACGCCCCGATGGCCGCCATTGGCCTGCTGGCGATCAACGCCCTGCTCGCCACGCTCTGGTACGGCCCGGTCTACGCCACGGCCCAGAGCATCGTCGAACCCCACATGCGGGCCACGGCCTCGGCGGTGCTGCTGCTGACCATCAACCTGATCGGCCTGGGCATCGGCCCCGTGGCCGTGGGCCTGCTCAGCGACGTGCTGGCCGGGCCCGGCGGACTGGGCGAGGCCGAGGGCGTGCGCTGGGCGCTGATCCTGTCGGCCTCGCTGGGCGTGGTGGCGTTCGGCCTGTTCTGGACCGCCCGCAAGACCATCCGCGAGGAGATGGTGGGGTAGCTTATCCCCGCGAACGAACGGGGATTGGCTGCGCAAATCCTCCCCCTGAAGGGGGAGATCACGAGCCCTCGCATACAATCCCCGTCATCCCGGGACTTGTTCCCGGGACCCATCGTTCCGTTGCGCCGTAAGGGGTTTATGATCCACCGACCGTGCGGCCGACCCATGGGTCCCGGGAACAAGTCCCGGGATGACGGGCTTTTTTGAGCGTCACGCTCCTGGGCGCCAACACGGGCGCCCGGACAATCGACGCAGCCCCCTGAAAACCTGCCGCATAATGCTCCCACCTCGTCGCGGGGAAAGGGCGCAAGGCCAGCGACCATTGCGGCGGCGGGGTGTGATCGAGCGGGGACAGGCGGGCGTAATGGCTCGCGGTCCGGCGTGAACGCTATTCACGCCGCCCGTCTGGGGCTGGGAGCGTACGAGGCGTCACAATACCGCCCAAGCGCAGGCTCTTGTGAACCGGTCACGCGGAGCGGACGGCTTCGTCGAAACGGTATTCTTTATCTCTCATCCGGACGTGGTCCGGACGCTCCGCGACCCTTCCCGTCACCTTCGCAGCGAAAGCGCGAGGTCGCGATGTCGTGTCCGGGCGCAGCCTTGAAGGACGCCCCCAATTCCCCTCTGGCGCTTCGGCTTCCCTTGCGTCTATGGTCGACCAAGAATTAGAACAAGTGTTTGAAGGGAGAGCGCCAGCATGGCAGACGCGATTGCGTCCGGCGGTACCAAACCGCTGTATTCCAACGGCTACAAGGCCACGGTGCTGGGGCTTTTGCTCGCCACCTACACCTTCAATTTCATCGATCGCACGATCATCGCCACCATCGGTCAGGCCATCAAGGTCGACCTGAAGCTGACCGATACGCAGCTGGGCCTGCTGGGGGGCCTGTATTTCGCCCTGCTCTACACCCTGCTGGGCATCCCCATCGCGCGGCTAGCCGAACGCTGGAACCGGGTGACGATCATCTCGGTGTCACTGGTGATCTGGTCGGGCTTTACCGCCCTGTGCGGCAGCGCCGCCAGCTTCGCCCAACTGGCCGCCTACCGCTTCGGGGTCGGCATCGGCGAGGCCGGCTGCTCGCCGCCCAGCCACTCGCTGATCAGCGACTATTACGCGCCCAAGCAGCGGGCCACGGCCCTGTCGATCTATTCGTTCGGCATTCCGCTGGGCACCATGTTCGGCGCCGTGGCCGGCGGCTGGCTGGCCCAGGAGTTCAGCTGGCGCGTGGCCTTCGTGATCGTCGGCCTGCCGGGCATCATCCTGGCGATCATCGTCAAGATGGTGGTCAAGGAGCCGCCGCGCGGTCACTCCGAGATGAAGGAACACCCGCTGGAAGCCGAGGACGTGGTGGTCGAGCCGCCCAAGCCGGTCTTCTCGATGGGCAACGAGTTCCGCGAAATGTGGGCCGTGACCAAGGTTCTGTTTGGCAAGTGGCCCGTGCTGCACATGGTGCTGGGCGTGACCATCGCCTCGTTCGGCTCCTATGGCTCGGGCGCCTTCGTGCCCTCATACTTCGTACGGGCCTTTGGCCTGGACCTGGCGCAGGTGGGTCTGATCACCGGCCTGATCGGCGGCTTCTCGGCCGGGGTCGGCACCCTGGTGGGCGGCTTCCTCAGCGACTGGGCCGGCAAGAAGAGCGCCAAGTGGTACGCCCTGACGCCCGCCCTGGGCCTGCTGATCTGCACGCCGATCTATATCCTGGCCTATCTGCAGACCAACTGGCAGGCCACGGCCCTGATCCTGCTGGTCCCGGGCATCTTCCACTATGTCTATCTGGCCCCGACCTTCGGCGTGGTTCAGAACTCGGTGGATCCCCGTCGCCGGGCCACGGCCACGGCCATCCTGTTCTTCTTCCTGAACCTGATCGCCCTGGGCGGCGGACCGGTCTTCACCGGCTGGCTGATCGACCATCTGGCCCAATTCAACTTCAACACGCCTGACGCCGGCGGCCTGATCGCTTCGCTGATCGGATCGTTCGGCGGCGACAGCGGCGCCAGCTTCGCCGCCAGTTGCCCCGGCGGCGTCGCGCCCAAGGGCTCGCCCGTCGAGCTGGCCGACCAGTGCCGCACCACCCTGGCCCTGGCCAGCCAGCAGGGCATCATCGTGTCGCTGTGCTTCTACGCCTGGGCCGGACTGCACTACGCCCTGGCCGCCATCGGCATGGTCAAGCACATGAAGGAACGGGCGGTGGCCCAGGCCTAAAACAACTTGTCATCCCGGAAGCCTCGCAGAGGCTATCCGGGACCCAGGGGCAACCGCATTGCAACGGCCCCTGGGTCCCGGCGCTCCGCTTCGCTGCGGCCGGGATGACAAGCTTTTTTGCGACGTCAGGCGGTGAAGATCCGCCCCTCGCGGACTTCGACCGGCCAGGGCGAGAGCTTCGCCCCCACACACGGACCGCCCACGCAGGTCCCCTCCTCCACCGTGAACATCGCGCCATGCCACGAGCAGGCGATCAGCCCGCCGTCCGGGGTCAGGTACTGATCCAGCGTCTGGGCCAGCGGCAGGCCGGCATGCGGGCAGCGGTCGACATAGCCGAACACCGCCTCGCCCTTGCGCACCACGAAACCATGGAAGCGCCTGTCGCCGATCTGCAGGACATAATTGCGGGCCTTGCCGCCGGCGATCAGGTCCAGCGGGCCAAGACCGATCCCGGCCCGCGTTGTCCAGACCCGCCCGACCGGCTCGACCTGATCGCCGTCCGGACTCAAACCCGCTCGACCGTCTGCTCGATGGCCCCGAAGATCGTGTGGCCCCTGGCGTCCTTCATCTCGATGCGCACGGTGTCACCGCCCAGCAGGAACGGCGTCGTGGCCTTGCCGTTTGCCAGGGTCTCGACCGTGCGCAGCTCTGCCAGGCACGAATAGCCCAGGCCGCCCTCGGCCACCGGCTTGCCCGGACCCTCGTCGACGCCGCGATTGCTGACCGTGCCCGAGCCGACGATGGTGCCGGCGCACAGCGGGCGGGTCTTGGCGGCGTGGGCGATCAGGGTCCCGAAGTCGAAGGTCATGTCGACGCCGGCGTCGGCCTGGCCGAAATCCTCACCGTTCAGGCTGACCAGCAGAGGCCCGTGCAGCTTGCCGTTCTTCCAGGCGTCGCCCAGCAGGGCCGGCGTCACCGCCACCGGCGAGAAGGCGCTGGCCGGCTTGGACTGCACGAAGCCAAACCCCTTGGCCAGCTCGGCCGGGATCAGGTTGCGCAGGGACACGTCGTTGCACAGCATAACCAGACGGATGGCGGCACGCGCCTCCTCCCGGGTCGCGCCCAGCGGCACGTCGCCGACGATCACGGCGATCTCGCCTTCCAGGTCGCAGCCCCAGGCGGCGTCCGCCAGCGGGATCTCGTCGCGGGGACCCAGGAACCCGTCGGACGCGCCCTGGTACATCAGCGGATCGGTCCAGAAGGTTTCGGGCATCTCGGCGCCGCGCGCTTTGCGCACCAGTTGCACGTGGTTCACATAGGCGCTGCCGTCCAGCCACTGATAGGCGCGGGGCAAGGGGCTGGCGGCGTCGTGCTCGTGAAAGCGCTCCTTGGGGACGCCGCCGTGCTCCAGGCTCTCGGCCAGGCCGCGCAACAGAGGCTCGCAATGTCCCCAGTCATCCAGCGCCGCCTGCAGGGTGGGCGCGATCGTCGCCGCGTCGGTGAACCAGGCCAGGTCGTTGGAGACCACCACCAGCCGGCCGTCGCGGCCGCCTTTGAGAGACGCGAGCTTCATGGGCGCTTCCTCTTTATCGTTATGGTTATGGCAGGACGGCCTTGGGAAAACCCGACCAGCAGGCGTCATAGTCCGCCTGAAGCGACGAATGCTCCAGCGCAAATCGCGTGGGGCGGATCACCCAGCGGCTTTCGAACATGAAGGCCATCGTGTTCTCGATCCTGTGCGGCTTCAGATCGGCCGCCACCGCGCCCTGCCAGCTGGCCAGATCGGGGCCGTGATCGCTCATGGCGTTGTGCAGGCTGGCGCCGCCGGGCGAGAAACCGCCGGCCTTGGCGTCATAGGCGCCATGCACCAGACCCATGAACTCGCTCATCACGTTGCGATGGAACCACGGCGGCCGGAACGTGTGCTCTGCCACCATCCAGCGCGGCGGGAAGATCACGAAGTCGCAATTGGCCGTGCCGGGGATCTCGCTGGGCGAGGTCAGCACCGTGAAGATCGACGGGTCCGGATGGTCGAAGCTGACCGTATTGATCGTGTTGAACCGGCTCAGATCATATTTGCAGGGCGCGAAATTGCCGTGCCAGGCGACCACGTCGAGCGGGCTGTGATCCCAAAGGCTGGCCCACAGGCCGCCCTGGAATTTCTGGATCACTTCGGTCGGGGCGTCGATATCCTCGAAAGCGGCGACGGGCGTCTCAAAATCGCGCGGATTGGCCAGGCCGTTCGAGCCGATTGGCCCTAGATCCGGCAGCTTGAACGCCGCGCCATAGTTTTCGCAGACATAGCCGCGCGAAGGCCCGTCGACCTCCACCCGGAACCGCACGCCGCGCGGGATCAGGGCGATCTCGCCGGGGCCGGCGGTCAGGACGCCTAGCTCGGTGACCAGGGTCAGCACGCCCTGCTGCGGCACGATCAGCAGCTCGCCATCGGCGTTCTGGAACACCCGGTTCCGCATCGAGACGTTGGCGAGATACAGATGGATGCCGATCCCCGCCTGGGTCGCCACGTCGCCGTTGCCGGCCAGGGTCAGCAGGCCATCGACGAAGTCGGTCGGCGCGGCCGGAACCGCGACGGGATCCCAGCGCAGACGATCGGGTGTAACGGGGCCTTCGAACGGTCCGCTGGCCAGGGTCGGCTGAACATAGGGCTCGTGGCGGCCATGGCCAGCGCTGGGCCGTAGGCGGTAGAGCCAGCTGCGGCGGTTCTCATGCCGGGGCGCGGTGAAGGCCGTTCCCGAAAGCTGCTCGGCATAGAGGCCGAACGGAACCTGCTGCGGCGAATTCTGGCCCACCGGCAGGGCGCCGGGAACAGCCTCGGTGGCGAAGTGATTGCCGAAGCCGGATTGGTAGCGGAGGTCCATGCGCGTTCCCGAGGCCTTTCAACTAACCTTGTCATCCTGGAAGCCTCGCAGAGGCTATCCGGGACCCAGGGGCGGTTGCACCGCATTCGCCCAGCCCCCCCTGGGTCCCGGCTCTACGCTACGCTTCGGCCGGGATGACAAGAAAGGGGTATCAGGCCTCGACCGTGATCACGCCGCGGCGGATCTGATCCAGCTCGATGCTCTCGAACAGGGCCTGGAAGTTGCCGTTGCCGAAACCTTCGTTGCCCTTGCGCTGGATGATCTCGAAGAAGATCGGGCCAAACAGGTTCTCGGTGAAGATCTGCAGCAACAGGCCTTCCTCGCCGACATTGCCGTCCAGCAGGATGCGGTTCTTGCGCAGCCGCTCCAGGTCCTCGCCATGGCCCGGCACGCGCTTGTCGACCAACTCGTAATAGGTCTCGATGGTGTCCTGCAGCTTGACGCCCCGGGCGCGCAGCTTCTCGACGGTGTCGTAGATGTCGGGCGTGGTCAGGGCCAGGTGCTGGATGCCCTCGCCGTTATACTGGCGGAGGAACTCCTCGATCTGGCTGTGATCGTCCTGGCTTTCGTTCAGCGGAATACGGATGGCCTTGTCGGGGGCGATCATCGCCTGGCTGAACAGGCCGGTCGCCTGGCCCTTGATGTCGAAATACTTCTGCTCCTCGAAGCCGAAGACATCGCGATAGAAGGTCGACCAGGTGCGCATCTGGCCGCGCTTGACGTTGTGGGTCAGGTGATCGAGCAGATCCAGGCCGACATTGTTCTTGGCCTCGGCCAGGGCCGCGCCCGGAACCTGGTCCCAGCCGTCATAGATCGTGCCCAGATCGCCATGGCGCTCGACCAGATACAGCATCGAGCCGCCGATGCCCTCCAGCACCCGCGCGCCCTCGCCCAGCACCGTCTTGCTGGCGTCGGCGGCGACGGCCCCGCGCTTCAACGCCTCGGCATAGGCCGCCTCTACGTCGTGAACACGGAAGGCCATGCCATTGGCCGACGGACCATGGGCGGCGCGGAACTCGGCGACCTGACCGGTCGTCTCCTCATTGACCAGCAGGTTGATGCGGCCCTGCTTGTAGCGGGTCACGGCCTTGGTCGGATGGGTGCTGGCGGGCACGAAACCCAGGGCCTCGAACAGCGCCTTCATCGCGGCCGGATCGGGGCTGGTGAACTCGACGAACTCGAAGCCGTCGAGGCCCAGCGGATTTTCGGGTGTCATGGACATGTGCGGGTCTCCGAAGCTCAGCGCGCTAGCGCGGCCGGCAAGGCGGCGATCAGGCGGTCATTGTCGGCGGGGCGGCCGATGGTGATGCGAACCCAGCCACCGGCGACGGGCGTGGGACGGATGATCAGGCCCTCCTGCAGCAAACACGCGGTCGTGGCCTCGGGGCCGGCCGGGGTGCGCAGGAACACGAAGTTGGCCTGGCTCTTGGTGTGCTCGACGCCCATGGCGTCCAGCGTCGCCTCGACCCGGCCGCGCTCGGCGACGGTCAGGGCGACGGTGCGCTGCAGATGCTCGGCGTCCGCCAGGGCGGCAAGCGCCGCCGCCTGGCTGATCGAGGTGACGTTGAAGGGCGGGCGCAGGCGGTCCAGATAGCCGACCAGCTGCGCCGACGAGGCGATGCCGTAGCCCACCCGCATGCCGGCCAGGCCATAGGCCTTAGAGAAGGTGCGCGCCGACACCCACGGGCCGCCCCAGGCGTCTAGCAGGGCGAAGGTGTTGAAGGCCTCGTGATATTCCCGATAGGCCTCGTCGACGAAGACCATCGTCGAACGCGGCGTCACCGCCAGGATCTCGCCGATGTCGACGCCGGTCAGGGCGTTGCCGGTCGGGTTGTTGGGCGTGCACAGGACCAACAGCTTGGGCCCCTTGGCCGCCTCGACCTTGAAGGCCTCGACGTCGAGGTCGAAATTGGCCTGGCGCGGCACGTCCACGATGGTCGCCTCGGCGCAGCGGGCGAAGATCTCGTAGGCCGGGAAGGTCGGGCTCGACATCAGGATCGTCTCGCCCGGCGCGATCACGGCGCGGAACAGATAGTCGATCAGGGCTTCCGAGCCCGGCGACACCACGATGCGGGCCGGATCGATCGACAGGCGCGAGCCCAGGGCGTCGCGCAGCGTTTCGCAATAGGGGTCGGGATAGATCTCCGGCGAGGCCAGGGCCGACTGCACGGCGGCGGCCACCGTGGGGCTGGCGCCCAGCAGGTTCTCGTTGCTAGCCAGCTTGGACAGATCGGTGCGGCCCGCCCGACGACCAGCCTCGGCCAGCGTCATGCCGGACCTGTAGGCCTGAACGGTTTCCAGCGCCGCGCGGACGGGCGACGGGACGGCCGAAGCCAAGGGCTTCTGGTCGACAACCAGCATGAAACCGCTCCTCGAATGAACAGCGGCAAAAGTAGCGCGAAGCTGAAGTCAGAACCTGTCGATCATGACCGGCCCCAGCCCCCTTTCAGACGGATAATGCCAATCAGATCCCGGAACGCAGCTGAATATGTCGCACTTTGTCTAATCCAGATAGTCGAGCGGCAGCGCCGTGGAATCCTTGATGGTGTCGAGCACGAAGCTGGAGCGGATGTCCTTGACCGCGGGCATCTTGAGCAGGCGCTTCATGGTGAAGTCAGCATAGGCGTCGAGATTGGGCACCACCACCTTCAGCAGATAGTCGTAGCCGCCGGTCATGACGTAGCAGCCGACCACCTCGGGCTCACGCAACACGGCCTCGCGGAACGCCTCGGCGGCCGTCTCGGTGTGGCGGTCGACCTGGACCTCGACATAGGCCAGCACGTCCAGCTTGGCCTTGCGGCGATCCAGCAGGGCCACATAGCCGGCGATCAGGCCCGAAGCCTCCAGTTGCTTGACCCTGCGCAGGCAGGGGCTGGGCGACAGACCCACCCGCTCGGCCAGGTCGACGTTCGAGATCTTGCCGTCCTGCTGGAGGATTTCGAGGATCTTGCGATCGGCGCGGGTGAGCTTCATGTGACCGGGTTTGGTGAAAGGCTGGCAGGATATGCCAACCTAGCAGGCTTCTGTGTGATCTAGCTACCACTTGCCCCCTCCGCGCCTTCGGCGCTCCTCCCCCGTAGGGGGAGGATGAGGTCCGTGCGACTTCGTCTTCCCCCTACGGGGGAGGACGGCTGCGAAGCAGCCAGGAGGGGGCGAGTCTCCGCCCAAACAGCAAAACGCCCGAGGCTTTCACCCCGGGCGCTTCGAAACTCAAACCCTGATCGAACCGATCAGTTGGCCAGGCGGCGCAGGAACGACGGGATCTCGAGATCCTCGCCTTCGTCGATCTGTTGCGCTTCGAGCGGCTGCGAGGCCGGACGGGCGCTGGAGGTCGATCGAGCCTGCGGGTGCTGTTGCGGCGCGGGCTGTTGGTAGTCGCGTTGACGACCGCCGCCGAAGAGGCTCATCCAGCCGCCGGACTTCTGCGGCTGACGATCAGCATAGTGCTGCTCAGTGTAGAGCGGCGCTTCCTCAACGTCATCGACCATCGGATCGACGATCCGGGTGACGGTGCGCGGAGCCGGGGTGGTGATGCGAGGCTCGGGGGCGGCCTCGGACACGACGGGTTCCTGGAAATAGAGATCAGCCTGCGGCGCCTGCGCCACGACTTCCGGCTCGGGCTCGGCATAGGTCGGCTCGGGCGCGTACGAGGTCGGCTGGGCGGCCGGACGGTCGAACGGGCGGGCCTCATAGCGCGAGGTCGGACGGGCCGGCTCCGGCTGCGGGGCCTGACGCGTGGTGTCGGCGATCAGCGGCGCGGTGGTGGTGTTGCGGGCGACGGGCTTGGGCTCGATCTGGGCGATCGAGGCGCCGTCCATGCCGGTGGCGACCACCGAGACGCGGATCACGCCTTCCAGCGACGGATCGAAGGCGGCGCCGAAGATGATGTTGGCTTCCGGATCGACTTGGTCGGAGATGGCGTTGGCCGCTTCGTCGACTTCCAGCAGGGTCATGTCCATGCCGCCGGTCACGTTGACCAGCACGGCCTTGGCGCCCTTCAGCGACACTTCGTCCAGCAGCGGATTGGCGATGGCGTTCTGGGCGGCCATCAGGGCGCGGTCTTCGCCGGTGCCCTCGCCGGTGCCCATCATCGCCTTGCCCATTTCGGTCATGACCGTGCGGACATCGGCGAAGTCGAGGTTGATCAGGCCCGGCAGGACCATCAGGTCGGTGATCGAGCGAACGCCCGAGTGCAGCACCTGGTCGGCCATGCCGAAGGCTTCGGCGAAGGTCGTG
Organism: uncultured Caulobacter sp.; assembly: GCA_964427205.1. Classification (GTDB taxonomy): domain Bacteria; phylum Pseudomonadota; class Alphaproteobacteria; order Caulobacterales; family Caulobacteraceae; genus Caulobacter. The sequence continues at coordinate 84,084 of CAYRTE010000016.1, forward strand.
CGTTCGTTGGCGACGCGGAACAGGTTCTGGTT
>CAYRTE010000017.1:0-83592 GCA_964427205.1 uncultured Caulobacter sp.
GCGTGCCCGAACCGCCGCACAGGATCACCGGATAGATCGCGCTCACAAGTCCCCCAAGGTCGATCGACCCCCACCGGGTCTCAAGCCTCAACTAGCACGGGTCTCTTAACGACCGCGCGTGACGAACCGCACACGGCCGAAACTTTCTAGATCGCCGTATTGGCGTGCAGTTCCGCCAGCCAGATGTCGGCGGTCGCGTCCGACGGCATCCGCCAGTCGCCGCGCGGCGACAGGGCGCCGCCGGAGGAAATCTTCGGGCCATTGGGCATGGCCGAGCGCTTGAACTGGTTGGCGAAGAACCGGCGCAGGAACAGGTCCAGCCACCGCTTGATCTCCGGCAGGTCATAGGCCTTGCGCTGGGCGTCGGGCGCGCCCGCCGGCCAGGCGCCGGCCGCCGCGTCATGCCAGGCGGTCCAGGCCAGGAAGGCGATCTTGGACGGGCTCATGCCGTAGCGGGTCAGGTAGTAGAGGTTGAAGTCCTGCAGGGCGTAGGGGCCGACGAAGCTCTCGGTGGCCTGGGTCACCTCGCCCGGCACCAGTTCCGGCGAGATCTCGGTATTGAGGATGTCTTCCAGCAGGTGGGCGGTCGCCGCATCGACGTCGCCCGAGGCGGCGACGAAGCGGATCAGGTGCTGGATCAGGGTCTTGGCCACGCCCGAATTGGGATTGTAGTGGCTCATCTGGTCGCCGACGCCATAGGTGCACCAGCCCAGGGCCAGTTCCGACAGGTCGCCGGTGCCCACCACCATGCCGTGGTTGTGGTTGGCCAGGCGGAAGAGATAGTCGGTGCGCAGGCCCGCCTGGATGTTCTCGAAGGTCACGTCATAGACCGGCTCGCCCCGCGAATAGGGGTGATCGAGGTCCTTCAGCATCTGCTCGGCGGCGGGACGGATATCGATCTCGTCGGCGGTCACGCCCATGGCCCTCATCAGCTTCCAGGCGTTGGATTTCGTGCGATCCGAGGTCGCGAAGCCGGGCAGGGTGTAGGCCAGGATGTTGCTGCGGGGCAGGTCCAGCTGGTCCATGGCCCTGGCGGCGACGATCAGGGCGTGGGTCGAGTCGAGCCCGCCGGAGATGCCGATCACCAGCTTTTTCAGACCCGAGGCCTCGACCCGCCGGGCCAGGCCCTGGATCTGGATATTGTAGGCCTCGTAGCAGTTCTCGCGCAGCCTGGCCGGATCGGACGGCGTGAACGGGAAGCGCTCGACGTTGCGGGCCAGGGCCAGATCGCCGGCCGGCGGCGTGAAGTCGAACGGCGCGATGCGGAACGCGCTCGGCGCCAGGGTCGCGGCGTCGCCGAAGCTGACCACCCGCATGCGCTCCTGGCGGATACGGTCGACATCGACATCGGCCATGGCCATCACGGCGGTGGTCGAGAAACGCGGCGTCTCGGCCAGCAGGGCGCCCATCTCGTGGATGTCGGCGTGGCCGTCCCAGGCGACGTCGGTCGAGCTCTCGCCCGCCCCGGCCGCCGAATAGACATAGGCGGCGATGGCCCGGGCGGACTGGCTGGCGCACAGCAGGCGGCGGGTCTCGGACTTGCCGATGGTGATGTTGCTGGCCGACAGGTTCAGCAGGATCTCGGCCCCGGCCATGGCCTGGGCGGTGCTGGGCGGGGTGGGCGTCCAGACGTCCTCGCAGATTTCCACGCCGACCGTGAAAGGCGATGGGCCGCCGCTGCGCAGGAGAATGTCGGTCCCGAATGGAACGCGCTCGCCCGCCAGGGTCACGGTCTTGCCGACCACGCCGGCGCCCGGCGTGAACCAGCGGCGCTCATAGAATTCACGATAGTTGGGCAGGAAGCTCTTGGGGATCACGCCCCGCACCGAGCCGCCCTGGATGGCGACGGCGGTGTTGTAGAGGCGGCCGTCCACGCGCAGCGGGGCGCCGACGACGAACAGCGGGGCCAGGGTGGCGCTGGCGCGGGCCAGGGTCTCGATCGCGGCTTCCACCGCGTCCAGCAGGGCGTCCTGCTGCAGCAGGTCGTCAATCGAATAGCCGGTCAGGCCCAGCTCCGGGAACACCAGCACCGCCACGCCCGCCGCATCGGCCTGGCCGACCAGGTCGAGCACGCTGGCGGCGTTGGCGGCCGGATCGACCAGCTTGACCTTCGGCACCGCCGTGGCGACGCGGACGAAGCCGTGGCGGTAGGGCGAGAAGAACGGGAGGTTCGTCAAGCGAGCGACCTTTCGAGGTTATGCTGAAACTGAGCATAAGTCTGCGTCCAGCTATAACGTGTCCGGAGCGTGATGACCAGCGCCTGCAAACCTTGACCCGAAGGGGTCATCGTGCGACCTCGCGCCCGCGCAGCCCTGCAAAACATAACGAACAAAGACGAACGCCCATGCCCGTTTCGCCCATCAAAATGGCCGACGCGATCCGCGTCCTTTCCATGGATGCGGTCCACAAGGCCAAGTCCGGACACCAGGGCATGCCGATGGGCATGGCCGACGTGGCCACCGTGCTGTGGAGCAAGTTCCTCAAGTTCGACGCCAGCAAGCCCGACTGGGCCGACCGCGACCGCTTCGTGCTGTCGGCCGGCCACGGCTCGATGCTGATCTATTCCCTGCTGCATCTGACCGGCTTCAAGGCCATGACGATGAAGGAGATCGAGAATTTCCGTCAGTGGGGATCGCTGACCCCCGGCCACCCGGAAGTCCACCACACCCCCGGCGTCGAGACCACCACCGGCCCGCTGGGCCAGGGCCTGGCCACCGCCGTCGGCATGGCCATGGCCGAGGCCCATCTCGCCGCGCGCTTCGGCTCCGACATCGTCGATCACCGTACCTGGGTGATCGCCGGCGACGGCTGCCTGATGGAGGGCGTCAGCCATGAGGCCATCAGCATCGCCGGCCGCCTGAAGCTGTCCAAGCTGACCGTGCTGTTCGACGACAACAACACCACCATCGACGGTGTCGCCACCATCTCCGAAACCGGCGACCAGGTGATGCGCTTCAAGGCCGCCGGCTGGGCGGTCAAGGTCGTCGACGGCCACGACCACGGCAAGATCGCCGCCGCCCTGCGCTGGGCCACCAAGCAGGACCGCCCGACCATGATCGCGTGCAAGACGCTGATCTCGAAGGGCGCGGGTCCGAAAGAAGGCGACCCCCACAGCCACGGCTACACCCTGTTCGACAACGAGATCGCCGCCTCGCGCGTCGCCATGGGCTGGGACGCCGCGCCGTTCACGGTGCCGGACGACATCGCCAAGGCCTGGAAGAGTGTCGGCCGCCGCGGCGCCCGCGTCCGCAAGGCCTGGGAAGCGGGCCTGAAGGCCTCGGCCCACGCCGCCGAGTTCACGCGCGCCATCTCCGGCGCCCTGCCGACCGGCGCCTTCGAGGCGGTCGACGCCCACATCGCCAACATGGCGGCGACCAAGCCAGCCAACGCCACCCGCGTCCACTCCGGCGCGGCTCTGGACCACCTGATCCCGTCGATCCCGGAAATGATCGGCGGCTCGGCCGACCTGACGGGCTCCAACAACACCTTCGTCAAGGGCATGACGGCGTTCGACACGCCCGACTATGCCGGCCGTTACGTCCATTACGGCGTGCGCGAGTTCGGCATGGCCGCGGCGATGAACGGCATGGCCCTGCACGGCGGCGTCATTCCCTATTCGGGCACCTTCCTGGCGTTTGCCGACTACAGCCGCGCGGCGATCCGCCTGGGGGCCCTGATGGGCGCGAAAGTCATCCACGTGATGACCCACGACTCCATCGGCCTGGGCGAGGATGGCCCCACCCACCAGCCGGTCGAGCACGTCGCCTCCCTGCGCGCTATTCCCAACCTGCTGGTCTTCCGTCCGTGCGACGCGGTGGAAGCCGCCGAGTGCTGGAAGATCGCCCTGGAGCAGACCACCACGCCGTCGGTCATGGCCCTGTCGCGCCAGAAGACGGTCGGCGTGCGCGCCTCGGGCGAGCAGAACCTGTCGGCCAAGGGCGCCTATGAGCTGCTGGCCGCCGAAGGCGGCGAGGCGGCGGTGACGATCTTCGCCACCGGCACCGAGGTTGGCGTGGCTGTCGCAGCTCGCGACATCCTGCAGGGCCAGGGCAAGCCGACCCGCGTGGTCTCGGTTCCCTGCTGGGAGCTGTTCGAAAAGCAGCCGGCCGCCTATCGCCAGGCCGTCATCGGCACGGCGGCCAAGCGCGTCGCGGTCGAGGCGGGCATCCGCCAGGGCTGGGAGCGTTTCATCGGCGAGGACGGCGCCTTCATCGGCATGACCGGCTTTGGCGCCAGCGCCCCGTTCGAGCGGCTCTACAAGGAATTTGGCATCACCGCCGAGGCCGTGGCCGCCGCGGCGGGCTGATCTGATTGCGAGGGAGTGTGCAGAGCACGCTCCCTTTTCAGTCCTTCAACCAAACCAAAAATCCTGCCTTCCTGGGCACAAGGCCCAGGAAGGCAAAGCTTATTGGCTGCAAACCGAGCCGCGCCCTACAGGCTCCAGTGCACGCGGTAGCCGGCCTTTTCGACCAGGCAGCCGACGATGCGCTCAAAGGCGTGGGCCAGGGTGCCGTCCACCCGCCCCAGTTCGGGCTCGAAGGTCAAGTCCTGGCCGGCCAGCGCCTCAAACGCGGCGATGCGACCCCAGAACATCGTGCCCGCCGGGAAGGCGGTGTCAGGGCCGCAGCGAAGCTTGAACTGGCGCGAGAGCCGGTCAACGCCCTCGGCGTTGTGGGTCATAACGCCCGGTTCGCCGAGCAGCATCCGGTCGCTCTCCAGCGCCAGCAGGCCCAGCCGGCTGTCCTGTTCGAACAGCGCCAGGGCCGCCTGCGCGCGGTCGACCGACATCAGGCCGTCCAGCAGCCGGTCGCGCCAGGCCGCGCCATCGGAGCGGTGCGGCGACTTCTTCGTATGGGCCTTGCAGAAAACGGTATGGCCCCGTTCCCGGGCGATCTTCAGCGCGGCCAGAAACGGCGCCACGTCGCGTCCGCGATTGGGCATGGGAACCAGCACGGCGCCCGGCGCGGCCTTGGCCAGGTCGTCGACCGCCGAAGCCGGCCACTGCTCCGGGAAGGTAATGATGACGTCCATACTTTCGCGCAGCGGCGTCAGGCGTCGGGCCAGGTCATCGACCAGGTCGGCGTAGAAGATGTGGAACAGCATGACCGCGTCATGCATCCGGGGGCTCTGGCGCGAGGCGGCGACGGCGGGATGGTCGCGCGCCGGCGTAGGGGCGCGGCTAGCCACGGCGTTGCGCAGGGCCTGGGCCGAGGCGTGGCCCAGCCAGCGATCGGGCTCCAGATAGGCCCCCTCGCCCCATTCGTTCCAGGCGTTGACGAAGACCAGCCGCTCGTCCGGCGCCGCCAGGCGCGTCGTGCAGTCCAAGGCGGCGCCGGCCCAGTCGTGGAAGCGCTGCGGGGTGACATTGTGAAAGATGTTGCCGAAGCCCGGCTTGCGCGCTTCGTTGTCCCAGGACGGCATGACGCCGGGGTAGATCCTGGCGTCCTGGCGGCTTTCCAGGGCGGTGATCCGCCTCTCGACGACAGTGTCGTAGTCATAGACCCGGCCGCTGAAATCGAGGTTGAGGCGCTCGACCGTCTCGGTGATCTCGCCCCTTGGCAGGGCGTGCGGCGGAAACTCGACCAGGCCGTCGAAGCCGGCGTCTTGGTAGGCTGAATAGCCAAAGGCGTTGGTGCACAGGATGAACAGCTCGCCGATGCCGCGCTCGCGGGCGCGTTTGCGCCAGCGCTCCAGCGTGGCCGCCGCATCGGGCAGGGTGTCGGGGCGATAGACGATCAGCAGCGGCTTGCCGCTCACGCGCACATAGCGCGGCGAGGCCATGTAGCGGGCCAGGTCGTCGAGCAGGGCCAGATCGTCTTCTGGCGAATGGTTCTGCGCGATCAGGACGTCCTGTTCGTCGCCGTCCCAGCGCCGCGTCCAGTTCTCGTTGGCCCAGCACAGGGCGAACGGCAGGTCGATTTCCGGATCAGCGACGAAGGCGTCGAGCGGGCGCTCCAGCAGGCGCTTTCTGCCGAACCAGTAGTAGTGGAAGCAGAAGGCGTCGACACCGGCGTTGCGGGCCATCACGGCCTGGGCGCGCAGCACCTCGGGCACCCGCAGGTCATAGAAGCCCAGCTCGCCGGGCAGGCGCGGTTGGTAGTGGCCGACGAACTGAGGCGTGGCCTTGCTGACATTGGTCCACTCGGTGAAGCCCTTGCCCCACCACTGATCATTTTCGGGGAAGGGGTGGTACTGCGGCAGGTAGAAGGCCAGCACCCGGGGCGCATCCTCCGCGCGCGGCGGCGGACCCAGGGCCGGCGCCGCGAAGTGGGGGCCGAAGGCGCGATCCGCCACACTGAAGGCGTGCTGGTAGGCTCGCCGCCAGCGATCCTGGCGGCGGTTGGTTATTGTGTCGCGCGCCAGGCGCGCGGTGTTTTTTGGATCGCTCAGGGTCCGGAGCAAGATCCGACTTCCGCGCGCGGCGTTGGGCGAGAGGCGGCGAAGCGCCGCGCGCAGCAACCGGCGGGGCGCCGACAGCCTTGGGGCGCCAGCCGACGGCTCGGCCGCGGGGGCGACCCGAAACGCGCTGAGTTCGAAGAGGCACGGCGCGCGTGACGGCAGCAGCACGATCTGGCGGAGCGCGCCTGCGTTGGTATGGACCACGACGGCATAGGTATCGTCGCCAAGTCGCTTTAGCGTCACGGGTGTCGCCAGCGCCAGCCCATCCCCCCAGTCTATCAGCACGCTCGGCGCCTCGACCTGACCCTCCAGCGCCCGCAGCTTCAAACTCACGCGGACCGACGCAACGTCATCGAATGTCGGCTGCTCGGCGCGGGTCAGGCGAAACAGCATTTCCGCCTCGGGGGCATGGGCCCAGAACTGGCCGGGCGGTCCGGCCGGCGCGATGGCCTTCCGGGGCGCGGGAAGCCGCTCGCTCACGCGGCGCTGCTTCTCTCGAGCCATTCCTCGGTGGTCCCAAGGAAGGTCGGCACGCCCGATTCCATGGTCATGACCTTGTTGCAGACCTTGGCGGCCAGCGTGTAGTCGTGGGTGGCCAGAACAACGATCTTGGCCGAGTCGACCATATTGTTCAGACGGTCGGCTGCCCGCTTCTGGAAGTCAGCGTCGCCGGCGCTGATCCACTCGTCCATGATCAGGATCTCGGCGTCCACCTGGGTGGCGACCGAGAAGGTCAGGCGCGCGACCATGCCGGCCGAATAGGTCTTCAGCGGCATGTGCACGAAAGCGCCCAGGCCAGAGAACTCGACGATGGAGGGCATGCGCCGCTTGATCTCGCGGTCCGACATCATCTGCATCATGGCCAGGTTGCGGATGTTCTCCAGACCCGAGGCCTCGATATCGAGCCCGACCGTGATCGAGATCATCGAGCTTATCCGCCCACGGACGTCCACCTTGCCCTGGGTTGGCGAATAGATGCCGGCAATGATCTTCAGCAGCGAGGTCTTGCCCGAACCGTTGTGGCCGATCACGGCCAGGCGATCGCCTTCTTCCAGCTTGAGGCTGACATTCGACAGCGCCCGGACATAGGTGACGTCCTTGCCGGCCTGGATCAGGCGGCCGCCGACGGCCATGTTCAGTACGGTGTTGCGCAGCGACTGGGCGCGCACGCTGTAGAGGTTGTAGTCGAGCGTGACGTCGGTGAGTTCGATGGAACTGTTCATGTCGCTTACAGCCAGAACACGACGCGGGTGCGGACGAGGGTGAGGCTGACCAACGTTATCACCGCCGCCACGCCGAGAAACGCCAGTGACGCGTTCAGGTCATGCATCGGCGCCGGATTGCCCAGCAACGGCTGGCGGACGATCTCAAGCATATGGCTAAATGGATTGAGGTCGACGATCCAGCGCATTGTCTCGGGAACCTGTGATCGGCGCCAGAATACTGGCGTGAGCATAAAAAGGCTCTGGGCGACGAAGCCCACCATATAGTTGATATCGCGGAAACGCACCGAGATCATGCCCAGCGGAATGCTGACGAACAGGCCGGTCAGCAGGGCGATCGGCAGATTGACCAGCAGGGTCCAGTGCGGGATCACGGCCAGCTTCATCAGCATCAGGACCAGCCAGAGCCCGACGATCTGGTGCAGGAAGTTGATGAAGATCTTGCTCATCTGCTGGAAGGCGTGAAAGCTCAATGGCAGGTTGCGCACCTGCATCACGCCCGCGGCGTTGACGAAGGTGTTGGCGATCTCGGGCAGGATGCCGCCAGTGATCGACCAACCGACCACGCCGATCATGATAAAGGGCAGGGTGTCAGCGGCATTGCCGCCGAAGATCGAGCCGAACACGATGGCCAGGGAGAAGGCCGTGGCCAGGGTGGTGCTGGCCATCCAGACCGGACCCAGCAGGCTGCGCCGGTAGCGCGTCACGGTCTGCTCGACGCTGACCCGCCACCACAGAGGCGTCAGGAGCACGCCGCGGTACAGATCCAGCGCGGCGGCCTTGAAACTTCCGAAGAGGCTCATTCAGAAGCCATTCCTGTTGACGGCAGACAAATCCGGAAACTCTCGCAAACAGGTTGGCGGCGGGCGAAGCGGCCCAGCTTCTCGCTCCATCGAAGCGGGCGCCTTCTTAACAGGCCTTGGAAGCTTGGGGAACAACTCATCCGGCGGCGCGACATCGCTGATTCTTCTGGGTGTTTAGGCCCGTTGGGCGGCCTGGGCCAGAGGCCGATCGCGATGTCGCGCGCGGCTGGTCGAGGCGGCTGGAACGCTGCTCAGCTCTCGGCCAGCGACCGCAGATAGGCCCCGTAGGGCGACTTCTGCAGCTCGTGCGCCAGGCCCAGGAGCTGGTCGGTGTTGATCCAGCGGTTCTGGTAGGCGACCTCCTCGCAACAGCCGATCTTCAGGCCCTGGCGATGCTCGATGGCCCGCACGAATTCAGAGGCTTCCAGCAGGCTGTCGTGGGTGCCGGTGTCGAGCCAGGCAAAGCCCCGGCCCATGCGCTCGACCGACAGGGCGCCGCTCTCCAGATAGAGGCGGTTGATGTCGGTGATCTCGAGCTCGCCGCGCGCCGAGGGCTTCAGGTCGCGGGCGTAGTCGACGACCTTGTTGTCGTACATGTAGAGGCCCGTCACCGCCCAGTTCGAGCGCGGATGGGCCGGCTTTTCCTCGATGGTGACGGCGCGGTTGTCGTCGTCGAACTCGACCACGCCATAGCGCTCGGGGTCCTTGACCAGATAGGCGAAGACCGAGGCGCCGTTCTGGGCGCGGGTCGCCGCGCCTTCCAGCATCCGGCCCATGCCGGCGCCGTAGAACAGGTTGTCGCCCAGGATCAGGGTCGAGGGGCCATTGCCGACAAACTCGGCGCCGATGCGATAGGCGTCGGCCAGGCCGGTGGGCTCGGGCTGCTCGGCATAGACGAAGTTGACGCCCCAATCGGAGCCATCGCCCAGCAGACCCTGGAACAGCGGCAGGTCGCGGGGCGTGCTGATGATCATGATGTCGCGGATGCCCGCCATCATCAGGATCGAGATCGGGTAATAGATCATCGGCTTGTCGTAGACCGGCAGCAGTTGCTTGCTGACGCCCTTGGTCACCGGATGCAGTCGGGTGCCCGATCCGCCCGCCAGGATGATGCCCTTCATTGGAATATTACCTCTACTGCCCCGCGCGGCCCGGGTCACTCTGGCGATGGCCCTTGGCTTCCAGATATCTGTCCAGAGCGTCTTGCCACGACGGCATGGATCGGCCCAGCGCCTTTTCGACCTTGGCGTTGGCCAACACGCTGTAGGGCGGACGGCGCGCCGGGGTCGGAAACTCGACGGTGGGGATCGGCGAGACGGTCGCGGCCACCCCCGCGCGGTTGATGATCGCGCTGGCGAAGTCATGCCAGCTGGCCGGGCCGGAATTGACCACGTGATAGACGCCGGCGTCCGCCTGGACCCTGATCAGGTCGAGGATGGCTTCGGCGGCGTCCCACGAGCCGGTCGGCGACATGACCTGGTCGGAGACCACCCTCAGGGCTCCGCGCTCGCGGCCGAAGCGGATCATGGTCTCGACGAAATTGCCGCCCTTGCCGCTGGCCCCGGCCACGCCGAACAGCGAGGCGACGCGGGCGACGATGACGTCATCATGGGCCTGCCGGGCCAGGGTTTCGCCCTGCAGTTTGGTCTCGCCATAGACATTGATCGGGGCCGGAGTCGCATCCTCGTCCAGGGGCTCGCGCGAGGCCTGGCCGCCGAACACATAGTCGGTCGAGACCTGGACCAGACGGGCCTTCTTGCGGGCGCAGGTCCTGGCCAGGGCCTCGGCGAAATGGGCGTTGATGGCCACGGCCGGGGCCGGGTCCTTCTCGCAGTCGTCCACGCGGGTGACGGCGACGCTGTTGATGGCGACGTCGAAATCGAGATCGGCCAGGGCCGCATCCAGGCCCGCCAGATCGGTGGCGTCGAACTGTGGGCGCTGCAGGGCGATCAGGGTCAGGCCGCGCGACGCGGCGATGGCCGACAGGTCCTGGCCCAGCTGGCCATTGGCCCCGAACAGGGCGATGCGCGGAGGAGCCATCAGGCGGTCTTCAGGCCCAGGCGCTGGCCGTCATAGCGCTCGCGTAGCGGCCGCCACCAGTCCTCGCGGGCCAGGTACCATTCGACGGTCTTGCGCAGGCCGGTGTCGAAGTTCTCTTCCGCCTTCCAGCCCAGCTCATTTTCCAGCTTGGTCGCGTCGATGGCGTAGCGGGCGTCGTGGCCCGGACGGTCGGTGACGAAAGTGATCAGGTCGCGACGCTTCAGGTCCGGCTGGGGGCGCAGCTCATCAAGGATGTCGCAGATGGTCTCGACCACCTGCAGATTGGTGCGCTCGTTGCGGCCGCCAACATTGTAGCTCTCGCCGACCTTGCCCTTCGTGGCGATCAGCACCAGCGCCTTGGCGTGGTCGTCGACATAGAGCCAGTCGCGGATGTTATCGCCCTTGCCATAGACCGGCAGCGGCTTGCCCTCGAGGGCGTTCAGCGTGACCAGCGGGATCAGCTTCTCGGGGAAGTGATAGGGCCCGTAATTGTTGGAGCAGTTGGAGACCACCACCGGCAGGCCGTAGGTGTGATGCCAGGCGCGGACCATGTGGTCGGACGAGGCCTTCGACGCCGAATAGGGCGAGCGCGGGTCATAGGGCGTGGTCTCGGAGAACAGCCCCTCGGCGCCCAGGCTGCCAAACACCTCGTCGGTGGAGATGTGGTGGAAGCGGAAGGCCTCCGCCGCCGTGCTGTCCAGCGTGCGCCAGTAGTCCAGCGCGGCCTGCAGCATCACGTATGTGCCGATGACATTGGTCTGGATGAAGGCGCCCGGGCCGGTGATCGAACGGTCCACGTGGGACTCGGCCGCCAGATGCATGATGTGGGTGGGTCTGAACTCGGCGATGGCTTCGGCGACCGCCGAGGCGTCGGCCACGTCGCCCTTCACGAAGGCATAGCTGTTGTGGCCGCGCAGGTCGGCGAGGCTGGTCTCGGAGGCCGCATAGGTCATGGCGTCGAAATTGAGGATCGCGGCGTCGCCCAGGCCGGCCAGATAGCGGCAGACCGCAGAGCCGATGAAGCCGCAGCCGCCGGTGACCATGATACGAAGATTGCGAGACATGCCGGGTTCCGGAAACGACTTAAGCCCGCCCCGTAGCTCAGAAATCCCCGCGCGCGCAACCCGGCTTGTGGATAGGCCTAGTCGGTGAACACCACCGTCTTGCGGCCATTCAGCAGCACCCGGTCTTCCAGCTGATAGTGTAGGGCCCGGGCCAGGACGCGGCGCTCGATGTCGCGGCCCTTGCGGATCAGGTCCTCGGGGGTGTCGCGATGGCTGATCCGCTCGACGTCCTGCTCGATGATCGGGCCTTCATCCAGGTCGCCGGTCACGTAGTGAGCAGAGGCGCCGATCACCTTCACGCCGCGCGCATGGGCCTGGTGATAGGGCCTGGCGCCCTTGAAGCCCGGCAGGAACGAGTGGTGGATGTTGATGCACCGCCCAGCCAACTTGGCCGACAGACCCTCCGACAGCACCTGCATGTAGCGGGCCAGGACGACGATGTCGGTCCTGCTCTCCTGGATCAGCTTCCACAGTTCGGCTTCCTGCTCGAACTTGGTCTCTCTGGTCACCGGCAGGTGGTGAAAGGGCAGGCCGGTCAGGTCGACGTGGGCGTAGGTTTCGGGGGGGTGGTTGGAGACGATACCGGCGATGTCCATCGGCAGTTCGCCGATCTTCCAGCGATAGACCAGATCGGCCAGGCAGTGGTCGAACTTGCTGGCCAGGATCATCACCCGATAGCGGTCGGAGCGGTCGCGCAGGGTCCACTTCATCGACAGGGCCTGCGCCACCACCGTGAAGTCGGCCCGCAGGGCCTGATGGTCGGCGCCGTCGGCGTCGAAGACCACCCGCATGAAGAACTGGCCGGTCTCCTGGTCGTCGAACTGCTGCGCGTCGAGGATGTTGCAGCCGCGCTCGAACAGGAAGGCGGACACCTTGGCGACGATGCCGCGCTGGTCGGGGCAGGAGAGGGTCAGGATCATGATCCGCTCCCTCTAGAGGCTTGTCGCGGCGAAGAAAAGCGCCCCGCCGCACCGCGTGAGGCTGAAATCGCGCGCTGGGCGAGGAAAATCGCCGGGTTTGCGCACGGGCATGCCTCCGGGCGGACGCGTGGTCGCGATCTGGTCGTGTTCGGCTAGGCAGCGGCGGGGAGACAGGTCTAGGCTCGCCCCATGGCATCCTCTTCCGAAGCGCTGTCCGACCGCGCCATCGAGCTTCTGGCCAGGCTGGTGTCGTTCGACACCACCTCGCGCCTGTCCAATCTCGAGCTGATCGAATGGGTCGAAGGCTACCTCGCCCAGCTGAACGTACCCTCGCGTCGCGTGCCCAACGCCGACGGGACCAAGTCCAATCTTCTGGCCACCATCGGCCCGGCGGTCGAGGGCGGGGTGGTGCTGTCGGGCCATACCGACGTGGTGCCGGTCGACGGCCAGCCCTGGTCGACCGATCCGTTCGTGCTGACGCAGAAGGATGGTCGGCTCTACGGGCGCGGGACCTGCGACATGAAGGGCTTCCTGGCCCTGGCCCTGGCCGCCGCGCCGGACCTGGCGGCCGCCACGCTCAGCCGTCCCGTCCACCTGGCCTTCTCCTATGACGAGGAAGTCGGCTGCCTGGGCGCGCCCGACATGATCGAGGTCATCGCCCGTGATCTGCCGCGCCCCGCCCTGGTGGTGGTGGGCGAGCCCACCGACATGGTCGCCGTCAGCGGCCACAAGGGCATCGCGTCGTTCCGGATCACGGTTTCAGGCCGCGAGGCCCATTCCAGTCTGACTCACCTGGGCGTCTCGGCCAATATGGCGGCGATCCGGCTGATGGCCGGGCTGGTCGAGCTGTCCGAGACGCTGGAGCGCGAAGCCGATCCTGCCTCGCCATTCACCCCCAGGGGCGCGACCCTGACCATCGGCCAGGTCAATGGCGGTACGGCCGTCAACATCCTGGCCCGCGAATGCGTGTTCATCTTCGACCTGCGCACCCCGCCGGGAATGGATCCGATGGCGATCCTGGCCGAGTTCTTCGCGCGCGCGGCGGCCATGGATCTTGAACTGAAGGCTCGCGCGCCCGAGGCTGGGGTCAAGGTCGAGCGCCGCTCGCTGACGCCCGCCTTCGCGCCGGAAGTCGACGGCGTCGCCGAGGCCTTCGCCCGCCGAATGGCCGGCGACAACGGGCCGGGGCGGGTCGTGCCCTATGCCGCCGAGGCCGGGCAGTTCCAGGGGGCGGGGTTTTCCACGGTGATCTGCGGTCCGGGCTCGATCGACCAGGCCCATCAGCCCGACGAGTTCGTCGAGATCTCCCAGATGCAGCGCGGCGCGGCGTTCATGGCGCGGTTGGTGGAGGAGCTTTCCCTCTAGACCAACCCAATCTCCGTCATCCCGCGACTTGTTCGCGGGACCCATCTGTCCGCCGCAAGTGCGGAGCAGAGTGAGCTCTCACGTGAAAGCTGAACCATGGGTCCCGCGAACAAGTCGCGGGATGACGGGAAATTAGAGCTTGGGTTTCCGAATCACGAACCGCCGCCCGATGAACGCGGCCGGGTCGATCGACATCACGCGCAGGATCGAGCCTGAGCCAACCTTTCGCCGCGCCTGAACGGCCTTTCGGTCGGTTAGCACCGCGCCGAGCGCCGGCTGGGCCAGCGCCGCCCGGATCCCCCGCACCGCCGGCCCGGCGTCGCCCCGGCGCAGGTGTAGCAGCAGCAGGGCGCCCGTCACCGCCACATGCAGCGGCGTGGTCAGCCACAGCAGCAGCGGCGGGGTGTTCTTGATGAAGGTCCAGACCCGGTTGCGCGAGCCGTGGAAGATGGCGAAGTCCGAGCGCACGCCCGTGCTGGCCGAACCCACATGGGCCACCCGCGCATCAGGCAGCAGCAGGGTCGTCCTGCCGGTCAGCCGCAGGCGATAGCCCAGGTCGACGTCCTCGCAGTAGCAGAAGAACCGCTCGTCGAAGCCGCCGAGGTCGGTAAACAGCGCCCGGTCGATCAGCATGGCCGCGCCGCAGGACGAGAACACCTCGCCCTCCGGCAAGTTGGCCGGCAGCTTGCGGCCATAGCCGCCCCTGAACGGGATGCCGGCCGAGGTCATGTTGTCGCCGGCTCCGTCCAGCACGGCCGGATCGTCCGCCGAGGTCTGCAGCGAGGCGAAGCTCTGAACGTCCGGATGCCGGGCCGCGCCGTCCATCAGCGCCGCCAGCCAGCCGGGCTCGGGATAGGCGTCGGGATTGAGCAGGGCCAGCCAGCGGCCCCTCGCCTGTTTCACCGCCAGATTGTTGCCGGCCGCGAAGCCCAGGTTGGAGCCGGGCTCCAGAAAGCGGATCGCCGGATCGGCCGCCACCGCCGCTTGCGGCGCGCCGTCGGTCGAGGCGTTGTCGACCAGCAGGATCTCGAAATCTGTGAAGGTCTGGGCTTTCAGCCCCGCCAGGCAGCGTTCCAGGGTCGGACCGCTCTCATACGAGACGATGATCACGCTGATGCGTGGCGCGCTCTTGTCATCGGCGGTCACAGACGGCATCGGTGGCGAGCTTGTCCCAAGAGAGTTCCGGTCATGAAAATCACCCCCCTGGCGATTCCCGAGGTCCTGCTTATCACGCCCGCCCGCCATGGCGACGAGCGCGGCTGGTTTTCCGAGACCTTCCGTCAGTCGGCGCTGGAGGAGGCCGGCTTCACCCGGCCGTTCGTGCAGGACAACCATGTGCGCTCGACCACGCGCGGCATCCAGCGCGGCCTGCACTATCAAAAGCCGCCCCACGCCCAGGACAAGCTGCTGCGCTGCGTGGTCGGCGCGATCTTCGATGTGGCCGTGGATATCCGCAAAGGCTCGCCGACCTATGGCCAGTGGGTAGGCGCCGAGCTGTCGGCCGAAAACCGCCAGCAGCTGCTGGTGCCCCAGGGCTTCGCCCATGGCTACTGCACCCTGACCGACGCCTGCGAGGTGCTCTACAAGTGCACCGATTACTACACCCCCTCGGCCGAGGGCGGCGTGCGCTGGAGCGACCCGGCCATCGGCATCGACTGGACGATCCCCAATGCGCAGATCGGCGCCAATGCGCGCGATGAAGCCGCGCCGCTGCTCGCCGAGATCGACTCGCCGTTCGTTTACGGGGGCTAAAATCCTCCCCCTGAGGGGGGAGGCGACCGAAGGTCGGAGGGGGAAGTCGGCAATGAATGAGCCGCGACTTCCCCCTCCGTCGGCTTCGCCGACACCTCCCCCGCCAGGGGGAGGACTTGCTCACAGGGACCTCGCATGACCGGCTTCACCGACCTCTTCTGGACCTCCGGCGAAGGCCTGCCGCTGCACGCCCGCGACTACGCGCCAATGGGCGTTGTTGGCGGCGAGCCCACCGGCCTGCCGGTGATCTGCATCCACGGCCTGACCCGCAACGCCCGCGACTTCGAGGACCTGGCCCCGCAGATCGCCGCCACGGGCCGCCGGGTCCTGGCGGTGGATGTGCGCGGGCGAGGCCTGTCGGCCTGGGATCCGCAGCCGCTGAACTATCATCCCGGAACCTATGCCGGCGACATCGTGGCCCTGCTGGCCGCAACCGGGATCGAGCGCGCGGTGTTTGTCGGCACCAGCATGGGCGGTCTGATCACCATGGTGCTGGCCTCGTTCAAGCCGGAAGCCATCGCGGCCGTTGTGCTGAACGATGTCGGCCCCGAACTGTCGCCCGTGGGCCTGGCCCGCATCGCCGCCTATGCCGGCGGGGCCAGCCGGTTCGAAACCTGGCCCGAGGCCGTGGACTATGCCCGCCGCATCAACCAGGCGGCCTTCCCTGCCTATGGCGACGCCGACTGGGACCGGTTCGCCCGCCGGTTCTTCGACGCGAAGGACGGTGGTTTTGTCCTCGCTTGCGATCCAGACATCTCGGCGCCGATCAAGGCGGCCGCCGCCGCCGCCAAGGACGCCGCCGACAAGACGGGCGCCTCGGCCCTGGCCCCGGACATGTATCCGCTGTTCCGCGCCCTGACCAAGGACCGGGACGTGCTGCTGGTGCGGGGCGGCATTTCCGACCTGATCGACCCGCCGATCGTGGAACGAATGTGCGCCGCCGCGCCCGACATGGCGGTGGTCGAGGTTCCTGGCGTCGGTCACGCGCCAATGCTCACCGAACCGCAAGCCTGGACGGCCATCGCCGATCTGCTCGACCGGGCTCCGTGAGGCGCGGCAAGGCGTGCGGAGCCCGGATCGAATGTGCTAGACGCGCCCGGACGCCCCACCTCGCCCGCTGTTGTTCCGCGTCCAGACAGGTAGCCCATGACTCTCGACCTCGCCGCCATCCAGGCCGCCGCCGGCCGCCTCAAGGGCCATATCGAGCGCACCCCGTGCCGCTATTCCAAGACCCTGTCGAAGATTACCGGCGCCGAGGTGTGGGTGAAGTTCGAGAACCTGCAGTTCACGGCCGCCTACAAGGAGCGCGGGGCGCTCAATAAACTGATGCTGCTGTCCGACGCCCAGAAGGCCAAGGGCGTCATCGCCGCCAGCGCCGGCAACCATGCCCAGGGCCTGGCCTATCACGGCGCCCGCCTGGGCGTGCCCGTGACCATCGTCATGCCCAAGACCACGCCGTTCGTGAAGGTGCAGCACACCCGCGACTTCGGCGCGACGGTGATCATCGAGGGCGAAAGCTATGATGACGCCAACGCTCACGCGCTGAAGCTGCGCGAGGAGCAGGGCCTGACCTTCGTCCACCCGTTCGACGATTACGACATCATGGCTGGCCAGGGCACCATCGCCCTGGAAATGCTGGAAGACGCGCCCGACCTTGAAGTGCTGCCCGTGCCGATCGGCGGCGGCGGCCTCATCAGCGGCGTGGCCACGGCGGCCAAGGCCCTGAAGCCCGATATCCGCATCATCGGCTGCGAGCCGGCGATGTATCCGTCCTTCACCGCCAAGATGCGCGGCATGACCGCCCATTGCGGCGGCCAGACCATCGCCGAGGGCGTGGCGGTCAAGACCGTGGGCGAGCTGACCTATGGCGTCGCCCGCCCGCTGATCGACGACGTGCTGCTGCTGGAAGAGCCGCATATCGAGCAGGCGGTGGCCCTCTACTGCAACGTCGAAAAGACCATTGCTGAAGGCGCCGGGGCGGCCTCGCTGGCGGCGCTGCTGGCCTATCCGGAACGCTTCCGGGGCAAGAAGTGCGGCCTGATCCTGTGCGGCGGTAATATCGACACCCGCCTGCTGGCCTCGGTGCTGACCCGCGAACTGGTCCGCGCCCAGCGGCTGGTGTCCCTGCGCATCGTCGGCGACGACCGCCCGGGCCTGCTGTCGACCGTGGCCAATGTGATCGGCGTGATGGGCGCCAACATCATCGAGGTCAACCACAACCGCCTGGCCCTGGACGTGCCGGCCAAGGGCGCGGAGTTCGACATCACCATCGAAACCCGCGACGCCCAGCACACCCAGGAAATCATCGACGCCCTGCGCGAGAAGGGCTACCCGCCGCGGTCGGTCTAGCCTTTCGGAACGCCGGTCGGCGCGCGCAGCACGTCGATCAGCTCGATGCGGAAGATCATCACGCTGTTGCCGGGGATGGGGCCCTTGTCCTGGGCGCCATAGCCCAGGGCCGGCGGCACATACAGGATCCACTCGTCGCCGGCCTTCATGCGCTGCAGGGCGATGATCCAGGCGGGCACCAGCCCATCCAGAGGGAACGAGGCGGGCGCGCCGCGCTCATAGGAGCTGTCGAACACCGTGCCATCGATCAGTTTGCCCTCGTAGTGGACCTTGACCTCGTCGGCGCGGGTCGGATGCATGCCGCCGTTCGGGCCCGAGCGGACGACCTTGTATTGCAGGCCCTCGGGCAGGGTGACGACGCCGGGTTCCTTGGCGTTCTTGGCCATGAAGGCGTCGGCGGCCACGAGATTCTCGGCGGCTTTCTTGCTGCCGCAGCCGGCAAGAGAGATGGCCGCTCCGGCGGTCATGAGGGTGAGAAGGGCGCGGCGATGCATGGGAAGGCTCCGGAACTGATCTGGCGGTTCAGCTAGCAGGCCCCGCGCGAAGATCAATCTTCCGCGCGTCGGAACCCCGGCGCCAGCCATGATTTCACGGAACGGTGGTGGCCTTTCGAGATTTCGCCCCCTAGAACCTCCCCAGCGAAAACCATGAGGCGCTCATGAAACCCGTCCGCAAGGCTGTCCTTCCCGTCGCCGGTTTCGGCACCCGCGTTCTGCCGGGCACCAAGACCACCCCGAAGGAACTGCTGAACGTCGTGGACCGGCCGATCCTGTCCTACATCGTGGCGGAGGCCCGCGCGGCGGGGATCGAGCACTTCATCTTCGTCACCGGTCGCGGCAAGGGCGCGATCGAGGACTATTTCGACCATCACGTCGAGCTGGAGGCCGCGCTGGCGGCCAAGGGCAAGACCGAGATGCTGGATGAGCTGCTGGCCGAACTGCCCAAGCCCGGCGAGATGAGCTTCGTGCGCCAGATGGCTCCGCTGGGCCTTGGCCACGCGGTGTGGTGCGCCCGCGACATCGTCGGCGACGAGCCGTTCGCGGTGCTGCTGCCCGACATGGTCATGCACGCCAAGACCTCGGCCCTGGCCCAGGCCATCGAGGCCTATGATCAGGTCGGCGGCAATATCGTCGTGGTCGAGCCCTGCCCGGCGGGCCAGGCCCACCAGTACGGCATCGTGGCGCTGGACGGCCAGGATGGCCGCCTGAACCGCATGACCGGCATGGTCGAAAAGCCGGCCAAGGGGACCGAGCCCTCGAACCTGTTCATCAGCGGCCGCTACATCCTTCAACCGGAGATCTTCGATCTGCTGGCCAGCCAGGAGAAGGGCGCCGGCAACGAGATCCAGCTGACGGACTCGATGCTGAAGCTGATGGGCGCGCAGGATTTCCACGCTCTGGAATACGAGGGCGTGACCTATGACTGCGGCGACAAGATCGGCCTGCTGCGGGCCAATGTCGCCATGGCCCTGGCCCATCCGGAGCTGGGCGCGGCGGCAAGGTCGGCGATCGAGGATCTGCTGAAGCTGTAGAGTCTTTCTCCCGTCGCGGGCGCCAAGCCGCCAACGCCTTAGACTGCTGGCGACGGTCGGCCCCGAAACACGGAAGCGATAACTCAGCGAAATTCGCGTGAGGCCGCCGCGCCGCGCCCGCAGGGGGCTGGCGCCTTCACATCTCCGCATCATTTGAGAATGATTATCATTGCGTCATCTAAATGGCGCCGCTAAGAACGCCTCGCAATATCAGGAGGGGCCACGAGGGATCGTCGCCCCGCTGGGGACAGGATTTCTTATGCGTAACTCGAACACTCGCGGCCCCAACATGGGCGGGCCTGGCACGGGCGGGATTGTCAGCCGCCAACGTCGCGCGCTCGGCGCGGCCGCTGTCGCTGGCGTCGCCGGCCTGACCCTTGGCGCGGGCCTGGCCCAGGCCGCCGAGGTTGACGCGCCGATGACGACGGCCGCGGCCTCGACCGCCGACGCCACCGAGGTCTCGGGCGTCAAGGTCGACGGCAAGAAGGCCACCGACGTCCAGTCGGGCAAATATACCGCCCCGCTGGTCGATACGCCGCGCTCGATCACGGTGATCTCCAGCAAGATCATCGAGCAGACCGCCGCCACCTCGCTGCAGGACATCCTGCGCACCTCGCCGGGCATCACCTTCGGGGCCGGGGAGGGGGGTCAGCCTTTGGCTGACCGGCCGTTCATCCGGGGTCAGGCCTCGGGCAACAACGTCTTCGTCGACGGCATCCGCGACGCCGGCGGCCAGACCCGCGAAGTCTTCAACCTGGAACAGGTCGAGGTCATCAAGGGTCCGGACTCGGTCTACAGCGGCCGGGGCTCGGGCGGCGGCAGCATCAATCTGGGCTCCAAGTCGCCCAAGCCGGTCAGCTTCATGCGCGGTTCGATCGCCGGCGGCACCGACGCCTATGTGCGCGGGACGGCCGACGCCAACTACGCCTTTGGCGAGACGGCGGCGTTCCGCCTGAACCTGATGTATACGCAGGGCGACACGCCGGGCCGCGACAGCGTCGACTTCAAGCGCTGGGGCGTCGCCCCGTCGCTGGCCTTTGGCATCGGAACCGACACCCAGGTGACGGCCAGCTACTACCACCTGGATACCGAGCAGGACCCCGACTACGGCATCCCTCTGGCCTCCAAGCGCACCTGGGGCGTGGCGGGGACAGACAGCCGCGTGCGTCCCGCCGACGGCATCCTCGATGTGTCCCCCGACGCCTATTATGGCCTGTCGGCGCGCGACTTCATGAAGACCAAGGCCGATATCGCCACCCTGGTGGTCAACCACCAGATCAATGACGACTTCTCGGTTCGCCAGGCGGTCCGCTACTCGAAGACCATCAATGACTACATCGTCTCCAATCCGGGCGATGGCGGCGCGGCGCAGTTCGTGGCCGGCGAATGGTGGATGAAGCGCGGCACCAAGGCCCGCTACAACCCCGCCACCACGATCGCGGCGGTCACCGACTTCACCGGCAAGTTCAATGTCGGCTCGATCCAGAACGCCTTCAATGTCGGCGTCGAGCTGTCGCGCGAGGTCAATGAGAACGCCAGCTACGTGATCTACACCACGTCCGGCTCGGCCTGCCCGACGGGCTTCACCAACAACGCGACCACGGCCGGCATTGGCGACTGCACACGTCTCTACGCCCCCAATCCGGGCGACGCCTGGACGGGGATCATCACCCGCGCGCCCTTGGCCCGCACGGTGACCAAGACCGCCGCGATCTATGCGTTCGACACCATCAGCCTGACCGACAAGCTGCTGGTCAATCTGGGCGCGCGCTATGACGACTATTCGACCAGCGGCCTGAACGTTTCAGCCACCAGCGCCAACGGCGTCATCACCGGCGTCACCTATACCGGCGTGGCCAAGGCCAGCTGGGACTTCTTCAACTATCAGATCGGCCTGGTTTACAAGCCGACGCCGTCCAGCAGCCTCTACACCTCCTATTCAACGTCCTCGACGCCTCCGGGCATCGCCGGCGGCGACCAGAGCACCTCGGGTTCGGTGGGCACGGGCAATCTGGCCACCACCCAGCTGAAGCCGGAGGACACCACCAGCTACGAGCTGGGCGCCAAGTGGAACCTGTTCAACGACACCCTGGCCCTGTCGGGCGCGGTGTTCCGCACCGAGCGCAAGAACGCCCAGATCCAGATCGAGGCGGGCCTCTACGCCCAGGTCGGCGAGACCCGCGTTCAGGGTGTGGAGCTGGGCGCCTCGGGCAACCTGACCCCCAAGTGGCAGGTGTTTGGCGGCTATACCTATATGGATAGCGAACTGGTGCGCGGCGCCTATAACAACGTCAACCAGGGCGATTCCCTGGCCAACACGCCCGAGCACAGCTTCAGCCTGTTCTCGACCTATCGCGTGACCCGCAAGATCGCGCTGGGCGGCGGCGCCTACTATGTCTCCGACAGCTTCGGCGGCAACCAGGGCGGCGCGGGCGGTGGGGCCAACAAGGTCTATGCGCCGGCCTATACCCGCTATGACGCCTTCGCCTCGTGGGCGGTCAGCGACAAGATCGACCTGCAGCTGAACGTCCAGAACCTGACGGACGAGCGCTATATCCTGCGCACCAATGGTGTCCACCACGCCGATCCGGCGCCGGCCCGCCAGGCGATGCTGACCCTCAACGTCAAGTATTGAGACTCCCCTCTCGTCTTGACGTCCGCCCCGTCCGGCAGGCCCGCGCCGGACGGGGCGCTTCAATCTTCGGGCCTTGGGTTTCCGCCTGATGATGCTGCAGATTCCGCAAGTGCTGACCAAAGCCGAGGTCGCGCAGTGCCGGGCGATCATGGACGCCGCGCCCTGGGCGGATGGCAACATCACCTCGGGCTTCCAGGCGGCCCTGGCCAAGCAGAACCAGCAGCTGCCGCAGACCGGCGAGGCCGCCAAGGCCGTGGGCGCCGCCATCCTGGCGGCGCTGGAGCGCAATCCGCTGTTTGTCTCGGCCGCCCTGCCGCGCACCATCCTGTCGCCGATGTTCAACCGCTACGGCCAGGGCATGGGCTTTGGCGATCACATCGACAATTCGGTGCGCCGCGATCCGGTCACCGGCCAGACCCTGCGCACCGACCTGTCGGCGACGCTGTTCCTGTCCGAACCCGAGGACTATGACGGCGGCGAACTGGTGGTCGACGACCTGTATGGCAGCCATTCGGTCAAGCTGGGCGCCGGCGACATGATCCTTTATCCGGCCTCCAGCCTGCATCACGTGACGCCGGTGACGCGGGGGACCCGCACGGCCAGCTTCTTCTGGATCCAGAGCCTGGTGCGCGAGGATTTTCGCCGGTCGCTGCTGCTGGACATGGACGTCGCCATCCAGCGTCTGAGCCAGGCCGTGGGCCCGGCCGATCCGTCGATCCTGGCCCTGACCGGGACCTATCACAATCTGCTGCGCCAGTGGGCGGAGGTCTGAGCTCGAAGTCGAATATCGCGCTCGGCGAACAATGATGTCCGACGCCAACCATAAGTTTACCAATGGCCCCCACGATCCGTTAGCGATCTTCCGGAGCCCTGATGTCTTCGCCCTCGTCTTCCGACGCGCCCTCGCTCGCGCCTTCGCCCTTCGGCGAGGCGGAAGCGGCGCGTTGGTTTTTCGCGAACGCCAAGGATCTTTTCGCGGTCGTCACGCCCGACGGCCGCTTTTCGGTGGTCAACCCGGCGTGGACGGCCCTGACGGGCTGGTCGGTTGACGACCTGGTCGGCCAGCCCAGCATCAAGTTCGTCCACGCCGAGAGCCATGGCGAACTGATCGATACCCCGCGTCGCGTCAGGGAGGCCGGCTTCGCGGTCAACCGACTGCGGGTGCTGTGCAAGGACGGCGGCTCGGTCTGGCTGGAGGGGCGCTCACACCTGGGACCGGGGGGCGAGCTGGTCGGCACGCTGCATGACGTCTCGCTCGAGGTCACCGCCACCCGCACCCAGGAGATCCTGGCCGACGCGGCCGGCATCGGCCTGTGGACCTACGAGCCCGTGACCGGGCGCATCGACTGGTCGCCCGACGCCCTGACGGCCACCAGCCTGTCGTCGGCCGATCTGGACTGCGCCGACGCCTTTCTGGCGCGGCTCGACGACGATCAGCGCCAATCGGTGTTCGACACCTTCCACCAGTCCGTCACAACGGGTGAGCCCGGGGTCGCGGAGTTCCGGCTTCGCGGTCGCGATGATCAGTGGTTCACCCTGCGCTCGACCTTCCGCGCCGAGCCGCTGGACGGTGGTCTGTTCACGCTGAAGGGCATTTCGCAAAACGTCACGGACGTGGTGCGCAGCCGCGATGCGGCCCTCTGGAGCGAGCGACGCGCCCGGCTGCTGGTCGAGGAGGCGCCCTTCGCGGTGGCGGTCTACGACCTGGACCTGCGGCTCCGCCTCGCCAGCCCCCGGTTCCTCGACGTCTTCAAGTCGAGGGAAGCCGATGTGATCGGCAAGTCTTTGCAGGAACTGACGACGGGCGGTCGCCGCCGGTTCGTCTCGGCCGTGACCCGCGCCCTGTCCGGGGAGATCGTCACCCGTCGTGAAGATCGCCTTCGCGACGCCGAGGGCATGGAACACACCCTGCGCTGGGAGGCCCGGCCCTGGCGCGACGCGTCCGGCGCCGTGGTCGGCGTCATCACCTATATGGACGACGTCACCGCCCTGGCCGACGCGCGGCGCGAGGCGCGGGTCAATGCCCGCCGGCTGCGCACCGCTCTGGGCGCGGCGCGGGCCGGCGTCTACGAGATCGACCATGTGGGCCAGTCCTTCTGGGGCTCCCCTGAGTTTCACCGCATGCTGGGGCGGCGGATTGTCTATGAGGACGTCCGCGAAGCCGTCTGGCCGATGCTGCATCCCGAGGATCGCGAAACCCTCAAGGCCACGGCTCATGTCTGGCGCCAGGGCGGCCCGCAGGTTTTTGATGTCCGCATCCTCGATGCCGACGGCCAGGCTCGCTGGATGCGCGTGTTCCACGAGGTGCGCCGCGATACGGCCGGTCGCATCCGCAAGGCGTTCGGCCTGATCCTGGACATCGACGAGCGCAAGCGGGCCGAGCTGGCCCTGGTCGAGGCCGAGCGCGAGGCCCAGGCGGCCAGCGAGGCCAAGGCCCAGTTCCTGGCCAATATGAGCCACGAAATCCGCACCCCGATGAACGGCGTGCTGGGCGTCATGCATCTGCTCAAGCGCCAGGGGCTGCCGGGCGACGCCTCCGAACTGCTGGGCGAGGCCCTGGCCTGCGGCCAGATGCTGTCGACCCTGCTGGATGATGTGATCGACATCTCGCGCATCGAGGCTGGCAGGCTGGAAATTCATCACGAGCCGGTCGATCCCCGCGAGCTGCTGAGCGGCGTCGGACGGCTGATGGCGGGGCAGGCCGAACACAAGGGCCTTGCCCTGGAGATTGACGCGCCCGACCTGGGCTGGATCAGCACCGATCCGACGCGCCTGCGCCAGGCCCTGTTCAATCTGATCGGCAACGCCGTGAAGTTCACCCTGCGAGGTTCGGTCACGGTGCGGGCGCGTCGCGTCGATGCGCCGTGCGGGCCGCGGATCGCCTTTGATGTCATCGACACCGGCGTGGGCGTTCCCACTGAAGTCCAGGCGCGCCTCTTCGAGCGGTTCGAGCAGGGCGACTCCAGCACCACCCGGCGCTTTGGCGGCTCGGGCCTGGGTCTGGCGATCACCCGCCGGCTGGCCCAGATGCTGGGCGGCGAGGTTGCTTTCCAGTCGCAACCGGGCGTCGGATCGCGCTTCACCCTGACCATCGCCGCCCCGGCCTCCGCCGCCCCGTCGGCGGCGCCGCAGGCCGCCCCCGATATCCTGGCGGGTCTGCGGATCCTGCTGGTCGAGGACAAT
Source organism: uncultured Caulobacter sp. (assembly GCA_964427205.1). Lineage (GTDB taxonomy): Bacteria > Pseudomonadota > Alphaproteobacteria > Caulobacterales > Caulobacteraceae > Caulobacter. The sequence goes on from CAYRTE010000017.1 coordinate 25,265, forward strand.
CCGACCAACCAGCTGGTCGCCTCGCGGATCCTGCAACAGCTGGGCGCGGTGGTTCACACGGCCGACGATGGCCTGTCTGGCGTGGAAGCGACGCGCGACGGGGCCTTCGACCTGGTGCTGATGGACGTCCAGATGCCCGGGATCGACGGGCTGGAGGCGGCGCGCCGGATCCGCGCCCTGCCGGGGCTCGCCGGTGCGACGCCGATCATCGCCCTGACCGCCAATGTCATGGCCCACCAGCGCGCCACCTACCAGGCCGCCGGCATGAACGGGGTCGCCGCCAAGCCGATCTCACCCACGGCCCTGGTCACGGAGATCCTGCGCCTGGCCGACGAAGGGCCGCTTTCAGAGACCGCCGTCGCCTGAGTTTCCCCCGCGAACGAACCGCGCTAAGGCTGGCGCCGAAGAGGGCGTAACGGCTCCAGGGGGAACAGCATGACCGACCAGACGACCCAGGAAGACGGCGCGTCGATGCGGACCGTCGTGGCGGCCTCGTCGGCCGGCACCGCGTTCGAATGGTACGACTTCTTCATCTTCGGAAGCCTCGCCCAGGTCATTTCCAAGACCTTCTTCACGGGCTTGCCGGACGCGGCCGGCTATATCGCGGCCCTGGCCCTGTTCGGCGTGGGCTTTGCGTTCCGGCCGCTGGGCGCGCTGGTGTTCGGCAAGATCGGCGACCAGGCGGGCCGCAAGGGCGCCTTCCTGGCCACGGTGCTGCTGATGGGCGGCGCGACCTTCGCCATCGCCTTCCTGCCGACCTATCAGCAGGCCGGGATCATCTCGCCGATCCTGCTGATCATCCTGCGGTGCGTGCAGGGCTTCGCCTTGGGTGGGGAATATGGCGGCGCCGCGATCTATGTCGCCGAGCACTCCCCCAGCAACAAGCGCGGCTGGTCGACCTCGTGGGTGCAGACCTCGGCGGCCTTTGGCCTGTTCGGCGCCCTGCTGGTGATCATGGCCACCCGCGCCGTCGTCGGCCTTGAAGCGTTCGACGCCTGGGGCTGGCGCGTTCCGTTCGCCGTCTCGATCGGCCTGCTGGGCGTCTCGGTCTGGATGCGCCTGAAGCTCACCGAAAGCCCGGCCTTCGCCAAGATGAAGGAAGAGGGCGAGGCCTCCAAGGCGCCCTACGCCGAGGCGTTCGGCCAGTGGAAGAACATGAAGCTGGTGATCCTGGCCTTCCTGTCGATGATGTGCGCCCAGGGCGCCGTCTGGTACACCGCCTTCTTCTACAGCCAGACCTTCATGGAGAAGTTCCTGAAGGTCGATCCGCTGACCATCAACGCCCTGATGATGACGGCCACGGCGGTCAGCGCGATCTTCTACGTCGTCTTTGGCTGGCTGTCGGACAAGGTGGGCCGCAAGCCGGTGATGCTGGCCGGCATGACCCTGGCCCTGGCGTTCTACTTCCCGGGCTTCCATCTGCTGGAGCGCGCCGCCAATCCGGCCCTGGCCGAGGCGTCGGCCAGGTCGCCGGTGTCGGTGGTCGCGGACCCGAAGGACTGCGCCCTGCAGTTTGACCCCGTCGGCAAGGCGGCGTTCGTCTCGTCCTGCGACATCGTCAAGAGCGCCCTGGCCAATGCCGGGGTCTCGTATGACAACCAGAAGGCTCCGGCTGGAACCCCGGCGGTGATGAAGGTCGGCGACGTCGTGGTCGCCTCGCCCAGCGCCCAGGGCCTCTCCAAGGCCGAGACCAAGGCGGTGAAGACCGCCACGGAGGCCAGGATCAAGGCGGCGCTGGCCCAGGCTGGCTATCCGGCCAAGGCCGACCCGGCGCGAATGAACAAGCTGGGCATGTTCGGCGTGCTGTTCGTGTTCGTGATCGCCGCCACGGCCCTGTTTGGACCCCTGGCCGCCTGTCTGGTCGAGCTGTTCCCGACCCGGGTGCGCTACACGGCCCTGTCGCTGCCCTATCACATTGGCACCGGCTGGGTGGGCGGCTTCGTGCCGTTCTTCGCCTTCGCCATCGTCACCGCGGTCGGCAACATCTATGCCGGCCTCTGGTACCCGGTGTTCTTCACGCTGGTCAGCGTGGTGACGACCCTGTTCCTGCTGCCGGAGACCAAGGGCCGGCCACTGGACAAGGTCTGATCACGCGGCGGGCGCCGACAGCAGGACCTCGACGGCGACGCCGGCCGAGGTCAGGGCCTGGACCAGGGCCGGCTCGACCGGGCCGGTGATCAGCCGAACGACCTGACGGCCTTCGCCGGCCAGCTGGATCAACCGGTCGGCGCTGGCCTCGTCGGGCGCGATCCGCTCGACGTCGCGGCGGGCCATGGTCAGGATCTGCGGATCGACATCCGCGTCGAAGACCAGGGCGTCGGCGGCCGACAGGGCGCGAACGGCGCGCAGGGTCAGCAGGTCCGAAGGCCCCTTGCCGGCGATGAAGCGCACCCGGCCCTTGCGCGCCGAGCCCTTGGCCAGGGCTTCGCGGAACAGGCGTCCGGCGGCTTCCATATCACCCGACATCGCCGCCTGGGCGGCCTCGCCCGATGTGGCGTCGCGCAGGAAGGCGCGGCGTTCGTGCATGGCGGGCAGGGTCTTGCGCACCTCTTCCTGGAACCTGCGCAGCAAGGCCGCGACGCGGCCGGCGCCTTCGGGCACCTGGGCTTCGATACTGTTGCGCAGCATGGTGGCCAGCACCGGGGCCGAGCCGCCGGTGCCGACGGCCGCCACGACCTCGCCCCGATCGATCACCGCCGGGGTGTTGAAGTCGCAGAGGGCGGGCTTGTCGACCACGTTGACCAGCACCCGCGCCGCGCGGGCGGCGGCGGCGGCGGCCTGGATGAAGACCTCGTCATCGCTGGAGATGAAGGCCAGCACCGCGCCGGCATAGGAGCCGGGCAAAAAGGCGGCGTGACCGTCGATGCGCACCAGCGTGGCCGGCGAGCCCTCGAACAGGCGCGCCTTGTTGTCGGCGCCGTCGCCGGAGCCGGCGATCACCACCTTGCGGCCGGCGAGCGGGAAATAGGCGGGAAAGCTGTCCAAGAGGGTCCCCTCAGCGGGCCTGGCAATTGTCATAGGGTCCGCCCGGGAAGCCCGAGAGCCGGGCGCCGTCGCCCTTGCCCCAGATCTCGAACGGGCCCTTGGCGTAGCGCGCGCCGGACGCCGACCGCGCCAGGGGCAGGGCCTTGGTCACGCCGCCCGCCGTCACGATCGCCTTCCTGCCGCTGGCGAGATAGGTCGCCTTGAAACTCTTGCCCCTGGCGCAGCCATAGGTGATCGGCGTGGTGATGGCGGGGCCGGGCGTCACGGTGGCGCAGGCCGAAAAGGTCAGGGCGACCCCGGTCAAGGCAAGCACAAGGCGACGCACGGCGAACTCCTGGCGGTCAGCGGCCGCGAAGCAGGCGGCCAGGCCAGCATAAGCGGTTTCGCGGTCGCGCCGCGCCCCCTCTCATCGCTCGCCGCCAGCTTTTGCACGATCTGTTTCAACCGCGCCGCGAAACCCGGCGGCCGGCGGTGAAATATTGCTGGTCTTGACCGGTGTGAACAGTGTTAGGTTTCAGCCTCTAGCAGGGTCGCGCCCCGGCCCGAGCTCGGTTGGAGGCGAAGACATATGGCCGCGACTCTCGACGTGAACGGCAAGGCGGTGACGGTCCAGGCCGATCCCGCGACACCCCTGCTCTGGGTCCTGCGGGACGAGTTGGGCCTGACCGGAACCAAGTTCGGCTGCGGGGTCGCCCAGTGCGGCGCCTGCACCGTGCATATCGACGGCCAGCCTGTCCGCTCGTGCGTTACCCCCATCGAGGGCCTGGCCGGCGTCAAGATCACCACCATCGAAGGCCTGGGCGGATCGCATCCGCTGCAGCAGGCCTGGGTCAGGCACGACGTGCCGCAGTGCGGCTACTGCCAGTCGGGCCAGATCATGTCGGCCGCCGCCCTGATCGAACAGAACAAGGCGCCCAGCGACGAACAGATCGACGAGGCCATGAGCGGCAATATCTGTCGCTGCGGCACCTATCAGCGCATCCGCGCCGCCATCAAGGACGCCGCTGGCCTGCCGCCAGCAACCACCGCCGCGGTCGGCCTGCCGCACACCGACATCGATGAAGCCATCGCCGCCGCCAGCGGCGCCACCAGCCGTGGAGCCGGCCGATGAGCGGTCCCCTGAGCAAGCTGGTCGCCCAGGACGGCGTCAGCCGCCGCGACGTCGTTGTGGGGGCGGCCCTGGTGGGCGGGTCCCTGCTGGTCGGCTGCTCGCCGGCCGAGATCATGAGTGTCGGCTCCAAGATCGAGGTCGGAGCCTTCGGACCCTTCATCAAGATCGCGGCCGACGGCGCCGTGACGGTGATTTCCAAGCATGTCGAATTTGGCCAGGGCAACCATGCGGGCCTCGCGGCCATCGTCGCCGAGGAGCTGGACGCCGACTGGACGCGGGTCAGGGTCGAGCAAGCCCCGGCCAACGCCAAGCTCTATGCCAATGGCACGGCGGGCGTGCAGCTGACCGGCGGCTCTTCGGCGATTTCCAATTCCTGGGACCAGCTGCGCAAGGCTGGAGCGGCGACGCGGGCGATGTTCGTTCAGGCCGCGGCCGCCAGGTGGAGCGTCCCGGTGGCCGAGATCACCGTCAAGGACAGCGTTCTGACCCATGCCTCGGGCAAGACCGCCGGCTTTGGCGAACTGCTGGCCGAGGCCGCCAAGATCACCCCGCCGGCCAGTCCGGTCCTGAAGGATCCCAAGGCCTTCACCCTGATCGGCACCGACCGGGTGCGCCGCAAGGACTCCCAGGCCAAGAGCGACGGCACGGCCCGCTTCACCCAGGACGTCCGCCTGCCGGATATGCTGACCGCCATGGTCGCCCACGCCCCACGCTTCGGCGGCAAGGTCAAAAGCTTCGACGCCGCCGAGGCCAGGAAGGTCCCGGGCGTCGTCGACGTCTTCGAAATCCCGACTGGCGTGGCGGTGGTGGCGCAGAACACCTATGCCGCCCGCATGGGTCGCGAGGCGCTGAAGCTGGAGTGGAACGAGGACAAGGCCGAAAAGCGCAGTTCGTCGGCCATCGCGTCGTCTTTCCGCGACATCGCGGCCGGCAAGGGTCCGGCCGACCTGAAATGGGAAGGCTTCGACTCCAAGGGCGACGCGGCGGTGATCGCCAACGCCAAGGGCGCCAGGGTGTTCGAGGCGACCTATGAATTCCCCTATCTGGCCCACGCCACCATGGAGCCGATGAACTGCGTCGCTGCGGTCGATGGAAACAAGGTCAAGCTGACCTTCGGCTCGCAGGGCCAGACCCTGGACCAGATGAACGCCGCCAAGATCGTCGGAACCCTGCCGGGTTCGGTCGAGATCGAGACCCTGTTCGCGGGCGGCTCGTTTGGCCGGCGCGCCAACTTCCCGTCCGACTACGTGGCCGAATGCGTCCACATCGCCAAGAAGGTCGGCAAGGGTCGGCCGGTGAAGCTGGTCTGGACCCGCGAGGACGACATGCGCGCCGGCTATTTCCGGCCCCTGGTGGCGCATGCCGTGAAGATCAGCCTCGACAAGGACGGCTATCCGGCCGCGTGGCGCCATCGCATCGTCAGCCAGTCGATCATGAAGGGCTCGCCGATGGGCGGCAAGGGCCCGGACCAGACCGCCATCGAAGGCACGGCCGGCTCGCCCTATCTGAAGGCCACGCCGATCGTCGACGCCCAGCTGGCCCTGCCCGATGTGGGCGTGCCGGTGCTGTGGTGGCGTTCGGTGGGCGCGACCCACACCGCCTTCGTCATGGAGCACACCATCGACCAGCTGGCCCGCAAGGCCGGCAAGGATCCGGTCGAATATCGCCGGGCGCTGTACGTCAAGGCCGGGGCCGACCGGCATCTGGCGGCGCTGAACCTGGCCATGGAAAAGGCCGGCCCCGCGCCGACCGCCGGCTGGAGCCGGGGCGTGGCGGTGCACGAGAGCTTCGGCTCGGTGGTCGCCCAGGTGGCCGAGGTCAAGCTGGTCGACGGCCAGCCCAGGGTTGGCCGCGTGGTCACCGCCATCGACTGCGGCGTCGCCATCTCGCCCGACCAGATCGCCGCCCAGATGGAGGGCGGAACCTGCTACGGCCTGTCGGCGGCCTTGTTTGGCGAGATCACCCTGACCGACGGCGCGGTGGATCAGACCAATTTCGACGGCTATCGCGTGTTGCGGATCAACGAGGCGCCAACGGTCGAGACCCATATCGTACCGTCCGGCTCCGCGCCCAGCGGCGTGGGCGAGCCGGGCACGCCGGTGATCGCGCCGGCCGTGGCCAACGCCCTGCTGGCCGCCACGAGCAAGGCGACGGCGCGCCTGCCTTTCTCGGCGACAGTCTAGTTTCCGGACGTCCAGCGCATCGCTTGCGCTGGACGTCACGGGACGCTGGCCGCATGCTGTCGGCATGGTGGAACCCGGCGACACCCCTGGCTTCGAGCGTCTGACTCCGCGTGAGCGCGAGATTCTGCGTCTGATCGCCAACCACCTGCAGTCCAAGGAAATCGCCCGGCTGCTCAGCCTCTCGCCCAGGACGGTCGAGATGCACGTGCTCAGCGCGCGCCGCCGCCTGTCGGGTCTCAGCCGCCGTGACGCGGCCCTGGCCTTCATGGCCTGGGAGGCGACGGACCCCGGTAGTGACTACCGTAGGCAATCGGGCGACCTAGCCCTGGCCCCGGCGCGGGTCTCTTCTCACCGGACAGGTGGGAACGACCATGAACGACAATCAGACCCGAGACACGGCGCGGATGCGCCCGGAGACCTCGGGCTTCTTCATCGCCAGCTGGCAGTCCCTCGAGGAGGGGCTGACCTTGCTGGCGGGCACGCCGGAGCGGGGGCAGCTGGTTTCCGAGACGGTGTCGGCGCTGAGGAAGTCGCAGACGGCGGGAGACCCGCCTTCCAAGCTTCTGCTGCGCGTGCTGGCGGCGACCGCCTTTCTGTCGGACGACAGGCCGCTGCGGAACGAACAGGAAGGAGCTGGCGCGATGACCTGACTCCCCTGCAATGGCTGGGCCTCATCGTGGGGTTGGCGATCCTGGGCGGACTTCTGCTCGGCGCCCTGACCACCGGAGCCCACGACTTCCTCTACGCCCTCCAGCGGTTCCGCGAGGGCTGGAGCCCGCCGCCCGCCCATTAGCGACGGGGGCGAAATCCCAGAAATCGAGATCTTGAACGCGCGGATGACCTCCGCGTGACCGGAGAGTCTTGCATGAAACGGATCGATGCGGCCCGCGCCGGGGCCCAGAAACTGATGCGCGCCGAGGCGGCGATCGACGCGGCCCTGCGCGAAACGGCCGAGCTGGTCGGCCTGCTGCCAACGCTGCGGCTGGAGGCCAATCTGTCGGCGGTGATCGGGCAGGACGCTGTGGATGACCTGGGCGAGACCCTGGCCCACATCCTTTCGGCCCGCCGCACCATCATTCGCGCCCACAACGGCCTGCAGGTGGTGCGCGAGCAGATCGGCTGCCGCACGGTGTCCGTCGGCCAAATGGACAAGCCGCCGGATGTGCCCCGCACGAGCGGCCTCCATGCGGTCGAAGGCGGTCGTGCCGCATGATCCTGCCCTTCTCTATCAGTGCAGCTTACGGCATGGTCGCGCGCCAGTTCGCGTCGGGACCATGCCGTGTACCACACCCTTGCCCCTTGGATCTCCCTGGGCGTCGCCGTGTTGATCTGTGGCTTCGCCATCTGGAAGGGCGACCGCTGGGCGCGGTTCGTGGCGGTGGTCTATCTGGCCGGCTGGATCATCTCGCCCTTTGTCCAGATCCGCGATCGCCTGAGCCCCGAATGGTGGGTCATGATCGTCGACGTGGTGGTCATGATCCTGCTGGTCTGGGCCTCGCTGAAGGCGCGCCGGCTGTGGAGCGCCTTCGCGGCGGCCTGTCAGATGATGTCGGTGGCCTCGCATGTCGTGTCGATCATCGACCTGCGCATCTATATCGCCACGCTCATCATGGGACTGGCCCTGCTCAGTTACGGCGTGCTGATTGCGTTGCTGGTGGCGACCCTGTCGGCCATCCAGGCCAGGCGGGCCGTCCATGAGCGGGACCTCGACCCTAGTTCATGACGTCTCCGCCGAGGAGATCGCCGAGTTCACCCGCGGCCTCAACGCGCTGGGTCCGCAGCAACGCCGCATCCTGGCCATTCTCATTCCGCGCCTGATCGCGCTGGAAGAACGGGGCGACCCGGAGGGGGCGATCCGGATCATCGACCAGATCCGCGCCATCCTGCTGGACCGGCGCCAGACCTGCCACTAGGGCCGGCTCAGATCCTCGGGGCGGTCGATGTCGAACAGTACGCCAGCGTCGCCGGTCTCGACGGCGGTGAAGCGGTCGCCGGCCTGACGGATCAGCGCCTGGGCCCCGACATCGCCGTCGAGCGCGCGCAGTGCCGGGATCCAGTCGCCGCCGAACAGCACCGGATGGCCGCGCCGGCCCGCATGGACAGGCGCGGCGATGCCGCCCCGTCCGGAAAGGGCGCGGACCAGGGCCGGCGCGACCTCGGGCCCGATCAGCGGCATGTCGCCCAGAAAGACAAAGACGCCATCGATGTCGATGGGCACGGCCCGGGCGGCGGCGGCCAGCGAGGCGCCCATCCCCCTGGCCGGATCGGCCACCCTGACCACACGGGTCTCGGCCTGTTCGTCCAGTCTCAGGAGGGCGGCTTCCAGCCCGGCGTCCTCGCCGATCACCACCACGACCGATAGGGCGGGGCTCTCGACAGCGGCGTCCAGCGCCCCGGCGATCAGGGGGCGACCCCGAAACGGCGCCAGCAGCTTGCCGCCGCCGAAGCGGGCGCCCAGGCCGGCCGCCAGGACGATCGCCTCGAACCTTCCGCTTTCGCTTTCCGCCATCTCGCCCAACGCCTATCCTGTGCCCAGACATGACGCCCTATGACGACAGCCCTGCGCAAGCGGCCTTGACCGCCCCCCGTCTGATCGACGGTTTCGGCCGCGCCGTCACCTATTTGCGCGTGTCGGTCACCGACCGCTGCGACCTGCGCTGCGTCTATTGCATGGCCGAGCACATGACCTTCCTGCCCAAGGCGCAGGTGCTGACGCTGGAGGAGCTGGACCGCGTGGCGTCCACCTTCATCGGCCTGGGGGTTCGCAAGCTGCGGCTGACCGGCGGCGAACCGCTGGTGCGCAAGGGCTTCATGGATCTGGTCTGCAAGCTCTCGCGCCACCTGCGCTCCGGGGCGCTGGACGAGCTGACCCTGACGACCAACGGCACCCAGCTGGCCAGATATGCCGAGGATCTGGCGCGTCATGGCGTGCGGCGGATCAATGTGTCGCTCGACACCCTCAAGCCCGACCTCTTCAAGCGACTGACCCGGGGCGGCGACGTCGCCCAGGTGATCGGCGGGATCGACGCGGCCCTGGCGGCCGGCCTCGCGGTGAAGATCAACGCCGTCGCCCTGAAGCACGACAATGCCGCCGAACTGCCGACCCTGATCACCTGGGCCCACCAGCGCGGCTGCGACATGACCCTGATCGAGACCATGCCGCTGGGCGAGATCGACGAGGACCGCACCGACCAGTACCTGTCGCTGAAGGACGTGCGCCGCGACCTGGCCTCGTTCTGGACGCTGGAAGACCTGGCCTACGCCACCGGCGGCCCGGCCCGCTACACCCGCATCGCCGAGACCGGCGGCCGGCTGGGCTTCATCACCCCGCTCAGCCACAATTTCTGCGAGGCCTGCAACCGGGTTCGCCTGACCTGCACCGGCACCCTGCACACCTGCCTGGGCCGCGATGACGCCTCGGACCTGCGGGCGGTGATCCGCGCCGGCGCGACCGACGCCCAGCTGGAACAGGCGATCTTCGCCGCGATCGGGTCCAAGCCGGAAGGCCACGACTTCCAGATCGCCGGCGCACGACCCGCCGTGGCCCGGCACATGTCGACGACAGGCGGCTGACCGATGGCCCGGGTGCTGCTGTTTGGACGCCTGGCCGACCAGGCCGGCTGGCGCGACCGGGCCTTCGAGGCCACGTCCCTGGCGGCCCTGCGCGGCCTGATCGCCCATGACGATCCTGATCTCGGCGAGGCCCTCGGCGGGCCCGGCGTTCAGGTCGCCGTGGACAAGACGCTGGTGCGCGGTGAGGCGATGCTGTCTGCGGCCACCGAAGTGGCCTTCCTGCCGCCGATGAGCGGCGGATGATCACCCTCAAGTCAGAGCCCTTCGAGCCGGGCGCGCTGCTGACCGCTTTCTGCGCGGGGCGCGAGGAAACCGGCGCGGTGGCCAGCTTTGTCGGGATCGCCCGCGCCGAGCAGGGCCAGGCCGCGGCGCTGGAGCTGGAGGCCTATCCGGGCTTCACCGACGTGGCGATTTCAGAGTTCGCCGAGGCCGCCAGGGCGCGCTTCCACCTGCACGGCTATCACATCGTCCACCGCACCGGCCGCATCGGTCCCGGCGAGGCGATCGTCTTCGTGGCCACCGCCGCCGGCCACCGGCGAGAGGCCTTCGAGGCCTGCGACTTCCTGATGGACTGGCTGAAAAGCCGCGCCCCGTTCTGGAAGAAGGAGCACGGCCCGGACGGCGCCCGCTGGATCGAGCCGACGGACCGCGATAGGACCGACGCCAAGCGTTGGGATCAGGAGTAGATCATGTCTGCAGCAGGCCTCACACCCGGCGGCGGGATCAAGCCGGACCTTCCGTTCACGCCGGTGCGCGTGGCGATCCTGACCATTTCCGACACCCGCGACGAGGAAAGCGACACCTCCGGCCAGGTGCTGGTCGACCGCGTCAAGGCCGCCGGCCATGAGCTGGGCGGCCGGGCGGTGGTGCGCGACGACATTCCCCAGATCCGCGACCAGGTGCGCAACTGGATCGCCGGCGGCCAGGTCGACGCCATCGTCACCACCGGCGGCACCGGTCTGACCGGCCGCGACGTGACGGTCGAGGCGCTGGAGCCGCTGTTCAACAAGAAGATCGACGGCTTTTCGGTGATCTTCCACATGGTCTCCTACGCCTCGGTGGGCCTCTCCACCCTGCAATCGCGGGCCACGGCCGGCCTGATCGACGGGGTCTTCGTGTTCTGCCTGCCGGGCAGCAACGGCGCGGTGCGCGACGGCTGGGACAAGGTGATCTCCGTCCAGCTCGACAGCCGCCACAAGCCCTGCAACATGGTCGAGCTGATGCCCCGGCTGCTCGAACAGTGAGCAAGCTCACCCATATCGACGACCTGGGCCGGGCCCGCATGGTCGATGTCTCGGGCAAACCCGAGACGGCCCGCGAGGCGGTGGCTGTCGGCTTCGTGCGGATGAGCCCCGACACCCTGGCGCTGGCCGTATCCGGGACCGGCCGCAAGGGCGATGTCCGCGCCGTGGCCGAGATCGCCGGCGTGATGGCCGCCAAGCAGACCTCGAACCTGATCCCCCTCTGTCATCCGCTGGCCCTGAGCAAGGTGGTGGTCGAAGTCGAGCCGGCGCAGGGCGGCCTCGCCGTCACCGCCCGCGTCAAGACCACCGGCCCGACCGGCGTCGAGATGGAGGCCCTGACCGCTGTCTCGGTGGCCTGCCTGACGATCTACGACATGCTGAAGGCCGCCGAGAAGGGCATGGTCATCGAGGCCGTGCGCCTGGTCGAGAAGACCGGCGGCAAGTCGGGCGACTGGAAGGCCGACTAGGCCACCGCCGCCCGCCGCTCCAACACCGGCTGCCCGTGCCGCGCCGCCATGATTTCCCCAATCACCGCCACCGCCACCTCGAAGGGCGCCTTGCCGCCGAGGTCGAGGCCGATCGGCGCGCGCAGCTTGGCCAGGTCGCGATCGGTCAGACCTGCCGCCTTCAGCCGCTCAACCCGCTCGCCCAGCCGACGCCGCGCGCCCAGCAGGCCGACATAGGGCGCGTCGGAGGGCAAGGCGGTCAGCAGGGCGGCATGGTCGATGTCCAGGTCGTGGCCGCAGATGGCGACGAAGGTCCAGGCGTCGAGGCGCAGGTCGGCCAGGGCGTCGTTGGCCGCGTTCCGGCTGTAGGTCACGCCGGCCAGCGGCGGCGGCGCGGCGGGGCCCTTGGGCCGGATCAGAAAGGTTTCGAAGCCGGACTGCACCCCAAGGCTGGCCACGGCCAGGGCGGTGGGATCGCCACCGACCACCACGAGCCGCGGGACCGGGTCATAAGCGCGCTCGAAGGCGCCCGGCCAGGAGGCCATGGGCTCCTCCATGCACTGGCGCCTTTCACCGTCGCTGACCCAGAACGCCGGCCAGCGACAGTCGGTCAGCCGTAGCAGGGTCGCCGCCGCCGGGTCGCCCGGTTCAATGCGCTCGATCAGGATCTCGATCCGCGCGCCGCACAGCAGCCGGATGTCGGGCCAGGGGCTGCCCTCGCCATAGACCAGGCGGCGCGGCGCGCCGTCTTCGAGACAGGCCAGGGCGTGGCCCTCGACATCGGCCTCGATGCAGCCGCCGGAGAGAAAGCCGGAGACAATATTTTTTCCGAACACCATTTGCGTCCCAACCGGACGCGGGCCGCCGCCACCCAGGGCGACGATGGTGGCGAGGGCCGCAGGACCCGCCAAAAGCGCCGCCCGCAAGGCTGGACGGACGTCATCGGCCATGCCGTGGAGGGGCCAGTCGGAGGCCGTCTGAAAGCTGTTCATCACGGTCGACTTTAACGCCTCGGCAAGGTTCCAGAAACGCCTTCTTCAAACCTTGGCGCGTAGGGTCTCCCCATAAGGTGTCGTTCCTCACGGATGGTCATGCCCATTTCGGTCTCAAAGCTTGGTCTCGCGGCCGCCCAGTTCGGGCTCGATGGCATGACGTCGTCGCCGCGCGGCCGCTCGCCTGAAGCCGAAGCGCGCGACATCCTCAGCATCGCCGACCGCTCGCGCCTGTCGGTGCTGGACGTCTCGGGCGTGTATGGCCGCGCCGAGTCCATCCTGGGCGACCTCATTCCGCGCCCCGTCAATTTCCGCGTGACCCTGTCGACCGCCCGCGCGGACCGGGGTCCCGACTTCGTCGAGGCCGAGGCCCGCGCCAGCCTGCGCCGCCTGGGCCTTGAACGCGCCGACGCCATCATCGTCCAGTCGCCTTCCGACCTGTTCGGCCCGCACGGCGCGGCCCTGTGGGATCGACTGGCCAGGCTGCGCGACGAAGGCCTGTTCCAGAAGGTCGGCGTTTCGGCTCACGCCAGCGACGATCCGGTGGGCGTGGCCCGCCGGTTCAAGCCCGATATCCTGCAGGCTCCGGCCTCGCTGCTCGACCAGCGCCTGCTGGCCGACGGCTCCCTGGCCCGTATCGCCGGCCTGGGCGTCGAGGTGCAGCTGCGCTCGATCTTCCTCAACGGCCTGCTGTTCCTGCCGCCCGATCGCGTGCCGGCCCAGCTGAAGGGCGCCTCGGGCCGTCTGTCGCGCGTGCGCCGGATGATCGCCGAGGGCCGCTCTGATCCTCTGCAGGCCGCCCTGGGCTTTGCCCTGTCGCGTCCCGAAGCCAGCGCCGTGCTGGTGGGCGTGACCTCCGCCGCCGAGCTGTCGGCCGTGGTCGCCGCCGCCTCCAGCCCGCCGCCGGACCTGGACTGGGACGACATGGCCATCGACGATCCGGTCGCCCTCGACCCGCGTCGTTGGGTCGCTTAGGCGACTCCCCGAATCAAACCCGACAGTACGAAGCCTGCCCAGGTCCGGCGGTCGCGCGAGCGGTCCGGCAACATGGTTTATGGCGCGTAAGCCTCTGATTCATTCGACTTTTATTATTCCCAGCTAGGCTATGCGGAACAACAGCTTTCAGGGGAGAGCGACGTGATCCTTACCGTCCTGCAGGCCCGCATGGGTTCCCGCCGTCTTCCGGGCAAGGCCATGGCCACGCTCCAGGGCGAGCCGATGATCATCCGCCAGCTGGAGCGCCTGCGCAGCGCTCGCTGTCCCAGCAAGATCATCGTCGCCACCAGCGCCGACGCCTCCGACGACGCCTTGGCCGGTTTCGTGGTTTCGCGCGGCTATGCCGTGCATCGCGGCGCGGGGGCTGACATTCTCGACCGTATCGCCCGCTGCGCCGAAGCCATCAGCTCGGTCAGCCACGTGGTGCGGATCAAGGGCGACGCGCCGTTCGTCGATCCCGGCATCGTGGACGAGGCCGTCCGCCTGGCCCTGGCCAGCGGCGCGGCCTACACCTCCAACCATGTCGAGCGCACCTATCCGGCCGGTCTCGAGGTCGAGGTGATCACCGCCAACGCCCTGCGCGTCGCGGCCGCCGAGGCGCGCGATCCGGCGGCCCGCGTGTCGCCGACCGCCGCCATCCGCAACGATCCGGCCCGGTTCAGCCAGGCCCACCTGAAGGCCCGCCGCGACTGGTCGCACCTGGACTGGCGGGTCAAGACCGCCGCCGACCTGGCCTTCGCCCGGTCGATCTACAACGCCCTGCACCCGGTCGATCCCGGCTTTTGCATGAACGACGTGCTGGATCTGGTGGAAAGCCACCAGGACCTGACGCGGTTCGCGGCCTGATCCGACCTTTCGGGCAAGAAAAAGGGCGCCGAGCGGCTTGGCTCGGCGCCCTTTTCATGTCCGGGGTCTACTTCCAGGCGCCGTAGGGATCGACCGACGGCTGGCCCAGCGCCTGCGCGACGGCCGGATGGGTCAGCTCGCCCTTCAGCACATTGAGGCCGCGCGCCAGGTGAACGTTGGTCTTCAGGGCGTCCAGGCCGTGGTCGGCCAGGGCCAGGCCGAACGGCAGGGTGGCGTTGCCCAGGGCCTCGGAGGAGGTGCGCGGCGCGGCGCCCGGCATGTTGGCCACGCAGTAGTGCACCACGCCGTCGACGGTGTAGGTCGGGTCGGCGTGGGTGGTCGGCTTGCTGGTCTCGAAGCAGCCGCCCTGGTCGATGGAGACGTCAACCAGGACCGAGCCCGGCTTCATCTGCTTCAGGTGCTCGCGACGCACCAGCTTGGGCGCGGCGGCGCCGGCCGTCAGCACGGCGCCGATGATCACGTCGGCCTTGAGGATCTCTTCCTCCACCGCCGCGAAGGTCGAATAGCGGGTCAGGATGCGGCCCTGATAGAGGTCGTCCAGCTCGCGCATGCGCGGGATCGAGCGTTCCAGCACCACCACCTCGGCGCCCAGGCCGGCGGCCATGCGCGCGGCGTTGGAGCCGACTACGCCGCCGCCCAGCACGGCCACGCGGGCCGGGGGCACGCCGGGCACGCCGCAGAGCAAGAGGCCCATGCCGCCATTGTGCTTGAGCAGGGTCTCGGCGGCCGAGAACACGGCGATCCGGCCGGCCACTTCCGACATCGGGGCCAGCAGCGGCAGGCCACCGCGCGCGTCGGTGACGGTTTCATAGGCGATGGCCGCGCAGCCGCTCTTCAGCAGGCCCTCGGTCTGGGCCGGATCGGGCGCCAGGTGCAGGTAGGTGAAGAGGATGTGGCGGGGTTCCAGCTTCTCCCACTCGATCTTCTGCGGTTCCTTGACCTTGATGATCATGTCCGCGCCGGAAAACACGGCCGCGGCGTCGGCGGCGATGGTCGCGCCGGCCTTCAGGTAGTCGGCGTCGGAATAGCCCGCGCCGAGACCGGCGCCGGACTGGACGAGCACGCCGTGGCCATGGCCGACATATTCGCGAACGGCCGTGGGGGTGAGCCCGACCCGGTGCTCGCCCGGTTTGATCTCTGAGGGGACGCCGACGCGCATGATGATTTCCTCCTGAAGGACTTTAACGCCGGTTTACGCCTCTCGGCCTGCAGGTTCCTTGGGTATTTCGTGCGAGGAGAACTATGGTATGCAGGAATCCTGCGTCACCACGGTGAAACATGAAGAAACCCGCCATCGACCTCGATGCTTTCGATCGCAAGCTCCTGACCCTGCTCCAGCGGCGCGGCCGGGCCAGCTATGTGGAAATGGCCGAGGCGGTGAATCTCTCCGAGTCCGCGTGCCTTCGCCGGGTGCGGGCGCTGGAAGAGGCCGGGGTGATCGGTCGCTACGCTGCCGTGATCGATGAGCGCGCGGTGGGCTTTCCGCTCAGCGTCTTCGTCACCGTGACCCTGTCATCCCAGGCCGAGGCGACCCTGAGCGCCTTTGAAAAGGCCATCGCCGGGGTCCGCGAGGTGGCCGAGTGCTATCTGATGACCGGCGGCTCGGACTATCTGCTGCGGCTGGTCGTGCGCGACGTCGATGACCTAGAGCGGGTCCACGCCCAGGAACTGACGCGAATCCCAGGCGTCGTCAGGGTCAGTTCCAGCATTGCCCTGCGCGCGGTGGTCAAGCGCGCTGAATTGCCGCTGTGACGGCGCCTCAAATACCTACGGTCGGTTAACCTTGTCTCTCTAGTGCTGTGGCTCGACAGGAAAATCCGCGTCGGGGGACGAGATGGTTTCGAGAAGACTTCTGCTGGGCGTCCTGGCGTCGGGGCTGGCTGGAACGCCGCTGGCCGCCCTCGCCGAGGGCGACGATCATCATGCGCCCGCGCCGCGCAAGGTCGCGCCAAAGCCTCGGGCGGCGGCTCCCGCCCATGCGGCGCCGGCGCCGGTGCGCTCGACCGTGGCCGAATACCCCAAGCCCGAGGAAATTCACGCGCCGGAGGTGCTGATCGATCCCAACGAGGCTCTGGGTCGCCTGAAGCACGGCAACGCCATCTTCGCCCGGGGCGGCGCCAGCATGGCCCTGCCCAGTTGGGCGCGCATCAATGAGCTGTCGAATGGCCAGAAGCCGTTCGCCGTTGTCGTGGGCTGCTCCGACAGCCGCGTGCCGCCGGAGCTGGTGTTCGACTGCACCCTGGGCGAGCTGTTCGTGGTCCGCACCGCCGGCTCGACCGTCAGCCGTGAGGGCCTGGGCTCGATCCTCTACGCCGTCGAGCACCTGGGCGCGCCGCTGATCGTGGTGCTGGGCCATACCAAGTGCGGCGCGGTCGGGGCGGCGGTGGACGTCGCCACCAAGCACGCCCATCTGCACGGCGCCCTGTTCGACATGGCCCTGCCCATCCTGCCGGCCGTGATCGAGGCCGGAGAGAGCCACCCCGCCGACCTGCAGGACGCCTCGATCCGTCAAAACGCCAGGAACATCGCCGACCGCCTGAAGACCTCCGACGAGGCTTTCAGCAGCCGTATCGCGGCGGGTCGTCTGAAGGTGGTCTCGGCCGTCTACAGCCTGCAGACCGGCCAGGTTGAATTCATGGGCTAAGGCGCCCGTTGACCCGCCCCCCCGCTTCACGTCACATCGATTTTCGCACGTGGTGAACCGGGGGATTGTGGAATGTCGACGGACGAAACGCCGCCCGCGAGCGGTTCCGACGCCCCGACGCCCGTTTCCCAGCCCACTCTGATCGAGCGCCTGAAGGCGCGCTGGTCGGCCGACGCGCGCGTGCGCATGGCGGCCATAGCGGCCGGCGCGCTCGTCATCGGCTTCGGCGGCGGCCTGCTGGCCGGCAAGGCCGGCGAGCTTGGCTGGTTCGGGGGCGGCAAGAGCGCCGTGGCCTCGGCCCCGGTCAAGGGCCAGGCCTGGTCGCTGTTTGGCAAGCCCCGCTCGGCCAACGCCCCGCGTCGCGGCATCCCCAAGCCCGAAGGCTTCGCCGTCTGGCAGAGCCGCATCGACAGCAGCGGCGCCGATCCCATGGCCTGCGTGCGGATGAGCCGGGCGCTGGATCCCTCAAAACCCTATGCCGACTATGTGCTGATCTCGCCCGACATCGGCCGCACGCCGGCCGTGCGGGTCAAGGGCGACGAGCTGTGCGTGGGCGGCGTCGGCTTCACCGATCATCGCGTCACCCTGCTCAAGGGCCTGCCCGCCAAGGGCGGCGAGACCCTGGCCGCCAATGCCGATGTCGACTTCACCTTTGGCGAAAAGCCTCCTTATGTCGGTTTCGCCGGCGACGGCGTGATCCTGCCGCGCGAGGAATCCGACGGCGTCGGCATCGAGACGATCAATGTCCAGACCCTGGCCATCGAGGTCTGGCGCGTCTCTGATCGCAATCTGGTCCGCAAGTCGATCAGCGCGCCCGACCCCACCGGCGAGGGCGACTGGGCCGGCGACTATGGCGACGACAGCGTCGGCGAAGACGGCCGCCGCGTCTGGAAGGGCGTCGTGCAGGTCACCGGCGCGGCCGGTCAGAAGGCCACCACTGTCTTCCCGCTGGGCGCGGTGCTGAAGGACATGAAGGCCGGCGGCTATCTGATCAAGGCGCGCGACGCCTCGGGCGGCCGCGATCCGGACGAAGAGGGCGACACCCCGCCCGCTCAGGCCCGCCGCTGGATCGTGTTCACCGACATGGCGATGATCGCCTATGACGGCTCCGAATCCCTCGACGTCGTGGTCCGGTCGCTGAAGACCGCCAAGACCCTGGCCGGGGTGCGCGTGGCCCTGGTCGCCCGCGACGGCGAAGACCTGGCCGAGGCCAAGAGCGACGCCGACGGCCGCGTGCGCTTCCTGCGTCCGCTGCTGAACGGCGAAGGCTCCGAGCGCGCCAAGATGGTCATGGCCTATGGACCGCAGGGCGACCTGGCGGTGCTGGACCTGGACCGCTCGCCGGTCGACCTGTCCAAGCAGGGCGTCGGCGGACGTGAGGGCGCCACCGCCGGCCGCTCCACCCGCACCGATATCGACGGCTATCTCTATGCCGACCGCGGCATCTATCGGCCCGGCGAGACCGTCCACCTGACCGCCATGGTCCGCGACCGTCTCGCCAAGGCGGTGAACGACCGCAAGGGCGAGATCATCGTCAAGCGGCCGTCTGGCGTGGAGTTCAAGCGCTATCCGTTCAGCGGCGCCAAGGCCGGCGCCGTGCTGGCCGACATCGCCCTGCCGCGCTCCGCCCCG
This sequence comes from uncultured Caulobacter sp., assembly GCA_964427205.1. GTDB lineage: Bacteria > Pseudomonadota > Alphaproteobacteria > Caulobacterales > Caulobacteraceae > Caulobacter. The sequence continues at coordinate 43,938 of CAYRTE010000017.1, forward strand.
CGCGGGCGCTGGAACGTCGAGCTGAAGATCGAGGGCATCGAGGCGGCTTCCGGCAGCCTGACCTTCAGCGTCGAGGACTTCGCGCCGCAGCGTCTGGCGGTCACCGCCACGGGCCAGGAGTCCATTCCGCTGGGCGTGGGCGAGACCCGCAAGGTCGATGTCTCGGCCCGCTTCCTCTATGGCGCGCCGGGCGCGGGCCTGCAGACGCAGGGCGAGGCGCGGCTGCGCGCCGACAGCGATCCCTTCCCCGCCTACAAGGACTATCGCTGGGGCGACGCCGACAAGCCGTTCGAGGAGAAGTTCCTGGAACTGGGGACCACGGTCACCGACGGCGAGGGCCGCGCGGTGCTGTCGGTCGGAACCGAGCTGGCCGGCGACACGGCCCAGCCGCTGGTCGCCGCCGTCACCACCTCGGTGTTCGAGCCGGGCGGCCGTCCGGTGCGCGAGGGGCTGGACCTGAAGGTTCGCGCCAAGCCGCTCTATTTCGGGGTCAAGGTCGACCAGGGCGACAGCGCCAAGGGCGATCCGCCGATCAGCCTGGACATCATCGCCGTCAACGCCGCCGGCCAGCGGGTTGGCGCGACCGCGACCTACACCCTGATCAGCGAGAACTGGGACTATGACTGGTTCCAGCAGGACGGCCGCTGGCAGTGGCGGCGCACCAGCCGTGACGCGGTGGTGGCCAAGGCCAGCGTCAATATCGGCGCCGGCGCACCGGCCCGCTTCACCCGCCGTCTGGGCTGGGGCGACTATCGCCTCGTGGTCGAGGGCGCGGATGGCAGCCGCACCGTCACCCGCTTCGCCGCCGGCTGGGGCTCCCCCGCCAAGGACGCCGAGGCCCCCGACTTCGTGCGGGTCAGCGCCGGGACCAAGGCTTATGTGCAGGGCGACACGGTCGAGATCACGCTGAAGCCGCCCTATGCCGGCGAGGCTCAGATCGCCGTCGCCACCGACCGCCTGATCGACCTGAAGACCGTCACCGTCGGCGAGAACGGAACGACCGTGCGCCTGAAAACCTCGGCCGCCTGGGGCGGCGGGGCTTATGTGATGGTCAGCGTCATCCAGCCGCGCGACCCGGTCGCCTCGCCCAAGCCGCGCCGCGCGCTCGGCCTGGTCTATGTGCCGCTGGATCCCAAGAGCCGGAAGCTGACCGTCGATCTGGGCACGCCCGTGAAGATCGACTCCAAGGCCCCGGTCGAGATTCCCGTGGCGGTGAAGGGCCTTGGCCTTGGCCAGCGCGCTCACGTCACCATCGCGGCGGTGGACGAGGGCATTCTGCGCCTGACCCGTCAGGACAGTCCTGATCCGGTGAAATGGTACTTCGGCAAGCGCGCCCTGGGCGTCGACTATCGCGACGACTATGGCCGCCTGCTCGATCCCAATCTGGGCGCGCCCGCCAATGTCAATTTCGGGTCCGACGAGGTGGGTGGCGAGGGCTTGACGGTGACCCCGATCAAGACCGTGGCCCTGTGGTCGGGCGTGGTCGAAACCGGCCTGGACGGCAAGGCGGTGATCAAGCTGCCGGCCGCCGACTTCAATGGCGAGCTGCGGCTGATGGCCGTGGCCTGGACCGACACCGCCGTCGGCTCGGGCTCCAAGCCCCTGACCGTGCGCCAGCCGGTGGTGGCCGACCTCAACCTGCCGCGCTTCCTGGCCCCCGGCGACAAGGCCATGGCGACGCTGGAACTGCACAATGTCGAGGGCAAGCCCGGCGCCTACACCGCCGAGGCCTTCTCGTCGGGCGGGTTGAAGGTGGCCTTCAAGAAGGTGTTCCAGCTGATCCTGGGTCAGCGGATCGCTGAAAAGATCCCCTTCCTGGCCCCCGACGTGACCGGCATCGGCAAGATCGGCTTCAAGGTGGCCGGTCCCGGCTTTGCGACGTCCAAGGACTATCCGATCCAGACTCGCCTGGGCTGGGGCGATATCGTCCGCACGACAACCGAGCTGCAGCAGCCCGGCGCGGCCTTCACCCCGTCCTACGACCTGATGAGCGGTCTGGCGGCCGGGGACGTGACGCTGCAGGTCAGCTATTCGCCGTTCAAGGGTTTTGACCCGGCGGCGATCGCGGTGGCCCTGCAACGCTATCCCTATGGCTGCACCGAGCAGCTGGTCTCGACCGCTTATCCCCTGCTTTACGCCCAGAGCCTGACCAGTGATCCCAAGCTGAAACGCACCCCGGCGGCCCTGGCCGGCGCGGTGGGCAAGCTGCTGGACCGCCAGACCCTGGACGGCGCCTTTGGCCTGTGGCGGGTGGGCGACGGCGAGGCCGACGCCTGGCTGGGCGCCTATACGACCGACTTCCTGCTGGAAGCCCGGGCGCAGGGCGTCGCGGTGCCGGACGCCGCGATCGACAAGGCCATGAACGCCATGCGCCAGATCAGCCGTCCCGACGGCTGGGCCTCGGTCTCCTATCGAATGGAGTATCCGGAATGGTGGGCGGCTTCGCCTGAAGCGTCGAAGAAGGCCACCGAACGCATGCGTCGCCGGGCCTCGGCCTACGCCCTCTATGTGATGGCCAAGGGCGGCAAGGGCGATCTGGCCCGCCTGCGCTGGTGGCACGATGTGCAGATGAAGGATGAGGACCAGCCGATGGCCAAGGCCTATGTCGCCGCCGGTCTGGCGCGCATGGGCGACAACGCCCGGGCCCGCTCGGCCATGCGCCAGGCGGTCCGCTCGCTGGGCTATCGCGACGATCAGGACTGGTATCAGAGCCCGCTGCGCGACGTGGCGAGGCTGACCGCCCTGGCCGTCGAGTCGGGTCAGGGCGACATCGCCCGCCAGCTGCAGGGCCGCCTCGAAAACGTGGTCAAGGATCCCGACGCGCTGAACACCCAGGAACAGGCCGCCGTGCTGCACGCGGCCTTCGCCCTGCTGAAGGCGGCCGGCCCGATCTCGATCGACGCCAAGGGGGCCGTGGCCCTGCCGCCGGCCGGCGGCGCGCCGCGCTGGGCGGTGGGCAAGCTGGCCGACAGCCGCTTCGTCAACACCAGCAAGGGCGCCCTGTGGCGTACGGTCAGCGTTCGCGGCACGCCCACAGCCGCGCCGGGGGCGGCGTCCAACGGCCTGTTTGTCAGCAAGCGCCTGCTGTCGATGACCGGGGCGGCGGTGGATCCCGCCACGATCCGCCAGGGCGACCGGATCATCGTGCTGGTCTCCGGCCGCTCGATGCAGGCCCGCTCGACCGCTCTGGTGGTCGACGACGCCCTGCCGGCCGGTTTCGAGATCGAGACGACGCTCGGCGCCGACGACGCCCAGAACGGTCCCTACAGGTTCCTTGGCGAACTGACCGGCGCCGACGTGCAGGAAAGCCGCGACGACCGCTTCATCGCGGCCATGGATCTGGAGGGTAACAAGCCCTTCGCCCTGGCCTATGTGGCGCGGGCCGTGACGCCGGGCGAGTTCTTCCTGCCGGGCGCGGTGGCCAAGGACATGTATCGGCCCAGCCTCAACGCGCGGTCGGACGCCGGCCGGGCGGTGATCGCGCCGGGGCAGTAGTCATGTGTGAGTTGCGTCTCCCTTCCCCATCGATGGGGGAAGGGTCGGGGATGGGGGTGAAAGCGTTTCCGGTTGAGGCGCGGCCTTCGTGAAATCGTCCGACGGTGTCACCCCCATCCCCGCCCTTCCCCCATCGAAGGGGGAGGGGAGAGCCAAATACGTCCCTCTTCTGACCAAAACCCTCGTCGCCCTGCTGGGCGTCCAGGTCGTCCTCGCCACCCTCAGCGCCATCTTCCCGCCGGACATGACCCGCGCCCGGCAGTCCTCGCCGGTGGCGCTGGACCGCCGCGGCGCGTGGCTGCGGGCCTTGCCGGTGGAAGACGGCCGCTGGCGGATCCGGGCCGATCTGGACCGCACCGACGCGACCTTCCAAAGGCGCCTGATCGCGGTCGAGGACAGCCGGTTCCATAGCCACCTGGGCGTCGATCCGCTGGCGGTGGTCCGAGCGTTCGGCTCGGCGGTGGCCCATGGCCGCCCGACGTCCGGCGCCTCGACCCTGACCATGCAGACCGCGCGCCTGCTGGAGCCCCGTCCGCGCAATCTGGGCGCCAAGCTGATCGAGATGATCCGCGCCGTGCAGCTGGAATCGCGGCTGACCAAGCGCCAGACCCTGGCGCTCTATCTGACCCTGGCGCCCTATGGCGGCAATCTTGAGGGCGTGCGCGCCGCCAGCCTGGCCTATTTCGGTCAGGAGCCCTCGAGCCTGACCGACGGCCAGCAGGCCCTGCTGATCGCCCTGCCGCAATCGCCCGAAGCCCGCCGGCCCGACCGACGGCCCGAGGCGGCGCGGCTGGCGCGTCGGGCGGTGCTGGACAAGATGGTCCGGGCCGGGGTGCTGACCGAGGCCGCCGCCGTTGAAGCTGACGCCGAACCCTTGCCGCGTCGCGCGCCGTTTCCGGCCCTGGCCTGGAACGTGGCCGGCGAGCTGGCCCGGGCCGCGCCCGGCTCCCAGGCCAGCGTGATCACCACCCTCGACGCCGACCTGCAGGCGCGGCTGGAACCGATGGCCGCCGCCATCGCCGCCTCGCAAGGGGCGGACGCCACCGCCGCGATCCTGGTGGTCGAGATCAAGGGCCGGGCGGTGCGCGCCGCCGTCGGCTCGGCCGGCCGCGACCGGGCGGGCGGCTGGGTGGACATGACCCGCGCCCTGCGCTCGCCGGGCTCGGCCCTGAAGCCGTTCATCTACGCCATGGCCATGGATGACGGGCTGGTGGCGGCCGACACCCAGCTGACCGACAGCGCCACCCGCTTCGCCGACTATCAGCCCGAGAATTTCGACCGGGTGTTCCACGACAAGGTCACGGTGCGCGAGGCCTTGACCCATTCGCTGAACGTGCCGGCCGTGGCGACGCTGGAGCGGCTGGGTCCCGAGGCCTTCGCCGGCCGGATCGAGGCGGCTGGCGCTCACCTGGCGCGGCCGAAATCCGAGCTGAAGGCGGCCGGCCTGGCCCTCGCCCTGGGCGGGGAAGGGATCACCCTGCGCGACCTGGCCCTGCTCTACGCCGCCCTCGGCGACGGCGGCCTCGCCAAGCCGCTAGCCTGGACGCAGGCCGACGCCAGGCTGCGGGAAAAGTCCGGCGGAACCCGGCTGGTGCGTCCCGAGGCGGCGCGGCAGGTGCTAGACATCCTTCGAGAAGCCCCCGCGCCGCGCGGCCGCGCGCCTTCGGCCCTGACCCGGGGCGGGCCCGCCATGGCCTTCAAGACCGGCACCTCCTACGGCTTTCGCGACGCGGTGGCGGCCGGCGTGGTCGGCGGCTATGCGATCATCGTCTGGACGGGTCGCGCCGACGGCGGGGCGCGCGGCGGCCTGACCGGGCGCGACGCCGCCCTGCCGCTGCTGTTCGACGTCGCCGACGTGGTGGGCGCGCCCGCCGCCGCGCCGCGCCCGATCGCGCCCAAGCTAGCGCCCGAGGCGCTGCAGACCCTGCGGGCGCAGACCGAAGGCCCGCGCCTGATCTTCCCGCCAGACGGCGCGGCTGTGCAGGTCGAGGCGCTGGGGCCAGGGTCGCGCGGACTGGTGCTGGCGGCGGGCGGCGAGGACCTGACCTGGTATGTCGCCGGGACGCCGCTGGCGGCCGATCCGGTCAGCGGTCGGGTGGTCTGGCGACCGGGCGCGCCGGGGTTCTATCGCCTGTCGGTGGTCGACGGGCAGGGGCGCAAGGCGTCGGCGCGCGTGCGGATCAAGGCGGAGTGAGGCTCAACACCTGCTCCCAAATCCTTGTCATCCCGGAAGCCTCGCAGAGGCTGTCCGGGACCCAGGGGCAGCCGTATTGCATTGGCCCCTGGGTCCCGGCTCTCCGCTTCGCTGCGGCCGGGATGACAAGTTTTAAGTAAGCGGGTTCGTTGTTCAGATTACCCCGCCGGCCACCCGCTCATAGTCCTCCAGGCTGGAAATCCCGACGTTCAGATCGGTCACCAGACCGTTGGCCAGCGAATAGACCCAGCCGTGAACGGCCAGCGACTGGCCGCGCGCCCAGGCGTCCTGCACGAAGACGTCGGAGGCGACGTTGCGCACCTGGCGGATGACGTTCAGCTCGCACAGGCGGTTGAGCTTTTCCTTCTCGCCGGGCAGGGCGTCCAGTTCGTGCCTGTGCTCGGCATGGACCTCGCGGATCGGGTGCAGCCAGTGGTCGACCAGGCCGCGCCGCTGGCCGTCGATGGCCGCCGCCACGCCGCCGCAGCCATAGTGGCCGACGACCATCACGTGCTTGACCTTGATCACGTCGACCGCGAACTGCAGCACGCTCAGATAGTTGGCGTCCTGCGGCGGGGCCAGGTTGGCGACGTTGCGGTGGACGAACAGCTCGCCGGGATCCAGCCCCACGATCTCGTTGGCCGGCACGCGGCTGTCGCTGCAGCCGATCCACAGATATTCCGGGCTCTGCTGGTTTTCCAGCCGCTTGAAGAACTGCGGATCGACCTCCGTCTTGCCCTTCGACCAGGCGGCGTTGTTGGCCTTCAAGTCCTCAAGCATTTTGGGCGTCCGGTTGAAGGTTGGGATGGGCGGCGGCGATGGCCGGGTGTTCCAGCGCCCGGGCCACCGCGGCGCTGATCGCCGGAAACGGCGTCATGTCCACATGGAAGCGGGCGGCGTTATAGACCTGCGGGACCAGGCAGCAGTCGGCCAGGCCCGGCGTGTCGCCGAACGCATAGCCTTTGCCGTGCCGGGCCACCATCGGCTCAAGCGCCGTGAAGCCGTCGGCGATCCAGCGCTGGGCCCAGGCGTCGCGGCCGTCCTGGTCGACGCCCAGGCCGGTCAGGGCGCGCAGGATGCGCAGGTTGTTGACCGGATGGATGTCGCAGGCGACGATCTCCGCCATGGCGCGCACCGTCGCGCGATCGAACGGGTCGGCGGGCAGCAGCGACGCGCCCGGAACCGCCTCGTCCAACCATTCCAAGATCGCCAGGCTCTGGGTCAGACGGCGGCCATCGACCTCAAGCGTCGGGACCAGGGCCTGGGCGTTGAGGGCGCGATAGGCCTCGCCCTGATGCTGGCTCGACACCAGGTCCACGGGCTGGACGGCGTAGTCCAGGCCCTTGAGGTTCAGGCCGATCCGCACCCGATAGGGCGCGCTGGCCCGCCAGGCGCTGTGCAGGGTGAGCTTCATGGCGCGGTCCTAGGCCAGGGTGAAGGACAGTTTGCCGACGCCCTCGACCTCGCCCTCGATCCTGTCGCCGCGCACGATGGGGCCGACGCCCTCGGGGGTGCCGGTGAAGATCAGGTCGCCGGCTTCCAGCCGCCACAGCTGGCTGGCCTTGGCGATCACCTCGGCGACGTTCCAGATCATGTCGGCGATTTCGCCGCGCTGCTTTTCCACGCCATTGACCGACAGGAAGATCGCGCCTTCGGGGGGTAGGCCGCTCATCGGGCGGATGGCCGAGATGGGCGCGCTGGCGTCGAAGGCCTTGCCGGCTTCCCAGGGCTGGCCCTTGGCCTTGGCGGCGTTCTGCAGGTCGCGGCGGGTCAGGTCGACGCCGACCGCGTAGCCGAAGACGAGCTCGATGGCCTTTTCGGGGGTGAGGTTTTCGCCGCCGGCCTTCAGGGCCGCGACCAGCTCGATCTCGTGGTGCAGGTCCGCCGTCGCCGACGGATAGGGCACGCTCGTCGGCTCCGGCGCGATGGCGTCGGCCGGCTTGGCGAAGAAGAACGGCGGATCGCGCGTGTCGGCGCCCATCTCGCGGGCGTGGGCGGCGTAGTTGCGGCCCACGCACAGGATGCGGCGGACGGGGAAGACCTCGGACGATCCCTCGACCGGGACCACGGGAACGGCGGGCGGGGGGAAGGGGTACTTGGTCATGGGGCCTGATTAGCGCCAAACCGCGCGCTTCAAAAGCACCCAGGCCATGTTATCGCGTGTCAGAAATCATCCCGACACCGGGGACGCCTAAACGTTCTTTCACTTGCCCCCGTCCTTGCCATCGAGTCATGACGGTCATGGGGAATATTGGGCGTCTTTCCATGCGGGGGCTGTGAGCGCGCGAATGTTGATCATCGAGAACCTGACTCACGTCTACGGCAACGGTGTTCGCGCCCTGGACGAGGTCAGCCTGACCATACCGCGCGGCATGTACGGGCTGCTGGGTCCGAACGGCGCGGGCAAGTCGACCTTGATGCGCACCATCGCCACCCTGCAGGCCCCGACCTCCGGCCATATCCGGTTCGACGACATCGACGTGCTGAAGACGCCGGAGCTGCTGCGCCGCACCCTGGGCTATCTGCCGCAGGATTTCGGGGTCTATCCGCGGGTCTCGGCCTACGACATGCTCGACCACATGGCGGTGCTCAAGGGCATCGCCGGGGCGAAGGAGCGCAAGGAAACCGTCGAGAGCCTGCTGGGCCAGGTCAATCTGTGGGGCGTGCGCAAGAAGGCCCTGGCCGGGTTCTCGGGCGGCATGCGCCAGCGCTTTGGCATCGCCCAGGCCCTGATCGGCGATCCGCGCCTGATCATCGTCGACGAGCCCACCGCCGGCCTCGACCCCGAAGAGCGCAACCGGTTCCTCAACCTGCTGGCCGAGATCGGCGAGAACGTGGTGGTGATCCTGTCGACCCACATCGTCGAGGACGTTTCCGACCTGTGCCCGGCCATGGCGATCATTTGCGACGGCCGCATCGTCAAGCAGGGCGCGCCCAATGACCTGGTGGTCCAGCTGGCCGGCCGGGTCTGGCGCAAGACCATCGACAAGGCCGAGCTGGAGGCCGCCAAGGCCCAGTTCCAGGTGATCTCCACCCGCCTGCTGGGCGGCCGCACCGTGATCCACATCCTGGCCGACAGCGATCCTGGCGATGGCTTCACCGCCGTCGAGGGCGGCCTCGAGGACGTCTATTTCTCGACCCTGTCCACCACCCGCCGCGCGGCGTAGGAGGACCGGAAGATGTTTGGCAAGATCGCGGGCTTCGAGCTCCGCTACCAGCTGAAATCGCCCGTCTTCTGGGTGGTGGCGACGGTGTTCTTCCTGCTGACCTTCGGGGCGGCGACCATCGACCAGATCCGCATTGGCGGCGGCGGTCAGATCCACAAGAACGCCCCCTACGCCATCGCCCAGACCCACCTGATCCTGTCGATCTTCTACATGTTCGTGACCGCGGCCTTCGTGGCCAATGTGGTGGTGCGCGACGACGAGACGGGGTTTGGGCCGATCCTGCGCTCCACCCGGATCGGCAAGTTCGACTATCTGTATGGCCGCTTCACCGGGGCGTTCGTGGCGGCGGCCCTATCGTTTCTGGTTGTGCCGCTGGCGATCTTCATCGGCTCGTTCATGCCGTGGATCGATCCCGAGCGGCTGGGGCCCAACCTGCTGGAAGCCTATCTGTTTTCCTATTTCGTCCTGGCCCTGCCAGCGATCCTGCTGACCTCGGCGATCTTCTTCGCCCTGGCGACCGTCACTCGCTCGATGATGTGGACCTATGTCGGCGTCATCGCCTTCATGGTGGTCTGGATCATCGCCGGCATCGCCCTGGACCGCCCCGAATACGAGAAGGGCGCGGCGCTTTGGGAGCCCCTGGGCACGGCGGCCTTCGGCCTGGCCACCAAGTATTGGACCGCTGCCGAGCGCAACACCCTCACCCCGGTCCTGACGGGCGCCCTGCTGTTCAACCGCGTCTTCGCCCTGGCTCTGTCGGCGGGTTTCCTGGCGGCGGCCTACTGGCTGTTCCAGATCCAGTCGACCGCGCTGGCCGGCGACCGCAAGGTCAAGGCCAGGTCCGGCCCGGCCCCCATCGAGAGCCTGCCAGCCGCGCCCAGCGGGCCGATCGTTCCGCGCTACGACCGCCGGACGGCCTGGGCCCAGCTGAAGGCCCGCACCCGTCTGGACATGGGTCAGGTGTTCAAGAGCCCGGCCTATTTCGTGCTGCTGGCCCTGGGTCTGGCCAACGCCATGGGCTCGCTGTGGTTCGCCACCGAGGCCGGGAGGTATGGCGGGGAGATCTATCCGCTCACCCGCGTGCTGCTGGCGCCGCTGATGGGGTCGTTTAGCCTGATCCCGATGATCATCGCCATCTACTATTCCGGCGAACTGGTCTGGCGCGAACGCGAGCGTAAGACCCACGAGATCATCGACGCCACCCCGGTCCCGGACTGGGCCTTTGTCGTCCCCAAGACCCTGGCCATTTCGCTGGTTCTGATCTCGACCCTGCTGGTCAGCGTGCTGGCCGCGATCATCAGCCAGCTGGCCCACGGCTACACCAACCTGGAGCTGGGCAAGTACCTGCTGTGGTACGTGCTGCCGCAGTCGGTCGACTGGATCCTGCTGGCGGTGCTGGCGGTGTTCCTGCAGGCGGTCAGTCCGCACAAGTTCGTCGGCTGGGGCCTGATGGTGATCTACATGGTCGCCACCATCACCTTCACGAACCTGGGTTTCGAGCACAAGCTCTACAATTACGGCGCGGTCACCGACACGCCGTTCTCGGACATGAACGGCCAGGGCCGGTTCTGGATCGGAGCCTGGTGGCTGCGGCTCTACTGGACGGCCTTCGCGGTCGTGTTGCTGGTCCTGTCTTACGGCCTGTGGCGTCGTGGAACCGAGAGCCGCCTATGGCCCCGCCTGGCGCGTCTGCCGCGCCGCATGACCGGCAAGGCTGGCCTGACCCTGGGCCTCGCCCTGGTCGTGTTCGCGGCCAGCGGCGTCTATATCTACGTCAACACCAATGTCTGGAACCCCTACCGGACCAGCATCGACAACGAGCAATGGCAGGCCGACTACGAAAAGACCCTGCTGCCGTTCGAGACCCTGCCGCAGCCCAAGATCGTGGCCATGACCCTGGACGTGGACATCTATCCCGATGAGCCGCGCGTCGACACCAAGGGCTCCTATGTCATCGAGAACAAGACGAACGGGCCGCTGAAGGAAATCCATGTCCGGTTCGACCGCGACCTGAAGGTCAGGGGGCTGTCGATCCAGGGCGCCTGGGCCAAGAAGACCTATGACCGGTTCAACTACCGGATCTTCGCCTTCGACACGCCGATGGTTCCGGGCGAGCGGCGCAAGATGAGCTTCATCACCGAGCGCTCGCAAAAGGGGCTCCCCAACAGCGGCCAGGAAACCCGGGTGGTGGCCAATGGGACCTTCATCAACAATCTGGAGATCGCGCCGATCCTGGGCATGGCCCGCGACGGCCTGCTGGTCGACCGCGCCAAGCGGCGCAAATATGGCCTGCCGCCCGAGCGGCGCATGGCCAGGCTGGGCGACGTGGCCTCGATGCAGTTCAACGGCCTGCGCAAGGACGCCGATTTCGTCACCGCCGACATCACGGTGACCACCGACGCCGACCAGACGCCGATCGCGCCGGGCTACAAGGTTTCGGAAGACGTCTGGTCGCTGCGTGACGACATCAGGGGTCCGGCGAAAGGCCAGGGCGACCGCCGCACCGTGCGCTTCGTCACCGAGGCCCCGATCCTGCCGTTCCTGTCGATCCAGTCGGCCCGCTACGCCGTGTCCAAGGAGACCTACAAGGGCGTCGATCTGGCGGTCTATTACGACCCGCAGCACGCCTGGAACATCGAGCGGATGAAGAGCTCGATGAAGGGCTCTCTGGACTATATGCAGGCCGAGTTCAGCCCCTATCAGTTCCGCCAGATGCGGTTCCTGGAGTTCCCGGACTACGAGCAGTTCGCCCAGGCCTATGCCGGGACCATGCCGTGGTCGGAGGGCCTGTTCTTCATCTCCGACTACAGGAACCCCGAAAAGATCGACATGATCACCTATGTCGGGGCCCACGAGATCGGCCACCAGTGGTGGGCCCACCAGGTGATCGGCGCCGACCAGCAGGGCGGGGCGATGCTGTCGGAGACCTTCGCGCAGTATTCGGCGCTGATGGTGATGAAGCGCACCTATGGCGAAAGCCAGATCCGCAGGTTCCTGAAGTTCGAGCTGGACAGCTATCTGCGCGCGCGTGGCGGCGACCCGCTGGAGGAGCAGCCGCTCTTCAAGGTCGAGAACCAGCCCTACATCTATTACCGCAAGGGCTCGCTGGTCATGTACCGGCTGCAGCGCGAGATCGGCGAGGCGGCGGTCAATCGGGCCTTGCGCAAGCTGATCGCCGACCACGCCTTCAAGGGCGCGCCCTACCCCACCACCCTGGACTTCATGCGGGCCATCCGCGCCGAGGCGCCGGCCGACAAGCAGGCCCTGATCACCGACCTGTTCGAGAAGATCACCCTCTACGACATCAAGACCAGGACGGCGGCCGTGAAGAAGCGCGCCGACGGCCGGTTCGATGTGACCCTGAGCATCGAGGCCAAGAAGATGTACGCCGATGGCAAGGGCAAGGAGACGGAAAGCCCGCTGAACGAGACCATGGATATCGGACTGTTCACGGCCGAGCCGGGCAAGAAGGACTTCAAGGCGGGCGACGTGGTGCTCTATGAGCGCCGCCCGATCCGCTCGGGCGTCCAGACCCTGACCTTCACGGTCGACAGGGCGCCGAAGTGGGCCGGGATCGACCCCTACAACACCGTCATCGACCGCAATGGCGACGACAACACCATCAAGGTGGGGGGATGAGCGAGAGCGGCCCCCTCCAGATGGACGCCGACGCGCTGAACGCCTTCCTGGGGCGGGCCTTTCCCGAAGGCGATCCGGCGCTGATGCCACGGATCATCGAGGTGGAAGAGGGCAGGGTTCTGCTGAGGCAGGGCTTCGCCACCCGTCATCTGCGACCGGGCGGGGTGATCTCGGGTCCGACGATGATGACCCTGGCCGACACGGCGGCCTATGCGCTGGTCCTGGCCCATATCGGCGAGGTGGCCATGGCGGTCACGACCTCGCTGACCATCCATTTTCTGCGCGGCGCCAAGCCGGGCGACCTCTATGCCGAGGCCACCCTGCTCAAGCTCGGCCGCCGCATCGCGACGGCCGATATCCTGATGTGGACGGAATCGCGCCAGCGAGCCGCCGCCAAGGCGACGGTCGCCTACGCGATCCCTTGATCCACGAGTTAGTTCACGAAGCCCTTCTTGAGACCTTCGGCCGTGTTCAGGTGTTCCTGCACGGTCGGGGCCGTGGCGGCGGCGAAGGCCTTGATGGCCGGGGTGTCGCCGTCCTGGGCGTAGCGCTGCAGCAGATTCAGCATCGCCTGATGGGCGTCGACCTGGCTGTCGGCGTACTTCTTGTCGAAGTCGTCGTTGCCGGCCTTGCTGAGGTCGTCGAGGTCATCCTGCAGGTCCTTGGACAGGGCCATCGGCAGGGTGATCGCCGCGCCCGACGCCGCGATGGCGGCCTTCAGGCTGTCAGCGGTCTTGCCGTGAGCGGTGGCCATCTTGCCGGCGAAGGCCTTGACCTCGGCATTGGTCGAGCGCGAGGCGGCCAGCTTGGCGGCTTCGATCTCGAACATGTTCAGGTCGGCGGCCTTCATGGCGAAGACGTCGGCCTTGGTCTCGTCGGCCATCGTCGGGACGGTGGCGGCGGGGTTGGCGTCCGGCGTGGCGGCCTGTTCAGACGGCGTCGCGGCGCCCTTGGTTTCGGTCTTGTCGCCGCAGGCGGCGAGGCTGAGCGCTGCGAAGGCGGCGCCGACGATGAGGAGATGGCGGGTCATGGCTGTCTTTCCCTGCGCGTTTTTTCTAGACGTTGAATTGCGGTCGGCGTCGCGCGGCGCTGATAGCCATAAGAACATCACACGGCCGTGATCGGTTCCGTGAAGCGGAGGAAGATCGACATGGCGCAGGCGCCGCTGACCGGACTGCGGGTCATCGAAATGGGCTCGCTGATCGCGGGGCCCTTTTGTGGCCAGATCCTGGGCGACTTCGGCGCCGAGGTGATCAAGCTGGAAGATCCCAGGGCTGGCGACCCCATGCGTCAGTGGGGCCGCAGCAAGCCCCAGGGCCTGTCGCCGTGGTGGCCGGTGATCGGTCGCAACAAGAAGTCGGTGACCGTCGACCTGCGCACGGACGAGGGCCGCGACCTGGCCCGCGGCCTGATCGCCAAGGCCGATGTGGTGGTCGAGAACTTCCGTCCCGGGACGATGGAAGCCTGGGGCATGGGCTATGAGACCCTGTCGGCCAACCATCCGGGTCTGGTGATGGCGCGGGTGTCGGGCTTTGGCCAGACCGGGCCCTATTCACACCGCGCCGGCTACGCCCTGGTCGGCGAGGCCATGGGCGGCCTGCGCCATATCACCGGCGAGCCGGACCGCAATCCGGCCCGGGCGGGCATCTCGATCGGCGACAGCCTTTCGGGTCTGAACGCCGCGCTCGGCGTGATGATGGCTTTGCACGCGCGCGAGCGCACCGGTCGGGGCCAGGTGGTCGACGCGGCGATCTATGAGAGCGTGCTGACGGTGATGGAGAACCTGATCACCGAATATGACCTGACCGGCTATATCCGCGAGCGGTCGGGGGCGGTGCTGCCCGGCATCGCGCCGTCGAACGTCTATCCCACCAAGAGCGGCGAGCTGATCCTGATCGGCGCCAATCAGGACACCCTGTTCCGGCGGCTGTGCGACCTGATGGGCCGGCCCGACCTGGCCGACGATGTCCGCTACAAGGATCACGCGGCGCGCGGCGCGCACCAGGGCGAGCTTGACGCCCGGATCGCCGCCTGGACCGCCGACCAGCAGATCGAGGCCCTGCTGCCGCGCCTGGAAGAGGCCGGCATCGCCACCGGCCGGATCTATCGCGCGCCCGACATGCTGGCCGATCCGCATTTCGCGGCGCGCGAGTCCATCGTCACGGTGCCCCATCCGGTGTTTGGCCAGGTGAAGATGCAGAACGCCTTCCCGCGCCTGTCTGAAACCCCGGGCGCGGTGCGCTGGACGGGGCCGACGCTGGGCGAGCACACCGACACCGTACTGCGCGATGTGGCGGGGCTGAGCGACGAGGCGATCGCGGGCCTGCGGGCGCGCAAGGTGCTTTGAGCGCCGCCCTAGTGCCGCCCGGTCACATCCGCGATCGCCCGGGCGATCTGATGCACGTTGTAGGGCTTGCGCACGATCGGCGCGTCGAAGCCCATGGGCGCGGCCTTGTCGGCATAGCCGGTGGCGAACACGAACGGGCGGCCCTCGCGACGCAGGATCTCGGCCACGGGCGCAACCGACTGGCCGTTGAGGTCCGCGTCCAGCACCGCCACGTCGAACACCTGGTCCAGCATCGACAGGGCTTCGCTGAGTTCGGCGGCGCAGCCCACCACCACGACGCCGGCGTCCTCGAGGCCTGATTCCAGCTCCAGGGCCAGCAGCAGGGAGTCCTCGACGATCAGCACCCTCAGACCGGCGATGGCGCCGGGGCGGACGTTTTCGTCGGCGGCGATCAGGGTCTCGACGATGCGTTCGGGCGCGGCTTTTTCGGGTTCGGGCGGCGGGCCGTCGGCCAGGGCCTCGGGCGCGGCCTGAATCAGGGCGCTGAGGCCGCCGCGCCTGTATTCCATGCGGGCCCGCCCGCCCAGTTCGCGTCCGACCACATCCTCGATCAGGGTCGCGCCAAAGCCGCGCTTGGTCGGCTCGGTCGCGGGCGGACCGCCGGTTTCCAGCCATTCCAGCGCGAAACCACCCTCGGGCGTGCGCCGCCAGACCACCTCGACCTTGCCGTTCTCGGTCGACAGGGCGCCGAACTTCACCGCGTTGACGGCCAGTTCGTGCAGGGTCAGCGACAGGGCCGAGGCCGCGCGCGGGGTCAGGAACAGTTCGGGGCCGTCCCACCGTGTCTGGGTCGGGGCCACGCCCCCCAGTTCGGCGGCGGCGATCCGGGCCAGGGTGGCGCCGCGCCAGCGGGCCGCGCTGAGCAGGTCATGGGCCGAGCTCATCGATTTCAGCCGGCCAGCGAAGGTCTTCAGGAACACGTCCAGCGACGACGACTTGCGGGCCGACTGCGCGGCCACCGACTGGACGACAGCCAGCAGGTTCTTGATGCGGTGGTCCAGTTCGGCCAGCAGGCTCTCGCGCTGCTCATCCTGCTGCTTGCGGTCGGTGATGTCCTGGATCACGCCGATCAGACGGGTCGGCTCGCCCTGCTCGTCCAGCCGCATCACGCCGGCGGCGCGGTTCCACTGGATGCGACCCTTCTCATCGGGATTGCGGCGGAATTCCACCTCGTAGCGGCCACGCTTGCGCAGCTGGGCGTCGACGTCGTGCTGGATCCTGGCGCGATCGTCGGCATGGACAAAGCGAAACAGCGACTGGCCGTCCTCGGCGGGGATCTCGCCTTCGGGCAGGTGGGCGATCTTGGCCAGGCGCGGACTGATTCGGTAGATATCGAGCGCGCGGTCCCACTCGAACTCGCCCAGGCTGGCCGCGCCGATGGCCAGGGCCAGGCGTTCGCTGTCCAGCGAGCGGACGACGGAATCTCCAGCGGCTCTTTCGCGCAGCAGCGCTTCCATGGCCAGGGCGGCCAGATCCAACAGGGCCTGGCGGGCGTCGGGACCGATCGTCGTCCTGGGCTGGGGGTCTTCCACGGTCAGAAGTCCCACCACCTGGCCGTCGGGATCGACCAGCGGCGCGCAGGCCAGGAAGCCGCCGCTCTTCAGCGAAAGCGCCGCCAGCCGCGCATCGGCGCACGCGTTCCCGCAGATCAGCGGCTCGCCCAGGGCGATCATCAGGTCAGCGAGAGATCCGGGGCGAGGGATCACGCCGCCGTCTCCGCCGAAGCTGGCCTTGCAATGCAACCGGGCGGCGCCGATCAGCCACAGTCCGGCGCGTGGCGCGCCGAAATGAAGGGCGGCCAGGCGAATCAGCCGCGTGAACTGTGGGTCTTCTCCGGTACGGTCGAAGGCCTTCAACGCCTTGGTGGCGCGAAGCCGGACGGCTTCCTTGTCGGCGTCGTGCGCGGAAAGGGGATCCACCATGTTTTGACCATAGACTCGCTTCGCGTCAGGCGCGAGTGCCGATGCGAATTCGGCTGTGGTGAAGCTTCAACACGCGCGCTATTATGGAACCGCTCGGCGGGGCTCCGCGTTGACCGGGCTTAGCTAGATCGCCAGCCCGCTCTGTTGGCCGCGCCGCGAACCGGAGATGACCATGCCTACTGATGTCCTGAAGACCGCCGCGAAAGACGCCGAAAACGTGAAGAGCGCCGCCGCCGCTGGCGTCGAGCACGCCGAACGCAGCTTCGTGGAAGCCGCCACCGCCGCCAAGGCGTCGCTGGCCGAAGCCGCCAAGCGCGTCGAGAAATCGGTCGCCGAGGGCTTTGACACCCTGCGCGCCCAGAGCCGCACCTATACCGACACCGCCGGCCAGCAACTGGACGACGCTCAGCGCTATGTCACCGAGCGCGTTCGCGAACGTCCGCTGACCGCCACCCTCGCGGGTCTCGGCGTTGGCGTGCTGCTCGGTCTGCTGATCGCAGGCAACCGCAATAGCCACCGGTGATCTTCGAAAAGACCCTGATGACGCTCGCGGCGGCGGCGGCCATTGCGGCCGCGGCCGCCGTTGGCGTGTTCGCCGCGGCCTTCGCGCTGTACGCCGTGGTCGAGACTTGGCTGGGCCCCGCGGGGGCCGCCGCTGTTGTCGCCGCGGTCGCGGCCCTGATTGTCGCGATTGCGGGCCTGATCGCCGCTCGCAAGGTCGAACACCGGCAGGCGCCCGGTCACGCCGCGACGCCCGACGCCCTGGGCCTGACGGAAAAGATTGTCGGCATCGTCCGGGATCGGCCGCTGCTGTCGATCGGCGCCGGTCTGGCCGCCGGCATCTTCGCGCTGAAAAACCCGACCCTGACGGCGGCTGTTTTCAAGGCCTTCATGGAACCGCGGCAACCGCCACGCTAAATCACTAGTCCTTTGCGTTCCCGTCCTCCCCCTCCGGGGAACGCCTTCCCATGGAGTCAGCATGTACACTCTGCCCGAGCTTCCCTACGCCTATGAGGCGCTGGAGCCGACCGTTTCGGCCAACACCCTGCATTTCCACCACGACAAGCACCACGCCGCCTATGTCACGGCCCTGAATGGCCTGCTGAACGGCGACGACAAGGGCTCGCTGGAAGAGGTCATCAAGACCGCCGCGCCGGGCAAGGTGTTCAACAACGCCGCCCAGGCCTGGAACCACGCCTTCTTCTGGGACGCCATGAGCCCGGCAAAGACCGCGCCGAGCGCCGAACTGGCCGCCGCGATCACCGAAGCCTTTGGCGACTTGGCGTCGCTGAAGACCGCCTTCGTCACCGAGGGCGTCGGCCACTTCGCCTCAGGCTGGGTTTGGCTGGTCGCCGAGGGCGGCAAGCTGAAGGTGATCTCGACCCACGACGCGGCCACCACGGTGACCCACGACGGCGTGACCCCGCTGCTGGTCTGCGACGTTTGGGAACACGCCTATTATCTCGACCACCAGAACAACCGTAAGGGCTTCCTGGAAGCCTGGTTCGACACCCTGGCCAACTGGACCCTGGCCGACAGCCAGTTCGCCGCCGCCAAGGGCGCGGGCGAAGCCTGGCGCTATCCGGCCCCGCAATAGCGGATCCTGACGGACACAATTGTGAGACGGCGCGGCCCTGGCCGCGCCGTTTTGCGTTTCAGGCCTGGCGGCGATCGAACGCCCAGCTGCGCAGGGTCGTGAAATCGATGCGCTCGAAGGCCATGGCCGTGACCCGGATCTCGCCGGGATCGATCTCGATGATGTTGAAGCTGGGCGCAACGCCACGCTCGCGCACCGACAGGGTGCCCGAGACCACCGCCCGCGTCATGCCGTCCCCGAACGGATAGGGCGCCACGAACGGGGTGTGGATATGGCCTGACAGGACCAGATCCGCGCCCGCCGCCGACAGGCTGTTGGCGGCCCGGGTTCCGCCATGCACTTCGCTGGTCATCGGCTCGCCGGTCAGCTCCATCAGAGGGTGATGGCAGACGACGATCCGGGCGTCCCCCGCCGCGCCGGCCAGCTGGCTTTCCAGTCGGCGGATCTGGCTGTTGGAGATGGCCCCCTTCGACCAGTTCCAGCGCAGCTGGGCCCGGCGAGCCGTATTGACCCCGAAAACCGAGACGCCCGGCGCGCGCCAGACGCCGCCATCGGCGGGACCAAATCGCGCCTCATAGCGCCGCCACGGGGCGATGAACCGTTCAAGCAGCTCACCGGGGCCCACATAGGGGGTGTCGTGATTGCCGGGCGTGGTGAACAGGGGCGTCGGGGCGCGATCAAGCCAGGCCCGCGCCGCGTCGAACTCGGCGACCACGCCATCGCGGGTCAGGTCGCCGGCCGCCACCAGCAGGTCGGGCTTTTCATGGTGAAACCGGGCCAGGGCCGCCTCGGTCGCCGCCGGGTTCTCGCCGCCGAAATGGATATCCGAGACCTGGATGATCTTGACGGTCATGGCTGCTCGGGCAGGGCCACGGCGCGGAAGGCCTTGGGACGGAAGCGGATATGAACCTCCGGCTCAAGCAGCATGGGTTCGCCGTCCAGAATGGCCGGGATCCGCCCGCCCGCCCACACCCGGCCCACGCGGCACCGGCCCATGCTGACGGACGGGTCGTCGCGCCAGGAACCGGACAGGGCGCTGATGCCCAGACGGAAGATCTCGATGGCGTTGGACGGATCCACGGCGGCGGCCTCCAGGGCCCGCTCGTCCTCGTCCAGGACGGTGGAGACCAGGGGGCACATCAGGGTCAGGGCCTCGGTCTTCTGTTTGGGGCGGCCATCCAGGGTGAAGCGCAGCCGGCCCGAAAAGGCGCGCCGGAAAGCGCGATGGGCGCGCAGGACGGTCAGGCGCAGCTGGCCCGCCCGGGCGGCCTCGCGCGCGTCGGCCCACAGGGCGGGGCTGCCCAGGATGGCGGCGACAAAGAACAGCCGTCCCGCGACCTCGCCGCCGGACACCATGCGGGGCGCGCCTTCGGTCAGGCAGGCTTCCATGGCCTCGGGCCAGGACCGTTCGCCGTAGAAGGCGCGGGGCAGCATGTTCATCGTCCCGCCCGGCAGGGGCGCGATGGGCGGGCCGTCGGGACCCGACATCTCGGCGGCGGCCCGGGCGGTGCCGTCGCCGGCGATGATGAATACCGCGTCCGGGGCGGAGTCGATGACCTTGCGCAGGCAGGCCGACAGGTCGCCTTCTGGCGTGTGCACCGTTCCGGCGACGCCATGTTCGGCGAGAATGCGCTCGGCGATAGCCGGCGCATCGGCGCCGACTGATCCCGAAGCGATATTGGCGATGATCTCTACGCGCCGCACTGGCTTCCCCGCTTGGTTGACAGGGGGGCTAACGGCCAAGCTTTTCAGGGGTTCCCTGGCGCGCGGCGGAACCTTGGATAGGGCCGGCCGTTAGCCAGACCGGGACAGTTCGATGGGAGAGCCACGATGAACAAGACAATGATCGCCCTGCTGGGTGTCGGCTTGCTGGCCACGGCCTGCACCTCGACCGGCAATGTGGAACGCAACGCGGCTGGCGGCGCGGCTTTGGGCGCTCTCGCGGGCGCCGTGATCGGCAACAACGTCGGCAGCGGCAGCGCCAGCACGGGCGCCGCCATCGGCGCGGCCGTTGGCGGGACCGCCGGCGCGGTCAAGGGCTGCCGCGAAGACGGTGGCTGCGGCGCGACCACGGTCAACAAGCGCCAGTATTACGATGAACGCGCGGGTCGCTATTACTACTACGACTCCCGCAGCGGTCGTTACTTCTGGGAGGACGGTCGTCCCCGCTAGGGCCGATCGAGCCGATGAAAACCCAAGGGGCGGCCGACGGATGTCGGTCGCCCCTTTGCATGTTCAGGAAAAGGGGAGGCGTTATGACCATCAAGATCACCGTGGCGGCCGTTGGAGCCGGACTGATGCTCGCGGGCTGCGCCTCGGCGCCGTGGATGCCGACCCGGGCCTCGATCGAGGCGCTGCCGCCGGCCTGCGCTGATTTCCAGGTCTCGATCTATTTCGAGCGCGACGAGGCGCAGGTGACGCGCGAGGCGCGTTCGGTGCTGAACAGCGCGGGCGCCATGACGCGCGGCTGCAGGGTCGACAGGGCCCGCGTCGTGGGTCTGGCCGACGCGGTCGGGGCGGCCGACGCCAATATGGACCTGTCCAGGCGTCGCGCGGTGTCGGTCACCAAGGCGCTGACCCGGGCCGGCTTTGGCCAGGTGGAATTCGATGTCGCAGCGGCCGGGGATGTCGGGGCCACCACGGGCGCGGGCGCCTCGGCCCCGCTGCGCCGCCGGGCCGATATCTTCTTCGAGATCAGCAAGCCCTAGGAAGAGTCTGGCGAAATCATCAGCCAGCGCCCGTCCCCGGGTGACCCAGGGGCGGGCCTTTTGATGAGGCGGGTTCGCGTCAGGAGCCCACGACAAGAAGGCGGGCCGTTTGGCGGTCCGCCTGAAGGTCATATTTGAGGGGGGTGCGGAGGCGGCAGACTGGCTTGCGCCAGTCTCAAGTCGGGGGGGCGTCGCCGCCTCCGCAAAGAGAAAACGCGATCTTCAAACCCTGGTTCCCGCCCCGCGCGATTATTTTCCATCGCAGCGTCGAAGTGTTCGCCGAGCGCCGGAAAGGGAACGTCGGGGCGCCGGGCACGTTGTTTCCATGACGGCCAAGCGGGCCGTATTCGAACAATGGGGGCGCGTCGTGATCCGGAGCTACCAGGCCGAACATGGCGGAACGGTTTTCTACGCGGCGCCGACCCGGCGCCAGAAGACGGCCAGAACGCGGCTCATGGCGTTGATGGTGATCGCGGTGGTGGCCGCGTCGGCTGGCCTTGTCCAGACCTTCAATGCGCGATCCATGCCTGGCGAGATGCTCGCGCTCGCCCCCGCCCAATGACCCTCCGAAGGAGAGCGACATGCCCGCCGACACTCATCAGCCAACCCCCCGCCTGAACGCCACGCGCGCGCGCCAGGGCCGCTGGGGACAGCACATCTTCTGGATCCTGATCGTTTCGACCGTGCTGGCCGCCATCGCGCTGTTTGGCGCCTGGGGCTTCCGCTCAGGCGACCTGGCTGGTGTCGAACACAATAACGGCGCCAAGACCCCGGCCGAGGCCGGACGCTATGACACCGAGCAGAGCCCGGCCCGCCAGACACCCGCCGGCTGATCCTTTTTTGATCCGACACATGCGAAAACGGCCGCCCTTTCGGGCGGCCGTTGACGTTTCAGGCGGCTGGATCAGGCGGCCTTGCGGGTGCGCCTGGGATGGAAGAACAGCGCCTGGCCGATCGCCGCCTTCACCGTTTCCGGCTGGAAGGGCTTGGTGATCAGGAAGGTCGGTTCCGGACGCTCGCCGGTCAGCAGGCGTTCGGGGAAGGCGGTGATGAAGATCACCGGCACGTCGAGGCGGGCCAGGATGTCCTTGACCGCGTCGATGCCCGACGAGCCGTCGGCCAGCTGGATGTCGGCCAGGACCAGGCCCGGCGTCTTGCGGGCCACGGCCTCGAGCGCTTCGCCGCGGGTGGCGGCGATGTCGGTGACCTCGTGGCCCAGTTCGCGGACCAGGGCCTCGATGTCGGCGGCGATGACCGGTTCGTCCTCGATGATGAGCACGGTGGTGGCCAGTTCGGCGTCGATCTCGGTCTGGGCCTCGGAGATCAGGCGTTCGACGTCGCCGAACTCGCACTCAAGGATCTGCGCGGCCTCGGTCGGCGTGAAGCCTTCCAGGGCGGTGAGCAGGAAAGCCTGACGCGAGCGCGGCGCGATGCGCATCAGGCGTTGTGTGGCGTCGTCGGCGGCGGAACCGCTGTCTTCGTGGCGCGCTTCAAGCTGAGCGCCGGTGGAAAGCCAGATCGCATGGAAGACGCGATAAAGCGCGACGCGGGGCGACAGGTCGGCGTCAAGGGAGCGCTCGCCGGCGGCAAGCGCCTCGAGTGCAACCCGGACATAGTGATCGCCGGTGTTCTGGTCGCCAGTGAGGGCGCGGGCGTAGCGACGGATGTAAGGCAGATGCGGCGCCAGCCGAGCAAGAAGACTCATGACCCCTCCCGATATGGTGTCTTCGTGAAAAACGCGATCCAATGGCTAAGCTACGCCATTCGATCAGGGTCTTAAACGCCGCCTTGAGAAGCCGGTTCCGCCAAGCGCGGAATTTTGCCATTTTAAGCTCAAGCTTATGGAACCCGATACGGAAAACCGCGTTGTCGTCTGGCAGAAACACATTCGGCCAAAGGGGGCGGGCGCTGCGTTATATCGGCGTCGAGGACATGATCGAACACGTACCCATGGAAGATCACCGCAAAGGCGCCGCGGCGCTGGACGAAGCCCGTCTGCGCCAGCAGGCCATCGGCGTAAAGCTGCGCCAGATATTCGACGAGGTCGTCAACGAGGCGGTGCCCGACGAATTTCTCGAGATCCTGCGCAAGGCCGAAAAGCCGGCGGGCGAGGAATGAGCATGACGGACACCGAAGCTCAGGTTGGCCGCTCACCCTTCGACCCGCCGCGTGACAAGGCCTTCAAGCAAGAGCTGGTCACGCTGATTCCGCACCTGCGCGCTTTCGCCCGCACCTTGACGGGCGATCCGACCGCGGCCGACGATCTGGCGCAGGACGCCATGATGAAGGCCTGGGACGCGCGCGCCAGCTTCCAGTTGGGCACCAACATGAAGGCCTGGACCTTCATGATCCTGCGCAATCAGTTCTATTCGGAAAAGCGCCGGTCCTGGCGGCAGAGCCAGCTGGACCAGGAGGCCGCCGAGCGGACCCTGGTGGCTGTCGATGATCCCGAGGCCCCCGTCGCTCTGGACGAGCTGCGCATGAGCCTGGGCATGCTGCCCGCCGAACAGCGTGAAGCCCTGATCTTGGTGGGCGCTGGCGGCTTTGCCTATGAAGAGGCCGCCGTGATCTGCGGCTGCGCCGTGGGCACCGTCAAAAGCCGCGTCAGCCGCGCCCGCCGCGCGTTGCAGGCGATCCTGGAAGCCGGCGCCTACGACCGCGACGGCAGATCGGCGGGCGATGCGATGGGTTCGATCCTCGCCGACGCGGAGCGCCTGAGCTCCCAGCGGTGAGGCCTTTCAGAAGCCGGGGCGCGGAGGCCGTTACGTCAATCCGCGTCCGTCTGGCGGCGGCGCTGTTCGTCGCCCTGCTGCCAGTGCTGTTGCTGGGCGGGCTGCAATCGATCTTCGCCTTCCGCGCCGAGGCCGATCTGCGCCGGCAGAGCCTGGAACTCGCAGCGGGACGCAGCGCCGCCATCGCCCGCGCGCGAATCGAGGCGGCCGGCGTTCTTCTCCAGACGCTCGGCCCCGGCTCGGTGGGCCTGGAATGCGCCCAGCGCCTGGCCGATGTGAAGGCGCGTCTGCCAGGCTACGCCAATCTGATCCGGTTCGATTCCCGGGGCCGGGTGGTCTGCGCCGCGGCCACGACGCCGCCCGATCCCATGCGGGCCGGACGGCTGTGGTTTCGCGAGCTGGCGGCGGGGTCGGATCTGGTGGTGGCCAGCGCGCCCGGCGCGATCTACGCCAGCGAACCGTCGATCCTGGCGGCCGTCCGCGCCGATGGGGCCGACGACCGGTTCGACGGGGCCATGGCCGCGGTGCTGACCCTGCGCAGCCTGCGCCTGGAAACCGCCAACCGCTTCATGCCGGAGGGCGCCGAGATCGCCCTGGCCGACTCGCATGGCGGGGTCTTCGCCTCCACCGAACTGGGCGCCTTCGATACGCCGCCCCTGGGCTGGCGCGCCACGGCCAACGCGCGCGGCGCGGTGCTGTGGTCGGGCAAGGATCGCCGCAACCGCAACCGGGTCTATTCAGCGGCCCCGCTGACCGAGAGCGGTGTCTTCGTCCTGTTGTCGGCTCCGTCGCCGGGCCTGCTGTCCTGGGCGTGGATCAATCCGATCTCACGCCTGATCCTGCCGCTGCTGGCCTTTGGCCTGGCGCTGGGCGCGGTGCTCTATGCGGCCGAGCGCGCGGTGATCCGCTGGATCATCTACCTGCAGCGCGTGGCGGCGATCTACGCCAAGGGTCGCTTCACCGTGCGCCCTCTGCAGGCCGAACGCGCCCCGCCCGAGATCCGCGAACTGGCCGTCACCCTGGACAACATGGCCGGCGCGATTGTCGCCCGCGACGCCTCGCTGATGGACAGTCTGGCCGAGAAGGACGCGCTGATGCGCGAAATCCATCACCGGGTGAAGAACAACCTGCAGATCATCACCTCGCTGCTCAACATGCAGCAGCGGGCCCTGACCGATCCGGCGGCCAAGGCGGCGATGAACGACACCCGCCAGCGCATCACCGCCCTGGCCCAGATCTATCGCGCCCTCTATCAGGGCCCTGACCTGAAGCGGGTCGATTTGCGACCCTTCCTGGAAGAGCTGACGGCCCAGCTGCTGGCGGGCGAGATCTCGAGCTCGGGCGCGGTGCGCACCGAGGTTCACGCCGACCCCCTGGTCATCGATCCCGACCGTCTGGCCCCCATCGCCCTGTTCGCGGTCGAGGCCATCACCAACGCCCAAAAGCACGCCTTCGCCGATCGCGGCGGGGTGCTGTCGGTGAACTTCGCGGTGCGCGGCGAGGAAGCCGAACTGTCGATCGGCGACGATGGACCGGGCGCCAACCAGGGCCCCGGCGAGGGCGTCGGCCGCACGCTGATGAACGCCTTCGCCCGCCAGCTGCGCGGCAAGGTGAGCTTCGAAACCAGCCCCCAGGGCGGCCTTCTGGTGCGGCTGATTTTCCCGACTCCGCAAGCGCCACCTTTGCCCGGAACCTAGCTTCGCCGGAGGCGTTGTCTGAAGCGAACAGGTTCCATGCCCGTCGGGCCCAATCACCGGAGAACACCATGCGCAAGTTGATCATCCTGGCCGCCATCGCCGCCAGCCTTTCCGTCGCCGCCTGCAACACCGTCGAAGGCGCCGGCAAGGACGTCTCCTCGGCCGGCAAGGCCGTCACCGAGACCGCCCAGGACGCCAAGAACTAGTCAGGCCTCACGGTCTGCAGCGAGCCCGCCGGTCCCACCGACCGGCGGGCTTTTGCTTGCCCGGGGTTTCGGTCCGGCAACCGCCCCGGCGGCTTTGCTTCGCCGCCGCAACATGTCGCAAAGACTGCAAACCTGCGGGCCCGGTTTCAATACAGTCTGAGATCGCGACGCAAAATCATGCCCTGAAAGTGCGAGCCCTCCCGTTGATGAGGCTCGTTTCGCGTGTCGCACCCGCCCAAGGCCGCCGTCTTTGTCCACAGTGGGTGGCGCTGCTCCAGCACCTATGTCTGGAGCCGTTTCCGCGCCTTGCCTGGCGTCCGCGCCTATTACGAGCCCTGGCACGAGCAGTTGGCCGGGCTGACCGCCGAGACCCTGCTTCGGGCGACGCCCGACAACAGCGGCCTGCGCCATCCGGGCGGATCACGACCCTATCTGGCCGAGTTCGCGCCGCTGCTCGATCCGGCCGGCGGGATCGCTGGCTATGACAGCCGCTTCGCCCTGGACCGCTATTTCCTTGACGCCGAACAGGACGACCCCCAGCAGCAGGCCTATGTCGACGGCCTGATCGCCTCGGCCCGGGCGGCGGGCGAGACGCCGGTGCTGGCCTGTTGCCGGACGCTGGGCCGCATCGACTGGCTCAAGCGGCGGTTTGGCGGCTTCCACATCGTGCTGATCCGCGACCCCGTGCAGCAATGGATGTCGTTCTATTCCCTGCGCCGCCGGCCGCGCCCGACCTATTTCGAGATGTGCCAGTACGTGATCCTCTCGGAGATCCCGGGCCGGGAAGGTGTCGCCCAGGCCCTGCTGGGCCGGCGCTTTCCGGCGCGCGGAAGCCTGGCCCGGCGGATCGCCGCCGTGCGGCGACGCCTCAAGCGGGCCCCGGCCCAGGTGTCCTTCGCCGCCTTCATGGCCGTCTATCTGCTGTCCTATCTGAGCGCCCTGCCACGGGCCGACCTGATCGTGGATGTCGACCGCCTGGCGCGTGACCCCGACTATGCGCGGCGGATCGAGGCCGAGATCCGCGCCCAGGCCGGCCTGTCGCCTGACTTTTCCGACTGTCGCGCGCCGCTCCGCCATGACCTGAGGGCCGCGCCCTATCGCAAGGTGGCCCGCACGGTGATCGACGCCCTGGGTGTGCGCGAGGCGATCCACGGGGCGGGAACCTCGCCGCTGCTCCGGGGCAAGCTGGCGACGGCCTTCGCGGCCCTGCCGCCCGATCCCCCGAGCCTGGGCGCGCGGATCCTCGAAGCTGTGAGAGGCTGGAGCTCGGCCGCGCCGCAGCGCCGCGCCAAGGCCTAGAGTTTCTAGGCCGCCGCTTCTTCCTGGGCGACCGCGCCGCGCACGAAGACGCCGGGCTGGTCGCTGGCCGAAAACAGGGTCGCGGCGGGGCCGGTCAGTCGGTCGTCCGGGCTCAGCACCAGCACGCCGTCATCGGCCAGGCGCGCGGCCAGACTCTCGATGATCCGGCCATGCAGCGACGGCTCCAGATCGTCCAGCACGTGGCGCAGCAGGATCACGTCGAACCGGCCCATCGGCGACAGGTCGCTGAGCAGGTTGATGCGCTTCCAGCGCACCGACTGGCGGATGCGCGGCGAGATTTCCCAGGTGTCGTCCTGGTTGGCGAAATGCTTGACCAGTTGCTGGATCGGCAGGCCGCGCTGGATCTCGAACTGGGTGTAGAGGCCGCTCTGGGCCTTCTCCAGGCAGCGTTCCGACAGGTCCGAGCCAAAGAATTCGAATTTCGCGCCCGGCTCCACGTCGCGGCTGTCGTCCGAGGCCATGGCCAGGGAATAGACCTCCTGGCCGGTCGAGCAGGCGGCGCTCCAGATGCGGATCGGCTGGTCGCGGCGGGTTCGGGACAGGGTAGGCAGCACCACGTCGCGAAGGTGGGCGAAGACCTCGCGGTCGCGGAAGAAGCTGGTCTCGTTGAAGGTCAGGGCCTCGACGACCGCCCAGATCAGGCGTTCCTCGCGCTTGGACCGCAGGGTGGCGATCAGGGCCTCGATCGAGTCGAAGCCTTCGCGCCGGGCGAGCGGCCCCAGGCGGCTTTCCACCACATAGGTCTTGTCGACATCGACCGCGAGGCCGGCGCGGGCGCGGCCCAGGGCGGCCAGCAGTTCCATGTCTTCGGGGGTCAAAGCAGGCCCGCCTCGGCGAACTTCGCCGCGATGATCTCGCCGTCGAACGGCTTCATGATGTATTCGTTGGCGCCGGCTTCGAGCGCGGCGCGGATGTGATCGACGTCGTTCTCGACGGTGCAGAACACCACGGTCGGCGCGTCGCCGCCCGGCTCGCTGCGCAGCTGGCGCAGGAATTCGATGCCGTTCATCACGGGCATGTTCCAGTCGAGCAGGACAGCATCGGGCATGGCGGCGCGACACCACGCGAGGGCCTCCATGCCATCGGCGGCCTCGGCGATCTCAAAGCCGATGTCCTCGAGGACCCGGCGGGCGACCTTTCGGATCACCCGGCTGTCGTCGACCACAAGACAGGTCTTCACGGCACGCTCCCATCGAAGCCCGCATGGTCGGATATCGAGGTTAAGGAGCCGTGTGTCTTAAGGATGAACCGGCGATTTTCCGGCGCCCGTTTAAGCCGGGACCCAGCAGGCCAGGCTGATGCGATCCTCGCCCGCCTCGACGGCCACCTGGCCGCCGGCCGCGCGCACCAGGGCGTGCAGATAGGCCGCCTGCACCCACGGGCCGCCCAGCCCCTCGGTCAGGGCCTCGCCGCGCAGACCGGCCAGCACCTCGGGCCGCAGACGGGCGCGGGGGCCGATGGAATCGGCGGTGATCAGGAACCGGCCCTCGGCGGTGACGCCCTTCAGGGTGGCGACGCCGCCCGCCGGCAGGGCGCTGGCCGACAGCTGGGCGATGTTGAGCAGGGCCCGGGCCGCGGCCTTGTTGATCGGCTGCGACTCGATGGCCCAGACCATGGTGGGCCGCACATGATCGAAGACGCCCTGGGCCAGCTTTTCCAGCTCGCGCGAATCGAAGGCCTCGGCCGAGGCCGACGCGCCGAAGGCGACGCGGCAGAACTGCAACAGGTCGGCCAGCTTGCGGGCCGACGAGGCGATCAGGCTCATGGCGTCTTCGCGCATGTCCTGGGCGGAGGGGTCTTCCAGCAGGTCCAGGCCCGAAACGATGGCGCTGGCCGGGCTGATGAAGTCGTGACACAGGCGCGCCGCCAGCATCGCGGCGAAGTCGGGCCCGTTGACGTCAACGTTCGCCGCGGGGGGGGCGGGGGTGCTCGGGGCGGGCTGCGAGGGCGTGTCGGTCATGGGCGCGGACTCTGGCGTGATTTGAGGCTTTGGCAAACTGAACGCGCGGCTTATCAGAGCTGCGTTATGGATCCGTTTCTCGAACCTGGCGTCCTGGTGCGCCACCCCGACCAGCCCGACTGGGGTCTGGGACAGGTGCAGTCGGTGATCGGCCATCGCGTGACCGTCAATTTCGAAGACGCCGGCAAGCAGATGATCGACGCCCAGCGCGTGACACTCGTCTATGTCGGCGATGACCCCCGAGGGTCGTAGTGAGAGGATCCTGAATGAGCGTTTCCGACCTGCCTCTTGCTGATTGGGGCCGCGCCCTGGCCGAGATCTGCGAGGAGGCCGCCACGGTCATCCTGCCGTTCTGGCGGACCGAGCTGGACGTGGTCCAGAAGGCCGATTCCAGCCCGGTGACCGAGGCCGACAAGGCCGGCGAGATCCTGATCCTGAAGCGTCTGGCGCAGGTTTTCCCCGGCGTGCCGACCGTCTCCGAGGAAGACGCCAGCGAGTTTGGCGCGCCCGAGGACATCGGCCCGCGCTTCTTCCTGGTCGATCCGGTCGACGGCACCAAGGCCTTCGTGCGCGGCGATCCCAATTTCACGGTCAATATCGGCCTGATCGAGAACGGCGTCCCCGTGGCCGGCGCGATCGTGGCCCCGGCCACCGGCGAGGCCTGGTTCACCACCTCGGACGGCGTGCTCAAGCGCCCGGCGCCCGGCGGCCCGGACGCGCCGGTGGCGGTGCGCCCCTGGCCCAAGGGCGAGGCCGTGGCTCTGGTCAGCCACACCCTGAAGGAAGATCGCGCGGCCGAACTGGCGGCGCAGTACGGCTTTGACCTGCGCACGGCGATGGATAGCTCGATCAAGATGTGCCGCATCGCCGAGGGCTCGGCCGACATCTATCCCCGCCATGGCCCGACCATGGAGTGGGACACGGCGGCGGGCCACGCGATCCTGATCGCGGCCGGCGGCCGGTTCACCACGCCGGACGGCGGGGCGTTCGTCTATGGCAAGGCCGATCAGGGCTTCCGCAACGGCTGGTTCGTGGCGCGGGGCGGTTAGGGGCTGTCGCCTCTGACCAAAAGGCTGTCATCCCGGACAAGCGCGCAGCGCGAAGATCCGGGACCGACGCCTGAGCTCAGCGCTTCCGGCGGTCCCGGATCGGCGCCCGGCTTCGCCGGGCTTGTCCGGGATGACAGCCTCTCCCTCACAACGCCGTAGGCAATCGCCCAGCCTTCGGCGAGAGGACTTCAGGGCGCGGGCTCGACCTCCGCCGGCGTCGTCAGGATCGTGCCGGCCGAGGCGGCGATGATGCAGCCGATGGCCAGCCATTGCAGCGGCGCCAGCCGTTCACCCAGCATCAGCAGTCCGGCCAGGGCCCCGACCGCCGGCTCGGCGCTCAGCATCACCCCGAAGCTGCGCTTGGGAATGCCCTTCAGGGCCACCATCTCCAGCGAATAGGGGATGGCGCTGGATAGCACCGCCACCACCAGGCCCAGCATCAGCACGCGGGGATGGAAGAGCTCCGCGCCGGCCGAGGCCAGGCCGATCGGGGCCACGATCAGGGCCGCCGTGCTCATGCCCAGGGCCACGGTGCGGCCCGCATGCATGTGGCCGGTGCGCTTGCCCAGCACGATATAGAGCGCCCACAGCACCGCCGCCGTCGCCGCGAAGCCCACCCCGACCGGGTCGAGGGCGCCCGCGCCGGGCTTCAGCGGCAGGAGCAGCAGCAGGCCCGCGGCCGCCAAGCCGATCCAGACGAAGTGGATCAGCCTGCGCGAATGGATCAGGGCCAGGGCCAGCGGCCCGGTAAACTCGATGGCGATGGCCAGGCCCAACGGAATGGTCCGCAGGGCCATGTAGAAGCTCAGGTTCATCAGCCCCATCACGGCGCCGTACAGGGCCACGGCCGTCAGGTCGGCGCGGCTCAGCGGATGTCGCCAGGGCCGCCAGACCGCCAGCAGCAACAGGGCCGAAAAGCCGACCCGATAGGCCGTCGTGCCCTGGGCCCCGACCAACGGGAACAGCTGCTTGGCGAAGGATGTGCCGACGCACAGCGTGACGATCGCGCCGAACAGCGCGGCGTAGGGCGTCAGGGATTTGAGCGGGGCGGCCATGAGGCCGTTCTTAGGGAACCTGAAGCGGTGGTTCCAGTCAGGAGATCCTCCCCCCGATGGGGGAGGCGGCCGGCAGGCCGGAGGGGGAAGACCGCAATGAGTCCGCCGACTTCCCCCTCCGATCGCTTCGCGATCACCTCCCCCGCTAGGGGGAGGACTTGATCGTCGCCTACTTCTTCATCCAGCCGCCATCCAGCGGCTTCCAGTACTGGCCCGGCGCCAGGCGGCTGTAGAGCTGCTTGGCGGTGGCCTGGCCGGCGGCCTCGGGAGTCACGCCGGTCTTGGCGGCGATGTCCTTGTAGGCGGCGGCGCGGCCGGTGTTGATCTCGGCGACCGAGGCTCGCAGGGCGGCGTCGCCGCCGGCCACGATGCCGAGGAAGCCGTCGGCCTGCTCGCCCACGGTTCCGGCGGCCTTGGCGGCGTCGACGGCGGTCTTGGCGGCGGCGGACTGGGCCATGGCCCCGCTTGCGCCAACGACGGCGAGCGACAGGCCCATGGCCAGAACCGTCAGTGTCTTGCGCATCATGTCGGTTCCTTTCCTAGAACAGGTTGGGGTTTTGCTGGATCAGCGTCTGGACTTCCTTGTCCAGCCGCACCCGGACGTCGGCGTCCAGCTTGGCGTAGATATTGATCGGATCGACCTTCACGCGGATCGTCGGGGTGCAGGCTCCCAGCGCTCCCATCGCGATCAGGCTCATCAGCAGGGCGCGCTTTCTCATGCGGGTGTCTCCAGTTCGGGTGGCAATGTGATCGGTCACGGCTGAACCGGGGCTGAACGCGGCGTATCCGGGTCCTCGCCCTTATAGGACCGTCGCCACGCTTCCAGAAGTTCGTCGAAGTTCAGCGAGGTGTCGAGGGTCAGTTCGACCGGGGTCTTGGCGGGCAGGGCAATGCGCTTGTTGAACGCCCGGCCCCGGATCAGGTCCATCAGGCCGATGCGGGCCTTTTCGGCCACCTTGGGATCGTGCTCGCCCTTGATGTGGAACAGGATCGCCAGCCGGCCCTGGTCGGTGCTGTTGACGCCGGCCTCCAGGGTGTCGAACGACAGGTTTTCCATGGCCTGATAGGCGAAGTCCTGGATGGCGTTGACCGGCGCATCCGGCGATGGCGGCGGCGCGGGCGCGCCGGGGCTCTCGCTGTCCTCGCCCTGCACGCCCGCCTGCACGCCGGTCAGGGCCTCGCGCGAGATCGCCAGGCGGCCGGGCTGGATGGCCCTGATCCTGCCGTCCAGGAAGCGGAAGCCCTTGGCGCTCAGCTCGAACGGCAGGCGGCCATCGACCACGGCGTTCAACTGGATCTTCTCGACCAGGGACGAGGCGGCGATCAGCTCGCCGATGTCCAGATGCTCGACCACGATCACGCCGCGGATCGGCTTGTCCGGGTCCAGCGACACATCGGTGGGCTCGATGGAGATGCGGCCCTTGGCGGCGTCGAAGGCGGCCGACGAGATGTGCAGGGCCTCGGCCCCCAGGCTGAAGGCCGCGGCGAAGCCTTCCAGCGGCACCAGGCTGTCGATGCGGACGATCTTCAGGCTCTGGTCGGGCGCGCTGACCAGCGGCGTCAGGCTGGTGAAGTCGACGGCGCCGTCCAGGGTGGCGACAAAGCCGATCGGGCTGGTGAAGTCGAGCTTGCTGGCGACCAGCCGGCCGCTGCTCTTCATGCCGTCGGCGTCCCACGCGAACAGGCCCGTGAAGCTGGCCGGGCCGGTGGCCTGGGTGGCCCAGGACGCCATCGGCGACAGGTCGCCCGGCTGCAGGCCGTCCTTGACGAAGGCCAGTTTGCTGGCGTCGATCTCGGCCCGCCCGCGCGCCTGGGCCACGTCGTGGCGCAGGACGATGCGGCCCAAGGGCTGGCCGACCGGAGTCGTCGCGTCGATGGCGCCGGTCCACAGGCCGTTCGACAGAGACAGGCGTCCGGCGGCCTTGATCGGGTTGAAGCGGCGGGTCTCCGCGCCGTCGCGCAGCACGCTCTTGTCCAGCCGCACCTCGGCGCGCATCGCGCCGCCCGCGCCCGAGGCGGTCAGGCCGCCCGCCCCGTCCTCGACGCCGACCTGGGCCTCGTCGAGCGCGGTGGTCAGGTCGCTGAACCGGGCCGAGGCCGTCCACGCGCCGTCATTGAGCGTCAGCAGAGGGCCGGCGCCCGGACACACCGTGACCTTCGGGGCGCTCAGCGGCGTCTCGCCGATCAGGACGCGGGTCGCCGTCAGCGGCTGGCAGCCGGCCAGGGCGAAGCTGAAGCGCGGGCCGGCCATCTGGGCCACGCCTTCGACGCGGCCAGCCACGCCTTCCAGAGGCGCATAGTCGATATGGTCGCCGGCGAGGGCCAGTCGAGCGTTCAGCGCGCCGCCCGCCATCCGCCAGTCGGGGGCGTCCAGGCGCAGGGTCGGCAGACCGCCGCCAGACAGCTCGGCGACCAGGCCGCCGCGCATCTGGCCGGCCGAGGCGTCCAGCAGCGGGCCGCGCGGCGCGGCGATGCTGGCGCGCACGCCATTGGCGGCGGTCAGGGTGATCGGTCGCGGCAGGGCCAGGATCGCGCGGCCGTCGTTCAGGGTCAGATCGAAGGCCGGGGCGTGCAGGTCGAAGGTGCGCAGGGCCTGGGCGGCAGCGCGGGCGGCGGCGGGATCGGGCAGGGCGGCGGTCAGCCGCTCGGCGTCCGGGCCCGAGACACCGCTGTCGGCGCCCGCCGAGCCGCTGAGCGTCAGGTTGGGACGGGCCAGAGGTCCGGAGATCCGTCCCCTGGCGTTGGCCGCCAGGCTGGTCAGGGCCAGGCCGCCGCTGGCCAGCCGGCTGGCGCCCAGCTGCAGGGCCAGCGGCCCGCTGATGACGGCGGCGTCCGGATCGGCCGACAGGATCAGGCCGCCCAGGTCCAGCCGCGCCGAGGCGCCGCGCAGGGCCGCGCCGCCGGCCAGGGTCTGGTCGGCGTCGGCCTGGACATGGCCGCGCGCCTGGACGGCGATCTTCTGGTCCAGTTTCGAGGCGGCGACATGGGCGAGGTCGATTTCCAGGCCGATGGCGCGGGCGTCCAGACCGGGCGCGTGCAGGGTCTGGCCGCGCGCCTGGCCGACGATCCGCCCGTCGAAGCGCCCTTGGGCCAGGGTTCCATCAAGCGCGCCGATCAGGGCCAGGCTGGCCGCCGCGTCGGTGGCGCTGATCGCGCCGGTCCGGGCCGACGCGGCCTTGAGCACGGCGCGGATCTCGGCGGGGCCGGTCGCCGACAGTTTCGTCAGGTCGGGATAGGCCAGATCCGCGTCGATCTGGCCCTGGGCGTCGTCCAGCTCCAGATCCGGCTGGACCAGGGCGTCGAGGTCGAAACTGGCGGCCAGCGTCAGGCGCTCGCCGCGCTTGCGGGCCGACAGCAGGGCGCCGCGCGCCTCGACCACCAGGTCGCCGGTGGCGTAGCGCATGCGGGCCAGCCGCCCGTCGAAGCGCAGCAGCTTGCCGTCGTCGAGGCTGGCGTCGCCGGTGATCCGCGCCAGACCGCCGGGGGTGCGCAGGTCCAGCCGCGCGTTCTCGACCAGAATGGCCGGGCCGCCGACCTTGGGCTCCCTTGGCGAGGCCAGGGCCTCGTCGATCAGCGGCTGCAGCGGGCCAAAGTTCAGGCCGCCCTTCTCGGTCAGGCTGGCCTTCAGGCGCGGCCGCACCAGGCGCACGGCGCGGGTGTCGAGGGCGAAGGGGCCGCCGCTCCAGGGCGCTTGCAGGTCATAGGCCACCTCGATGCGGTCGGCGGCGAAGATCGGATCGCTTTTGGGCCCCAGCAGCACCGAGCCGGAAAAGCCGCTGGCGTCCAGGTCGTCCACCGTGATCACCGCGTCGATGCCGCGCTCGCGCAGCCAGCTCTGGGCCAGCTCGCGGCTGATCTCGCGGCGACCGCCATGGACGATCAGCCCCACGGCGATAAAGGCCATCATCGACAGCGAGACGGCTTCCAGCCCGGCGTCGATCAGCCGCTCTCGCCTGCGGAAAGCTCTGGTCGGGGAAGCGGGATCGGGCGTCGGCTCGGCCATCAGGTCCTGGTCTGGATGCAAGCCCCCCGGCTTTGTCCCCTGTCTAAATCGCGACGCCTATCGGCGAAAGCCCAGAACGTCCTGCATGTCGTACAGACCCGGCGGTTTGCCTACGGCCCAGACAGCGGCGGCCACCGCGCCGCGCGCGAACAGCCCTCGGTCGGTGGCCGAGTGCGACAGGGTCAGCACCTCTTCCTCGCCGGCGAAGATCACGCTGTGCTCGCCGATGATGCCGCCGCCGCGCACCACGCAAAAGCCGATCGAGCCTTCCTCGCGGGGCCCGGTGACCCCATCGCGGGCCCGGACGGACACCGCGTCCAGATCCACCGCGCGGCCGTCGGCGGCGGCCTGGCCCAGCATCAGGGCGGTGCCCGAGGGGGCGTCGATCTTGCGCTTGTGATGGGCCTCGAAGACCTCGATGTCCCACTCGCTGGCCGGCAGGGCGGCGGCGGCCTGTTTCACCAGTCCCATCAGCATGTTGACGCCCAGCGAATAGTTGCCCGAGCGGACGATGGCGATCTTCGTCGCCGCCGCGTCGATGCGGGCGATCTGCTCGGCCGAAAAGCCGGTGGAGCCGATGATCACGGCCGGGCCACCTTTCGCCGCGCAGGCCTCGGCCAACAGCACCGAGGCTTCCGGCAGGGTGAAGTCGATCACCGCGTCGGCGCCCGCCAGGGCGGCGTCGCGATCGATCAGGCCCGGACCTTCCGCGTCCGGACGGTCGAAGCGGGCGGCGCCGATGGCCAGGGCGTGACCGTCCAGGGTCCTGGCGACGGCCTGGCCCATGCGGCCCAGGGCTCCGGCGATGGCGATTTTCACGGGCGTGGTCATGACCGCCTAGTCACCCATTCTTCGGCGTCCGGTCAATCTCGGATCGTCCGCCCGCGCCGCTCCAGGTTGACGCAACGCCAAGCCCAACAAGCGTTTGCGCGCCTTTTTATCCCGCGCCGCAGGTTGTGAGGGCGCGGCGCCCTCGTTACGGTGCCGCTCATAAGGGCGCTCCGCATTGTCCGGCTCGTCCCATCAACTTGCACGCAGGACGGAAACGCGGGTTATGAGCGACACCGAGAAGAAGACCTTCACCGACGAAGAAGCGCTGGCCTTCCACCGCTATCCGACCCCCGGCAAGATCGCGATCGTCCCGACCAAGCCGATGGCCACCCAGCGCGACCTGTCGCTGGCCTATTCGCCCGGCGTCGCCGTTCCCGTCCACGCCATCGCCGCCGATCCGGACATGGCCTACGAATATACCTCCAAGGGCAATCTGGTCGCCGTGATCTCCAACGGCACCGCGATCCTGGGCCTGGGCGATCTGGGGGCGCTGGCCTCCAAGCCGGTGATGGAAGGCAAGTCCGTCCTCTTCAAGCGCTTCGGTGACGTCGACAGCATCGACATCGAGATCAGCTCCAAGGACGCCGACGAGATCATCACGGTGGTCAAGAACATCGGCATCACCTTCGGCGGCATCAATCTGGAAGACATCAAGAGCCCCGAATGCTTCCGCATCGAGACCGAGCTGCAGGAGCTGCTCGACATCCCGGTGTTCCACGATGACCAGCACGGCACGGCGATCATCTGCGCCGCCGGCCTGATCAACGCCTGCCACATCACCGGCAAGAAGCTGGAAGACGTGAAGGTCGTTCTGAACGGCCCCGGCGCGGCGGGCATCGCCTCGCTGGAGCTGATCAAGGCCATGGGCGTGCGCGCCGAGAACTGCATCGCCGTCGACAGCAAGGGCGTGCTCTATCGCGGCCGCACCGAAGGCATGAACCAGTGGAAGAGCGCCCACGCGGTCGACACCCCGCTGCGCACCCTGGCCGAGGCCGTCAAGGGCGCCGACGTGCTGCTGGGCCTTTCGGCCAAGGGCGCGTTCACGCCCGAGATCATCGCCAGCATGGCCCCCAATCCGGTGATCTTCGCCATGGCCAATCCCGATCCCGAGATCACGCCCGAAGAGGTCCACGCCGTGCGCAAGGACGCCATCATGGGCACCGGCCGCAGCGACTATCCCAACCAGGTCAATAACGTCCTGGGCTTCCCCTACATCTTCCGCGGCGCGCTGGACGTGCGGGCCCGCCGCGTCAATCACGAGATGAAGATCGCCTGCGCCAACGCCCTGGCCATGCTGGCCCGCGAGGACGTGCCCGACGAGGTCGCCGCCGCCTATCACGGCCGCCAGCTGAAGTTTGGCCCGCAATACATCATCCCCTCGGCCTTCGATCCGCGCCTGATCTGGTATGTGCCGCCCTTCGTCGCCCAGGCGGCGATGGACACTGGCGTCGCCCGCAAGCCGATCGAGGACATGGACGCCTATCGCGCCAGCCTGGCCCAGCGCCTGGATCCGACCGCCGGCTTCCTGCAGAAGATCGCCGGCGCCGTGCTGGCCAATCCCAAGCGCATCGTCTTCGCCGAGGGCGAGGATCCCTCGGTGATCCGCGCCGCCTACGCCTACCAGACCGGCGGCTACGGCAAGGCCATCCTGTGCGGCCGCGAAAACCTGGTCGCCGAGAACATGCGCGTCGTGGGCCTGGACCCCGAGACGGCGGGACTGGAAATCATCAACGCCCGCCTCAGCGACCGCAATCCCGACTATGTCGACGCCCTCTATGCCCGGCTGCAGCGCCATGGCTATCTGAAGCGCGACGTCCAGCGCCTGATCAACCAGGACCGCAACAGCTTCGCCGCCTCGATGGTCATCCACGGCGAGGCCGACGGCATGGTCACCGGCGTCACCCGC
The DNA here is from genome assembly GCA_964427205.1 of uncultured Caulobacter sp. Lineage (GTDB taxonomy): Bacteria > Pseudomonadota > Alphaproteobacteria > Caulobacterales > Caulobacteraceae > Caulobacter. Next base: position 81,766 of record CAYRTE010000017.1, read on the forward strand.
AGCTTCGACCAGGCTCTGGAAGACGTGCTGCGCGTGGTCGATCCCGCCCCCGGCGGCCGGATCATGGGCATGTCGGTCGTGCTGGCCAAGGGTCGCACCATCTTTGTGGCCGACACCAATGTCACCGAACTGCCCGAGGCCGAGGAGCTGGTCGAGATCGCCTGCGAAGCGGCCCGCGCCGTCACCCGCCTGGGCTTCAAGCCGCGCGTCGCCTTCATGAGCTATTCCACCTTCGGCAACCCGATGGGCCTGCGCTCGGAAAAGGTGCGCGAGGCCGTGGCCATGCTCGACGAGATGGACGTCGACTTCGAATATGAGGGCGAAATGCCGCCCGAACTGGCCCTCGACCCGGAAAAGCGCGCCAACTACCCGTTCATGCGCCTGACCGACAGCGCCAACATCCTGATCATGCCGGCCATCCACGCCGCCTCGATCTCGACCAAGCTGGTGCAGTCGCTGGGCGGGGCGACGGTGATCGGGCCGGTGCTGCTGGGCTTGAGCAAGTCGGTGCAGATCGCGCCGTTGAGCGCGTCGGTGTCGCGGATTTTGAACATGGCGATGATGGCGGCTTATGACGTGCCGGTGGAGGAGGGGTAGGGGGCGTGGGGCAGCACGTTAGAGCCACGAGCATAACGTGACTGTGGTGGTTGCCCGCCAGTTTGGCGAAAGGATCGTCATTTTATCCGATACGATGATCTCGGATCGGGATGGCATTCGCACCAACAGGATACCGGGGCGCCTCAAAGCGATCGTTTTAAATGGTAGCGTTTCAGTCGCGTATGCGGGGCTAGCTAACCAATCTCGTGATGCCGTTCTGAACGCGAAAAATATACTTTCAGACACAGGGGACTTAAGCGCTGCCATTGAATCTCTTCGCTTGGTCACAGCTGAGTTTGACGGGCTAGTTGAATTCGCCGTTGCTTCCCATTTTCCACGGGCGGACCTCAGGAAGGTGGCTAGGGGAAAAATTAGCGGAAAGCTTGAAGGCTGCTATTTAGGAGATTCAGACGCCGTCGGTCTGTTGGAAGCTTCGATTAAAGAGCAATTTCGACGATATGGGCAGCAGGACCCAGACCCAGAGCGTATTTTAACTGGCGCATTTAAGACTATGTTTTTGGAGGTTGGCATCCAATTGTCCGACGTTGTCGGAGGTATTCCAATGTCTCTTCTGGCATCTCCTTATGGTCATTGTTACAATAACTATGCAGGAGCTGCCCGATGGGACAAAATCCACTTTGGAGCCGATGGCTCTGTTAGCCAAGACCCTCTAGAGCAGGGCGCTCACATGCAGTGGGGATACAATGTACAGCCTTCGAAGCTTCGGGGGGTGGCTGTAGTGGGTGCATATATAGTGGAAGCAAATATTGGCTATATATATTCACCAATAGAGTTTGATGAGGCTCAAAAAGTTGTTTTCCCTCTGGGTTTTAGCCGTTCTCAGCAAGTTAAGGATTCCTTGGCGGAGCTATCCGAACTTGTTGAGGCTCGAGCGGCGAGCGTTGGCGGCGGTTTTTTAAACGATTGATTGTTGATACATGGTGGAGGGCGACGCGGAGCGTCCTTGACGAGACCCTCAGACAGAGCAGGCTCGCCTCCAAGGTTTTAAGGCGCGGCCTCGCCGCCGGCGGGCTTTTCCGTTTTCGCACCTACTCTCAACCGTCATTCCCGCCCTTGTGGCGGGAACCTCTCTATCCGCCGCAGGTGCAGGAGGGGCGAAGTGCGCGCGCACTTCGCTTGCGCCTCACGTGCAAGCTGAAACAGGGGTTCCCGCCACAAGTGTTCAGACCGGGGACATGCCTGACGGGCGTTCGGGGAGATAGCTGACAC
>CAYRTE010000018.1:0-11859 GCA_964427205.1 uncultured Caulobacter sp.
TGTAGCCCAGCTGCGAACAGGTCGAATAGGCGATGACCCGCTTGATGTCGTTCTGTGTCAGGCCGACCGTCGCGGCGAACAGGGCCGTGATCGCGCCGATCACCGTGACGATATTCTTGGCGACGGGCGCGTATTCGAACATCGGCGACAACAGGCACAGCATGTAGACGCCGGCGGTGACCATGGTCGCCGCGTGGATCAGGGCCGAGACCGGGGTCGGGCCCTCCATGGCGTCCGGCAACCAGGTGTGCAGGAAGAACTGCGCCGACTTGCCCATCGCGCCGATGAACAGCAGGAAGCAGGCGATATCCATCAGCGGCCAGCTGTGACCCACGAACTCCCAGCTGCGACCGGCATTGGCGGCGATCTGCGGGAACAGCTCGGCGAACTGGATCGTGCCGAACGCCCAGTAGGTGGTCATGATGCCGAGGGCGAAACCGAAGTCGCCGACGCGGTTGACCACGAAGGCCTTGATGGCGGCAGCGCTGGCCGAGGGCTTCTTGAACCAGAAGCCGATCAGCAGATACGACGCCAGGCCCACCCCTTCCCAGCCGAAGAACAGCTGCATGAAGTCGGCGGCGGTGACCAGCGACAGCATGGCGAAGGTGAACAGCGACAAGTACGCGAAGAAGCGCGGCTTGCTGTCGTCCTCGGCCATGTAGCCCCAGGAATAGATGTGCACGAGGGCCGAGACGGTCGTCACCACGATCAGCATCACGGCCGAGAGGGCGTCGATGCGGATCGACCAGTTTGCGATGAAGTCGCCAATGTGAATGAACGGCAGCAAGGTGACCGTGAAGGCCTCCAGGTGGCCCCAGGTCCACTGGCTGAACACGTACCAGGAGAGGCCGCAGGCCAGCAGCAGACCACCCGTGGTGATCGCTTGCGAAGCCACGTCGCCGATGCGCCGGCCAAACAGGCCCGCGATGATCGCCGCGACCAGCGGGGCGAAGAGAATAAGGGTGACTATCGTCTGCATGACGTCGCTTAGCCCTTCATCATGCTGGCGTCGTCAACCGCGATGTCGCCGCGGTTTCGGAAGAAGGTGACGAGAATGGCCAAGCCGACGGCCGCCTCGGCGGCGGCGACGGTCAGCACGAACATCGCGAAGATCTGGCCGACCACGTCGTGCAGATAGACCGAGAACGAGACGAGATTGATGTTCACCGCCAGCAGGATCAGCTCGATCGACATCAGGATGACGATGATGTTCTTGCGGTTCACGAAGATGCCGAAGACGCCGATCGTGAACAGGATCGCGGCGACGACGAGATAATGCGACAGGCCGATCATTCGGAGATCCCCTCACCCGGCTTGATCTGAACCAGTTCCATACCGGTCTTGGGCGAACGGGCGACTTGCCTGCCAATGTCCTGGCGACGGACGCCCGGCTTGTGGCGCAGGGTCAGGACGATGGCGCCAATCATGGCCACCAGCAGCACCAGGCCCGCCAGTTGGAAGAAGAAGGCGTAGTCGGTATAGAGCACCCGCCCGATCGCCTCGGTGTTGCTGACGCCTTCCGGCGCCGCCATCGGCGAGGCGTTCTGACCCGCCTTTCCGTTCGCAGCCACCGTCGCGGCGACGAAGATCATCTCCAGCGTCAGCACGCCCGCGACCAGACCACCAATCGGCAGGTATTGGGCGAAGCCCTTGCGCAGTTCCTCGAAGTCGACGTCGAGCATCATGACCACGAACAGGAACAGCACCGCGACCGCGCCCACATAGACGACGATCAGCAGCATCGCGAGGAACTCCGCGCCCAGCAGGACGAAGAGGCCAGCGGCCGAGAAAAAGGCGGTGATCAGGAAGAGCACCGAGTGCACGGGGTTTCGCGCCGAGACGACGAGAAGACCCGCCGCCAGCGTTGTGAAAGCCAGCAAATAGAAAGCGATCGCCTGCAAGGCCATTGGCCCAGGTGCTCCCCTGAAAACTACATCCATGACGACAACGCCGAATGGCGCGCCGTCCCCTTCGGATTCGCCGCCCGTCTTTAACGGTAGGGCGCGTCCAACTCCAGATTCTTCGCGATCAGGCGTTCCCAACGGTCGCCATTATCGAGAAGACGTTCCTTGTCGTAATAGAGCTCTTCGCGGGTTTCGGTCGCGAACTCGGTGTTCGGGCCTTCCACGATGGCGTCCACCGGGCAGGCCTCCTGGCACAGGCCGCAGTAGATGCACTTGACCATGTCGATGTCGTACCGCGTCGTGCGGCGGCTGCCGTCCTCGCGCGGTTCGGCTTCGATGGTGATGGCTTGAGCGGGGCAGATGGCCTCGCACAGCTTGCACGCGATGCAGCGCTCCTCGCCCGACGGATAGCGACGCAGGGCGTGCTCACCCCGGAAGCGCGGCGACTGCGGGTTGCGTTCGTTGGGATAGATCACGGTCTTCTTGGGCGCGATCATATACTTCATCGCGAGGCCAAAGGCGCCGGCGAAGTCGAGAAGGGCCGCGCCCTTAATCGCCTGGGAAATGCGTTGCATCATGGCCGTCAATCACCCTTCGGAATGACGCAGGTGTAGTTTGAAAGCTGGGCGGGATCTCCCCCGTCCTGCTTGGCTTGCAGAGCACCACCGTCGGCCTTGCACTTGTCGCCGGCCCGGCGAAGCTCGTCATAGTTCACAACGCCGCGCCCCAGCGAATACGACCTGTCCGACGCCATCGTGGCTGAACAGGCCGCCAGCGAAGCGAAGGTCAGACCCATCAGGGTGATGGCGGCTTGGCGGTTCATCACGCGCCCGGACCGAACACGCGCCAGCCCGCGACCAGCACGACAAGAACGAGCGAGGTCGGCAGGAACACCTTCCAGCCCAGGCGCATGAGTTGGTCGTAGCGGTAGCGCGGCACGATGGCTTTCGCCATGGCGATCATGAAGAACCAGAAGCAGATCTTGGCGAAAAACACCAAGGCCAGGAAGAAGTTACCCCACCAGCCCCAGCTCGCCAGGAACTCGGTCGGGAAACCGGGATTCCAGCCCCCGAAGAACAGGACGCTGATCATCGCGCACATCAGGACGATGTTCGAATATTCGGCGACCATGAACAGCAGGTACGGGGTCGAGCTGTATTCGACCTGATAGCCGGCCACGAGCTCGGATTCGGCTTCGGGAAGGTCGAAGGGCGGTCGGTTCGTCTCGGCCAAGGCCGAGATGTAGAACATGCCCATGGCCATCACCATGACCGGCAGCAGGACAATGTTCTTGAGGCCGCCGCCGAAGACGTTCCAGTTCCAAAACCAGCCTGACTGGGCTTCCACGATGGTCGACAGGTTCATCGAACCGGCCAGCAGGATGACCGTGATGATGATCAGGCCGATCGAAACTTCGTACGAGACCATCTGCGCCGCCGAGCGCAGGGCGCCCAGGAACGGGTACTTCGAGTTCGAAGCCCAGCCGCCCATGATGATGCCGTAGACGCCCAACGAGCTCATCGCCAGCAGGTAGAGGATGCCGACGTTCAGGTTGGAAACCACCCAGCCCGGCGCGAACGGAATGGCGGCCCAGCCAACGAAGGCGAGAACCAGGCTCAGCAGCGGCGCCAGGATGAAGATCACCTTGTCGGCGCCAGCCGGGATGATGATTTCCTTCAGCACGAACTTGAAAAAGTCGGCGAAGGACTGCAGCAAACCGAACGGCCCCACCACGTTGGGCCCCTTGCGCATCTGCACGCCAGCCCAGATCTTGCGGTCGGCCAGCAGCAGGAAGGCGAGGCTCAGCAGCACCCAGATCACGACCAGCAGGATCCCGCCTGTCGTCAGCAGGGTCCAGGTCACCGCGGGGTTGGCGAAGAAAGCGCTCATCGGCCTACTCCGCCGCGATCTTGGCGGCGCCGGAGACGACGGCCGCGCATTCGGCCATGGTCACGCTGGCGCGCGCGATGGGATTGGTCAGGTGGAAGGCCTTGATGGCGTTCTCGAACGGCGTATCGGCCAGTTCGCCCGAGCCGCCAAGAGCGCCGACGTCGAACACCGTCGGGATCGAACCTGGCGCGAAGTCGATCTGGCCGAAGGTCGGATGGTCAGCGAACAGCTTGGTACGCAGTTGGTCCAGGCTGTCATAGGACAGCTTGTGACCGAGGATCTCCGACAGGGCGCGCAGGATCGACCAGTCTTCCTTGGCCTCGCCCTTCGGGAACACCGCCCGCTCGCCCATCTGGACGCGGCCTTCGGTATTCACATAGAGGCCGTTCTTTTCGGTGTAGGCCGCGCCCGGCAGGATGACGTCCGCCTTGTGCGCGCCATTGTCGCCATGCGTGCCCAGATAGATCTTGAAGGCGTCAGAGGCCGCCGTCTCGCACTCGTCGGCGCCCAGCAGGAACAGAACGTCCAGCGCGCCCGGCTTCAGCATCTGACCGGTCGTCAGACCGCCCTCGGCCGGGAGGAAGCCCATGTCGAGGCCCGCGACACGCGACGCGGCGGTGTGCAGCACGTTCCAGCCATTCCAGCCGGCCTTCACGACGTTGAACGCCTTGGCGACGCCAGCGGCCGCCTTCAGCACGGCGGCGCCGTCGGCGCGGGTCAGTGCGCCTTGGCCGATGATGATCGCGGGACGTTCGGCGTTCTTCAGGGCCGTGACGAAGTCGGACTTGCTCTTGGCCAAGCCCGACAGGCTCTTCGTGCCCGCGCCGAGATAGTCGTACTCGTAGGTCAGGTCGCCCTGCTCGCCTATCACGCCGACGCGAAGCTTGCCGGCCAACCACTGCTTGCGCAGACGGGTGTTGAGCACCGGCGCCTCGACCCGCGGGTTGGTGCCGATCAGCAGTATGACGTCGGCGTTCTCGATGCCAGCGATGGTCGAGTTGAACAGCCAGCTCTCGCGCGGACCGGCGCCCAGCGCCACGCCGTCCTGGCGGGCGTCGAGGTTCTTCACGCCCAGGGCGGTGAAGAGGTCCTTGGTGGCCTTCAGGCTCTCTGCGTCCTGCAGGTCGCCGGCAATGACGCCAATGCGCTCCGGCCTAGCGGCCTTAATCTTCTCGGCCACGGCCGAGAAAGCCTGGCCCCAGGTCGCGGGCTGCAACCGGCCGCCGATGCGGACATACGGACGGTCCAGACGCTGGCGCTGCAGGCCGTCGACGGCGTAGCGCGTCTTGTCGGAAATCCACTCTTCGTTGACGTCCTCATTGACACGCGGCAGCACGCGAAGGACGGCCGCGGCGCGGCTGTCGACGCGGATCGCCGAGCCCAGCGCGTCCATGACGTCGATGCTCTCGGTCTTCTTCAGCTCCCATGGCCGCGCCTCGAAGGCGTAGGGCTTGGAGGTCAGGGCGCCGACCGGGCAGAGGTCAATCACGTTGGCGCTGAGTTCCGACGTCACCGCCGCGCCCAGATAGGTCGTGATTTCAACGTCTTCGCCGCGCGAGATCAGGCCGATCTCCGGCGAACCGGCGACTTCGGTGATGAAGCGGACGCAGCGGGTGCACTGGATGCAGCGGGTCATCACGGTCTTGATGAGCGGGCCCATGGCCTTCTCTTCGACCGCGCGTTTGTTCTCTTCGTAGCGGCTGTCGTCGCGGCCATAGCCCATGGCCTGGTCCTGCAGATCGCACTCGCCGCCCTGGTCGCAGATCGGGCAATCCAGCGGGTGGTTGATGAGCAGGAACTCCATCACCCCTTCGCGGGCCTTCTTGACCATAGGGGTCTTGGTGAAGATCTCCTGGCCTTCGGCGGCCGGCAGGGCGCACGACGCCTGCGGCTTGGGCGGGCCGGGCTTCACCTCGACCAGGCACATCCGGCAGTTGCCGGCGATGCTCAGACGCTCGTGATAGCAGAAGCGCGGGATCTCTTCCCCAGCCAGTTCCGCGACCTGCAGAACCGTCATGCCGGGCTCGAACTCGACCTCGACGCCGTTGACCTTGGCGATAGCCATTTCGTTACTCCGCCGCGATCAGCTTGGCGCCCTGCACGTGCAGGCGACCGCTACGATAGGATGCGATCCGGTCTTCCACCTCGTGGCGGAAATGCCGGAACAGGCCCTGGATCGGCCAGGCGGCCGCATCCCCGAGGGCGCAAATGGTGTGACCCTCGACCTGGGTCGTGACGTCCAGCAGGGTGTCGATCTCCTTGGGATCGGCCTCGCCGGTGACCATGCGTTCCATGACCCGCCACATCCAGCCGGTGCCTTCGCGGCAGGGCGTGCACTGGCCGCAGCTCTCGTGCTTGTAGAAATACGACAGGCGGGCGATGGCGCGGACGAGGTCTGTATCCTTGTCCATAACGATGACGGCCGCGGTGCCCAGCCCCGAGCGCAGCGCGCGCAGGGCGTCGAAGTCCATCGGCAGATCTTCGCACTGTTCGGCGGGGATCATCGGCACGGACGAGCCGCCCGGGATCACCGCCTTCAGATTGCCCCACCCGCCCCGGATGCCGCCGCAGTGATCCTCGATCAGCTGGCGGAACGGGATGCTCATGGCCTCTTCGACGTTGCAGGGCGTGTTCACGTGCCCGCTGACGCAGAAGAGCTTGGTGCCGGTGTTGTTGGGACGGCCAAAGCCCGCGAACCAGGCCGCGCCGCGACGCAGGATGGTGCCGGCGACAGCGATGCTCTCGACGTTGTTGACCGTGGTGGGCATGCCGTAGAGGCCGGCGCCGGCCGGGAACGGCGGCTTCAGGCGCGGCTGGCCCTTCTTGCCTTCCAGGCTTTCCAGGAGGGCCGTCTCTTCGCCGCAGATATAGGCGCCGGCGCCGTGGTGGACGTAGATGTCGAAGTCCCAGCCATGGACGTTGTTCTTGCCGACCAGCTTGGCCTCGTAAGCCTGCTTGATAGCGGCTTCCAGAACTTCGCGCTCACGGACATATTCGCCGCGAATATAGATATAGCAGGCATGGGCCAGCATGGCGCGCGAGGCGATCAGGCAGCCTTCGATCAGGAGGTGCGGATCATGCCGCATGATCTCCCGGTCCTTGCAGGTGCCCGGCTCGGATTCGTCTGCGTTGACGACCAGGTAGTGAGGACGACCGTCCTTCACTTCCTTGGGCATGAACGACCACTTCAGGCCGGTGCCGAAGCCCGCGCCGCCCCGGCCGCGCAGGCCGGAGTTCTTCATGTTGTCGATGATCCAGTCGCGACCCGCGTCCAGGATGTCCTTGGTGCCATTCCAGCAGCCGCGCTTCTTCGCGCCTTCCAGGCCCCAATCATGGAGACCATAGAGGTTCGTGAAAATGCGGTCCTTGTCTTCGAGGATACCGACCATGACTCAGCTTTGCGGATCGAATGGATGGGCGCGCACATACCGCGTCCGACGAAGGATGACATAGGCGAAAAGCAGCCAACCGGCGGCAATCGTCACAAGACCCAGAACAACGGCCCATTCCGGTGCGCCCGCGACGACCCGACCCCAGATCAGGAACAGGGCGCCGAGCAGGCAAGCCACGAAGCCGATGCCGCGCTCACGGCGACCTAGGCCGCGGATCGTCTCAAGATAGGCCGCCTTGCGGGTGTTGAAGTCGCTGTCGTCGATCATGACGGAGCCCCCTCCTCCCGCTTCACGGCGCGCATCCAGCCCAGGACGAACCAGATCTGCGCGCCCAGACCAGCGGCCACAAGAACCAGGAAGGCCGGCAGCAGCCAGCCGATCCCCATGGCCACGTGGCCGACGATCGCCGCGCCAGCCAGCACGAAGCAGACCGCGTCGATGGCGAGCATCGCGGTCAGTCGCTTCTTCTGGAGGACAGCGTCGGCGTTCATCAGGCGGTCGGCTCCGTGGCCGGGGCCTTCTTGGGCTTTTCGGGCAGGTTCGGGATCTTGATCTTCTTGGCCAGCGAGCCGTCGAAGAGCTTGGGATCGGTCAGGGTCTTGATCGAGTCCTTGGGCTCCGAGGCTTTGCGGCCGTCATAGCTGCCTGGCTGGGGCGACTTGCCGGCGGCGAAGTCATCGAGGATCTGGGCCAGGCTCTCCGGCGTCAGGTCTTCGTAATAATAGTCGTTGACGGCGGCCATCGGCGCATTGCAGCACGCGCCCAGGCACTCGACCTCTTCCCAGCTGAACTTGCCGTCGGCCGAGATGTGGTGAGCTTCGCCGATCTTGTCCTTCAGCACCTGGCGCAGGTCCAGCGCGCCGCGCAGTTGGCAGGGCGTGGTCCCGCACAGCTGCACGAAGGCGACCTTGCCGACCGGCTGCAGCTGGAACATCACGTAGAAAGTCGCGACTTCCAACACCCGGATGACCGGCATCTCCAACTGCCTGGCGATCTCCTGGATCGCCGGCTCGGGGATCCAGCCTTCCTGCTTTTGGGCCAGCCAGAGCATCGGGATCACCGCCGATTGCTTGCGCTCGGCGGGGTATTTGGCTTTCCACCAGTCGGCCTTGGCCTGGCTCTCCTTGGAGAACGCAAAGCTCGCGGGCTGTTCCTTGGCGAGACGACGAACGGACATGCGTCAGGCTTTCACGAAATCGACGCGGGCGATCTTGTCGCCGGCGAAGGTGTAGATGGCGGCGACCTCGAAGGGCGTCGCGTCGGGCGAACGGAAGACCCGCTCATGGTCGATGACCTTGTTGCCGATCACCACGCGCGACAGCAGTTCGGCGCGGTTTTGCGGAAACTGGGCGAACAGACCGACATGCCGCTCGCGGAAGGCCGCGACGCCGTGCAGGTTGGGCTCGGCGTTCAGATCGGCGACCATCATGTCGTCGGCGAAGTGCTGGCACAGCGCATCGACGTCCTGAGCGTTATAGGCATCCAGCTGGCCTTGAACGGCGGCCTCGATCAACGGTCGATCTCCCCGAACACGATGTCCAGCGAGCCGAGGATGGCCGAGACGTCGGCCAGCATATGGCCGCGGTTCATCCAGTCCATGGCCGCGAGGTGCGGGAAGCCCGGCGCGCGGATCTTGCAGCGATAGGGCTTGTTGGTGCCGTCCGAGACCACGAACACGCCGAACTCGCCCTTGGGGGCTTCGACGCAGGAATAGACCTCGCCGGCCGGCGTGCGGAAGCCTTCGGTATAGAGCTTGAAGTGATGGATCAGGGCTTCCATCGAGCGCTTCATCTCGGCGCGACGCGGCGGGCTGACCTTGTTGTCCTCGGTCATCACCGGGCCGGGCGTTTTGCGCAGCATGTCGCAGGCCTGACGGATGATCTTCGTCGACTCGCGCATTTCCTGCATCCGGCACAGATAGCGATCATAGCAGTCGCCGTTTTTGCCCAGCGGGATGTCGAACTCGAACTCGTTGTAGCACTCGTAGGGCTGGTTGCGACGCAGGTCCCAGGCAATGCCTGAACCGCGAACCATCACGCCCGAGAAGCCCCACTCGATGGCCTCCTCGCGCGTCACCACGCCGATATCGACGTTGCGCTGCTTGAAGATCCGGTTGTCGGTAATCAGGCCTTCGATATCGTCGCAGATCTTCGGGAAGGCCTTGGCCCAGGTGTCGATGTCTTCGATCAGCTGCGGCGGCAGGTCCTGGTGGACACCACCCGGACGGAAATAATTGGAGTGCAGGCGAGCGCCGCAAGCGCGCTCGTAAAACACCATCAGCTTCTCGCGCTCTTCAAAGCCCCAGAGCGGCGGCGTCAGGGCGCCGACGTCCATGGCCTGGGTCGTCACGTTCAGCAGGTGGTTCAGCACCCGGCCGATTTCCGAATAGAGCACCCGGATCAACGAACCGCGGCGGGGCACATCGACGCCCAGCAGCTTCTCGATGGCCAGGCAGAAAGCGTGTTCCTGGTTCATCGGCGCCACATAGTCGAGGCGGTCGAAGTACGGGATGTTCTGGAGGTAGGTGCGCGCCTCCATCAGCTTCTCGGTGCCGCGATGCAGCAGGCCGATGTGCGGATCGACGCGCTCGACGACTTCGCCGTCCAGCTCCAGCACCAGGCGCAGCACGCCGTGCGCGGCCGGGTGTTGTGGGCCGAAATTGATGTTGAACTTGCGAACCGGCGTTTCCGGGATCGCAGGCAAGATCGAAGCGTCGTCAGCCATCACTTGGACTCCGCTTTTTCATCGCCCGGCAGGGCGTACTTGGCGCCTTCCCAGGGGGAGAGGAAATCGAAGGCGCGGAACTCGGTGATCTTCACCGGCTCGTAGACCACACGCTTCAGCTCATCGTCGTAGCGAACTTCCACATAGCCCGTCATCGGGAAGTCTTTCCGCAGCGGGTGACCGTGGAAGCCGTAGTCGGTCAGGATCCGGCGCAGGTCCGGATGGCCATCGAAGAAGATGCCGTACATATCGAACGCTTCGCGCTCGAACCAGTTGGCGACTTCAAACACCGGGGTGATCGTCGGAACCGGCGTATCCTCGTCGGTCGAGACCTTCAGGCGGATGCGATGGTTCTTCACCAGCGAAAGCAGGTGGTAGACGACGTCGAAGCGCGCGGCGCGCTCTGGATAGTCGACGCCGGCGAGATCGATCAGTTGGTGGAAGCGACAGGCCGCGTCATCGCGCAGAAAGATCAGCGTGTCACAGACCGTCGCGGCCCGCGCCACGATGGTCAGTTCGCCAAACGCCAACGAGTGACCCAGTACGCCGGGACAACGGGCGACGATGTCCTGACCGAGAAGTTCGAGGGCTTGGTTCATCGCTCGATCGTCCCCGTGCGACGGATCTTCTTCTGCAGCTGAAGCACGCCATAGACCAGAGCCTCAGCCGTCGGCGGGCAGCCCGGGACGTAGATGTCCACCGGCACCACGCGATCGCAGCCGCGAACAACGCTGTAGCTGTAATAGTAGTAGCCGCCGCCATTGGCGCAGCTGCCCATCGAGATGACGTAGCGAGGCTCGGGCATCTGGTCGTAGACCTTGCGCAGAGCCGGAGCCATCTTGTTGGTCAGGGTGCCGGCGACGATCATCACATCGCTCTGACGCGGGCTGGCGCGCGGCGCGAAGCCATAGCGCTCCAGGTCGTAACGCGGCATCGAGGCCTGCATCATTTCCACGGCGCAGCAGGCCAAGCCGAATGTCATCCACATCAGCGAACCCGTGCGGGCCCAGGTGATGAGGTCGTCGGCGGCGGCCGTGATGAAGCCCTTGTCGGCCAGCTGACCCGAGATGCCGTCGAAGAACGGATCATGCAGCTTGGGGTCATAGCCCTGCACCGTCGAGCGGCCAGCGGAGCCGGCCGGAACCAGGGGCGAACTATTGCCAGGAATGATCACTCCCATTCGAGGGCGCCCTTCTTCCATTCGTAGATGAAGCCGACAGTCAGGATGCCCAAGAACACCATCATCGACCAGAAAGCGAAGGCCGCCACATCATGGGGCAGCTTCATCAAAGTGACGGCCCAGGGAAACAGGAACGCCACTTCCAGGTCGAAGATGATGAAGAGGATCGAGACCAGATAGAATCGGACGTCGAACTTCATGCGCGCATCATCAAATGCGTTGAAGCCGCATTCGTAGGCGGACAGCTTTTCCGGGTCGGGCGCACGGGGCGCAAGCACCGCAGCGGCGGCCAGGAAGGCGACGCCGATAACGGTCGCGATCCCTAGAAATATGACGATCGGCAGATACTGGAGAAGGAAGGCGTTCATGACAGCCCTTGGCTTGAATCGAGCGGGTTGTAGCCCACTGCCGCCGACGCTTCAAACGCCTGCGACACATTGAGAAACGATCGCAACTAGTGCTCATCCACAGCTTCGGCGACATGGCCGTTGACACGAGTCCGCGCCCGACATATCAGACGCGCCTCGCCGAAGGGCGGGTCGCACTTTCGCTTCGGCGATGGCCTAATGCGGATGTAGCTCAGTTGGTTAGAGCGCCGGCCTGTCACGCCGGAGGTCGCGGGTTCAAGTCCCGTCATTCGCGCCACCTTTCAACGGTGGTTGTGCTTCCCTCTTTCAAGCGAATACGGACGACTGTCGCGCCATGGCGCACGACGCGGATGTAGCTCAGTTGGTTAGAGCGCCGGCCTGTCACGCCGGAGGTCGCGGGT
>CAYRTE010000018.1:11959-81296 GCA_964427205.1 uncultured Caulobacter sp.
TCAAGTCCCGTCATTCGCGCCACCGTCCGGCGCTTTCCCCCAGAATTCAAGCTTTCGATCCAAGTGGTCCCTCATATTGGGGTCATCTGATCGCAAAGGCTTGAGCTTGTCGTCTTCCGACACGATGTAGCGGTGATGTTCAAAGCTCCCGCTCCCGTGTTTTCCGTTCTCGACCTTGCGCCCGTGCCGATGGGCTCCACAGTCGGGCAGGCCCTCCAAAACAGCCTCGACCTGGCAAGGCACGTGGAAAAGCTGGGCTTTCACCGCTACTGGCTGGCCGAACATCACAACATGACGGGAATCGCCAGCGCGGCGACGGCGGTGCTGATCGGCCATGTCGCGTCCGGCACCTCGACGATTCGGGTCGGTTCGGGCGGGATCATGCTGCCAAATCACGCACCCCTGATGGTCGCGGAGGCGTTCGGCACCCTGGCCGCGCTCTATCCTGGTCGCATCGATCTGGGTTTGGGCCGCGCGCCGGGCACTGATCAGGCCACGATGAGAGCCCTCCGCCGCTACATGGGCGGGGTTGATTCGTTCGCCCAGGACGTTGTTGAGCTGCAAGCCTGGTTTCAACCGGCAACGCCAGACCAGGCAGTACGCGCGGTGCCAGGCGAGGGTCAGGACGTTCCGCTCTGGCTGCTCGGCTCAAGCACCTACAGCGCCCAGTTGGCGGCCGCCCTAGGCCTTCCCTTCGCCTTTGCCGCCCACTTCGCGCCAGATCAGCTCATGGACGCGGTCACCCTTTACCGTCGTCACTTCAAACCGTCCGCCGCTCTCGCCTCGCCCTACGTCCTGATCTGCATCGGCGTGTGCGCGGCAGAGACCGACGAAGAGGCAAAGCGACTGTCATCGTCCACGCAGCAACAGTTTCTGGCGCTCCGCAGAGGCCGCCCGGGTCTGTTGCCGCCTCCGGTGGACGACATTACCCAGATCGCGTCGCCGGCGGAGCTCGCGGGCCTTGAACATACTTTCCGCTATTCGGCTGTCGGCTCGCCCGAAACAGTGCTGAGCAAGATCGAAGCGGTCCTGGCCCTGACCGGCGCCGACGAGTTGATGGCGGCCTCGCAGATTCATGATCACGCCGCACGGGTTCGCAGTTACGAAATCCTGGCTGGCGTGCGCGGTCGACTTGGGCCGGTAACCTGACCTTCTAGTGCCGGAGAGCAGGAGCGTCGGAAAAACCGGTAGCGCCGGTGAGCCCACCATAGATCTGGCACAGAGCCCGGAAGACCGAATCCCAACCGTGTCTCTCTTCCGCGCGAGACCGGGCAGCCTGACCAAGCGCGTCGGCGCCGCGCGCGAACACAGATTCCACAGCCTCGGCCATGGCGCGAGCCTCCGATGCCGCAGCAAGCTCGCCAACCGACGCGTCAACGGATTCGGCCACGCCTCCTGAGGCGACGCCGATAACGGGCAATCCGCACGCCATGGCCTCCAGGACGACCAGGCCGAACGGTTCGTTGTCATTGGCGTGAACGAAAGCGTCGCAGCCCGCCAGGATGGCCGCCAGGGCTTGGGGATCGCGCTGGTAGTCCATGCAGACAACACGGTCGCTGGTAGGCGCGCCGCTTCCCGCGCCGATCAGCAACAGCACATACGGATCGCCAAGCCGTTCGACAGCCTCCACCAACACGTCCAGCCGCTTTTCGCGCGCGGGCCGCCCGGCAAAGACCAGAATCCTGTGGTCGGGCCTCAAGCCCAGAGATTTGCGCAGGCCTGCCCGGTCACCGCGCCCGGGATGGAAGATGTCCACATCCACGCCCAGAGGCAGGCCAATTGCGTTGGTGACGCCAGCCTCGATCAGTCGTCCGGCTATGAAGCGGCTCGGCGCCACGGCCTGATCGAACTGACCATAGATCGCCGCCCAGCGTTTTTGCACCGGCTTCTCAGCCCATTCGCCGATATGTAGCGCCGCCAGCGCCCCTAGGTCGGTGTGGCAGAACCCCACGACCGGCACGCCCAGCGCGTCGCCGGCGCGTAGCGCGGCCAAACCGGGGGTGTAGGGATCGCCCGCTTCGATGATGTGCGGCCTCTGGCGGATCAGCCGTTCCATCCAGGCATTCTTGACGACTGGCCAGCGGTATCCGTCACCAAACGGCAAGGGCGCGGCATAGATCGAAACGCGTCCCTGCCCGTCATGGGCGTCCCGAGCGCCGGGCACCACAAGTGTGTGGTGGACGGACGGTCGATTGGCCGTCAGCCAAGTCCGTTTCGAGTTGAGATACCGGCGCACACCCCCACTCCGCGGGGCGTAAAGCATTGTCGTATCGACCAGGCGCACCGGCTCTTGTGGCGCCGGTGCGCCACTCAGAAGACCGCGAAAGCCAAACGGTTGATCCGATCTCAGGTCCGACACGTCGAATCCTCATTGTTACCCAGACCATGCCATTCGGCCTCGGAACGATAAAGCTTTCGCGACAGCTTAGAGTTCCTCATCGCTCCGAGGCGCCTTGATGCCGACGCCGCGACGGCCCCGCGCTTCGCGGAGCAAGGTTTCGACCTGGGCGTTCACACTGCGCAACTCCGCCGCCGCCAACCGTTCGACGGCGGCCAGCACCTCGGGGCTTACGCGCATCAGGAACGCGCGTCGTCCGCCTTTCCCATGCTCATTTTGATCGCCTGCAATCGCTCTTGGCAAGATGAAGCGCTACCGCGTAAGCCGAAGGCCTGACCGAGCGGGGATCGAATGGCGCGTTATCTTTTCACCACTTGGGAAGGCGGCGGACACGTGCAGCCGCTGTTGCTGGCCGCACGCGAACTGCAGGATCATGGTCATGCGGTTCTGATCCTCAGCGACGCCTGCAATGCCCCGGACGCCATCGCCCTGGGTCTTGCTTTCCAGTCCTGGACGACAGCGCCGAGCCAAACCGGCAAGCGCCGCGAGGATGATCGCCTGAAGGACCATGAAGCCGACAGTCCCCTGGAGGTGATCCAGCGCCTTATTGATCGGATCATGGCGGGTCCGGCCTTGGCCTATGCGCGGGATACGCTCGCCACCATCGACGCCTTCAAGCCTGACGCCATCGTCAGTCAGGAACTGCTGCTGGGCGTCATGGCCGCCGCAGAAGCCCGCGACCTGCCTTTGGCCTTGTTCGCCGCCAATATCTGGTCGCTCCCCACCTTGTCCGGTGTCCCACCTTTCGGCGCGGGCATGCCGCCGGCGATCACGGACGAAGAGCGCGCCATGCACGCCATGGTGACCCAGATGAGCCGGGGGCTGTTCCAGATCGGATTGCCCACCCTGAACGCGGCGCGAGCCGCGCTTGGCCTATCCCCGCTGGGCGATTTGTTCGATCAACTGGATACGGCGCGCCTTATCCTGATCGCAAGCAGCAGGGCGTTCGATTTCGCGCCGGATCCCCTGCCCGCTCCGTTTGCCTATGCAGGTCCCTACCTTGCCGATCCTGCATGGGTGGAGCCCGTGACCGCCCCCTCGGGCGACGCTCCGCTGGTTCTGGTCTCGTTCTCCAGCCTCTATCAGGCGCAGGAAGCTACACTGAAGACCATCATCGCCGCTCTGGGCCGCCTGCCCGTTCGCGGACTGGTGACGACTGGGCCAACACTTGAACCGGGCGAATTCTCCGCGCCCGATAACGTGATCGTGGTCCGCAGCGCGCCGCACGCGACCTTGCTCGAGGAAACAGCCGTGTTCGTGACCCACGCTGGTCATGGCTCTACGTTGCGGCCGCTGATGGCTGGAATTCCGCTACTGTGCATGCCGATGGGCCGCGATCAGAATGACAACACGACCAGGGTCGTCACGCGCGGCGCTGGTTTGCGCCTTTCGCCGGGCGCTAGCGTCGAAGCGGTCATGGTCGCCATCACCGAGTTGCTCGAAGATGTCCGCCATGGTCAGGCCGCCGCCACTTTGGGAGCGGCGATCCGGGCCGACCGCGATAGCAGGTCAGCCGCGACCTGGCTGGAAGGATTTTTGGTGGGCGGTGAGGGGATCGAACCCCCGACCCTCTCCGTGTAAAGGAGACGCTCTACCGCTGAGCTAACCGCCCCAAAAGTCGAGCCGGCCTTCTAGCCGTCAGCGGGACCCGTGCAAAGCGCGAATAAGAAAAAGGGCGGCGCGCCCGCGAGGCGCCCCGCCCTCTGGTCTCTCAAGACCGGATCAGCCGTTGAGCGTGGTCTTCAGACCTTCGCCAACCTGGAAACGCGCGGTCTTGGATGCCGGACGGTTCACGGTTTCGCCGGTGCGTGGATTGCGCGCAGTGCCCGCCGCCCGCGCTACAGCCTTGAACGTGCCGAAGCCGACGAGGCGCACGTCGTTGCCCGACTTGAGCGAGTCGGTGACGGATTCGATGAAGGCTTCCAGGGCGTCCTTGGCCTGATTTTTATTGATGCCCGCCTTCTCGGCGATCGCCGTGACGAGTTCGGCTTTTGTGGTCATGTTTTTCTCCCAGCCTGTAAAGCGGCGGCGCTTCGCAAAAGCCGACGCCACTTCGCTCGCCGGGATTATGGCGGCGGAAAATGCCCCGTCAAATGAAGGCGGCGCGAGAACCTCCCGCGCCGCCATACTTATCAACGATAACTTACGCTCAATGGGTTAATATGGCGTCAGCATCGCCCTCATCAACCTTCGCAGTTGCAGCAATCGGCTCGTCTGCCTCATTCCACTCAACGGGCGTCAGGGGGCCGGTCAGCGCATGCTTGAGCACGTCATCAACGGTGGAGACCGGAATGATCTCCAGACCGTCCTTCACCGACTGAGGCACATCGACCAGATCCTTCTCGTTCTCCTGAGGGATCAGAACCGTCTTCACGCCTGACCGCAGGGCCGCCAGGAGCTTTTCCTTCAGACCGCCGATGGCAGTGACACGCCCACGCAAGGTGATCTCGCCGGTCATGGCGATGTCCTTGCGGATCGGGATACCGGTCAGCACCGACACCATGGCCACAGCCATGGCGGCGCCGGCGGATGGACCGTCCTTGGGCGTGGCGCCGTCAGGCACGTGGATGTGCACATCCGTCTTTTCAAAGACCGGCGGCTTGACGCCAAAGTGCATGGCCCGAGAGCGGACATAGGACTGGGCAGCCGAGATCGACTCCTTCATCACGTCCTTCAGGTTGCCCGTAACCGTCATGCGGCCCTTGCCCGGCATCTTGACGGCTTCGATGGTCAGGATGTCGCCGCCGAACTCCGTCCAGGCCAAGCCGGTGACGATCCCGACCTGGTCGACTTCGTCGGTCTCGCCATAGCGGTACTTCTTGACGCCCGCATATTTGGCCAGCCGCTCGTCATCGATCGTAATCGAGACAACCTTCTCGCGCGACAGATCCCGCACCGTCTTGCGCGCCAAGGCGCCCAGTTCCCGCTCCAGCGACCGCACGCCGGCTTCCCGGGTGTAGTAGCGGATCAGGTCGCGGATCGCCTTTTCGGGCACCACGAACTCAGCGTCCTTCAGGCCGTGGTCCTTGGTCAGCTTCGGCAGAATGTGGCGCTTGGCGATCTCCAGCTTCTCATCCTCGGTGTACCCGGCGATGCGAATGATCTCCATGCGATCCAGCAGGGGCTGGGGCATGTTGAGGCTGTTAGCCGTCGTGACGAACATCACCTGGCTCAGGTCATAATCGACCTCCAGATAGTGGTCGCCGAACGCAGAGTTCTGCGCAGGATCCAGCACTTCGAGCAAGGCCGAGGCGGGATCGCCCCGATAGTCGCTGCCCATCTTGTCGATCTCGTCCAGCAGGACAAAGGCGTTGGTGGTCTTTGCCTTCTTCATCGACTGGATGACCTTGCCGGGCATCGAGCCGATATAGGTGCGGCGGTGACCGCGGATCTCGGCCTCGTCGCGCACGCCGCCAAGGCTCATGCGCACGAACTCGCGGCCGGTGGCCTTGGCCAACGACTTGCCCAGCGAAGTCTTGCCGACGCCAGGGGGGCCGACAAGGCACAGGATCGGCCCCTTCAGCGAATTGGTGCGCGCCTGGACCGCCAGATACTCAAGGATACGCTCCTTGACCTTCTCCAGCCCGTAGTGATCCTCGTCGAGGATGCCTTCGGCCTCGGCCAGATCGATCTTCTTGGTCTTGGCCTTGCCCCAGGGGATCGACAGCATCCAGTCGAGATAGTTGCGCACGACGGTGCTCTCGGCCGACATCGGGCTCATATTGCGCAGCTTCTTGAGCTCGCCCTCGGCCTTGGTGCGGGCCTCCTTCGAAAGCTTCGTCTTCTTGATGCGCTTTTCGAGGTCGATGAGCTCGTCCCGTTGGTCATCGGGATCGCCCAGTTCGCGCTGGATCGCCTTCATCTGCTCGTTGAGATAGTATTCGCGCTGGGTCTTCTCCATCTGGCGCTTCACGCGCGAGCGGATCTTCTTCTCGACCTGCAGGACACTGATCTCGCCTTCCATGAGGGCGAAGACCTTCTCGAGACGCTTCACGATATCGAAGATTTCGAGCAGATGCTGCTTGTCGCCGATCTTCACCGACAGGTGGGCGGCGATGCTGTCGGCCAGCTTTCCGGGCTCGGCGATCTGGGGGATCGAGGCGAGGGCTTCCGGCGGCACCTTCTTGTTCAGTTTGACGTAGTTTTCGAACTGCTCGACCACGGCGCGCGACAGCGCCTCGGCTTCGGGACCAACGCCCTCGTCCTCGCTGACTTCGCCGATCTGGGCCTCGTAGAAGGACTCCTGATCGGTAAATTTGACAACGGCGGCGCGGCCCTTGCCCTCGACCAGCACCTTAACGGTGCCATCGGGCAGCTTCAGCAATTGAAGCACGGTGGCCAGAACGCCGACATCATAGATGTCGCCCGGCGACGGATCATCGTCGGCCGAGTTCTTCTGGGTCACCAGCAGGATCTGCTTGTCACCGCGCATCACCTCTTCGAGAGCGCGCACGGATTTGTCGCGGCCCACGAAAAGCGGCACCACCATATGCGGGAAAACCACGATATCCCGCAGCGGCAAGACTGGAAGCGTACGAAGTTCAGACATGATGCTCTTACTCCCGGCCGTCGCGGCGTCCGCGCTCGGCCATGCGGGCCGCCGTTACTCAGACGATGCGCCTGAGTCGATCGGCCCGTCCGTCCGGGACTGGACGGAATGGTCCCTATTTATGTGGACGTTTCGCAACCGCGTTCAAGCTGAGTCGCCTGATAGCGGCGACTAGTCGCGCATAAGTGGCCAAGCTGAAGGGGATATGCCCTCAAAATCCACCCTCGCGCAAATTCGTTGCAAGCCTACACCCCCATCCAGCAAGGCCCACCCTTGTCGCTTGCGACAAGGCCGCATCAGAAGGCAAGGAACAATCTTGGAGAGCCCGACGGCGTGAAAAAGGCGCGCCCCGAGGAGCGCGCCTTGATCGTTCGAGTCGCGATTCGCGTCAGGCCGACGCGGCGCCGCCCTTCTTTTCCGCATAGATGAGCAGCGGCTGAGCCCGCCCTTCGACGACCTCGGCATTGACCACCACTTCCTCGACGCCCTCGTAGTTGGGCAGCTCGAACATGGTCTCCAGCAGGATGCCTTCCATGATCGAGCGAAGACCGCGCGCGCCGGTCTTGCGGGCGATGGCCTTCGTCGCGACGCCGTGCAGGGCGTCCTCGGTGAAGGTCAGGCCGATATTCTCCATCTCGAACAGGCGCTGGTACTGTTTGACGAAGGCATTCTTCGGCTCGGTCAGGATCTTGACCAAGGCGACCTCGTCGAGGTCCTCCAGGGTCGCGACCACCGGCAAACGACCGATGAATTCCGGGATCAGACCAAAGCGCTGCAGGTCATCCGGTTCGACATTGCGCAGGATCTCGCCCGTGCGACGCTCTTCCGGATCAGCAACCTTGGCTCCGAAGCCGATCGACTTGCCCTGGCCGCGCGCCGAGATGATGCGCTCCAGACCCGCGAACGCCCCCCCGCAGATGAACAGGATGTTGGTCGTATCGACCTGCAGGAACTCCTGCTGGGGATGCTTGCGCCCGCCCTGCGGCGGCACGGAGGCGACGGTGCCTTCCATGATCTTCAGCAGGGCCTGCTGCACGCCTTCGCCCGACACGTCGCGCGTGATCGACGGATTGTCGGACTTGCGGCTGATCTTGTCGATTTCATCGATATAGACGATGCCCCGCTGAGCCCGTTCGACATTGTAGTCGGCGGCCTGCAGCAGCTTCAGCACGATATTTTCGACGTCCTCACCCACATAACCGGCTTCGGTCAGGGTGGTGGCGTCGGCCATCGTGAACGGCACATCGATGATTCGGGCCAGGGTCTGGGCCAGAAGCGTCTTGCCGGTGCCGGTCGGACCGACCAGCAGGATGTTGGATTTGGCCAGTTCGACGTCGTTGTTCTTCGACGCATGGTTAAGGCGCTTGTAGTGATTGTGCACCGCGACGGCGAGCACCTTCTTGGCGTGACCTTGGCCGATCACGTAATCGTCCAGGACCTCACAGATTTCGCGCGGCGTCGGGACGCCATCCTTCGACTTCACGAAAGCAATCTTGTGCTCTTCGCGAATGATATCCATGCAGAGCTCGACGCATTCATCACAAATGAACACCGTCGGTCCCGCGATGAGCTTGCGCACCTCATGCTGACTCTTTCCGCAGAAAGAACAGTACAGGGTGCTCTTGGTATCGCCGCTCGCGGCTTTCGTCATGGTCGCTTCTCACGCTATGGCGGCGACGGCTACTGCCGTGACGCCCGCTCCTGGCTCACATGCTGTCGCCGAAGGGACAGCTTACATGCCGGGAGTTGTCTAATCCTTGACATTCCCCGATCCGGCCGCAGTTCACAAGCCTTGGCGCCTTTTTCGAGCGCATGACGAGAGAATGCACCGTGCCGTGTAATGATCTTCCGGTCTAAAATGGGGACCACGGCCAACGGCGCAACCGCCCCGGCGCTCGACCCTTCCGTGAAAGT
Organism: uncultured Caulobacter sp.; assembly: GCA_964427205.1. Lineage (GTDB taxonomy): Bacteria > Pseudomonadota > Alphaproteobacteria > Caulobacterales > Caulobacteraceae > Caulobacter. The sequence continues at coordinate 20,821 of CAYRTE010000018.1, forward strand.
GGAAGGCTTTAGAGCCGATGCGGGAATCGTGATCGAAGAGCCGCTTGTTTAACAGGGCGCGCCCGATGCGTGCGGAGAAGAATGGCGAAGCGCTCATTGATGGCCAAGGGCCTCACGGCCTCGATGCCGATGACAGGCGACATGACAGACGCGCCGGCGCTCGTCGCCTTTGACTTCGATGGCACTCTGACGGTCCGCGACAGCTTCAACGCCTTCCTAAAGTGGCGCGCAGGACCCGCACGCTGGACCGCGGGCGTCCTGCGACTGTCCCCCGCCCTCGTGCGCTATGTCTTCAATCGCAATCGCGGCAAGCTGAAGGCGGCTGCGGTGCGTGAATTCCTGAAAGGCGCGACCCAGGCCGAGATCGAAGCTGACGCGCGCGCCTTCGCCGAACTTCACGCCCCTTCCCTGTTTCGTCCCGACGCCCTGGCCGTCTGGCGCCGCTGGCGGGCCAAAGGCGCGCGCATGGTCATCGTCACAGCTTCGCCAGACATCACCGTGGCGCCGTTCGCGCGTGGCCTGGGCGCCGACATGCTGATTGGCACCCGCCTGGCCTTCGATCAGAACGACCGCGCCTTGGGCGCGCTGGATGGCCCCAATTGCCGCGCCAAGGAAAAGGTTGTCCGCCTGAAGGAAATCTTCGGCGAGGACGTGCGCTTGACGGCCGCCTATGGCGACACGTCGGGCGATACCGAGATGCTGGCCATCGCCGACGAGCGCGGCTACCGCATCTTCAGGGGAAAACCGCTCTAGCTTTTTGTTTCGCATCGTTTCCGCGGAAGACCGGCGTCCGCTTTTCCGCACGATGCTCTAGCTGGCACGAAAAAGCCGCCGGCCTCTCGGCCGGCGGCTTGATCAATCCGAAGAATGCAGGCCTCAGGCCTTGGCGTCGGTCTCGTCGCGCGTCTCATTGATGTGGTCGATCAGGCCCCAGGCCAGAGCTTCCTCGGCGCTCATGAAGTGGTCGCGATCCAGCGTGCGCTCGACCTCTTCATAGGTCCGTCCGCAATGCTTGACGTAGATCTCGTTCAGGCGGCGCTTGGTCTTGATGATGTCCTCGGCGTGACGCTCGATATCCGAGGCCTGGCCGCGGAAACCGCCCGACGGCTGGTGCACCATGATGCGTGAGTTCGGCAACGAGATGCGCTGACCCGGCGCGCCCGCGCAGAGAAGCAAGCTGCCCATCGAGGCCGCCATACCCATGCACACGGTCGAAACCGGGCTCTTGATGTATTGCATGGTGTCGTAGATCGCGAGGCCAGCCGTCACCACGCCGCCCGGCGAGTTGATGTACATGGCGATTTCCTTCTTGGGGTTCTCGGACTCCAGGAAGAGAAGCTGCGCGCAGATCAGGCTGGCCATGCCGTCTTCGACGGGTCCGGTCAGGAAGATGATCCGCTCCTTGAGCAGGCGCGAGAAGATGTCGAACGCGCGCTCGCCGCGGCTGGTCTGTTCGACCACCATCGGCACGAGGTTCATCGCCGTTGCAACCGGATCGTACATAGGGTTCGCCCTTTTTCGCGTTTTGGGGCCGCGCGAATCAGACCTCGCGCGGCGTCGCCAACGCATATCGCGTGGCGCTTAACAGGTTGCAAGGAGCGGGCGCCAAGCTTGAGCCAAAGAAAAAGGCGCGGCCCTCGCGAGCCGCGCCCTGTCTCGTCGGGTGGCGGAGGCCTTAGCCGCCGTAGCCTTCCGGCAGATCGTCTTCTTCCAGGAGTTCGTCCTTGGAGACTTCCTTTTCCTCGATCTTGGCCTTGCCGAAGATCAGGTCGACGACCTTGTCCTCGTAGATCGGGGCGCGCAGCGAAGCCTGTAGGTCGGCGCGCTGGCGGTACATGTCGAACACCTGCTGTGCCTGCGCGCCATATTGGCGGGCTTCGCGCATGATGGCGTCGGTCAGTTCCTGGTCGGTGACGACCACGTCGTTCTTGCGGCCGATCTCGGCGAGCACCAGACCCAGACGCACGCGACGCTCGGCGATCTTGCGGTACTCATCCTTCAGCTGGTCTTCGGTCTTGTCGGCGTCTTCCGGCGGCAGGCCGCCCTGGGTCTTGTCGGCCTGAACCTGTTGCCAGATGCCCGCGAACTCGGCGTCCACCATGCGCGGCGGCAGGTCGAAGTCGTGCTTGGTATCCAGCACGTCCAACAGGGCGCGCTTCAGCTTGAAGCGCGAGGAGTTGTCATAACGGCCCGACAGGTTCGACTTCAGCAGCTCTTTCAGGGCGGCAAGGTCCGACAGACCCAAGCGCTTGGCCAGCTCGTCGTCGGCTTCGGCGTCGACCGGCGCGCGCACTTCCTTGACGGTGGTGGCGAATTCGGCGGCCTTACCGGCCAGATCCTTGGCCTGATAGTCTTCCGGGAAGGTGACCTTCACGGTGATCGCATCGTCCGGCTTGGCGCCGACCAGTTGCTCTTCAAAGCCCGGGATGAACTGGCCCGAACCGAGGACCAGTTCAGCGCCTTCGGCCTTGCCGCCGGCGAACTCGACGCCGTCCACGGTGCCGACGAAGTCGATCAGCAGTTGGTCGCCGTCCTTCGCCTTCAGGCTTTTTCCCTTGCGCGGCTCATAGGTGCGGGCCTGCTTGGCCAGTTCGGCCAAGGCCTCATCGACCTCGGCGTCGCTCACCTTGTAGACCGGCTTGACCAGTTCGATGCTGGCGGGGTCGATCGGCTCGAAATCGGGCATGATCTCGATGGCCACATCGAACGCGAGGTCTTCGCCGCCAGCGACGACCTTTTCCATGTCCGATGACGGCTTCAACTCTGGCTGGCCGGCGGGGCGCAGCTTGTTGTCGTCCAGGACCTTCTGGGTGGTTTCATTGAGCGCCTGCTCAACGACTTCCCCCATCAGAGCCTTGCCGTACAGACGGCGAACGTGGGCGGCGGGCACCTTGCCAGGGCGGAAACCCTTGACGTTCATTTGCGGCGCGACTTCGGCGATCCGCGCTTCGAGACGCGTGGCCAGCTCGGCGGCCGGCACGGTCACTCCATAAACGCGGCTGAGGCCTTCGCCCGACTTTTCAACGATCTGCATCGACATTGTCATATTCTCGGACCTGCGACGCACGCGTCGGGGGTCCGCCCTGGGGTCAAAAACATCGACGCCGCCCGCGAGGCCGGGGCGGCGAAAGAGCGCCCTTATGTCACGACGTGCGCGACCATCCAAGAGCGCCAGCGGCAAAAGTCGCGCCCACCATCTTGCAGGGGGAGCGACCCGTAGATCTGGTGCGGATGAGAGGACTCGAACCTCCACGCCTCTCGGCGCCAGAACCTAAATCTGGTGCGTCTACCAGTTTCGCCACATCCGCGTGGTGGCAGGCCTTACGGATTTCGCCGATCAGACGCAAGTCCGCCGCGCGTCTGGTCCCGACGCCGGGCTAGAAGTTGGGCAAGTACGGCGGGAGCCAGGCCTGGCAAGTCCTCCGAAATCAGGCCCGGACCGTGCGCGCCACCGCACTCAGCGTGAATCCAGACGCCCGCGCAGGCCGCCTCGTAACTCTCCATCCCCTGGGCGATCAATCCGCCAATGAAGCCCGCCAGAACATCGCCCGATCCCGCCGTCGCCAGCCACGGCGATCCGTTGAGCGAAATCGCCGCGCGGCCATCCGGCGCGGCGACCACGGTATCGCCCCCCTTGAGCAGCACGACAGCGCCGGCCCGGCGCGCGGCCTCGCGCGTCGCCGCCACCCGTTCCGCAACACCGCCAAGAAGACCCGGGAAGACCCGTTCAAACTCCCCCGGGTGCGGCGTGAGCACATCATCGCGGTCCAGCGCCGAGAACAGCGCACCTGGGTCATGACGAAAGCTTGTCAGGGCGTCGGCATCGATAATCAGCGCCGCGCCCGTGCGGGTCAGGGCGAACAGATTTCGCATGGTGGCGTCACCCACGCCGCTCGCCGGTCCGATCACGACGGCGTCGGCCGCCTCTCCCGCCGTCTGCAGGTCAGCTTCGCCTTCGAAGGGGGTCAGCATCACCGCTTCAAGATGGGAGGCGTTCACCGCCAGAGCCCCCGGCGGCGACAATACGGTCACGACTCCCGCTCCGATCCGCAAACCAGCCCGGGCCGCCAGGCGCGCCGCACCCGTATTCCAGGCGTCGCCGCTGACCACCTTCAAGCGGCCACGCCGATGCTTGTGTGTGTCCAAAGCCGGCCATGGGAATCGGGATTCCCACAGCTCAGGCGTGTTTTCGTGCAAGCTGAAGACATCTTCCGTATCGCCCAGCCCGATGTCGGCGACGATCACCTCTCCACAAGCCGCGCGCCCCTCCATCAGACAATGTGCCAGCTTGCGTCGATGGAAGGTTACGGTGAGATCGGCCCGGAAGGCGGTCTCACCGAGGGGACGGCCCGTGTCGCCAAACACACCACTGGGCACATCGATCGCGATGACAGGCTTAGTCAGGAGGTTGCTGGCGCGCGCCAGCCTGGCGACATCGCCTTCGAGCGGTCGCGACAGGCCCGCGCCAAACAACGCGTCTATATAGATGTCGGCGCGGGTCGGTTCGGGCGACAGCGGGCCGGTTTCGCCCTTCCAGCGCGCGGCGGCGCGTCTCGCCGGGTCCGTGGCCGGCGGCGCGGAGGCTTCCACCCGAACCGACCAGCCTTTGCGGCGCAGATGCCGCGCGACGACATAGCCATCGCCGCCGTTGTCGCCGGGGCCGCACCAGATCACGACATGCCGATGTGAGAACCGCGCCCTCACCGCTTCGGCGACCGCGATCCCGGCCCGCTCCATCAGCGTGCTGATCGGAACGCCACGCGCGACAGCGGCGCGGTCCGCCGCGGTCATCTCGGCGACGGTCATGATCTCGCGTGGCACGACAACTCCTTCAGAGCACCTGACTCTGAGCTTCGCGTCCTTTCTCAGTGAGGATCAAGCGCCCATCGCGGATATCGAACGTCGTGATCGAGCAGTGATCCGGCCGGAACGCCACCACCCTCGCCTCGCCTATCGCCACGCCGACGGCGGCGTTGAGCGCCACGAAGTGACTGAACACCGCCGTGTTCGGATGCTCGGCCACGGCCTCCGCGACTCCTCTGGCCCAGGCCTCATAGTCCAGATCGCCGACGATCTGCCCCCATTCGCCGCCGAACGCGGCGCGGAGCCAGTCGGGACGGTCCGCGGCAGGCATAGCCGCCGGCGTTGGAATCTCGCCCACGCGCGGATCGATCACCAGTTCAACGCCCAGCGCCCGCGCAATCGGTTCGGCGGTCTCGCGGCAGCGGCGCAAGGGTGACGAGACGACACGCGCCGGCCGCTCGCCTTCGGGCAGAGCCATCAGGACTTCCATCGCTTCAATGGCCTGCTGTCGTCCGACTTCATCCAGACCGGGGTCATCCTCCGCCCCGCCCCATGTCGAGGCTGGACGGCCGTGGCGAATAACATGGACGCGGGTCATGAGGTCAGTCCGGAACAAAGAGATTTCGAACACCGTCGGGGTGTGGGCCAACTACGCCCGTTCTTCCCACGCCTTCGTGCGCCTCAAGATCCAGCAGTGTGTCGGAATCCTCAGGCGTGTGGGCCACGAAACGCCGCCCGGCCGCGTCTCGGCCAATGACGATGCCCATGCGCACCCCTTCGCGGGCGTGGACGACGGTGTAGGTCTCGATCACCGCGGGTCCGGTTGGGTGCTCGACGATCTCGGGATGCGGCAGAGCGTCGATGCGGCCCTGGATCTTGGACGGCGCCTCACGCACCCATTCCCCCTCGACAGGTCTTGTCGAGTAGATTCCGACCGACTGCTTGGTCAGAAACCAGCCATTGGCCGTACAGAGGCCATAGGCTCCGGGCTGGGCTCTGAGGCGGGTCATCATCTCGGCGATGGAATGCAGGGCGTAGTTGTTCCCCGGTCCTCCAAAATAGGGCAGTCCGCCGGTGACAGTCAGGCCGCGCGGATCGTCCAGCGCCAAGCCCAACTCTTCCGCGGCGACCTCAACGGCGGAGGGGAAGCAGGAATAGAGGTCGATGATGTCGATGTCGGACAGACCGACGCCCGCCATCTCGAAGGCGCGTTCTCCAGTCAGACGAATGGCCGGACTTGAGTGGAAATCCTGCCTGTCCATCGGGTACCAGAGATCAGCGGCGTCCGCGCAGCCATGCAGATAGACCCACTTGTCTTCCGATACGCCCAGTTCACGCGCCTTGCGGACGCTACAGATCAGCACGGCGGCCGACTGGTCCACTTCCATGATGGCGTTCAGGTACTTGGGATAGGGGAAGCTGATCATCCGGTTGCGATCGGTGACCGTGATCAGCTCCTCTGGTGACCGCTCGATCGGGAACCATGCGTTTGGATTGGCGGCGGCCACTTTGCTGAACGGCGAAAACAGACGCCCCAGCCGAGCTTGATGCTCGCCCAGAGAGCGACCGTCGCGCGCGCGCAACGCATTTTCGAACAGGGGATAGGTGTTGACCGGATAGCCCAGGCCGTGCGCGGCCTCTTGCGGCGTAACGCCCGGGCGAGGATCGCCGATGCGAGCCGGCGCGTCCGTGATGTCATCGCCCCAGCCGTCAAATCCCAAGCCGCCCTTCAGGCGCTTCATCAGAGATCCAAGAAACTCAGCCCCCGTCACAAGGGCCAACTCGGTCTGCCCCCTGGCGATCCGCTCGCACACGATATTGACGGCCTGCTGGGGGCTGTTGCCGCCGGTCTCGGTGTAGACACTCCATTCTGGCCGAGCGCCGATGGCCCTCGCCAAACTCGCCGGCGGATTGGCGAGGCGCGGCAAGGGAAGCTTCGACAGCCCTCCCGGCGCGTCGATACTGAAAGCGATGACCGCCAACCCGTCGAGTTCGGCAAGAACCGACCCCAAGAGCCCAGCATCGGCAACGGCGCGTTCCGCCGCAATCTTCAGCAGTTCGAGAGGGGAAGGCGAATTTTCGATTTCGCCGCGATAAGTGAACTGGCCTGCGCCGATCAAAACCGGCGTGTCATCGCGCATATTCACCCCCATTCAAACGATCGTTGGGGGTGATCCTAGGGGCGAAATGGCGCACCGCAAGGCCATTTGAACAACAAACCCGCACTGACCAATTTTCATGCTCCAGGTGCGTAAATTTTGGTCATCACCCCCTCAACCGACATCGGCGATCCCTTTTCCGACCGACCAAAGCTTGCGAGTCCCCCGGGGGGCGTGATCGGTGCCGCTCATCAAAGGCGCGGCGCGCCTGCGGGCCCGAAAGTGGAACCGATGAAGAAGATCGAAGCCATCATCAAGCCGTTCAAGCTCGATGAGGTGAAGGAGGCGCTCCAGGAGATGGGCGTCCAGGGCATGACCGTGCTCGAAGCCAAGGGCTATGGCCGTCAAAAGGGCCACACCGAACTCTATCGGGGCGCGGAATACGTCGTGGACTTCCTCCCCAAGATCAAGGTGGAGGTGGTCGTCGAGGACAGCCAGTTGGAACCCGCGCTGGAGGCCATCACCCGCGCCGCCCGCACCGGGCGCATCGGCGACGGCAAGATTTTCGTCTCGGAGATCGCGGAAGTCATCCGCATCCGAACCGGAGAAAGCGGCCCCGCAGCCGTCTAGGCGCGGAAGGTCAAACGCTTACGAGGCTCAAGAAGGGGATACGGAATGAGCACCGCCAAGGAAATCCTGAACCTGATCAAGGAAAAGGACGTCAAATATGTCGACGTCCGCTTCACCGACGTTCGCGGCAAGATGCAGCACGTCACGTTCGACATCGATCTGGTCGATGACGACTTCCTCAACGACGGCACCATGTTCGACGGCTCGTCGATCGCCGGCTGGAAGGCCATCAACGAGTCAGACATGAAGTTGCGTCCGGACCTGTCGACGGCCATCATCGACCCGTTCTATCAGCAGACGACCCTGGCGCTGTTCTGCGACGTGGTGAACCCCGACACGGGCACCCCCTACAATCGCGACCCGCGCTCGATCGCCAAGGCCGCTCTGAACTACGTCAAGTCGGCCGGTATCGGCGACACCGTGTTCTTCGGCCCCGAAGCTGAATTCTTCATCTTCGACGACGTGAAGTGGGACACCCAGCCCAACAGCACCGGCTACTCGTTCGACTCCGTCGAACTGCCTGGCAACTCGGCCAAGACCTATGCCGAAGGCAACATGGGTCACCGTCCGGGCCCCAAGGGCGGCTACTTCCCGGTCAACCCGATCGACTCGGCCCAGGACCTGCGCGGCGAAATGCTGGCCGTCATGGGCGAGCTGGGCATGAAGCCGGAAAAGCACCACCATGAAGTGGCGCCCGCCCAGCACGAGCTCGGCCTGAAGTTCGACACCATGGTCGTGATGGCCGACCGTCTGCAGCTCTACAAGTACGTGATCCACAACGTGGCCCACGCCTACGGCAAGACGGCCACCTTCATGGCCAAGCCGATGTTCGGCGACAACGGCTCGGGTATGCACGTTCACCAGTCGATCTGGCAGGACGGCAAGCCGCTGTTCGCCGGCGACAAGTACGCTGGCCTGTCGGACATGTGCCTCTGGTACATCGGCGGCATCATCAAGCACGCCAAGGCGATCAACGCGTTCTCGAACTCCACGACGAACTCGTACAAGCGCCTGGTGCCCGGCTATGAAGCCCCGGTGAAGCTGGCCTATTCGGCTCGCAACCGCTCGGCCTCGATCCGCATCCCGCACGTCGACTCGCCGAAGGCCAAGCGTCTGGAAGCCCGCTTCCCCGACCCGATGGGCAACCCGTACCTGACCTTCGTGGCGCTGCTGATGGCTGGCCTCGACGGCATCAACAACAAGATCGATCCGGGCGCGCCGGCCGACAAGAACCTCTACGATCTGCCCCCGCGCGAGCAGAAGAAAATCCCGGAAGTCTGCGGCTCGCTCCGCGAGGCTCTCGAGAACCTCGACAAGGACCGCGCCTTCCTCAAGGCCGGCGGCGTCATGGATGACGACTTCATCGACAGCTACATCGAGCTGAAGATGGAAGAAGTGATGCGTCTGCAACTGCACCCGCACCCGGTCGAATTCGACATGTACTACAAGTGCTAGGCTGAGCTGCGCCTAGAACTGAAAATTGGGGCCGGAGAGAAATCTCCGGCCCTTTTTCTTTACGATCCGATGACGCGAGGCGCGCGGCCCACTTGGGAATGACTTCTTACTTACGGGCGCCGACTGAACAAAATTGTCGCAACTCCGCAACAGAACCGACGCAATCCGTCCGAAGCTGCCGAAAACCCTTAGCGAACGATATCGCTGAAGCCCCAACTGGGCTTAACGCACCGCAAACGGAAGCAGCGCGACCGCCCCCGATAGAGTCGGCGTCACGAAGCTTGGTCAGCACAGGATCTCTCCATGCACACCTCCAACACTCCCCTTCACCACGCTCTGCGCCTGTCTTGCGGTTTCGCCGCGCTGAGCATGGCCATCGCCGCTGCCCCGGCTGTCTCGGCTCAGGAGACCCAGGTCGGCGAAGTCATCGTCACCGCCCAGAAGCGCAGCGAAAACCTGCAGGACGTGCCGGTCTCGGTGACCGCCCTGGGGGGCGAGCGCCTGCAGGCGACCTTCGCCGCCGGCGACGACATCCTGGCTCTCTCGGCAAAGGCTCCGGGCCTGTATGCTGAATCCTCCAACGGCCGCGCCGCCCCGCGTTTCTACATCCGCGGTCTGGGCAACGCCGATTTCGACCTGGCCGCCTCGCAGCCGGTCTCGATCATCCAGGACGACGTGGTCCTGGAAAACGTTGTTCTGAAGAGCTCGCCGATTTTCGATATCGAGCAGGTTGAAGTGCTGCGCGGACCGCAAGGCACGCTGTTTGGCCGCAACACCACGGCCGGCATCGTGAAGTTCGACTCCATCAAACCCAGCGATGAATCCAAGGCTCGCGCCGCGGCCTCCTACGGCAGCTTCAACACACTGACTTTCGACGGCGGCTTCGGCGGCGCCCTGATCCCCGGCAAGGTCGCGGCGCGCGCGTCGGTGCTGGTTCAGCACCGCGACAACTGGATCAACAACGCCTTCACCGGTCAGAAAGACGCCCTCGGCGGTTTCGACGAGAAGGCCGCCCGCCTGCAGGTGCTGTTCACGCCGACCGAGGCGCTGACCGCCCTGTTCAATGTGCATGGTCGTGACCTGGATGGCACCGCGGCCGTATTCCGCGCCAATATCCTGACCAAGGGCTCCAACAAGCTCAACGCCAACTACGACCGCAACACGGTCTACTTCGACGCTGGCGGCAACAACCCCCAGAAATACAAGGGCTGGGGCACGTCGGCCAATATCGGCTACGACTTTGGCGATGTGACCCTGACCTCGATCACGGCCTATGAAGAAACCCACGGCTCCAGCCGCGGCGATATCGATGGTGGCAATCTCACTGGCCCGGGCTTCATCCCCTTCCCTTCGGACAGCACCGACGGCATCAAGCAACTGGATCAGGTCACCCAGGAACTGCGCCTGGCCAGCGACACCGATGGCCCGCTGAGCTGGCAGGTCGGCGCCTACTACTTCGACTCCAGCTATCAGATCCGCACCGACCCAGGCTTTGCGCCGGTGACCACGCTGGAGCAGGAGAACAAGTCCTGGGCCGTGTTCGGTCAAGCCTCCTATGCTGTCAGCGACGCCCTAACCCTGACCGGCGGCCTGCGCTACACCAGCGACGACAAGGACATGCGCGTCGTCTCGGGTCCCAACCCCGCCGCTCCGGTTTCGGTCTCCGACGAGAAGGTCAGCTGGGACCTCAGCGCGTTCTATGACGTCGCCGAGACCGTCAGCATCTACGGCAAGGTGGCTTCCGGCTTCCGCGGCCCGTCGATCCAGGGCCGCGACATCGCCTACTTCTCGCCCGCCTCGGTCGCCCAATCTGAAACCATCATGTCGTATGAAATCGGCCTGAAGAGTGAGCTTCTCGATCGTCGCGTCCGCCTCAACGGCGCTCTGTTCACCTACACCATCGACGATCCGCAATTCAGCGCGGTGGGCGGCAACACCAACTCCAACCGTCTGATCAACGCCAAGAAGGGCGAAGCTTACGGCATCGAGCTGGACGGCGAGTTTGTCGTCACCGAAAACCTCGTCCTGACCGCTGGCTACAGCTACGCCAAGACCGAGATCAAGGACTCGACCCTGGCGACGGCGGTCTGCGCGCAGTGCACCGTTACCGACCCGCTCAACGGAGCCGGCCAAGCTCTGGTCAACGGCAATCCGTTCCCGAACGCACCGGAATACACTTTCGACGTCACCGCTCGCTACAGCGTGCCGTTTGGCGCCGATGGCGAGCTGTTCGCCTACACCGACTGGAAGGTGCAGGGCATGACGAACTTCTTCCTCTACGAGTCCAAGGAGTTCTACAGCAAGGGTGACTTCGAAGGTGGCTTGAAGCTGGGTTACGCCAAGCTGGACGGCTCGTGGGAAGCGGCCCTGTTCGCGCGCAACATCACCGACGAGGACAACCTCAAGGGCGCGATCGACTTCAACAACCTGACCGCCTTCGTCAACGAGCCGCGCGTCATCGGCCTGTCGCTGAACGTGAAGATGTAGTCGAACCTGTCACCGGGAACGACGAGGGCCGCGGAGCAATCCGCGGCCCTTTTGCATGATCAGGCCTTGGCTGGGCCAACTCCGCCGACCGGCACGGTCTCGAAGCGCTGTCCAAAGCCCGTGATGATCGGTCGAGCCTTGGTGATCGCCGCCTGAACGGACGGAAGCTTCAGGGATGCGGTGTGGTGCTCGGCGTCCGTCCAGACCTCCGTGATCCAGATGGCGTCGGCATTGGTCGCATCCTTGGCCACGATGTAACTGAGGCACCCTGGCATCGCCTGCGTCCCCTCGCTCAGTATCGCGATCAAAGCGTCGCGCTTGCCGGGCGCGGCCATCATCTGGCCGATCAGTCCATACATCGATGCCTGCTCCTTGCTCATGGCCGCCAGCGGCGCGCCGACTGTCGAGGCGGCGACTCCGGCCGCCAGCACATTTCGCCGATCAATCTCGAGGTCCTTCAAACTCCCCTCCTCATGGTTTGCATTCACCGGACGATGAGACGCTGACGCCCGCCGCCGCAGCGGTGCAGGCATTGCCGTAGGTCTTGCCATCGCAGCCACACACCGGTCGATAGTCCCGCGTGCACATCGTGGGCCGCTTGCGACAAATGCCCGAGGCGTCGGCGATCACCCGGCAGTGCTCCGCCTGCATCTGGCAGGACAGCCCCTCGGCGCACTGGAAGCCGGCGATCCCGCCGCACATGCCGCCCTCGGCGACCGGCGCGCGGGACATCGGCGGTGGCGAGGGCGGCGCGCTGGCGCCGGGGCTCTCGCAGGCCACAAGCAGCACCGTGGCCAAGGCCAGGATCCAGGAACGCAACGCCATCGGTCGATCTCCATCCGTCATGATTTCCGAACCCAACGCATGATGACGCGCCCCGCGCCAGACGACAGACAATTTTCGCGGATCAGCAATTGCAGGGCGCCGCCTCTCTTGCCTGGCTGGGATTTTTCGTCTGTCCTGCCCGCCTCTTCGGGAGTCGGGGTTTCTTATGATTGGATGGCGTCACACGGCTGCGGCCGTGAGCCTGCTCGCGCTGGGTCTTTCGGCCTGCGCGAGCACGAACGGAGCCGGCGCCAAGCCCGGCGCAACGGCGGCCAAGCCGGCCGAGAAGGTCGAGAACAAGCCTTTGCCCAAGGGCCTGGATGGCTCGACCTCCACCGGCTTTCCCTCGACCTACATGCCTCTGCCCTCGCGGCCCACGGCCATTGTCGGCGCGACGGTGCTGACGGCGACCGGCCAGCAGATCGAGAACGGCGTCGTGTTCGTCTCCGGCGGCAAGATCGTCTCGGTCGGCGGCCCCGAAACCCCGGTCCCGGCGGACGTGGCGGTCATCGACGCCAAGGGCAAGTGGCTGACCCCCGGCATCATCGACGCCCACAGCCACCTGGGCGTCTATCCCTCGCCCGGGGTGCAGGCCAAATCGGATGGCAACGAGGCCACCGATCCCAACACCGCCCAGGTCTGGTCCGAACATTCGGTCTGGCCGCAGGACCCCGGGTTCAACCGCGCCCGCGCCGGCGGCGTGACCACCCTGCAGATCCTGCCAGGCTCGGCCAACCTGTTTGGCGGTCGCTCGGTGACCCTGAAGAACGTGCCGTCGACCACCATGCAGGGCATGAAGTTTCCCGGCGCGCCCTATGGCCTGAAGATGGCCTGCGGCGAGAACCCCAAGCGCGTCTATGGCGGCAAGGGCCGTTCGCCGGCGACGGCGATGGGCAACGTCGCCGGCTACCGCGCCGCGTGGATCGATGCCGCTGACTATTCCCGCAAGTGGGACGACTATCGCGCCAAGAAGGACAAGGGCGAGAAGGCGGATGCGCCCAAGCGCGACCTCAAGCTGGAAACCCTGGCTGGCGTCCTGAAGGGCGAGATCCTGGTCCAGAACCACTGCTATCGCGGCGACGAAATGGCCGTGATGATCGATATCGCCAAGGAGTTTGGCTACAGGATCACGATGTTCCACCATGCCATCGAGTCCTACAAGGTGGGCGCTCTGCTGGCCAAGGAAGACATCTGCTCGGCCACCTGGGCCTCGTGGACCGGCTTCAAGATGGAAAGCCTGGACGGCATCGACGCCAATGCCGCCATCCTCTGGAAAGCCGGCGCCTGCGTCGTGATCCACTCCGACGATCCGATCATGACCCAGCGCCTCAACCAGGAGGCCGCCATCGCCATGACGGCGGGAAACAAGCTGGGCTATGGCATCACCCGGGCCGAGGCGATCAAGTGGATCACCGCCAATCCGGCCAAGGCCATGGGCATCGGCGACAAGACCGGCGCGATCGAGCCCGGCAAGGCCGCCGATCTGGTGATCTGGAGTCGCGACCCGTTCAGCGTCTATGCCCAGGCCGAGAAGGTCTATGTCGACGGCGCCCTGACCTATGACCGTCATGATCCGCGCTACCAGCCCAAGTCCGACTTCGAGCTTGGCCAAACCGGCCAGGGAGCGTTCAACTGATGATCCGGTCCTTCCTCCTTACAGGCGCCGCCTTCGCGGCCCTGGCCGCCCCGGTTGCGGCCCAGACCATCGCCATCACCAACGCCCGGCTTGAGCCCGTCAGCGGTCCGGCCATCGCCTCGGGCACGATCGTCCTGCGGGACGGCAAGATCGTCGCCCTGGGCGCCGGTCTCGCGGCTCCGGCCGGAGCGACGGTGATCGACGCCAAGGGCGGGGTCGTCACTCCAGGCCTGATCGCGCCATCGTCCAACCTGACGGCGTCCGAGATCAGCGGCGTCCGCGAGACCCGCGACGACGGCACCGGCACGGCGCTGTCGGCGGGCTTCGACATTGCCTACAGCGTCAATCCGGCCTCGCCGATGATCGGCCTGGCGCGCGACGGCGGCGTCACCGCCTCGGCCGTGACCCCGGTGCTGTCGGGCGTTGGCGGCGGCTCGCACGAGCATGCCGACGACGGCGTGGTCGAGGAGATGACGGCCGGCGCCCCCGGCTCGGGCGATCCGCCCCTGTTCGGCGGCCAGGCCGCGTTTGTCCGCCTGCAGGCCGGCGATCCCGATCTGGTCGAGGCCTCGAAGCTGGCGGTTACGGTTTCGCTGGGCGAATCCGGGGCCCGTGCAGCCGGCGGTTCGCGCGGCGCCTCGATCGTTCTGATCAAGTCGGCCCTCGAAGACGCCCGCGCCTTTGCTCGCAACCGCGCCGCCTACGAGCAGGGCGCCACGCGCGACTTTGGTCTGTCGCGACTGGACCTCCAGGCCCTGATCCCGGTCGTGCAGGGCAAGACCCCGCTGCTGGTCCGCGTTCACCGCGCCTCCGACATCCGCCTGGCGCTGAAGCTGGCGGCCGAGGAGAAGATCCGGATCATCCTGGAAGGGGCCGAGGAAGGCTGGGTCGTGGCCGCCGAGATCGCCAGGGCCGGCGTTCCCGTCATCGTCGACACCCAGGCCGACCTGCCCGACAGCTTCGAAACCCTGGGCTCGCGCCTCGACAACGCCGCCAAGCTGAACGCCGCCGGCGTCATGGTGGCGATCAACGGGGCGCGGGACTTCAACAACCTGCGCCAGGAACGTCTGAACGCCGGCCTCGCCGTGGCCAACGGCCTGCCCTACGCGGCGGGTCTGGCCTCGGTGACCCTGAACCCGGCGAAGATCTGGGGCATGGACGGCAAGATCGGCTCGCTGGAGGTCGGCAAGACGGCCGATGTCGTGCTGTGGACCGGCGATCCGCTGGAAACCACCAGCTGGGCCGACAAGGTGTTCATCGCTGGCGTCGAACAGCCGAAAGACAGCCGCCAGACCCAGCTGCGCGACCGCTACGCCGCGCCCGACAACGGCATGCCGCCAGCTTACCGCTAGGGCCCTCGCACTTGCCCCCTCCGGCGGAGGGGGCAAGTCGCGGCATTCCCCAGGTTTCCCGATCAACGCGGCGATACGCCCCTTTTCAGGCGAGTCCGGGAGGCCCATACGGAGCTTCCCACCGAATCGACGCATGTTCCCGTAATGTCCTCCAAAGACGATCCCAACTCGCTGTTCTCGCTGTTCGACGACGCCCTGGCGCCGACGCCCGCCGCGCCGCTGCCAGCTCGCGAGCCTCACGTCGAAGCGCCGGCCCGCGCCGCCGCGCCGCCGCCGCCCTCGGCCAGCCCCGCAGCAGCCCCGTCCTCGGGCGGCTACACCGCCAGCGACATCGAGGTGCTGGAAGGCCTGGAGCCCGTCCGCAAGCGCCCCGGCATGTACATCGGCGGCACCGACGAGCGGGCCCTGCACCACCTGTTCGCCGAAGTGCTGGACAACTCGATGGACGAGGCCGTGGCCGGCTTCGCCAAGACCATCGAGGTCAAGCTCGACGCCGACGGCTTCCTGTCGGTCAAGGACGACGGCCGGGGCATGCCGGTCGACCCCCACCCCAAGCACCCGGGCAAGTCGGCGCTGGAGGTCATCATGACCGTCCTGCACGCCGGCGGTAAGTTCAGCGGCAAGGCCTATGAAACCTCCGGCGGTCTCCACGGCGTCGGCGCCAGCGTCGTCAACGCCCTGTCGGAGCTGGTCGAGGTCACCGTCTGGCGCGACGGGTTCGAGCACCTGCAGGTGTTCTCGCGTGGCAAGCCGCTGGGTCCGGTCGAGAAGATCGGTCCCAGCAAGAAGCGCGGCACCATGGTGCGCTTCAAACCCGACGACGAGATCTTCGGCGAAGGCACCAATTTCAAGCCGGCGCGCCTGTACCGCATGGCGCGCTCCAAGGCCTATCTGTTCCGCGGCGTGCAGATCAAATGGTCCTGCGCCCCCGAGCGCATCCAGGACCAGACGCCCGCCGAGGCCGTCTTCCACTTCCCCAACGGCCTGGCCGACTTCCTGGCCGAGCGCACCAAGGGCCTGGAAACCGTCACCCCCGAAAGCTTCGCCGGCCGCATCGAGCGCCAGGGCGAGGCCGGCGCCGTCGAATGGGCCATCGCCTGGACCCCGCGTGGCTTCGGCGAGCACGACGGCTTCATGCAGTCGTACTGCAACACCGTGCCCACCCCCGAGGGCGGCACCCATGAGAGCGGCCTGCGCGCCGCCCTGACCCGGGGCCTCAAGGCCTATGCAGAGCTGAAGGGCGAGAAGCGGGCGGCGATCATCACCGCCGACGACGTCATCGCCCAGGCCGGGGCCCTGATCTCGGTCTTCATCCGCAACCCGGAATTCCAGGGCCAGACCAAGGAAAAGCTGTCCTCCAGCGAAGCCCAGCGCTTCGTGGAAGCGGCGCTGCGCGACCCATTCGACCACTGGCTGACCGCCTCGCCCAAGAACGCCCAGGCCCTGCTCGACTTCGTCGTCGAGCGCGCCGAGGAACGTCTCAAGCGCCGCAAGGACAAGGAAGTCTCCCGCGCCTCGGCAACCCGCAAGCTGCGCCTGCCCGGCAAGCTGGCCGACTGCGCCGGCGGCGCGGTCGACGGCGCCGAACTGTTCATCGTCGAAGGCGACAGCGCCGGCGGCTCGGCCAAACAGGCCCGCAACCGCAAGAACCAAGCGATCCTGCCCCTGCGCGGCAAGATCCTGAACGTCGCTTCCGCCACCGGCGAGAAGATGAGCGCCAACAAGGAGCTGTCGGACCTGATGCTGGCCCTGGGGGCCCAGGGCGGCAACAAGTATCGCGAGGAAGATCTGCGCTACGAGCGGATCATCATCATGACCGACGCCGACGTCGACGGCGCCCACATCGCCTCGCTGCTGATCACCTTCTTCTACCGCACCATGCCCGAGCTGATCCGCGGCGGGCACCTGTTCCTGGCCCTGCCGCCGCTGTACCGCATCAGCCACGGCGGCAAGAGCGCCTATGCCCGCGACGACGCCCACAAGGACGAGCTGCTGGCCACGCAGTTCAAGGGCAAGAAGCCCGAGATCGGCCGCTTCAAGGGCCTGGGCGAGATGATGGCCGCCCAGCTGAAGGAAACCACCATGGACCCGGCCGTCCGCACGCTGGCGCGAGTGACCCTGCCGCGTTCGGAAGAAGCGGTGGAGTCGCTGGTCGAGACCCTGATGGGCCGCAAACCCGAACTGCGCTTCCGGTTCATTCAGGAAAACGCCGAGTTCGCGGCGGCGGACCTGGACGTTTAGTTTCACACGCACACCCCCAAAAATAGCTCGCCTTCCTGGGCCTTGTGCCCAGGACCCAGCGTTCCGCTGGCGCTGAGCCTGATCGGGATACACGGAGAAAGCGGACCCATGGATCCTCGCCACAGGGGCGAGGAAGGCGGCGTTTTGTTCGGGTGAGATTGGCGCGCGTCTCCGCGACCTCACGCGATCACTCGCCGAGTTGTGGAAAGGGTCGCGGAGCGTCCGGACTCGCCCGGAATTGAATAGAAGTAACCGTTTCGACGAAGCCGTCCGCTCCGCGCGACCGTTATCCATCAGCGTCCCAGCGGGTGGCCCAGTTGGGGCCTTACCGGAACTCGCCTGTCGGGTTTCCCCGGCAGAACGAAGGTCGGGGGGCGTGGGGCCAATCCTGACCAACACTCGCCTTGATCCCCATCCACGCCGACGGCGGGCGGGTCCTGCAACGCCAGGATCCCCGGACCGGTCGAGTATCCCCCTCGACCCCAGTCCCGCTCGATCACCCCCCGCCGCCGCAATGGTCGCTGGCCTTGCGCCCTTTCCTCGCGACGAGGTGAGATAAGAATACGGGAGGTTTTACGGGGGCTGCGTCGATTGTCTCGGCGCCCGTACAAGTCCTCCCCCTAGCGGGGGAGGTGATCGCGAAGCGATCGGAGGGGGAAGTGCTGCTGAATCAATGCGGTGTTCCCCCCACCGGCCTCCGGCCGCCTCCCCCTTCAGGGGGAGGACTTGGGTCACTTATCCCCGTGCCTGTCCGGGGACGGTGCGATCGCTATCCCCGCGGCCGCCCTCGCCTCACGCCTTCGGCGTCGCGCCGATCGACCAGGTGAACCCGAACGGATCGCGCAGCAGACCATAGCGGTCGCCCCAGAACTGCACCTCGACCGGCTTCACCGACACGCCCCCCGCCGCAACGGCGCGGTCGAACCAGGCGTCGGCGTCATCGACCTGCAGGTGCAGGGTCAGCGCCGCCGGCGTCTGGGCCGGATGGCCATACTCCGGAAAGCCGTCGGACAGCATCAGGGAGTCGCCGTTGATCTTCAGGGCGCAGTGCAACACCCGCTTGCCGTCCTGGGAGGGCATGCGACCCATTTCCTGGGCGCCGAAGGCCGCCTTGTAGAAATCGATGGCGGCGGCCGCGCCCTCGCCGCCCACGCAGATATAGGGGGCCAGGCCGGTGGTCGGGCCGCGCTGTTCGGCGGTCATGTCGTTCATGTCGAACTCCTTGCTGAAACAGGCCGGCCGTCCGCGCCGTCCCTGCGGCTAGGACGGACAGGCTGCCGTCAAACCGACAGTGGGGCCAGAATTATTCGCCGCGCCCCTCATCGAGGCCCCGCTGTTGACTCCGTAAATTACCAGCGTAATTCTCCCTGTATCTTACAATCGTAATCCATCGGAGATATCCATGCGCCTCATCGCTCTGTCGGCCGCCGCGCCGCTCCTGCTCGCCACGCCCGCGCTCGCGGCCCCCGCCGCCAACCGCCTGACCGTGGGCGATGTCTTCGGAAACGCCGCCGCACCCGTGCAACTGATCATCCTGCTGCTGGCCGCCGCCATCGTCGCCGCGCCCATCCTGCTGGTCCTGCGCCGCCCGGCCGCCCTCTCGGCCCTGGCCAAGGGCGCGCCGCTGCTGGCGGGCGCGGCCGCCCTGTTCACCCTGCTGGCCGGCGCCGTCGGCATCGCCAACAGCCCGGTCGTTCCGTCCCTGACGGTGCTGGCGCCGGGGTTCGCTGAAATGCTGTTCCTGATGGTCCTGGGCCTGCTGGCGACCTTCTCGGCCGTGGTCTGCCGCGAACTGGCCAAGCCGAGCTCGCACGCCTTCACAGCCGCAGAATAGTCGTCGAAAGGCGCGGGGCCGACCGGTTCCGGTCTCGCGCCGCTCCCAGGCCCCCTGCGGCGAATCCGCCGCACCTGGTGGGAATTTCCGGGCCGCCCTTGCAATCCCGACCAATTTAGCCTCCTAAAGCGGCCCCTAGACCCGTTTTCGCCCGCGCCTCATCGGCAAGGCGGCCAAAAGGGTCTATATTTCACGAGATAAGACCAAGAACACGGTCCATTTGGGGGTCGTATTTGGTCGTGGCGCGGGCCGCACGTGTGTGTGTGCCGTCCGCTTGAACCGAATTGGACCTATATGCCCTTCCCCGCCTCCCACCCCGCTCTTGAGCGGGCTCTAGCTGCTCAGGGTTATGCTGAGCCCACCCCCGTCCAGGCCGCCGTGCTGGAATCCGAAGCCGAAGGCCGCGACCTGCTGGTCAGCGCCCAGACCGGCTCGGGCAAGACCGTCGCCTTTGGCCTCGCCGCCGCGACCACCCTGCTGGGCGACGCCGAGAAGTTCGCCAAGGCCGGCCCGCCGATGTGCCTAGTCATCGCCCCGACCCGCGAACTGGCCATCCAGGTCAATCGCGAGCTGACCTGGCTGTACGCCGACGCCGGCGCCGTGGTCGTCAACTGCGTGGGCGGCATGGACGCCCGTCGCGAGCAGCGGGCCCTGAACTGGGGCGCCCACATCGTCGTCGGCACCCCCGGCCGTCTGCGCGACCATATCGAGCGCGGCCACCTGGACCTGTCTGAGCTGAAGGTCGCCGTCCTCGACGAGGCCGACGAGATGCTCGACATGGGCTTCCGCGAAGACCTGGAATTCATCCTCGACGCGGCCCCGGCCGAGCGTCGCACCCTGCTGTTCTCGGCCACTCTGGCGCGCGAGATCGTGCAGCTGGCCAAGAGCTATCAGAACGACGCCCTGCGCATCGACACCGTCGGCCGCAACGAACCGCACCGCGACATCGAATATCGCGCCGTGCGGGTTGCCCCCAACGAGATCGAGCACGCGATCGTCAACCTGCTGCGCTATTTCGAAAGTCCCGGCGCCCTGGTGTTCTGCAACACCCGCGAAAGCGTCCGGGCCATGCACAGCAAGCTGCGCGAGCGCGGCTTCGCCGTCGTCGGCCTGTCGGGCGAGCTTAGCCAGCGTGAACGCGCCGACGCCCTGCAGGCCCTGCGCGACGGCCACGCCCGCGTCTGCGTGGCCACCGACGTCGCCGCGCGCGGCCTGGACCTGCCCGACCTGGGCCTGGTCATTCACGCCGAGCTGCCGGTCAACAAGGCCACCCTGCTGCACCGTTCGGGCCGCACCGGCCGGGCCGGCAAGAAGGGCGTCTCGGCCCTGGTCGTGCCCTACACCCGTCGCCGCAAGGCCGAGCAGCTGCTGATGGCCGCCGGCGTCGAAGGCCACTGGGGCGGCGCCCCGACCGCCGACGAGATCCGCGTCAAGGACACCGAGCGCCTGCTGGACGATCCGATCTTCTCCGAGGTCTCGACCGAGGAAGACGCGGCCCTGGCCGAAGTGATGCTGGAAAAGCGCACGCCGCTGGAACTGGCCTCGGCCCTGATCCGCACCCGCCGCGCCAAGCTGCCGGCCCCGGAAGAAATCTATGACGACCCGCGCCACGGCGCCGATCCCGGTCCGCGCAGCCGCGAGCCGCGCGAGTTCGGCAACGACCGCGACTTCGGCGGCGACCGCCCCGAGCGCGAACCGCGCGCCGACATGAACGGCGCCGAATGGTTCCGCCTCAACACCGGCCGTCGCAACAACGCCGACCCCAAGTGGCTGATCCCGCTGATCTGCCGTCTGGGCCACGTGACCAAGAAGGACATCGGCTCGATCCGGATCTTCGACTACGACACCAAGTTCGAGATCTCGGCCGAAGCCGCGGTGAAGTTCGGCGCTGCTGTTCAGGCGACTGTTCGCGACGACGTCGCCATCACCCCGACGGCGGCCCCGGCGGCTCGCGATGCGGGTCCGCGCAAGGACTATGCGCCGCGTCCGCCTCGCGACAACGACGCGCCGCGCGAGTTCAAGCCGCGCACCGAGTTCAAGCGCGATGACGCGCCGCGTCCGCCGCGCGCCAATGCGCCGGGCTCGCGCGACCACACCCCGCGTCCCTCGACCTATGGCGACGACGGCTTCAGCACCGCCAAGCCGTATGGCAAGGGCGAGGAGCCCAAGGGCGACTACAAGGCTCGTCCCCCTCGCGACCGCGACAACGCCGCGCCGCGTGACTTCAAGCCGCGCACCGAGTTCAAGCGCGACGACGCGCCGCGCGATTTCAAGCCGCGTCCGCCGCGTGATGACGCGCCGCGTCCCTACTCGCCGGCCGATAGCGAAGGCGGCGCCAAGCGCGCCTACAAGCCGCGCACCGAAGGCCGTGATGACGGTCCCAAGCGCGACTTCAAACCCCGCGCGGGCGCTGCGCCCAAGGCGTTTGGGGCGCCCAAGGCGTTCGGCGAAAAGGCCTCCGGTCCGCAGACCACCTATACGCCCAAGCCGCGCGGCGAGGGTCCGGCCAAGCCGTTCAAGGGCCCCAAGCCCTTCAAGGCCAAGGCCTTCGACGGCGGCAAGCCGGCGGGTAAGCCGTTCAAGAAGAAGTAGATACGGAAAAGGCCTCTCCCACCGGAGAGGCCTTTTTTCTTATGCGGCTTGGCCCGCGCTCCAGCCCGAGGCCCAGGCCCACTGGAAATTGAAGCCGCCCAGCCAGCCGGTGACGTCCACGACCTCGCCGATGAAATAGAGGCCCGGAACCGACTTGGCCTGCATGGTGCGCGAGTCCAGATCGTTGGTGTCGATCCCCCCCAACGTCACTTCCGCGGTGCGATAGCCTTCCGAACCGACCGGCTTGAAGGTCCAGGCGTTCACAGCGGCGGCCAGGCGACCCAGCACCTTGTCCGAACAGTCGGCGATATTGCCCTGCGCGCCTTCGTCGTCGGAGACGATCTGGGCCACGCGCTGCGGCAGCAGGGTGGCCATCACAGTCGAGACCGCGCGACGCGGCGTGGCGGTGCGCGCCGCCTTCAGGGCCGCCAGGGCGTCGACGCCCGGCGCCATGTCGACCCGGATCTCGTCGCCTTCGCGCCAATAGGACGAGATCTGCAGGATCGAGGGGCCGGAAAGCCCCCGGTGGGTGAACAGCATGCCTTCCTGGAACTTCGTCTTGCCGTGGGCGACCACGGCGTCCAGCGCCACGCCTGACAGCGGGACGAGGCGTTCCAGCGTCTTGACCTCGAAGGTCAGGGGCACCAGCGCCGGGCGGGTCTCGACGACGCCCACCCCGAACTGTTTGGCGATCTCGTAGCCGAAGCCCGTCGCGCCCATCTTCGGGATCGATTTTCCCCCGCAGGCCACCACCAGCGACTGGCAGCGGACATTGGCGCCGCTGGACAGGGCCAGCTCGAAGCCCTCTTCGATCTTCGTGATGCGGTCGACGCCGGTTTCCAGCCGCAGTTCGCAGCGCGCGGCTTCCATCTCGGTCAGCAGCATGGTGACGATCTGCTTGGCCGAGCCGTCGCAGAACAGTTGGCCCAGGGTCTTCTCGTGAAAGGCGATGCCGTACTTCTTGACCAGGGCGATGAAGTCGCTGGGTCGATAGCGACGCAGGGCCGAGACGCAGAACTTGGGATTGGCCGACAGGAAATTGGCCGGCGCGGTGTGGATATTGGTGAAGTTGCAGCGGCCGCCGCCGCTGATGCGGATCTTCTCGCCGGGCTCCTTGGCGTGATCGACCACCAGCACCGAGCGGCCGCGCTTGCCGGCCTCGATGGCGCACATCATGCCGGCCGCGCCGGCCCCGATCACCAAGACATCGAACTGTTCCAAGACTGTCTTTCCGGCAAAACGCGTTAAGGGCGGTGAGACGACACAAATGTCAATCAAGCCTGCATTGACGCGCGGAACATGCTGAGCGACCTTTGCGACATGGCTGACGGGACAGACATTCATCTGGACGCTAGGCGCACAGAACGGCTGAAGGCGGCCGCAGGCGTCGCGGGGCTGTCTCTCGAAGACTATGCCCTCAAGGCTCTGGACCGAGCGATGGACGACGACTGGGCTGAGGCTATCGCCGCCCTGGAAGAGTTCGACAGGACGGGCCACTCGGTCGCCGCTGAAGACGCCCTTCGCCAGTTCCAGGAAGGTCTGGCCCAACGTCTTAACGCCCGGTCGTGAGGCGAGACGTTCGGCTGACCGCCAAGGCGGAGAACGACCTCCAGCGACTGGAAGACTTTCTGGCCGACAAGAACCCCGACGCGAGCCTGCGCGCCGCCGCCGCAATCACCGACGCCGTGCTGTCGCTGGCCGAACACGCCGAGCGCGGCTTTGTGGGTCCCGCGGCGAACCTTCGACAGATCGCCGTACCCTTCGGCGACTCCGGCTACATCATCCAGTATCGGGTCCAGGCCCAGGCTGTGATCGTGGCGCGCATCAAACATGCGCGGGAGCGGCGTTAAGACGGGAACCTGCCGTCGCGCCCTTGAACCCATCCGCTCCAAGGGCTACCACCCACGCCCCTCACTCCAGCAAACTGGTCCCGCCCATGACGTCCCCAAAGACGTCCCCAAAGACGTCCCCCATGACGTCCCCCATGACGTCCGTCGTCCCGCCGACGATCGGCATCGATTTTGGCACCACCAACACCGTCGTCTCAATGACGCACGGCGACGGCTCCGCGCGCCTGGTGCGGTTCCCGACCAGCGAGGGCGACCTGTTCGCCTTCCGCTCGGCGCTCAGCTTTCACAACCTGCAGGGTCATGGCGGCGAGGCCAATGAGCGGGTGGTCGAGGCCGGCCCCTGGGCGATCGAGGCCTATCTGGAGGATCCGCTGGAAACGCGGTTCATCCAGTCGTTCAAGAGCTTTGCCGCCAGCGCCGCCTTCACCGAGACTCGCATCCTCAACAAGCGCTACCTGTTCGAGGACCTGCTGGCCGCCTTCCTGCTGAAGGTGCGCGAGCACGCCGGCCCGGCCATGGCCAAGCTGCCGCCCCGCGTGATCGTGGGTCGTCCCGTCACCTTCGCCGGCGGCAATCCCGACGAGACCCTGGCCCTGCAGCGCTATGAGGCGGCCTTCGCGCGGCTGGGCTTCACCGACATCCGCTACGCCTACGAGCCCGTCGGCGCGGCCTTCTTCTTCGCCCGCCAACTGAAGCAGGACGCCACCGTGCTGGTCGCCGACTTTGGCGGCGGCACCAGCGACTTTTCCCTCGTCCGGTTCGAGCGCGAGGCCGACGGCACGCTGCGCTCGAACCCGCTCAGCCATTCGGGCGTGGGCGTGGCCGGCGACGCCTTCGACTACCGGATCATCGACCAACTGGTCTCGCCCGCCCTGGGCAAGGGCTCACTGTACCGCGCCTTCGACAACCGCCTGCCGATCCCGCAACGCTACTACACCGCCTTCGCCCGCTGGGATCAGTTGGCCCTGCTGCGCGCCTCGCGCGACATGCGCGACATCCGCTCGCTGGAAAAGACGGCGATGGAGCCCGAGAAGATCAGCCGCCTGATCGAGGTGCTGGACGACAATCACGGCTACGCCCTCTACCGGTCGGTGTCGGCCCTGAAGGAGGCGCTGTCGGCCCATGAACGCGCCACGTTCCGCTTCGAGGCCGGCTCGATCCTGATCGAGCAGGAGGTCGAGCGTTCGACCTTCGAGGGCTGGATCGCGCCAGAGCTGACGGCCATCGAGACGGCGGTCGACCAGGCCCTGGCCCGCGCCAACCTGGCCCCCGACCAGGTGGACCGCGTGTTCCTGACCGGCGGCAGCTCGTTCGTGCCGGCGGTGCGCGACATCTTCCAGCGCCGGTTCGCGGCCGACCGGATCGAAAGCGGCGGCGAGTTCGAGTCCATCGCCTCGGGCCTGGCCCTGATCGGCCGTGAAACCGACCTCGACCTCTGGACGATGCAAGCGACCGCAAGACCAGCCGCCTGAGGTCGCAGATCAGCCGCCAATCAAGGGACGGCCTGGTCTGTTTTGTCACGTGGACCGAATCTCGCTTTCCACTTAGCCTGAGGGTTAAGCCTTTCAAAGCGAGGCCCGGGCCGAAGCAACGGCCGCGACAAACCTTCGGTCAGGACGAGCCCTTTGCCGATCTCATATCTCTCGGCCGCGCAGATCGCAGCGCTCCCGACGACGATCATTGACGATCTGTCGACCACCAAGCTCGCCACCCTCAGCAGCACCCAGGTCGGGGCCATCAGCGCCACCGCCGTCGCCGTGCTAGACGCCACCCAGGTGGAGGCCCTTTCGGCGACCCAGGTTAAGGGGCTGTCGGCGACCCAGATCCCCAGCTTCGGCGCGGGCGTGGCGTTCAACGCCCAGCAGCTGGCGGCCTTCAGCGGCGAACTGGTCGGGGCCATGACCTCGACCCAGCTGGCCAGCCTGGACGCCGCGAAACTGGACGTCTTCACCGCCACCCAGGTCGGCGCCCTGTCGGCCACCAGCTTCTCGGGCCTCAACGCCACCCAGGTCGCCTCGCTGGACGTCACCCAGCTGACCCGCCTGACGGCCAGCCAGATGGCGGGCCTCAGCACCACCGATATCGGCGAGCTGGCCGCCAGCCAGATCGGGGGTCTCGCGGCCAGCCAGATCGGCGCCCTGGAGGCCGCCGCCATCGCGGCCTTCGCCGCCGCCCAACTGGCCGCCCTGTCGACCACCCAGATCGGCGGCATGACCGCCAGCCAGATCGGCGCCCTCGGCGCGCCCCAGCTGGAAGTGCTGGCGACCACCCAGATCGGCGCCCTGTCCGCCGCCCAGGTCTCCGGGCTGAGCGGAACCCAGGTCTCGACCCTTTCGGACACCCAGGTCGGCGTCCTGAACGCCACCCAGCTTGGCGGCCTGAGCGCCACCGGCCTTTCGGTTCTGACCGCCACTCAGGTCGCCAGCTTCAGCGCCAGCCAGATCGCCGGCCTGACCACCACCCAGGTCGCGACCCTGAGCGCCACCGACTTCGCCGAGCTGTCGGCGACCCAGGTTGGCGGGCTGACGGCTTCGCAGCTGGGCGCCCTGTCGACCACCAATCTCAACGCGCTGACCAGCACCCAGATCGGGGCGCTCACCAGCACGCAGTTCGCGGGCCTGACAGCGACCCAGCTCGGGGGCCTGGGTTCCGGCGACTTCGCCGAACTGTCGATGACCCAGATCGCCAACCTGACGGCCAGCCAGGTCGGCGGCATCTCGACGGGCAATATTTCCGGTTTCAACGCCACACAGGTCCAGGGCCTGTCCACGACCCAGCTGGGCGGCCTGACCTCCACCCAGCTCGGCGGCTTGAGCACGACCGATATCGGGGAGTTCTCGGCCACGCAGATCGGCGGCCTGTCAGCGTCGCAGATCGGCGCGCTGTCGGTGACCAACCTGGCGGCCCTGGACACCACCCAGATCGGCTCGATCAGCCCGACCGCCATGCGCGGCCTGTCGGCCTATCAGGTGCGCAGCCTGACCCTGGACGACTTCAACGGCCTGACCGGCACGCAGATCGGCGCCCTGACCGCCACCCAGATCTCGGCGCTGTCGACCACGGTGATCGGCGGCCTGACCACCACCCAGATCGGCTATCTGACCCCGACCCAGATCCCGGGCCTGACGGTCACCCAACTGGACTGGCTGTCGACGACCAATATCGCCGCGATGAACCCCCTGCAGGTCGGCGCCTTTACGCCGGCCCAGGTGGATAGCCTGTAGATCCCCGCCCCTTGGCGCCCAGCGCCGAGGTCAGGAACGCCGTCAGCGCCTCCACCCGCGCCGGCCGGGGACCGCCGGGCGGCATGACCAGATGCAGGGCGATGGGCGGCGGGGTCCAGTCGGCCATCACCGCTTCCAGCCGGCCATCGGCCAGGGCCGCGCCGGCGATGAAATCCGGCAACACCGCCAGGCCTTGCCCCGCGATCAGCGCTGGCATCAGGGCGTCGGCGTTGTTGACCCGCAGCGGTCCGGCCGGACGCACCGAAGCCTCCTCCCCCGCCGCATTGACGAACCGCCAGGTGTCGGGCGTGGGCAGATAGGCATAGCCAAGGCAGCAATGCTCGGCCAGGTGGCCCGGATGCGTCGGCCGGCCCCGTCGCGCCAGATAGCTGGGCGCGCCGACCACATAACGCTTCACGGGGCGCAGGCGGCGCGCCACCAGCGAAGAGTCCGGCAGGGCGGCGATGCGCAGGGCGGCGTCAAAGCCCATGCCGATAAGGTCGACCGTCGCGTCGCTGAGGTGAAGGTCGACCGAGACCTCGGGATAGGCCGCCAGGAACTCCGGCAGGATCGGCGCGACGTCGGACAGGCCAAACGACATCGGGACCGCCAGCCGCACCAGGCCGCGCGGCGCGGCCGACTGGGCCATGGCGGCGTTCTCGGCCGCCTCGCCCTGGGCCAGAACGCGGGTGGCGGGCTCGACCAGGGTCTGGCCGGCGTCGGTCAGGGCCAGGCGTCGCGAGGTGCGATTGAACAGTCGGGCGCCCAGCCGCGTTTCAAGCCGGGTGACGGCCTTGGAGACCGTGGCCTTGGACAGGCCCAGCTCCTCGGCGGCGCCGGCAAAGGACCGCAGTTCCACCACCTTGGCGAAGATCGCCAGGCCCTCGAGATCAGGCAGCTTGCTCATTTTGGAAACAATAGGTTTCGATAGTTTCTATTTCGATATCGATCCTGATCGCTATTTTCACCTCAAGCAAGCGGCGCCGATGTCGGCGCGCTTTTCGAAACGAGCCCGGCGACCGGGCTCCAGGAGGTTTAGGCCATGATCGATCGCAGACCGTTCGACAGGCTTGGCGGCGCCGACCACGGTTGGCTCAAGGCCAAGCATCACTTTTCGTTCGCCAGCTATTACGACCCCAAGAACATGAACTGGGGCGCCCTGCGGGTGTGGAACGACGACGAGATCGCTCCCAACACCGGCTTCCCGCCGCACCCCCACTCGGACATGGAGATCATCACCTATGTCCGCAGCGGCGCGATCACCCACCAGGACAACCTGGGAAATACGGGCCGCACCGAGGCGGGCGACGTCCAGGTGATGAGCGCCGGCACCGGCATCCGGCACTCGGAATATAATCTGGAATCCGAAGCCACCCGGATCTTCCAGATCTGGATCGAGCCCAACCGCACCGGTGGCGCGCCGTCCTGGGGCGCCAAGCCTTTCCCCAAGGGCGACCGTTCGGGCAAGTTCGTGACCCTGGCCAGCGGCTTCGACAATGACGGCGACGTCCTGCCGATCCGCACCGACGCCCGCGTCCTGGGCGCCACCCTGAAGGCCGGCGAAAGCACGACCTATGACCTGGGCAAGACCCGCCACGCCTATCTGGTGCCGGCGGCCGGTTCGGTCACCGTCAATGGCGTCCAGCTGAACGCCCGCGACGGCGCGGCCATCGCCAATGAAGACGTAATCACCGTCACCGCCCTCGAAGACGCCGAGCTGGTGCTGGTCGACGCCGCCTAAACGCGGCCGTTTCCTTCAATCCCCGGGCGGGGCGAGCCTTCACGCTTGCCCCGCCCTGTTCCCAAATTCCACAGTCAAGGAGGCCCTCATGGCCAAGGTTCTGGTTCTTTATTATTCGTCCTACGGTCACATCGAGACCATGGCTCAGGCCGTGGCCGAAGGCGCCCGCGAAGCCGGCGCGACCGTCGACATCAAGCGCGTTCCCGAGACCGCGCCTCTGGAGGTGGCGAAAGCCGCCCACTTCAAGCTCGACCAGGCCGCTCCCGTCGCCACCGTCGCCGAACTGGCCGACTATGACGCTGTGATCATCGGCACGGGCACGCGATTTGGCCGGATGTCGTCGCAGATGGCGGCCTTCCTCGACCAGGCCGGCGGCCTGTGGGCCCGCGGCGCCCTGAACGGCAAGGTGGGCGGCGCCTTCACCTCGACGGCCTCGCAGCACGGCGGTCAGGAAACGACCCTGTTCTCGATGATCACCAACCTGCTGCACTTTGGCATGGTGATCGTGGGTCTGGACTATGGCCACACCGACCAGATGCGGATCGATGAAGTCACCGGCGGCAGCCCCTATGGCGCCACCACCATCGCCGGCGGCGACGGCTCGCGTCAGCCCACCGAAAGCGAACTGGCCGGCGCCCGCTATCAGGGCCGCAAGGTCGCGGAAACCGCGATCAAGCTGCACGGCTAAGCGTTCCGCCGTCCGCGTTCCCTCCCCCGGTATGGACGGCGAAGAGCCGCCCCGAAGCTTATCGCTTCGGGGCGGTTTTCATTGGGCGCTGCGCCGGGTCAACGCCCCGCCACGATGCTGACGGTCAGGGTCGAGCCGTTGGGACCGGGCGCGGTCCAGCTGTCGCCGACCTTCTTGTCGGCCGTCGGGCTGCAGTTGGCGCCCATGCTGGCCGGCGGGGCCGGCTCGGTCTGGGTGAAGCAGGTGTTGCCGCCCTCGATCTTCCACGATCCCTTGGCGGTCGCGCCGTCGGGCGCCGTGGTCATGTAGGTGCCGTCGGCGTCAATGTGCATCTTCGCCACCGCGCCATTGGGATAGGTGATCGAAACAGTGTTGCCATAGGCGCTGGCCATCGGATCGGCCAGGGCCGCGCCGCTGATCCCCAGGGCCAGGACGGCCGCCATCATCAAGGTCCGCATGGTTTTCCTCCCATCATGCCTGCCCCTCTTGGCGGGGGCGAAGCAAGCTTAACCAGGACGCGCGGCAAATCGATAACAATGTTCTTGAACGCAAAAAGGGGCGGCCCCCTTTCGGAGACCGCCCCTGACTTTCGCATCGAAGCCTTGGCCTATTTGTTGGCCAGGGCCGCCTGGGCCGCCGCCAGGCGGGCGATCGGCACGCGATAGGGCGAGCACGACACGTAGTCCAGTCCCACGCTTTCGCAGAAGGCGATCGAGGCGGGATCGCCGCCATGCTCGCCGCAGATGCCCATCTTGATCCCCGGACGGGCGGCGCGGCCGCGCTCGGCGGCGATGCGGATCAGGTCGCCGACGCCTTCCTGGTCGAGGCTGACGAAGGGATCCTTGTCGAAGATGCCCTTGTCGATATAGGCGCCCAGGAACTTGCCGGCGTCGTCGCGGCTGATGCCGAACGTCGTCTGGGTCAGGTCGTTGGTGCCGAAGCTGAAGAACTCGGCATTGGCGGCCAGGTCACCGGCCCGCAGGGCGGCACGCGGCAGCTCGATCATGGTGCCGACGGTGTATTCGATGGCGATGCCCTGCTCGGCCAGCACCGCCTTGGCGGTGCGGTCGGTCAGGTCCCGCAGGTACTTCATCTCCTCGCCCTTGGCGACCAGCGGGTGCATGATCTCGGGGATCGGCGCGGCCTTGCCCGACTTGGCGATGTCGCAGGCGGCCTCGATGATCGCCCGGACCTGCATCTCGTAGATCTCGGGATAGGATACGCCCAGGCGGCAGCCGCGGTGGCCCAGCATGGGGTTGGTCTCGTGCAGTTCCTTGGCCCGGCGCATCAGCTTGCCGGCGTCCAGGCCCGTCGCCTCGGCCACCGCCGCGACGTCTTCCTCGGTGTGCGGCAGGAACTCGTGCAGCGGCGGGTCGAGCAGGCGGATGGTGACCGGCAGGCCTTCCATGATCGTGAACAGCTCGACGAAGTCGGCCTTCTGGAAGGGCGCGATCTTGGCCAGGGCCGTGCGGCGACCGGCTTCGTCGTCGGCCAGGATCATCTCGCGCACGGCGGCGATCCGGGTGTCGTCGAAGAACATGTGCTCGGTGCGGCACAGGCCGATGCCCTCGGCGCCGAAACCGCGGGCGGTCTTGGCGTCCAGCGGCGTCTCGGCGTTGGCGCGCACCTTCAGGCGGCGGACCTCGTCGGCCCAGCCCATCAGGGTGGCGAAGTCGCCGGTCAGCTCGGGCTCGATCATCTTGGGCGAACCGCTGAGGATCTCGCCGGTCGAGCCGTCGATGGTGATGATCTCGCCGGCCTTGAACTCGCGACCGCGAACCCGGAACAGGCCTTCCTTGGGGAAGATGCCGACTTCGCCGGCGCCCGAGACGCAGGCCCGGCCCATGCCGCGCGCCACGACGGCGGCGTGGCTGGTCATGCCGCCGCGCGCGGTGATGATGCCCCGCGCCGCATGCATGCCGTGGATATCTTCCGGCGAGGTTTCCTCGCGCACCAGGATCACGGCCTCGCCATTGGCGGCGGCCTTTTCGGCGGCGTCGCTGTCGAAGACGATCTTGCCGGTCGCCGCGCCAGGGGATGCCGGCAGGCCCGTGGCGATCACGTCGCGATGGGCCGACGGATCGATGGTCGGGTGCAGAAGCTGGTCCAGCGAGGCCGGCTCGACCCGGCCGATGGCCTCGGTCTTGGAGATCACGCCCTCGGCCGCCATGTCGACGGCGATCTTCAGCGCCGCCTTGGCGGTGCGTTTGCCGTTGCGGGTCTGCAGCATGTAGAGCGTGCCCTGCTCCACCGTGAACTCGATGTCCTGCATGTCGCGATAGTGACGCTCCAGCGTCTCGACCACCGACTTGAACTGGGCGAACACCACCGGCATCGCCTCTTCCATCGAGGGAACGCTGTCGCCCATCTCTTCGCGGGCGATCTTGGTCAGGGACTGCGGCGTGCGGATGCCGGCCACCACGTCCTCGCCCTGGGCGTTGATCAGGAACTCGCCATACAGGCGGTTGTCGCCATTGGACGGATTGCGGGTGAAGGCTACGCCCGTCGCCGAGGTCTCGCCCATGTTGCCAAACACCATCGACTGGATGTTGACGGCGGTGCCCCAGGCCTCGGGGATGTCGTGCATGCGGCGATAGAACTTGGCCCGGTCGTTCATCCAGCTGGCGAACACGGCCCCGACGGCGCCCCACAGCTGCTCCTGGGCGTCCTGCGGGAAGGGCCGGCCCAGCTGTTCCAGCACGGCGGCCTTGTAGTCCTTGATCACCCCGGCCCAGTCATCGGCGGTGAGGCCGGTGTCGACATGGACGTCCAGGCGATCCTTGTGGTCGTCGAGGATCTCCTCGAACATGTGGTGCTCCAGGTCGAGCACGACGTTCGAATACATCTGGATGAAGCGGCGATAGCTGTCATAGGCAAAGCGCCGGTCGCCCGACAGCCTGGCCAGGCCCTCGACGGTCTCGTCGTTGAGGCCCAGGTTCAGGACGGTGTCCATCATGCCCGGCATCGAGGCGCGAGCGCCCGAGCGCACCGAGACCAGCAGCGGGTTAGCGACATCGCCAAACAGCTTGCCGGTGAGCTTTTCGATGGTGGCCAGGCCATCCTTGACCTGCTGCGCCAGCTCGGCGGGGTACTGCTTGCCGTTGGCGTAGTAGTGGACGCAGGCCTCGGTGGTCACCGTGAAGCCTGGCGGCACGGGCAGGCCCAGTGAAGACATCTCGGCCAGGTTGGCGCCCTTGCCCCCCAGCAGATTCTTCATCGAGGCGTCGCCATCGGCGCCGCCCCCTCCGAACGAATAGACCCAACGGGGCTTGGTCAGCGTCTCAACCGGCATAATGAAATTCACCCTGCGATAAGTGAAAAAGGCCGCGACCTTCTGTGTGGTCGTCTTGCCTTGGGACAAAGCGTCGAACGGTGATCCCGCACTGCAATATCCGGGGCGTTCACTAGCACTTAGGTCAAGAACGCGTCCACCAGCGCTTTGCGTTCCACGACAAAGACCGGAAAAACGGCAAATCTTTCTAATGACAACGTTGTCTTGATTGGGAATTGGCGGAGCAGCGGGATTCCGTAGTCGGAGAGATTTTCATTTTAGCGCCGTCATCCCGGGACTTGTTCCCGGGACCCATGGTTCAGCTTCACGACGCGGAATCATTCTGCTCCGCATCGTGGCGGATAGATGGGTCCCGGGAACAAGTCCCGGGATGACGAAATCTATCTATAAGTGTATATTGGCGCAATGGTCCCCAGAGACGCATCCATCGCCGTCTACATGATGACCAACCAGCCCTATGGCGCGCTGTATATCGGCGTCAGCAGCCAGTTCGAGGCCCGGCTGATCCAGCACCGCGAAGGCTTGAGGAACGGCTTCACCAAGAGCTACGGCCTGACGCGGCTGGTCTGGTACGAAACCCACGAGGTTCATGACGGTCGCGATCCGGCGGGAACGGACGATGAAAGAGTGGCCGCGCCAGTGGAAGATCAACCTGCTGGAGCGGGACAATCCGCGCTGGGATGATCTCTATGACAGCGTGCTGAACTGGACGCCGGTTCCGAGGCAGTTCTGAAGCGGCGGGGTGGCGCCCCGCCCCAACCCTACAATCCCCGTCATCCCGGGACTTGTTCCCGGGACCCATGGTTCAGCTTCACCGTGGGTGATCCAACCTGCTCCGCACTTGCGGCGGAGAAATGGGTCCCGGGAACAAGTCCCGGGATGACGGAGATTTTTATCCCGCCACCAGCGAGAAATCCGCCACCTGACCCATGGCGTCACGCACCGCCGCCAGGGTTTTCAAACGGTTATCCCTTTCGGCCGGAACCTCGGAATTGACGAACACGCCATCGAGGAAGGCGTCGACCGGGCCGCGAAGGCCGGCCAGTTCCTGCATCGCGCCGGTGAAGTCTTCACGGGCCAAAGCCGCCGCCAGGGCCGGCTCGACCATGCGCAGGGCGTCGTAGAGGGCCGCTTCCGGCGCCGAGGCGTCGTCCAGCAGGCCGCGTTCGCCCTCGGCTTTCCAGCCCTTCTTCTCCTCGGCCTTGAGGATGTTGGAGGCGCGCTTGTAGCCGGCCAGCAGGTTCTTGCCGTCGTCGGTCTTCAGGAAGGCGTCCAGCGCCTCGACCCGGGCGACGATGCGTACCAGGTCGTCGTCGCCCAGAGCGAACACGGCGTCGACGAGGTCGTGGCGCTTGCCCTCTTCTTTAAGCGCGACTTTCAGGCGGTCTGCAAAGAACGAGAGAACGTCCTGTTCCAGCAGATCGAGCGCAACCAGATCGACCTTTGGGCCAAGAACCGGACTAGCGTCGGGCTCTGCTGTCGAGCGCCGCTCGCCCATGGCGCGGCCTGATTGAACGCTGTCGGTTTGGATGAGCAGGAAAGCTGCCTTCACGACGGCCGTCAGACTAATCGGGCGCGAAGTATCGCGGATAGTCCGGATCACCCCCAACGCCGCCCGACGCAGCGCATAGGGATCCTTCGACCCCGTCGGCTTTTCGTCGATCGCAAAGAACCCGACCAGCGTGTCCAGCTTGTCCGCCAAAGCCACCGCCACGCTCAGCGGCGCGGTCGGGACCGCGTCGGCCGGGCCCTGCGGCTTGTAGTGGTCGCGGATGGCGTCGGCGATCTCGGGGTCCATCTTGGCTTCGCGGGCGTAGTAGCCGCCCATCAGCCCCTGGAGTTCGGGGAACTCGCCGACCATCAGCGAGCTCAGATCAGCCTTGGCCAGACGCGCGGCCGCGCCGGCCTTTTCCACATCGGCGCCGACCAGCGGCGCGATCTCGCGAGCCAGGGCTTCGATGCGCTTCACCCGCTCGGCCATGGTGCCCAGCTTGGCGTGGAAGGTGACGCCGTTCAGCTTCTCCAGCCACGCGTCGAAATTGCCGGCCTTGCGGTCCTCGTCCCAGAAGAAGCGGGCGTCGGACAGGCGGGCCGACAGCACCTTGGCGTTGCCGGCGGCGATCACCTTGCCACCGTCGGCGGCGGCGATATTGGCGATGGTGATGAAGTGCGGGGCCAGGCCCTCGCGGGCCGGATCGCGGACGGCGAAATACTTCTGGTGGGTCCGCATCGAGGTGCGGATCGCCTCGGCCGGCAGGTCCAGGAACGACGGATCCATGTCGCCCAGCACCGGCGTCGGCCATTCGGCCAGGCCCGCGACCTCTTCCAGCAGACCCTGATCTTCGACCAGTTCCAGATTACGGGCGAAGCACAGGGTCTTGCAGCCCTCCAGGATGCGCGCCTTGCGCTCCTCGACGTCCAGCACGACGAAGTGGTCGTTCAGGCCCTTGGCGTATTCGTCGAAGTCGCGCACGCGGAACGGCTGGGCGTCCCCCATGAACCGGTGGCCTTCGGAGATGTCGCCGCTCTCGATGCCCTCGATGCTGAACGGCACGATCTCGCGGTCGAACACGCACAGGATGCGCTTCAGCGGACGAACCCAGCGCAGCTTGCAGGTTCCCCAGGTCATCGACTTGGGCCAGGCGAAACCGCGCACGATGGCCTCGACCATCTCGGCGATGATCTCGGTGGTCGGGCGGCCGGTCTTCTCGATGAAGGCCATATAGACGCCGTCGCGCTCGACCAGCTGGTCCTGGGTCAGGCCCGCCTTGCGGAGAAAGCCTTCCATGGCTTGCGGCGGGGCGCCGACGCGGGGCCCCTTCAGCTCTTCCTTGCGGTCGGCCTGGGCGATGGGCAGCCCCTCGACCACCAGGGTCAGGCGGCGCGGACCGGCGAAGGTCTTCAGGGCCTCGGGCAGGAAGCCGGCGGCGGCAAGATGCTCGCGCGCCATGCGTTCCAGATCGCGCGCCGCATTGGCCTGCATGCGCGCGGGGATTTCTTCGGAGAACAGTTCGAGGAGAAGTTGGGGCATGTGACTTACGCGGCTTCCTGCTGCTTCACCCACTCGGAGGCGCACATCTTACAAAGGTCGCGGATGCGTCCGATGTAGCTGGCGCGCTCGGCGACGGCGATCGCGCCGCGGGCGTTCATCAGGTTGAAAAGGTGGCTGGCCTTGAGGACCATGTCGTAGGCGGGCAGGACAAGCGCCTTGCCCTGATAGTCGCGGGCCAGCATCAGCGGGACCTGGCGCTCCATGTCCTCGAACTGGCCCTTCAGCACGGCCACGTCATAGCCGTGGAAGTTGGCTTCCGAGTGCTGGCGCTCGTTCTCCAGGAACACGTCGCCATAGGTCATGGCGCCCAGCGGCGAGTCCGGGTCATTGAACGGCAGGTCATAGACGTTGTCGACGCCGAACACGTACATCGCCAGGCGTTCCAGGCCGTAGGTCAGCTCGCCGGCCACCGGCGAGACGTCCAGTCCGCCCACCTGCTGGAAGTAGGTGTATTGCGACACCTCCATGCCGTCGCACCAGACTTCCCAGCCCAGGCCCCAGGCGCCGACGGTGGGGTTTTCCCAGTCGTCCTCGACGAAGCGGATGTCGTGCAGGCGCAGGTCCAGGCCGATGGCTTCCAGCGACCCCAGATACAGGTCCTGCATGTTGGGCGGATTGGGCTTCAGGATCACCTGGTACTGGTAATAGTGCTGCAGGCGGTTGGGGTTCTCGCCATAGCGGCCATCGCCCGGACGGCGCGAGGGCTGCACATAGGCCGCGTTCCACGGCTTGGGACCCAGGGCGCGCAGCACAGTGGCCGGGTGCAGGGTCCCCGCCCCCACCTCGATGTCGTGCGGCTGCAGGATCGCGCAGCCATGTTCGCTCCAATAGTTATGGAGCGTCAGGATCAGGGCTTGAAACGAAGTGGGCTTGGGGCGCGACATCAGTGTCCGAACAGGGCCAGAAAAAAGTCGGCGGACCATAGGGCCCGCCGACTGGTGCTTCAAGCGATGTTGGCTGTGTCGAGAAGGGGCTAGTTGCCCTTGGCGGCGCTGCGCTTGCCGGCGTTGCTCATCGGCTTGCCGTACTTGGCGCGGTTTTCGGGCGTGTCGGCGATGGGCTGGTTGGACACCACGTTCGGATCGCCCGCCTTCAGCGTGGCCTGAACCTCGGGCGACTGCGACGACATCGGTATGACGCCAGCGGTGTCGGTCCCCAGGGTCGAGGCCGAAGGCGTGGTGGCCGGGTTGGGGCTCATCATGCTGGGATCGGACATCATCGCCGGCGGCGCGGCCGGATTGACGGGCGCGGTGGTGGTTGTGGTGGTGGTTTGGGCCAGGGCGGCGCCGGACATCAGGGTGGTGGCGGCGGCGGCGGCGAACAGGCGCGACATGGACATGACGGAGTTCCTCGTGTTCCAGGCCTGAACTACGCTTGGGAAGAACGCTGGTTGCCGACCATCACGGGCTCGTGACTTTCTACCCTCGTTTGAGGATGAGCGCGCCGGCCGCGAATTGCCTTTGACGACAGCAAGTTCGCCGCCGATGGTCAGAGCGCCCCCGCCGAGCATTATTGCCGGTTTTTAGCGCGGCGACGGTGTCTGTTGCTTAGATTTTAGGCGCCGCGCCCATTTCCTTTCCAAATCCTTGCCGCGCGACCGCACCTGGCCGACCTGCACCGATAGCCTGACCCTCGCCGGGGAAAACGATGCAGCGCGTAGTGGCGGCGTCGGCGGTGATCATCCGGGCGCGAAGCGCTCGGCAACCAAGCAAGGGGAGCCCGCGATATCGGCGGGCCGGAGCAAGGCGGATGAAACTGATCATAGCGGTCGTCAAACCCTTCAAGCTCGACGAGGTCCGTGAGGCGCTCGTCGCCGCTGGCGTCGAGGGTCTGACGGTGTCGGAAGTCAAGGGTTACGGCCGCCAGAAGGGCCAGACCGAAATCTACCGGGGCGCGGAGTACCAAGTGAACTTCGTTCCCAAGGTGAAACTGGAAGCGGTCGTGGACGATGCGTCCGCGGCCAAGGCGGTCGAGGCCGTGAAGGCCGCGGCGGCCACGGGCAAGATCGGCGACGGCAAGATCTTCGTTCTGAACGTGGAAGACGCCGTGCGCATCCGGACCGGTGAAACCGGCCCGGCCGCTCTTTAACGCCATCGGGAATAGGGGATAACCGACGATGAAATTGACCTTCAAACCGTTGGCCGGGCTGCTGCTCGCCGCGACACTGGCCGGGGCCCCGCTTGGGGCCGTGGCCTTCGCCCAGGACGCGGCGCCCGCTGTCGCCGCCGCGCCCGCCGAGGCCGCGCCGGCGCCGGCAGCCGCCGCGCCTGAAGCCGCTCCCGCCGAAGCCGCGCCGGCTCCGGCCGCGGCTCCGGTTCCGGACAAGGGCGACAACGCCTGGATGCTCACCTCGACCGTCCTGGTCCTGCTGATGATCCTGCCCGGCCTGGCGCTGTTCTACGGCGGCCTGGTCCGCTCCAAGAACATGCTGTCGGTGATGATGCAGGTCTCGACCGTCGCCATCATCGGCTTCGTCGCCTGGGTGCTGTGGGGCTACAGCTTCGCCTTCACCGACGGCGGCAGCTGGGACAGCTATGTCGGCGGCCTTGGCCGTCTGTTCCTCAAGGACGTGACCCCGGCCAGCAACGTCGCGACGTTCTCGACCGGCGTCGTGATCCCGGAACTGACCTTCATCTCGTTCCAGGCGACCTTCGCCGCGATCACCGCCGCCCTCGTGGTCGGCGCCCTGGTCGAGCGCATGAAGTTCGCCGCCATCGTCGCCTTCGCGGTGCTGTGGCCCCTGCTCTCCTACTACCCGATGGCCCACATGGTCTGGTGGTGGCCGGGTCCGGACGCCATCGCTGGTGATCCGACCGCCCCGGTCAAGGCCGGCCTGATCTGGAGCTTCGGCGCCCTCGACTTCGCCGGCGGCACCGTGGTCCACATCAACGCCGGTATCGCCGCCCTGGTCGGCGCGATCATCCTGGGCAAGCGCCAGGGCTTCGGCAAAGAGCCGATGCCGCCGCACTCCCTGACCCTGACCCTCGTGGGCGCTGGTCTGCTGTGGGTGGGCTGGTTCGGCTTCAACGCCGGTTCCAACCTGGAATCCAACGCCTACGCCTCGCTGGCGATGATCAACACCCTGGTCGCCACCGCCGCCGCCGGTCTGTCCTGGATCCTGGTGGAATGGGTCACCCGCAAGAAGCCTTCGGCCCTGGGCCTGGCTTCGGGCGTCGTGGCCGGCCTGGTGGCCATCACCCCGGCCGCCGGCTTCGCCGGCCCGATGGGCGCGGTCATCCTGGGCCTGGTGGTCTCGCCGCTCTGCATCTTCTTCTGCTCGGTCGTGAAGAACGCGCTGAAGTACGATGACAGCCTGGACGCCTTCGGCATCCACGGCATCGGCGGCATCGTCGGCGCCATCGGCACCGGCCTGGTGGTCAACCCCGCCTGGGGCGGCGCTGGCGTCGTCGACTACACCAGCTGCGCCAAGGACAGCGACATCTCGACCTGCGACACCGCCGTCTATGACATGGGCGTACAGGTCATGGCCCAACTGAAGGCCGTGGGCGTGACGGTCATCTGGTCGGCCATCGCCTCGGCGATCGTCTTCTTCGCGATCAAGCTGATCATCGGTCTTCGCGCTTCGCCGGACGCCGAGGAAGAAGGCCTGGACATCGCCGAACACGGCGAACGCGCCTACCACAGCTAGGCCTCGGCTCAGCTGAAAAGGCGAAGGGCGCGGAGCTTGGCTCCGCGCCCTTTCTTTTTGTCCGAACGGCCGAGGGTTTAGGGGGCCACGGGCGCCCGGCGGGCTTTCAGGATCGGCACCGGCGGCTCGAGGATCTGGCCCTTCATCACCGGGTTCACCGCCACGCCAGGCGTGGGCAGGTTGATGATCCGGTGAACCACGTCCATGCCCTCGACCACCTTGCCGAAGGCCGCGAAGCCGGCATTGTCGCCCGGCGCGGCGGGGTCAGCGTCCAGATAGGGCGCGTCGCCGACGCAGATGAAAAAGTCCGAGGTCGCCGTGCCCGGCGCGTTGCGGGCGATCGAGACCACGCCGTCGGTGTGCTTGATCCCGGTCTGGGTGGTGGGCTCATGAGCGATGGGCTTGAGCACCCTGGCCGGATCCCCCTGCAGCCCGCCCTGGATGAGGCCGTAGTCCACCGGTCCGGGCGACCGCGAGGCGCGGAAGAACGTGGCGCCGTCATAGCGCTTCTGGTCGACATAGCGCAGGAAGTTGGCCGTGGTGATCGGCGCCTGGTCGACATAGAGCTCGATGACGATCACCCCCTGCCCGGTCTCGACATTGACCCGGACGGTCCTGGGCGCGGCGGGAGCGGCAGGCGTCGGTGGCGTGGTCGGGGCTGTCTGGGCCAGGGCTGGCGCGGCGACGAAGGCTCCCGCGAGGGCCAATAGATCACGACGATGCATGCGAACGCTCCAGGGGTGGGACCAGCCTCAACCTAGTGCGGCCATCGCCCGAGGTCAGAAGCCCCGTCCAGGCGGCAGCGCCTCACCCACCAGTCGGGCCGCATGCTCTCCAGCCGTTCGGCTAGGCCCTCGGCCTCGATGTCGCCCGCGCAGAGCGCGAAGCAGGTGGCGCCCGAGCCCGACATCCGGGCCATCAACGCCTCGGGTTCGTCGCGGAGCGTTTCCAGCACCTCGCCGATCAGGGGCTCCAGAGCGACGGCGGGCGCCTCCAGGTCGTTGCGAGTGGCCGCGACCAGCCAAGCGGCCACTTCCTCGGCGCTTTCGAAGGCGTCCGGCATCCACGGCCTGGCCTCGCCTTCCGGCGCGACGGCGGCGTCATAGGCGCGATAGACCGCGCCGGTCGGCGACGGCGCCAGCGGATTGACCAGCACGGCGTTCAGCGGCGGCAGGCCGGGCGCTGGCGACAGACGCTCGCCCCGTCCCTCGGCCATCACGGGTCGGCCCCACAGGCAGGCCGCGCCATCCGCGCCCAGACTGGACGCCATGGCTTCCAGAGCCTCGTCTGACAGGTCGGGAGCCAGGGCGTCGCGCAGCAGGCGCAGCGCCGCTCCCGCGTCGCTGGAGCCGCCGCCCAGACCCGCCGCGATCGGCAGATGCTTGTCGAGCAGCAGGCGGAATGGCGGCAAAGGCGCGGCCGCGCCGGCATGGAAAGCCCGGGCGGCGCGCATGACCAGGTTGTCGTCGCCCGCCGGAATCCCGGCGCCGAACGGTCCGGTGGTCTCGAAACCGGGCGCGTCGCTGGCCTGGACCGAGACCTCATCGCCCACATCGGCGAAGACCATCAGGCTGGAGATCGGATGATAGCCCGCCGCGTCAGGTCCGCCGACGTGCAGGAACAGATTGACCTTGGCCGGGGCGAAGGCGGAAAGGCGCATGGAGAGCCCTCGGGGGAACGAGCCAAACCCGTCCGATAACTCAGTTATGGGCGATGGTCGATGAAGCAGCGGGCCCAGTCGAGTCCAGACCGTTTTTCAGCTTGGCTTCGGCCTCGGCCTTCTGGCGGGCGTCCGGTTCGAGACTGAGAACCCGACGCCACTGGAACTGCGCCTCGATCCGCCGGCCGGCCCGCCAGTAGGCGTCGCCCAGGTGGGCGTTGACGTCCGGATCACCCGGCTCCATCTCGGTGGCGCGTTCCAGCTTCTCGACGGCGATCTTGTAGTTGCCCAGGCGGTAATAGGCCCAGCCCAGCGAGTCTAGCATGGCCCCCGATTGCGGGCGCGCATCGACGGCCTTCTGGACCATGGCCAGGGCTTCGGGCAGGCGCTCGTTGCGGTCGATCCACGAATAGCCGAGGAAGTTCAGCAGTTCCGGCTCGTCAGGATTGAGCTTCAGCGCCGCGCCAAGATCGCGCTCGGCCTCGGTCCAGCGTCCGGCCCGCTCAAGGGCGATGCCGCGCAGATAGAGAACGCGCCAGTCTGGCCTGTCGGCCTCGCGGGCGATCAGAGGGTCCAGCACGGCGACCGACTCGTCCCACCGCTCATTGGCGCGCAGCAGGTCGGCCAGGGCGATCTGGGCGTCGCGATCGCCAGGCGCGGCGATCAGCGATTGGCGGGCGATCTCCAGCGCGCGCGGCTTGTCGCCGCTCTGCTGATAGGTCCAGGCCAGCTTGCCCTGGGCCGTCGCGTACTGGGGCGAGGTTGCCAGAATGTGGCCGTAGGCCTCGATGGCTCCACGATGATCATCAGCCTGGTTCAACAGGTCGCCGACCAGCAGCCAGGCCTCCTCGCGTCCGGGGTCCAGTCGCAGGGCCAGGCGCAGATAGGCCAGGGCGAACTGGCCCTGTCGCTCGCCGGCGAATGTGGCCGCGCAGGCGACCAGATTCTGGGCCGCGCCCTGCTTGATCGTTGGCATCGGCGGCGGGGCGCTCTTGGCCACGGCGCGCGCGCGGGCCCTCTGCAGGCCAGCGTCCGACGGGTCAGTGCTCAGGGCCTGATCGTAAAGAGCGACCGCGTCCGCGTGGCGCTTGCGACGCTCCAGAAACGCGCCGTAGTCGAGCATGAAAATGCCCGCGGTGTTCGATGACGAGGTCAGCGCCTTGTAGTCGGTCTCCGCCTCGTCATAGCGACGGGCGCGTTCGAACAGCCGCGCCTGACCCAGTTGGCCGAAATACTGCACCAGCCGGTCGTTCTGCAGGCTGGGCTGGACCGTCGCGCCCTCGGCGTCGCCCGCTGCGGCGGCCACCCAGGGGCCCAGCAGCGCGGCGGCCTGGCGGTGCGGAAAGGCGATGGGCTCGGCGTTCAGAAGGGTCTGGGCTTCCTTGCCCTTGCCGGAGGCCAGCAGTTCCACGACCCGGGTCAGGGACGCCAGTCGCTTGACCGCCTCGCCCGCATCCTCGCCCCGGGGCGCGATCTGGGCGGCGCGGGTCACCTCGCCGGACAGCAGCAGGGCGGTGAAGGTCCGCTCGCCGATCACGCCGGGATCGTCACCCAGCACGCCCGCGACGCCGAAATAGTCGGCCGCCTCGCGCGTGCGGCCATCGCGCAGCGCCGCCTGTCCAGCCAGGAACTGGCCGTAGGAGCTGCGAACGTCGAACAGAGAATTGACGGTCGAAACCGGGCCACGCAGGGCGACATCCTGGGTCGAGGCGCAGGCCGACAGGGTGAGCAGGGAAGCGGCGGCGAGGAGGACTTTGAAACGCATTCTGGCACCCTGTTGGGTTTCGACGCGCGCCGCAAGTCCGCGACGCGCGGCAAAAACGCTTGGTGGGCCCAGAGCACGCCAACAAAAAGGCCTCCCGATCGGCTCGATCAGGAGGCCCCGTCGTCACATGTTCGGATAGTTGGGGCCGCCGCCGCCTTCGGGCGTGGTCCAGACGATGTTCTGCGACGGGTCCTTGATGTCGCAGGTTTTGCAGTGGACGCAGTTCTGGGCGTTGATCTGGAAGCGCGGATCCGTCCCCTGCTCGTTGTAGAGCACCTCATAGACGCCGGCAGGGCAGTAGAGCCGAGCCGGTTCGCCGTACTTGGGCAGGTTCACCGAGATCGGGATCGAGGGATCCTTGAGCCTCAGGTGAGCGGGCTGATCTTCCTCGTGGTTGGTCGCCGACAGGAACACCGAGGAGAGCTTGTCGAAGCTGATCACGCCGTCCGGCTTGGGATAGACGATCGGCTTGTAGTCCTTGGCCAGGCCGGTCGAGGCGGCGTCGGTCTTGTCATGCTTCATCGTGCCGAAGAACGAGAAGCCGCCGGTCAGGTGAGTGACCCACATATCGAACATGCCGGCGGCGCCGCCGAAGAAGGTGCCCAGCTTGCCCAGCAGCGGCTTGGCGTTGCGGACGATCTTCAGTTCCTTGGCGACCCAGCTCTTCTCGAAAGCCGTCTGGTATTCGACCAGCTCGTCGCTGGCGCGGCCAGCGGCCAGGGCCTTGAAGGCCTGTTCAGCGGCCAGCATGCCGGTCTTCATGGCGTTATGGCTGCCCTTGATGCGGGGCACGTTGACGAAGCCGGCCGAGCAGCCGATCAGCGCGCCGCCCGGGAAGGTCAGCTTGGGGATCGACTGATAGCCGCCCTCGGTGATGGCCCGCGCGCCGTACGAGATGCGGCGACCGCCTTCCAGGTGCGGCTTGACCGAGGGGTGGTGCTTGAAACGCTGGAACTCGTCGAACGGCGACAGCCACGGGTTCTTGTAGTTCAGGTGCGTCACATAGCCGATCGACACGTAATTATCGCCGAAGTGGTACATGAAGCTGCCGCCGCCGGTCTTGTCGTCCAGCGGCCAGCCCGTGGTGTGCTCGGCCAGGCCCGGCTGGTGCTTTTCGGGCGGGATCTGCCACAGCTCCTTGATCCCGATGCCGTACTTCTGGGGCGACTTGCCGGCCGCCAGGTCGAACTTGGCGATCAGTTGCTTGGCCAGCGAGCCGCGCACGCCTTCGG
This sequence comes from uncultured Caulobacter sp., assembly GCA_964427205.1. Classification (GTDB taxonomy): domain Bacteria; phylum Pseudomonadota; class Alphaproteobacteria; order Caulobacterales; family Caulobacteraceae; genus Caulobacter. The sequence goes on from CAYRTE010000018.1 coordinate 64,928, forward strand.
CGATGAACACGTACTTGCCGTGCAGTTCCATGCCGGGCTGGTAGTCCGGCTTGTGCTCGCCGTCCTTGGCGATTCCGACCACGCCGACCACGACGCCCTTGAGCGAGCCGTCGTCGTTCCAGACCATGTCGGACGCCGCGAAGCCCGGATAGATCTCGACGCCCAGCTCCTCGGCCTTGCCCGCCAGCCAACGCGTGAGATTGCCCAGCGAGGCGATGTAGCAGCCGTGGTTATGCATGAACGGCGGCAGGGCGAACATCGGCAGGGATAGCTCACCCTGCGGACCCAGGATCAGGAACTTGTCCCGAGTCACCGGCGTCTCGAGCGGCGCGCCCTCTTCCTTCCAGTTGGGGAAGAGCTCGTTGAGGGCCTTGGGATCGATCACCGCGCCCGACAGGATGTGGGCGCCGACCTCTGAGCCCTTTTCCAGCAGGGCGACCGAAACCTCGGTCCCGGCCTCGGCGGCCAGTTGCTTGAGGCGGATGGCGGCCGACAGGCCAGCGGGGCCGCCGCCGACGATGACGACGTCGTATTCCATCGACTCGCGTTCGAGGTCTTGGCTCATGAGATCTCCCGCCCCGGGCCCATCACTTGTTTGGATGGGGCCCGTCTTATGACTGTTTGAATCTGACCTTATCAGAACGTGACGCGGTGGCGGTCAAGGAGAAAGCGCCGACTTTTGTTGCGCCGCAGCGTGGAGGACCGGCGAAGATCGCGCTAAGGATGGGTTCATGAGCCTCGCCGTCGATCCGCGCGCCGTCGAAAGTCTGCTCGCCTTCTGGGCGGATGCGGGCGTCGACACGACCTATTCGGATGCGCCGATCGACCGTCTGGCCGAGGGCGCGGCCCTGCTGCGGGCCAAGAGCCAACCGGCCGCCGTTATCGCCGCGGCGCGTCCGACCCTGGTCTCCAACGGATCGCCCGATGTCTCGGCGGCCGTGGCCCAGGCGCACGCCGCCGCCGCCGCCTGCCAGGACCTGGACGCCCTGGCCGCCGCCATCGCCGCCTTTGACGGCTGCCCGCTGAAGACCCAGGGCGCCAAGCAGGCGGTGGTGTCGCGAGGCCCTGGTGACGCGCCCCTGATGATCATCGGCGAAGGCCCCGGCGCCGACGAGGACGCCCAAGGGCAACCCTTCGTCGGTCGCGCCGGCCAATTGCTCGACCGGATGCTGAAGGCCGCCGGCCTGACGGACCGGGTGTTCATCACCAACACCGTCTTCTGGCGGCCGCCGGGCAACCGAACGCCCACCCCCCAGGAACAGGCCGTCTGCGCGCCGTTCCTTGAACGCGCCATCGCCCTGGTGAACCCCAAGATGCTGCTGCTGATCGGCGGAGCCTCGGCCAAGGCCATGCTGAAGCGCGAGGAAGGCATTCTGTCACTGCGGGGCCGCTGGTTCGAGTGGACCTCATCGGACGGCTCCAGGGAGCTGCCCGCCCTGCCCACATTGCACCCGGCCTTCCTGCTTCGTCAGCCGGCGGCCAAGAAGAAGGCCTGGCAGGATCTGCTGACCCTGACCGAAAGGCTTGATCGCCCCGAGCGTCCCCACTGAGCCTGTCCGTTTCAGGCCTGCCTGAAACGGATAAACAGGCTCAGATTCCTATGGTTTGGTGCGCGACAGACGCCAAAACCGGCTTCCACTTTTGGCTGTCGCGCACTAGGACTCTCTTCGACCAGTCGGAACGGGGACGCGCCGCCTTCGGGCAAGCGCGATACGCATTGCAGCTCATCGCTCGACCTCTGGCCGTATTGTCGGCCCTTGCCCTATGTCTATGCGCCGCCGTCGGCGCGCGCGCTTCCGGCCTAGAGCCGTTGTCCAAGGATGATGTCCGCTACTATCGCGCCGCCTTTTCGGCCATCGAGCGGGGTGATTTCGACGCCGCCGAGACCGCCTTCGCCAACACCCACGACAAGAGCCTGGCCGGCCGTCTGGCCTATGCCAAGGTTATGCATCCGCGCGCCTATACCGCCGAATACCAGGACCTGACCGAATGGCTGAAGGCCCATGGCGACGAGGCCGGCGCCGACAAGGTCTATACCCTGGCCCTCAAGCGCAAGCCGGCCAAGGGCCCCGCGCCTCGCCCGCCCGCCCTGTTCGTTGCGTCCGACAAGGGCCCGCCGCCCGCCGACAAGGCCCGGGGCGCCCGCGAGGCCTATTATTCGGGCGATATCGCCAAGGCCTTGATGCTGGCTCAGATCAGCGGCGAGCGCTGGATCGCCGGCCTGGCCTCCTATCGCCTTGGCCAATACGTTCAGGCCCAGGGCTATTTCGACCAGGTGGCTCGCGAAGAAGGCCAGGATGACTGGCTGCGCGCGGCCGGCGCCTTCTGGGCGGCCCGCGCCGCCAGCGCCGCCGGACGCGGCGCGGACGCCCGCGAGGCGCTGATCGAGGCCGCCCGCTCGCCCAACACCTTCTACGGCATGATCGCCGCGCGTCAGTTGAGTCTTGCTGGCGTGGCCCTGCCCAATGACCCCGACGATCCGATCGCCGCCCTGATCAGTCGCTTCAGCTATGACGGCCCGGATATCGCCTCGCTGGACCGCTTGCTGAGCGCCAATGACCGCGCCCGCCGCGCCGCCGCCCTGGCCCAGATCGGCCGCTGGGCGGAAGCCGGTCAGGAGCTGCGCGCTGGTCTCTCGCTGGCCGAGACCGAGAAGACGCGCGGCGACTGGATGAGCCTGACCCTGGCCCTCAACGCCCGGGCTCCGCTGAACGCCGGCCGTCCTGTCGCGCGACTGGGCGCCGAGGACTATCCCCTGCCCCCGCTGGAACCCCGGGGCGGCTTCACGATCCACAAGGCGATGGTCTACGCCCTGGTGCGCCAGGAAAGCCGCTTTGATCCGCTGGCGGTCTCGGGCGCCGGCGCCACGGGGCTGATGCAACTGATGCCGATCGCCGCCGCCCGCGCCGCTGGCGACGACAAGCTGCTGGCCGACACCTCGCCTCTGCTGGATCCGGCCTTCAACCTGCGGGTCGGCCAGGACTATTTCACCTGGCTGATGGATCGCGGCCTGCAGAGCTACGACATGCTTCGCGCCGTGGCGGCCTATAACGGCGGCCCTGGAACCCTGCTCAAGACCCAGGCCCAGCTGGGCGCCGACTGCGACAGCCTGTTGCTGATCGAAAGCCTGCCCGCCGTCGAGACCCGCAACTATGTGGAAAAGGTCGTGGCCTCGTACTGGACCTATCGCCGGCTGATGGGCGCCGAGACCCGCACTCTGGACGCCGCGGCCCTGGGCGCGCGCGAAATCGACTTCAGGCTCGACCTCTAGGTCACCAGACCAGCCGCTTGGCGCCGACCGCGCCGATCAGCCTCGCAAAGCCCTTGTCGCCGGGGCGAAAGCCGCCACTGGCCTGATAGCGCCGCGTTGAGAGCAGCAGGCCCTGCGGTGACGCCAACGGACGCCTAAACCAGGACAGGCCCGGGCGCGGCAGGCTGGCCGCCTTGTCCCAGCCCGCATTGATCTGCTTTTCCACCACCAGCCGCCAGCCTTCCGGAAGACTGGCGTCCGGCTCCAGCAGCATCAGCCAGTCGCCGCGCGGCCGCGCGCAGGCCGCCGCCAGACGCGCGCCGACATCGCCCCCCTCGGCCACGATCCGCGCGCCGCAGTCCTCGGCGATGTCCAGCGTGCCATCGGTCGAACCCGCATCCGCCAGCACCACCTCTCGCACCAGACCGTCCACCGCCGCCGTCACCAGACTGGAAAGACACGGCCCGATCAGGTGGGCGCTGTCATGGGTGGGAATGACGACGGTGATCATTCTCCCTGCTTCACGATGTCAGCCGCATCGGTCAAGGGTAGTTCTTGTTATGTTCTGATTTCATCATTACGGTTGGGCATGGCTGTTCCGTCTCACATGAACAAGGTCGCCCTTCGCGGTCGCGGAGCGCGGACCAACGACACCGGGCGCTTCGAAAGCTTCCGCTCCGAGGCCTTCGAGGATGGCTGGACCGAGGAGGACGAGGCGGCCCGGCCGCTGACCACCACCATTCAGCCGATGAAGTCCAAGACCATCATCGCCAAGAACGACAGCCCCGACATCGGTTTCAACCGCTCGATCAACCCCTATCGGGGCTGCGAGCATGGCTGCATCTATTGCTATGCGCGCCCCGCCCACGCCTATCTGGGCCTGTCGCCCGGCCTCGACTTCGAGTCAAAGCTGTTCTTCAAGCCCGAAGCCGGCAAGCTGCTGGAGCGCGAGCTGTCCAAGCCCAGCTACAAGCCGCAGGTCATCCATATCGGCGGCGACACCGATCCCTATCAGCCGCAGGAAAAGACCCTGCGCGTCACCCGGGCGGTGATCGAAACCCTGGCGCGATTCAACCACCCCTTCACGATCATCACCAAGTCGGCCCTGATCACCCGCGATCTCGACATCCTGGGTCCCATGGGCAAGGCGGGCCTAGCGCGGGCGGCGGTGTCGGTCACCACGCTGGACCGCAGGCTGGCCCGGAGCATGGAGCCCCGCGCCGCCACGCCCGAGCGGCGCATCGACGCCATTCGCCAGCTGGCGGCGGCCGGCGTGCCGGTGACGGTGATGTTCGCGCCCTCGATCCCGTCGCTGAATGATCATGAGATGGAGGCGGTGCTGCAGCGCGCCGCCGAGGCCGGGGCCACATCGGCTGGCTATGTGGCCCTGCGCCTGCCGCTGGAGATCAACGACCTGTTCCAGCAGTGGCTGGCGACCGACTATCCGGATCGCGCCAAGCGGGTGATGTCGCTGGTGCGCCAGATGCGCGGCGGCGCGGCCTACGAGTCCGAGTGGGGCAAGCGGATGACGGGCGAAGGCCCGGTGGCCGAGGTGATGAGCCAGCGCTTTGATCTCGCCCGGCGACGGTTCGGGCTCGACACGCCCACCACGCGGATGGACGTCGGCGCCTTTCGGGTTCCGGCCAGGGCTGGCGACCAGCTGAGCCTTTTCTAGATACTGAACTCTGGACTTGACTATGCAGTCCGCCGCCTCATTAATGAAGTCACCACTTCACTGATGAGGCAAAGCCATGCCCGAGCTTGTCGTCCACGACACCTTCGTCCTCGAACGCGCCTATCCAACCGCTCCCGAGCGCGTGTTCGCCGCCTTTGCTGACACAGCCACAAAGCGACGCTGGTTCGCCGAAGGCAGCGGTCATGACGTCGAGTCCTTCGAGATGGATTTCCGCGTCGGCGGGGCGGAACAGGCGCGCTACCGCTTCAGGCCCGACAGCCCGTTCCCGGGCGTCTCCATGAGCAGCGACGGAATCTATCTGGAGATCGCGCCCGACCGTCGCATCGTGCTGGCCCATTCCATGGCCATGGATGGCCGAATCTTTTCGGCCTCCCTGGTCACCATCGAGCTCTTGCCCACCGCGACCGGAACCGACCTGATCTGCACCCACCAGGGCGCGTTCTTCGAGGGCGCTGACGGGCCGGCGATGCGCAAGGAAGGCTGGCGCCAGCTGCTGGAGCAACTGGCGGGCGCCGTGGCCTTCTAGCCCATGACGAGCTCAGACATCGACGGCCTGTTCCAGGCCCTCGGCGATCCCACCCGGCGGGCGATGCTGGACGCGCTCCGTCATGGCCCCTTGTCGGTGTCCCGACTGGCGGCGCCCCTGGGCGTCACCCTGACCGCCGTGGCGCAGCATTTGAAGGTGCTGGAGCGCTGTCGTCTGGTGCGCACCCAGAAGGTGGGGCGCGTGCGAACCTGCGCTATCGATGAGGCCGGGTTCTCGCTGCTCGAACACTGGAGCGCGGGTCACCGCTCAAGCTGGAGCCGAGGATTGGACCAGCTTGGCCAGCTGCTTATGACGGACGAAGGCCCGTCGTCCTGATCGCGAAAACCTCGCCACAAGGCCTATGGATTGCAGCATGTTGCCGCGAACAATTCAGGTCGTGGACCTTGCTTCCTGGGTGAGGCGATCCAGATGCTGGCGGATATGGGCCGCCTCTGCGGCGGTGCCGGCCAGGGCGATAGCGCGGTCAAAGGCGATCCTGGCCTCATCGCTCCGCCCCAGTTGCAGCAGGAACGCCCCGCGCGCGCCGTGGAAGTGGAAGTAGCCACCCAGACGCGGCTCCAGCGGTTCGATCATCGCCAGCGCCGCCTCCGGTCCCTGGACCTTGGCCACGGCGACCGAACGGTTCAGCGTCACGACCGGCGACGGCTGCATGCGCTCCAGCGTCGCATAGAGCTGGTCGATCTCGACCCAGTCCGTGTCTTCCGGCCGCGCGGCCCGGGCGTGCAGGGCCGCGATGGCGGCCTGCACCTGATAGGGCCCTGGCAGTCGCCGCCACATGGCCTTGTCGATCAGGGCCAGACCCTCGTCGATCATCCGCCTGTTCCAAAGGGCGCGGTCCTGGTCGTCCAGAAGGATGGCCGCGCCGTTGGCGTCGAACCGGGCGGCCGAGCGGGCGTGTTGCAACAGCATCAGGGCGGTAAGACCCATGATCTCGGGCTCGGAGGGGAACAGCCGCAACAGCAGGCGGGCCAAGCGGATGGCCTCGTCGCACAGCGGCCCCCTCGCCTCCGCCGCCGCGCCGCTGGCCGAATAGCCTTCGTTGAAGACGAGATAGATCATCGCCGCCACGGCCGCGAGGCGCTCGGCGCGTTCGATCGGCCCCGGCGTCTCGAACGGCGCATCGCCCCCGGCCACACGCGCCTTGGCGCGGGTGATCCGCTGCTCCATGGCCGCCTCGCTGACCAGGAAGGCCCGGGCGATCTGCTTGACCGACAGGCCCGAAATTACCCGCAGGGCCAGGGCGATCTGCTGGGTGGCCGGCAGGTCGGGATGGCAGCAGATGAACAGCAGACGCAGAACGTCGTCGCGATAGTGCGCGCCATCCAGCCGCTCGACCAGCTCGGTCTCGGCGTCCTCAAGGTCGGACAGCAGTTCTTCAGGCGGCAGCGGCTGTTGGCGGCTGGTCTTGCGGCTGGCGTCGATGGCGGCGTTGCGCCCCACCAGGATCAGCCAGGCCGTCGGATTGCGCGGCGGGCCGTTCCTGGGCCAGTTCTGCAGGGCGCGCAGGCAGGCGTCCTGAAAGGCTTCCTGCGCCGCATCCAGATCGCGGAAATAGCGCAGCAGCGCGGCTGTCGCCTGGGGACGGGCGGCGGCCAGCGTCGCGTCGATCCAGGCCGGGTCGGTCATGCGGGCAGCGAGCCGGGGCGCAGCAGGGCCATCGGACGGATTTCATAGGATCCGCCCGGATTGGCGCGACCCAGTTCCTTGGCGGTCTCGATGGCCTGGTCCAGATCGACGCATTCGATGACGAAAAAGCCCAGCAACTGCTCCTTGGTCTCGGCGAACGGACCGTCCAGCACGATCGGCGGCTCGCGGTCCTTGCGCAGGGTGGTGGCCGCCGTGGTCGGCATCAAGCGCGCCACGGGCCCCAGGCGGCCGGCCCGGGCCAGCTTCTCCTCGACGACACCCAGGTCGGCCATGACCTTGTCATTGTGCTCCTGCGACCAGGCGCAGACCGTGTCTTCGTCGTGATAGCAAAGGATGGCGTAGAGCATGGGCGGCGCTTCCTCGTCTGGTCCCAGGACGGACGAGCATGCCGCGCGCCGACACCGGGCGGGTGAAAAATTTCAGGCCCTGGCCCAGCGCGCCTTCAGCCAGCGGCGCACGGGAAGGTCATAGGCCTTCAGAACGCCCCAGGCGCCGGCGATGATCAAGATGACCGCGACCGCCAGGAAAAGGCCGGGATAGCCCTTGCCGCCGACGGCGCGGAAAGCCCGCAGCAACAGTTCCCACAGCACCCAATGCAGGGCGTAGAGCGGATAGGAAACCTCGCCGCTGAACCGACAGACCGCTCCGGCGCGCCCCTCGGGATCGCGACGCCCCAGCAGGACGATCAGCGGAAATACCACGGCCACGCAGACCAGGTCATAGGTCGCGGTATAGTCCATCGGCGGAACGGCCAGGACAGCCAGCAGCACCAGGGCCAGCAACCAGGCCGGGGCGGAGAACCGCACATAGGCCTGGATCCGATAGCAGGCCCAGCCCAAGGCGAACGGGAAGATGGTGCGGATGATGCCGATCCAGTAGGTGGCCCGATCCCAGCCGGTCTGCACCCCGCCCATGCCATAGGCGATGCCGATCAGCACCCCGCCCGATACGACGATGACCAGCACCAACAACATCGTCGAAAGGCGCCGGGCGGGAAACCACAGGGCGCTGGCCAGCAACTCAAGGAACAGCGACCAGGCCGGCGGATTCAAAGGGAAAAGCGGTGAGAAGCTGTCTTCGTCGCTGACCCAGATCCTGGGCAGGACCAGAAGCCCCATCAGCAGGCACATCAGGATGTTGTCGCGGTGCCCGATCATCACCAGGGCGCCGGCGACCATGGAGATGGCGATCAGCGGCCAGACCCGGATCAGACGGGCCCGCATGAAGCCCGCCCAGCTCATGGCGCGCGCGCCATAGGCATGGGCCAGGACAAAGCCGCTGAGACAGAAGAAGAAATCGACGGCCAGATAGCCATGGGCCATCAGCCAGGGTCGATAGGTCCAGCCGCCGAGATGGTAGAGCAGCACCCCCACCGCCGCGATGCCGCGCAGGCCGTCCAGGGCCTCATAGCGACGCCCGCCGTCGATCGATTGCCCCAACGCGCTTGCCCCCGATACAGGGCCGCTTAGTGCCGCGCCCAGGGCCGTCCGTCCAGCCTCAGGCTTTCTCGAACAGCATCGCCTTGGTCAGGAACGCCCGGTCCTCGCTGACCAGCCGCAGCCCCGCGCCGCTGAACAGGGCCGCCAGATCGGTCTGGGCGTAGGTCGAATAGTAGGGCTCGTGGAAATAGGCGGGAAAAGCTTCCAGCAGGCGCGCCAGGTCGGGCTCGTCGGTCGGCTGCACCGAGTCGACGAAGACCAGCACGCCGCCGGGCTTGAGCACGCGAGCAAGGGACGCCGCCACGACCGGCCGCACCCTCGGCGGCAATTCGTGGAACAGATAGACGCAACTCACCGCGTCCAGTGATCCGTCGGCGAACGGCAGGGTCTCGATATTGGCCTGCACCATCCCGACGCCCGAGCGCCGCCGGGCCCGGGCCAGATAGGCCGATGACAGATCCAGCCCCGCCAGGGCGGCGCGCGGAAAGGCCGCCTTCAGGTCGCGCAGAAAGGCGCCGGCTCCGCAGGCGGCGTCGACGATGCGCAGGTCGCGATGATCACGACCGCGCCAATGCCTGGCCAGCAGCGAGAGGCCGCGCCGACGCATGGCGCCGGCGGTTCCGGCGAACAGGGCCTCGACCTGAGCGTCGTAGCGCCGGGCGCTTTCAGCGGTGAACCAGCCGCCGGACTGATAGTGGAAGTTCTGGCGATAATAGTTCGGATAGGCTTCGGTTTCAGGCTCTGATCTGACCTCGACCCCATCGCCGCGGCGACGGCGCTGATCGACCGCCCGGGCGTCCGCCAGGAAATCCAGGGCGCTGAGCAGCGACTTGACCGGCTGGGTCGGCGCGTCCTCGACAGCGGGATAAAGCCCCTCGGCGACATCGCGGGCGTCCTTCTCGAACGCCTCCAGATAGACCCGGCGCAGGCGCTCTCTCGAAACCGGCGGCCCCTCGGGCTGGAAGCTTCGCGCCGCCTCGCCCTGGGTGGGGCGGGTAATGGCGCGGGCCAGTCCGCCCGCCGCGCCCCACCAGGCGGCCTTGGCCGCCGCCTTGGCGCGCTGCCCCAGCGCGTCTAGCGCGAAGGCGCTCCGCTCATGTCGCCCGATGGCTTGATCGTCCATGGCTGCCTCATCGCGAGAAGACCCCGACCAGTTCAATATGGGGTGACCAGACGAACTGGTCCACCGGCAGCACCTTTTCCAGCGTGAAGCCGGCGTCGACCAGCATGCGAGCGTCGCGGGCGAAGGTCGCGGGATTGCACGAGACGCTGACCACCTTGGCCACCTTGGAATTGGCGATCTCGACGGTTTGCTCGAAGGCGCCGGCGCGCGGCGGATCGATCACCACCACGTCGGTCTTGGCCAGTTCCATGGTCAGCACCGGGCGACGAACCAGATCACGGGCCTCGGCGGTGATCGGCTTGAGGCCGGGCGCGCCGCCGATCGCGGCCTTCAGGGCGGCGATCGCGAGCGCGGCGGAATCGGCGGCATGGACCGCGGCGATCTCGGCCAGGCGGAACGTGAAGGTGCCCGCGCCGCAATAGAGGTCGGCGATCCGTGTGGCGCCCTGGGCCGCCTCGACGGCGAAGGCGACCATGGCCTTCTCGGCCTGCGGCACGGCCTGCAGGAAGCTGCCGGGCGACAGGGCCACGACAGCCGGGCCCAGCTTCACCATCGGCTGGCGGGCCATATAGACGACCTCGCCAGCCAGGGTGACGCGTGCGAAGTCGCCTTCGCTGGCCGCCATGGCGGCCACCATCCGGGCGTCAGCCGACAGGCCGCCGCTCTTGGCCTCAACGCCGGTGATGTCGATGTCCAGGCCGGTCGCCGTCAGGGTGACGTGCAGGGTCGGCGCCGACTTGGGATGCTCCAGGAACGGCTGGGCCAGACGCGCCAGGGCCGGAAAGGCGGCGACCAGGCGGGGGTCGGTAACCGGGCATTCCTCGATCTTCACCAGGTTCCAGGAACGGCGCTCCTTGAAGCCCAGGCGCACCCCGCCCTTGCCGCCCCGGGCATGCAGGGCCACGCGTCGACGCGATGCGGGCGGAGCCGCGAAGATCGGCAGGATCTCCGTCTCCAACCCCTCGTGCGAGAGCTGGACGCGGACCAGTTCGGACTTCCAGTCCAGATAGGGCTGCTGGGCCCAGTGCTGGCTGGTGCAGCCGCCGCATTCGCCAAAGTGCCTGCACGGCGGTGTCACGCGATCGGGGCTGGCGTCGAGGATCTCAAGCAGCTCGCCGCGCGAACCGTCCATCTTCACCCGAACCCGCTCGCCGGGCAGGGTCAGGGGGACAAACACCGGGCCTTCTCGGACGATGCCGTCGCCCTGGGCGCCAACCGCGTCGATGATCACTTCACGCATTCCGTATCCAATCTCGCGGCGGGAACCTTCGAGGGATCCCACCCTTTCAAGCCCATGGGCCATATTGGGCCACGGGCGCGGAGGCCCAATGGCCCCTTCGCGCGTGTCCATACCCTCAAAAGGGTCTCTTGGCATGAAGGAAGATGAACGCACCACTCAAGGTCCGTTCATGTTCGCGCCAACAGGATGCCTGTGTCGGGTGGTCGAGGCGCGCTTTCGGCTGACCCAAAAAAGACATCAGTAAGCTTGAGACAGTCGCCATGACCGACAGGACGCCGAACATGAAGATCGCTCTGTGCGCCGCCATCGCGGCCGTCGCCGCCGGCGCTTTGGCCCCCACCTTCGCCAGCGCCCAGGCCTATGGCCAGCCCAGCTATCGGGGCGGCGCCTATGACAACAACGGCTACTATTACGATCCCTGCCGCCGCAGCACGACGCAGCGCGGTACGGGCGGCGGTCTGGCCGGCGCGGGTCTGGGCGCGGCGATCGGCGGCAGCGTGTCCGGCAACGGCGCCAAGACCGAAGGCGCGGTTCTGGGCGGCCTGCTGGGCGCGGTGATCGGCAGCAAGATCGGCAGGAATTCGGCGGCCTGCGCGCCGGGCGCGACCCCGCCCCCGCCGCCTCCCCCGCCGACCGCCTACAACAGCTATGACGACCGCTATGATGCGCGGCCCTATGACGATCCTCGCTACGAGGACGCGCGCCGTGACGCCGAGCGCGACGCCTATCGTCGCGACTCCTATTCGTATCGGGTTGATCAACGCTCGGCCGACGTCAATGGCTGCACCCTGGCCGAGAGCCCGATCTACCTCCCCGACGGTCGCGTCCAGAAGCGCTTCGTGCGCGTCTGCCCCGACGCCCAGGGCCGCTTCCAGGTCGTCGACTAAAGATTTCGCGACAGATCAGACGGCCGCTCGCCTCGCGTGAGCGGCCATTTTCTATCGGCGGCGCGCCCAGACCAGGCTCTCGACCTGGCCGTCGCCGCCGGTGATCGGGCTTTCGTCCTCGCCCATGACGGTCCAGCCTGACTCTTCCAGGAAGTCGACGATCTCGCGGCGCACGCGGGCGATCGTCTGGGGATCCTTGACCAGCCCGTTCTTGCCAACATGGCCTTTCCCAGCCTCGAACTGCGGCTTGACCAGGGTGATCAGATCGGCCCCCGAGAGCGCCAGCGCCAGGGCGGCTGGAAGCGCCTTGGTCATCGAGATGAAGCTGACGTCGCTGACGATGATCTGCGGCTCTTCCTCGATCCAGCTGCTGTCGAGGATGCGCGCGTCGGTGCCCGACAGGTCCATGACCCGCTCGTTGTCGACCAGGCTGTGGTGAAGCTGCTCGCGCCCGACATCGACCGCATAGACCTTGGCCGCGCCGCGCGACAGCAAGACCTCGGTGAAGCCGCCCGTCGAGGCGCCGATATCGATGGCGACCTTGCCCTCGACGGCGATGGGCCACAGGTCCAGGGCGTGCACGAGTTTCAGCGCCCCGCGCCCGACCCAGGGATGGGCCAGCGAAGCGCGAATCGATACGTGCTCTTCCACCATCTCCGACGGCTTGAGCACCAGCACGCCATCGGCGCGCACCAGGCCAGCCTCGATGGCTTCACGGGCCTTGGCGCGGCTGTCGAACAGGCCGCGCTCCATCATCAGAACATCAACACGTCTACGGGTCATGGGCGGGGTCTAGCATAGACTTGCGGTCGCGGTCGCTTCAGGTTCAACTGAACGCCGTTCACCGGCGCGCCAAGACGTCGGTCGCTCGGGAGGGATTTCCATGCACTTCAGTCGCCGCGGCCTGCTGGCCGCCTCGGCCGCGATCGCCGCCGCTCCATCCGTCCAGGCCAAGCCCAGAGGGGCCAGCCAGCCCGCCTGGACACCCGACGCCACCGAGATCGCCGGACGCATCCGTCGCAAGGAGGTCAGCGTCGCCGAGGTGGTCGAGGACGCCATCCGCAAGGCCGAGGCCCTGCAGCCCAAGGTCGGCGCCCTGGTCACGTCCGATTTCGACCGGGCGATGGACAAGGCCAAGGGCGGCCAGCTTTCCGGCCCGTTCGCCGGCGTGCCGTTCCTGATCAAGGACCTGGATCCCTATACCGGCCTGCCGACGCGCTACGGCTCTCGCGCCACCCTGGGCGCCAAGCCCGAGAAGGGCCAGACCGCCTTCATCGACGCCTATGATCGCGCCGGCCTGGTGGTGATCGGCAAGTCGACGACGCCGGAATACGGCTTCCTGCCGACGACCGAGCCGATGGGCTTTCTGCCCACGCGCAATCCCTGGAACCTGAATCACTCGTCGGGCGGCTCGTCCGGCGGCGCGGCGGCGGCGACCGCGGCGGGCATCGTCCCCTTCGCCCACGCCAGCGACGGCGGCGGCTCGATCCGCATCCCGGCCGCCAACTGCGGGCTGTTTGGCCTCAAGCCTTCACGCGGACGGATGATCGAGGGCCGCCCCAGCAGCCGGGGCATCGACCTTTCCGTCGCCCACTGCGTCAGCCACAGCGTGCGCGACTCGGCGGCCCTGTTCGCGGCCAGCGAACGCACGGCGGCCGGCTCGCCCTTCGCCGCCATCGGCGTGGTCACCGCTCCGACCAAGAAGCGCCTGAAGGTCGGCCTTCTGCTGGAGACCGGCACGGGTCGCAAGCCCGACGCCGAGGTGATCGCCGCCGCCGAAAGCGCCGCGAAGCTGATGGCCAGCCTGGGCCACCATGTCGAGCCCACCACCTGGCCGATGGACGGCGCCCAGTTCGGTCGCGACTTCACCGCCCTATGGTCCACCGGCGCGGCCGAGCTCGCGGCGGGCGTCAGCAAGGCCCTGGGCCGCAAGGCCGACGCCAATGTGCTGGAGCCCTTCAGCCTGGGCATGGCCGAACTGGTCGGAAACCTGAAGCCGGGCGACATCGAAGCCGCCGTTGGCCGACTGCGGGAGGCCTCAAAGGCCTATGACGCCTGGCTGACCCGGTACGACGTCATCCTGTCGCCGGTGCTGGGCCATCCGCCCGTGGAACTGGGCTTCGTCAGCGGCGCCGTGCCGTTCGAGACCCTGCAAGCGCGGCTGCTGGACTATGTCGGCTACACCCCGGTGCAGAACGTCGCTGGCGCGCCGGCCATGAGCGTGCCGCTGCACTGGACGGCCGACGGCCTGCCGGTCGGCGTCCAGTTCGCCGCGCGCACCGGCGCCGAGAAGCTGTTGTTCCAACTGGCCTATCAGCTTGAGCAGGCCCAGCCCTGGGCCCACCGCAAGCCGCCGACCTCGCTGTAGATCGCCCTGTCATCCCGGACGGCCTGAAAGGCCGATCCGGGACCAGGGCAAGCGCCGAGCCTGTGGCGGTCCCGGGCCTTCGCCCGGGATGACAGGCGGACGCCTTACCCCTCGACGAACACCTTCTTGAGTTCATTCTTCATGATCTTGCCATTGGCGTTGCGCGGCAAGGTCTCATGCCAGAACACCACCTTGACCGGCACCTTGAAGGCGGCCAGGCGTTCGGCGACGAAGGCCCGCAGTTCGGCCTCGGTGGCTTCCGTACCGGGCTTCAGGGTGACGACGGCCGCAGGCTCCTCGCCCAGGGTCTTGTGTTCGATGCCAACCAGGGCCGCGTCCATCACCGCCGGGTGGTCGTAGAGGCAGTTCTCGACCTCGATGCAGTAGATGTTCTCGCCGCCGCGGATCAGCATGTCCTTGGCGCGATCGATGATGAAGCAGAAGCCCTCGGCGTCGAGACGCGCCAGATCGCCGGTCTTCACCCAGCCGTCGATGAAGGTCTGGGCGGTGGCTTCGGGCTTGTTCCAGTAGCCGCGCACCACCTGCGGGCCCCGGCACCACAGCTCGCCCACCTCGCCGATCGGCAGCTCTTGGTGCGGCTCCTCGACGGTCATGATCTTCAGGTCGGTGACCGGCACGGCGGGGCCGCAGCTGTCGGGACGGTTCTCATAATCCTCGGCCGAGTTGCTGGTGGCGGTGGCCGAGGTCTCGGTCATGCCCCAGCCGTTGCCAGGAGCGGCCTTGGGCCAGACTTCCTTGATCTTGCGCACCAGTTCGGGCGCAGAAGGCGCGCCGCCATAGGCCACGGCTTCGATCGAGGACAGATCGTAGTTCTCGCGGTGGGGGTGCTCGATGATCTGCCAGGCGATGGTGGGCACGCCGCCCATCGACGTCAGACGCTCGTCCTGAATGAGCTGCATGGCCTTTTCAGGATCCCACTTGCGGATCATGGCCAGCTTGGCGCCGCCAAACAGCGAGGGGTTCAGCACCGCGAAACAGCCGGTGGCGTGGAAGAACGGCACGGAAATCAGCGAGCCCTTCTGCGGCAGGCTGGGATCGGGCTCGGGCGGGGCCTCGCCGCGACGCAGGTAGCTGCGCGCGCCGGCGGCGGCGGCCGCGAAGATGTTGCTGTTGATGTTGCGATGGGTGCCGATGGCGCCCTTGGGTTTGCCCGTGGTGCCCGAGGTGTAGAAAATGGTCGCGTCGTCGTCCGCCGTCAGGGGCGTCGTCGACAGAGGCTGTTCCTCCAGCGCGGCCCAGTCGTTGGGGCCGCCAATCACGGCCTCAAGGTGGGTCACGGAGGGGTGGCTGATCTCTTCGGGCGACCGGCTGACATAGACATGGCGAAGCTCGGGGCAGTTGTGCAGGTGCTCGGTCAGACGCTCATAGCGCTCGACATCGACCACCAGGATCGAGGCGCCGGAGTCGAGCAGGCCATATTCCAGCTCCGCGCCCGTCCACCAGGCGTTCAGCGGCGTGACGATCGCGCCCAGGGAAAGGCCGGCATAGAAGGCCACGGGCCATTCGGGCAGGTTGCGCATGACGATGGCGATGCGGTCGCCCTTCTGCACGCCCCTGGCGGCGAGCTCGGCCGCGAAGACGGTGACCGCGCGGTAGAACGCCTCGAAGGTGACCCGTTCGTCTTCGTGGACCATGAAGATCTTGTCGCCGTGGGTCCGCCCCATCATCAGGGTTTCGCGCAGGGTCGGCGGAGCGTTTTTCCAGACCCGGGTCTTCACGCCCCGGATTTCGACCTCTTCCATTTCGCCCGCCGTTCCCGGCTGGGTGATCAGGGCATAGGCTTGCTGGACCGACATGGCGGGCCACGGAGTGGAAGCAGGGGCGGCCTGGGTCATCGTTACTCTCCCGGTATGGTCGCGCCTTATTCAATGAGCGCGTTCGATAGCGAGAAAGCACAGCAGGCGACGCGATGCAAACGTCTGTTTGAGCCTAGGGGAACATTGATAAGTTATGCGACTTGCCCTTGGGGAACGCGCCCGCGTCCGTGGCGCCTGAAGCCCCCTTGGCAGGCATGAGGCGGCGCCTCACGCGATCACTCGCTGAGTTTAGTGGGGAGGCGCGAAGCGGCCGGGGCGAACCCGGATGACCGTGATGTGTGTTTGTGCGTTTCGGCTCGACCTGTCCGCTTCGCAGAAGCTGTTCTTGCGTGAG
>CAYRTE010000019.1:0-73822 GCA_964427205.1 uncultured Caulobacter sp.
CCTCGGTCGCGATCCGGAAACCCAAGGCCAGCCGCCCGCGCTCTAGTGAGGTTTATCTGGTAGCGAAGAACTTTCGTCGGGTGTAAGGTCCAAATGCGAATTTCTAGTAGTAGTCGGAAGTGAAGGTGAACCCTTGAACGATCTAGCCAAAAACCTGTTGCTCTGGGTAGTCATCCTGGTGGTATTGATGACCGTGTTCCAGAGCTTCTCCGGCCGCCGGAGCGCCGAGCAGCCGCTGGCGTATTCCGACTTCCTGGAGCAGGTGAAGAAGGGCGAGGTTGAGCGGGTTGTCATCGAGAACCAGGAGATTCGTGGCGAGCTCAAGGGCGGCCAGCGCTTCTCGGCCTACAGCCCGGAAACCGACAACCGCTCCATGATCGGTACCTTGCTCGACAACAAGGTCCGCTTCGACGGTCAGCCGCCGAAGGAAACCCCGATCCTGCTGCAGCTGCTGTACAGCTCCTTCCCGATCCTGTTGCTGATCGCGGTATGGGTCTATTTCATGCGCCAGATGCAGGGCGGTGGTGCTGGTCGCGGCGCGATGAGCTTCGGCAAGTCCAAGGCCCGTATGCTCAATGCCGACCAGGTGAAGGTCACCTTCGCCGACGTCGCCGGTGTCGAGGAGGCCAAGCAGGAAGTCGCCGAGCTGGTCGAGTTCCTCAAGGACCCGGGCAAGTTCCAGAAGCTGGGCGGCAAGATTCCGCGCGGCGTGCTGATGTCGGGCTCGCCGGGTACCGGCAAGACCCTGCTGGCCAAGGCCATCGCCGGCGAAGCCGGGGTGCCGTTCTTCTCGATCTCCGGTTCCGACTTCGTCGAGATGTTCGTCGGCGTCGGCGCCAGCCGCGTGCGCGACATGTTCGAGCAGGCCAAGAAGAACGCCCCCTGCATCATCTTCATCGACGAAATCGACGCCGTCGGTCGCCATCGCGGCGCCGGCCTGGGCGGCGGCAATGACGAGCGCGAGCAAACCCTCAACCAGCTGCTGGTCGAGATGGACGGCTTCGAGGCCAATGAAGGCATCATCCTGATCGCGGCGACCAACCGTCCCGACGTTCTGGACCCGGCTCTGCTGCGTCCCGGCCGTTTCGACCGTCAGGTCGTGGTGCCCAATCCCGATGTCGCCGGTCGCGAAAAGATCATCCGCGTCCACATGAAGAACATCCCCCTGGCCGCCGATGTCGACGTACGCACCCTGGCGCGCGGCACCCCCGGTTTCTCGGGCGCTGATCTGGCCAACCTGGTCAACGAAGCGGCCCTCACGGCGGCGCGCAAGGAGCGTCGCATGGTCACCATGCACGACTTCGAGCACGCCAAGGACAAGGTCATGATGGGCGCCGAGCGTCGCTCGATGGCCATGAGCGAGAGCGAGAAGAAGCTGACGGCCTATCACGAGGGCGGTCACGCCCTGGTGGCCCTGCGCGTTCCCGTCGCCGATCCGGTCCACAAGGCCACCATCGTGCCGCGCGGCCGGGCCCTGGGCATGGTCATGCAGCTTCCCGAGGGCGACCGCTACTCGATGAGCTTCGACATGATGACCTCGCGCCTGGCGATCATGATGGCTGGCCGGGTGGCCGAGGAACTGATCTTCGGCAAGGAGAAGATCACCTCGGGCGCCTCCAGCGACATCAGCGCCGCCACCGGCCTGGCCCGCAACATGGTCACCCGCTGGGGCTTCTCCGACAAGCTGGGCACGGTGGCCTATGGCGACAACCAGGACGAGGTGTTCCTGGGCCATTCGGTGGCCCGCACCCAGAACGTCTCGCCCGAGACCATGATCACGATCGACGCCGAGGTCCGCCGCCTGGTCAAGACCGGCGAGGACGAGGCGCGCCGAATCCTGACCGAGGAACTGGACAACCTGCACGCGGTGGCCAAGGCCCTGCTGGAGTTCGAGACCCTGAGCGGCGACGAGATCATCGGCGTCATGAAGGGCGTCCAGCCCACCCGCAAGGACGAAGACGAAAAGAAGCCGGCCCTGCCGATGTCGTCGGTGCCGATCTCGCCCACGGGCGTCACGGCCTGAGGGCTTCTTCAGACGACACGGAAAAGCCGGTCCCTCGCGGGGCCGGCTTTTTCTTTGCGCCGTCTACGGCCTACAACACCTGCCATGACCGTCCGTCCCGCCAGATCCCGCCTCATGGGCATCGTCAATGTCACGCCCGACAGCTTTTCGGATGGGGGACGGTTCCTGGACCACGCCTCGGCCCTGGCCCATGCCCGCCAGCTGATCGCCGACGGCGCCGACATCCTCGACATCGGCGGCGAGTCGACCCGGCCCGGCGCCGCCCCGGTGACGGAAGCTGAAGAACTGGCCCGGGTGATCCCGCTGATCGAGGCGATCCGCGCCGACAGCGACGTGGCGATCTCGATCGACACCATGAAGCCCGCCGTCGCCCGCGCCGCCGTCGCGGCCGGGGCCACGATCTGGAACGACGTCGCCGCCCTGCGCTTCGCTCCCGAAGCGCCGCGAGTCGCCGCCGAGCTGGGCTGCGAGGTGGTGCTGATGCACATGCTGGGTCAGCCCGGCACGATGCAGGACGCGCCGGTCTATGACGACGTCGTCGCCCAGGTCGAGGCCTTCCTGCTGGCCCGCGCCGACGCCGCCATGGCGGCGGGGGTGACGCGCGAGAAGATCTGGCTGGATCCCGGCATCGGCTTTGGCAAGACGCTTGCGCACAACCTGTCCCTGATCGCCGCCCTGCCGCGCCTTGTCGCCCTGGGCTACCCGGTGCTGCTGGGCGCCAGCCGCAAGCGCTTCATCGCCGCCATTGATCCCCTGGGCGAGGCCGCCGGAGCGCGCCTGGGCGGCTCCCTGGCGGCGCACCTCGCCGGCGCGGCGGCGGGCGTCGCGGCGGTGCGGGCCCACGACGTGCGCGAGACGGCCCAGGCGCTGGCGGTTTGGGAGGCGGTGCGGGCGGCGGTGTGAGGAGAGGGCGGATGTCTTGAAGGTCCGCAACGGGTGGGACGCGGACTTAACGCCGAGCGGTCTGAAAGGCGACGTCGCGCCATTTGCGGACGTTGGCACACCTCCTGGAACCGCACTTTCGAGACATCGCAACTCCAGGGGCCATCGTGGCCTGAGTTTAAGCGGTCGGTCGGCGTCCTAGGTCACCGCCCTGCGGATCGGGGCGCATGGAACCTGCGCGGTCGCGGCGGCTGGGTGGAGGCCCGCGCTTTCAGTCTGAGCTCGCTCCGCCACTTCGGATCGTATTCCTCGGCGGTGTGCAACGCCTCGTGGCAGTCGGTGTGCAACAGCCGCAGAAGCCGCAAGCACGCGGCGGACTTTTGCTTATCCTTCGAAATGCAGATGTCACAATCGGGATTTTGCGTGGCATTGCCCCCGAAGGTGCAGCGGTGATCGTAGGAGAGATGGTGAACGACGGCTTCGTCGAGGCTGCGGCTGACGATGGCCCTATCGCAATCGGCGCAGCAGCCCGACTGGTCCGTGAGCAGCGCCCGCTTGACCTCAGCGGATCGGCATATGGCGTCGGTGAACTGCCACCAGCCCGACAAACCCTGGTATTTGCTCTTCAGAGCCTCTTTCTTGTTCTTCCTGAAAAGCGATGGATCGGGCACTGCGGTTCGACCTGCTTGGGCTCGCCGGTCTCGGGCAAACACGCCGGGGCCGGATGAACCATGCGGTCCGCGACATGTAAAAATTGATAATTTCTCCGGAGGGGGGCCAGAATGGCCTGTCAATACATGTTGGCCGGTGCAGTCTGACTCGAACTTCTAACGGCGTCACTCAGGGCACAGTGATCGATGGCTCCCGATCGGCGTGCCGCAACAACCGTCCGACTAGGGTCGAAAGCAGTCCTTGGTTCATGGCCAAAAGGCGGACGCCCCGCGTCCCGCTCATCCTTAAATCTCTTGCAGGCTGCAGAGTGCCAGACCGGCGATCGTCTCGCCGTGAGATTTAAGGATGGCTCCCTTCGGCGCGCAGGGGGCGGGACGCGCTAGCCAAGTCCTCCCCCTGAAGGGAGGCGGCCGGAGGCCGGTGGGGGAAGACCGCAATGAGTCAGCGGTCACTTCCCCCTCCGTCGGCCCCAAGGGGCCGACACCTCCCCCGCTAGGGGGAGGACTTATGGGGATAAACCGCCCTCAATCCCCGTTCTTTCCGAAACAAACCCCAGCCAGATCAAACGCTTGCAAAAAACTTGATCGCGCCAATCAGACGCGCTGAAACCGCCCGTATTCTGTACCCACCTCGCCGCACGGGAAGGGCGCAAGGCCAGCGACCATTGCGGCGGCGGGGTGTGATCGAGCGGGACTGGGCTTCAGGGGGATACTGAAGCGCGTCCGGGGATCCCGGCGTTGCGGGACCCGCCCGCCGTTGGCGTGGACGGAGAGACCCACGGGAGACGCTTCGAGCCCTCGTGCTTCGACCGCCGAATGGCTTCGGAAACGGAGCGGTTCGGGTCCTGCTAAGGCCTCAACAGGGCCACCCGGCGGGACGCTGATGGATAACGGTCGCGCGGAGCGGACGGCTTCGTCGAAACGGTAATCTCTATTTCTCATCCGGACGTGGTCCGGACGCTCCGCAGCCCTTTCCATAACTCAGCGAGATGTCGCGTGAGGCTGAGAGCCCGTGTCCGCCAGACTGGCCCCCTACGGGCTGCTGCGCAGCCGTCTTCCCCCGGAGGGGGAAGATGCGCCGCGCCGACCCTCATCTTCCCCCTACGGGGGAGGACGACCGCGTAGCGGTCAGGAGGGGGCCAGTGCCGCACGCCCTCTTCGCACTCCGCCGATTCCCCCCTAGGACTGCCGTCATGACCCACGCTCATCAGGGCCGCGTTCTCGTCATCGCCGGATCGGATTCCGGCGGCGGCGCGGGGATCCAGGCCGACATCAAGACCATCACCGCCCTGGGCGGCTACGCGGCCACGGCCATCACCGCCGTGACGGTGCAGAACACCCTGGGCGTGACCGGCGTGCATCCGATCCCGCTGGAGATCATCGCCGCCCAGGCCCGGGCCGTGCTCGACGACATCGGGGCCGACGCCATCAAGACCGGGATGCTGGGCGATGTCGGGGTGGTCGAGACGGTGGCCGCGGCGCTGGACTATGCGAAAGGCGTTCCCGCCGTCATCGATCCGGTGATGGTCGCCAAGGGCGGGGCCAGCCTTTTGGCCGACGCGGCCATCGGCGCCGTCAAGAGCCTGATGATCCCGCGCGCCGCCCTGCTGACCCCCAACGCGCCCGAGGCCGCCGCCCTGACAGGCCTGACCGTCGAGACCACCGACGACCTGCGCCGGGCCGGCGAGGCGCTGCTGGCGATGGGCGCGCGGGCCGTGCTGATGAAGGGCGGGCACATCGATGGGGACCGCATGGTCGATGTGCTGATGACTGCGGCGGGCGAAACGACCTTCGAGGGCGAGCGGATCGACACCCGCCACACCCACGGCACCGGCTGCACCCTGGCTTCGGCCTGCGCGACGGGCCTGGCCCAGGGGCTGTCGCTGGAGCAGGCGGTGGCGCGGGCCTGGAACTATGTGCACGAGGCCATGCTGCGCGCGCCGGGCTTGGGCCGAGGGCACGGCCCCCTGGATCACGGATGGATGCTGCGCAAATGACCGGTTCCCTGGAAACCCGCCTGATCGACATCATCCATGGCGTGCCGACCACGATGCGGGTGCTGCGCGTCATTCGCGATCTGGACCTGCCCGACGCGATGGTCTTTTCCGGCGCCATCTATCAACCGGTCTGGAACCACCTGACCGGCCGCGCGCCCGACTACGGGATCAAGGACTATGACGTCGCCTATCACGACGCCTCCGACACCTCCTACGAGGCCGAGGATGTGGTGATCCAGCGCGTGGCCGCCGCCTTCGAGCGGCCGCTGCGCGAGCTGGTCGAGGTGCGCAACCAGGCCCGGGTGCACCTGTGGTTCGAGAAGAAATTCGGGGCCGACGAGCCCTATCCGCCGCTGGAAAACAGCGCCGCCGCGCTGAAGCGTTTCGTCGCCACCGCTTTCTGCGTGGGCGTGCGGATGCAGGCCGATGACGCCTTGAGCGTCTTCGCGCCGTTCGGGCTGGACGACCTGTTCGCCCTGCATCTGCGGCCCAATCCCCTGCGGGTGAAGGGCGCGGGCGGCTGGGAGCGGACCACGGCCTCGGCCAAGACGCGCTGGCCGGAAATCACGGTGGAGGGTCAGTAGAGCTTATTGTCACTGTGACAATGTTGTCTTTGATCTGTGGATCAATCCGAATTAGCTCTGTCGGCGTCTTCCCGCCAAAGGACCCGCGCCATGCGCCAGTGGACCATCGACGCCTTTGCTTCCGCGCCCTTCAAGGGCAACCCGGCCTGCGTGCTTGAACCGTTCGACGCGTGGCCGTCGACGGCGTGGATGCAGGCCATGGCGGCGGAGAACAACCAGGCCGAGACGTCATTCCTGCTGAAGACCGCCGATCCGGCGCGCTTTGGCCTGCGCTGGTTCACCCCGACCGTCGAGGCGCCGATCTGCGGCCACGCCACCCTGGCGGCGGCCCACGCCCTGTTCTTCGAACTGGGCGTCGACGCGCCCCTGCTGACCTTCGACACCCAGGCGGGGGCGCTGACCGTGCGCCGCGACGGCGACCGGCTGGAGATGGACTTCCCCGCCGATCCGCCGCGGCGGACCTCGGTTCCGGACGGCCTGGCCGAGGCCCTGGGCGCCGCGCCGATCGAGGTCTGGGCCGGCATGTATTTGATCGCGGTGATGCGGGACGAGGCCGCCGTGCGCGGGCTGACGCCGGACCAGGCGGCCGTGAAGCTGATCGGCGGCGAGGCGTCTGGGGGTCCTGGTCAGATCGTGACCGTGGCCCTGGCCGATCCCGGCCAACCGTATCAGGTGGTCAGCCGCTTCTTCGCGCCGGGCTGCGGCATTCCCGAGGATCCGACCACCGGCTCGGCCCACTGCATCCTCACGCCGCTGTTTGGCCAGCGGCTGGGTCGCGAGGTTCTGAACTTCCATCAGGCCTATCCCGGTCGGGGCGGAGACCTGGAATGCGAAAACCGCGGCGCGCGCGTTCTGTTGCGCGGCCGCGGCTTCACCGTCGTGGAAAGCCGGCTCCGGTTGGAGCCGGTCTGACCTGCATCGGGATTACCAGCGCGGGCGGTAGTCGCCGCGGTGGTCGCGGTCGCGGCCGTAGCCCGAGCCGTAGTCGCGGTCGTGACGCTCGTAGCGGATCTGGGCGCTGATGCGATCGAAGCGACGATCCAGGTCAGCGCGTTCCCAGCCGCTCAGGCCGCCGCGACGATAGCGGTGTTCGAGGCGGGCGGCTTCGCGCAGCTGGACATTGAGGCGGTAGGCTTCGCCGCGGCTCAGCGAGCCATTGCGCAGGCCCTGGTCGATCCGGCGCTCAAGCATGGCCTGGCGCTGATTGACGGACTGGGCGGACGCAACAGCGGGGACGACGGTGGCGGCCGCCAGGGCCGAGACCGCCGTGATTGAAAGCAGGATCTTTTTCATCGGTCGGTTCCTCTTGAAACGCTCCGTCGCCCGGCTGACGACGTTGAGCTCAAGAAACCACGCGCCGCCTGAAGCGGTTCTGAGCCGCTCGTTGTCTGGCGTTCAGGTTTGGAAAAGGACCTGGGAAGGTCGTTTCAGGCCGCGTCCGCGAGGCGAGCGGCGGTCATGGCGGCCTCGATGGCCGCATAGAGCTTGGTCACTTCGATGGGCTTGGCGACGTGGCCGTCCATGCCGGCGGCCAGATAGCCCTCGACCTGATGGGCCAGGGCGTTGGCCGTGACCGCCACGATCGGCGTACGGGCCCGGCCCTCGGCGCGTTCAAGCTCGCGGATGATCTTGGCGGCCTCGACACCGTCCATGACCGGCATGTGGATATCCATCAGGATGATGTCATGCCCGCCGCGCTTCCAGGCCTCGATACAGGCCGCGCCGTCGGCGACCAGTTCGACCTCGGCGCCCAGCGGCGCCAGGACGGCGGCGATGACCTTCTGATTGGTCGGATTGTCGTCGGCGGCCAGCACGCGGGGACGGCTGCGCCCTGTCGATGTGGGCTCCTCGACGGGCGGGGCCGCCACAGGCATTTCGCCGCCGCGCGGCATGGCCAGCACGACGGTGAAGGTCGAGCCCTTGCCCTCGCGGCTCTGCACGGCGATCCCGCCGCCCATCAGGGCGGCCAGCTCGCGGCAGATCGCCAGGCCCAGGCCCGAGCCGCCGAACTGGCGGGTTGTCGAGCTGTCGGCCTGGACGAACTTGTCGAACAGGCGCGACTGCATCTGGGCCGAGATGCCGATGCCGGTGTCGGCCACATCGATCCGCAGGCCTGACCCGTCCTCGGCCGAAGCGAACCGCACGGCCACCGCGCCGTTCAGCGTGAACTTCAGGGCGTTGGAGATCAGGTTGCCCAGAATCTGTCGCAGACGATCGACATCGCCATGCCAGACGCCTTGGGCTTCGGGGGCGACGGCGACCTCGAAGGCCAAACCCTTGTCCCGAGCCTCGCCGGCGAAGCTGTCACGCAGCGAAACCGCCAGGGCGGCCAGGTCGAAGTCTTCGGTCGCGAGCTCCAGACGGCCAGCCTCGATCTTGGAGAGGTCGAGCACGTCGTTCAGCACGGCCAGCAGAAGGCCGCCCGACTCGCGGATCACCGACAGGCGCTCGCGCTGGGCGGGCTTGAGGTCGTCCATCGCCATGACCTCGGCCATGGCCAGCACGCCGTTCAGCGGGGTGCGAATCTCGTGGCTCATATTGGCCAGGAAGTGGGATTTCAGGACATTGGCGGCGTTGGCGTCGTCACGCGCCTTGACCAGTTCGGCCATGGCGCCGCGCAGATCATGATCATTGACCTCCAGCCGACCAACCAGCTGGTTGAAGCTCTCGGTCAGGCTCTGGAAGACGTCGTCATCGCTGGTCTGCTCGACGGGGCGGAAGTGGCCGTCGGCGGCCACGGCCTGCATGGCCTCGGTCAGCCGCTGCATCGGGCGGGTCATGCGGCGCGCCAGACCGTTGGCCAGCAGGATCGCCAGGCCCGCCGATCCGAAGAACAGCGTGCCAGTCAGGGCCAGGTCGCGAGCCAGGATCTGTTCCAGACGCGGCTCGCGCGCCACCAGGGCCAGGGTTCCGATTTCCCTGCCGTCCAGCAGGATCTTCTTCTCGACGGTCTGGATCGATTTTCCAGTCGCGGGCGCGGCGCCGAGGTGCGCGACCACGTCGCCCCGCAGGTCGGTGATCTGCACGCCGGCCACGTGCGGCGCCTTGGCGACAGCGGCCAGGGCGTTGCGGACGCCGACCACGTCGCCAGCGGCCAGGGGCGCGGCGGCGCCCGCGGCGACCATCTGGGTCAGCACCTGATGATTGGCCCGGGCCTCCTGCCGCGCCACGCTCCATTGCTGAACCATGAAGCAGACGCAGGCGGCGACCAGGGCGATGACCGTGGTGATCAGCGCCACGCCCGCGATTCGCGCCTGCAGAGGCGCGTGCGTGGGAGCGTCGGGGCTGCGCAGCGAGTCAGACATGGGTCGTCCGGGTGAATGTCAGGACCCATTTTGGGGGCATCTCCCTAACGCTTCGCTTCCAAGCCACTCGGATGACGCGGCAAAACAACGCTAAGAGGTGTTTCTGATTGCCTACCCGTTAAGACTTCGTTTACCTTCATTGACAGGTTCTTAACGGGAGATGGGCATGGAAAAGGTTTTTGTTGCACAACGCGTCGCGACCAAATTGTTCGCGACCGAGAATGCTGTTGATGCGGCGATGATGGAAGCCGCCGAGCTGATGGCGGACATGCTTCGCGCTCGCAAGGACATCGGCCTGTCGGCCGTGGTCGGCGACCGCGCCAGCGCCAAGCTGGTGGAAGCCCTCGCCGCGCTGGGCGAAGCCCGCTCGGCCATGGTCGAAATGCACAATGAGCTGAACGATGTGAAGCTGCGCATTGGCGTCCGTACCAAGATGATCGGCTTCGAAGACAAGCCGCCGCAAGGCTCGTTCCGTCGCGCGGACATTTCAGCTGCTCGCGAAGCTGTCTGACCCGTCAGCTCGCGAACATTGCAATAGTTTAACGCCTAAGGCCTCTAATCTCGGTTAGAGGCCTTTTGCATGTACACTTCACTTGCTCCAATTTTTGGCTGGACCGTGCTGATCGCCATTCTGGCCTTCGCATGGATCAAGGGGGGAGTGTCCGAGCGGTACGGCGTCGTGATCGTACTGGTCGGCGCGGCCTTCGCTTTTCTGGTCCACATGCTCGCGCCAACGGCCTTGCAGCCCTTCCTGCTTTTGTCCGGCGAGGGCGCTATGGGCGTAGCCTTCCTGGTGCTGGCGCTTCGCTACACTAGCCCCTGGCTGGGCGGGGCGATGCTGTTCCAAGCCATCCAGTTCAGCCTTCACGCCTACTATCTCGTTGGCGAACTTCCGCGGGACTACACATACGCGGTGATCAACAATATCGACACGTTGGGCGTTCTGGCCTGCATCCTGGTCGGCACGCTGATGGCCTGGCGCAAGCGGACGCGCGCCGCAAAATAATTGCCGGCTGGCCGCTAAAAACCCTGCGGCGCGACAATTCTCTCCTTGCCTTTCGGGCTGAAACGGCGTTTCTCGCCGGCGGGCCACGCCCCCCCAACGGGGCGCTGTCCATCTGTAAGGATGGGAGACATCGCTATGACCACCCTCGCCAAGCCGGCGCAACGCCCGGCTCGTCCCGAGTTCTCTTCCGGCCCCTGCGCCAAGCGCCCAGGCTGGACCCCCGAAAATCTCAGAAACGCCGTGCTGGGCCGTTCGCATCGCTCCAAGCTGGGCAAGGCGCGCCTGAAGGCCGCCATCGACCAGACGCGCGAAGTGCTGGAAGTGCCCGCCGACTTCCTGATCGGCATCGTCGCCGGCTCGGACACCGGCGCCGTCGAAATGGCGATGTGGTCGATGCTGGGCGCTCGCCCGGTGCAACTGATGGCCTTCGAGTCCTTCGGCAAGGACTGGGTCACCGACGTCACCAAGCAATTGAAGCTGCCGAACGTCGAGGTGCTCGACGCGCCCTACGGCCAGCTGCCCGATACGTCCAAGGTCGATCCGGCCAAGGACCTAGTCTTCACCTGGAACGGCACCACCTCGGGCGTCCGCGTCCCGAACGCTGACTTCATCAGCGCCGACCGTGAAGGCATCACCATCTGCGACGCTACCAGCGCCGCCTTCGCCCAGGACCTGGACTGGACCAAGCTCGATGTCGTGACCTTCTCCTGGCAGAAGGCGCTGGGCGGCGAGGGCGCGCACGGCGTGCTGATCCTGTCGCCCCGCGCGGTGGCGCGCCTTGAGAGCTACACGCCGGCCTGGCCGATGCCCAAGCTGTTCCGGATGACCAAGGGCGGCAAGGTATCCCTCGACATCTTCGAGGGCGCGACCATCAACACTCCCTCCATGCTCTGCGTGGAAGACGCCCTGGACGCCCTGAAGTGGGCCTCGTCCATCGGCGGTCTGGAAGGCATGCAATCGCGCGCCGACCAGAACCTGGCCGTGATCGCCGACTGGGTGGCCAAGACCCCGTGGGTCGATTTCCTGGCCGCCACGCCGGACATCCGCTCCAACACCTCGGTGTGCCTGAAGGTCGTCGATCCCACGATCGCCGCCCTGTCGGACGACGCCCAGGCCGACTTCGCCAAGAAGCTGGCCAGCCTGCTCGAGAAGGAGGGCGCCGCCCTCGACATCGGCGGCTATCGCGACGCCCCGGCCGGCCTGCGCATCTGGTGCGGCGCCACGGTCGAGGCTTCCGATCTGGAAGCCCTGACCCCCTGGCTGGACTGGGCGTTCGCCACGGTCTCGGCCGAGCTGGTCGCCGCCTAAGCATACCCTCCTATCACTGGAATCCTCGTCCCTCGACCTGTTCGGGACGAGGGTTTCAGACCGCCACATCACAGCCGCCGCCCGAAATCCGTCGCAGGACAGGGCCGGCTCACCAAGATCGGACACCCCACCATGGCTCCCCGCGTCCTCATCGCTGACAAGCTCAGCCCCGCCGCCGTCGACATCTTCAAGAACCGCGGCGTCGACTTCGACATCAAGGTCGGTCTGTCGAAAGACGAACTGATCGCCGTGATCGGCGACTATGACGGCATCGCCATCCGCTCGGGCGCCAAGCTCGACAAGGACGTGATCGCCGCCGCCCACAAGCTGCAGGTCATCGCCCGGGCCGGCATCGGCGTCGACAATGTCGACATCCCCGCCGCCACCGCCAAGGGCGTGGTGGTGATGAACACGCCCTTCGGCAACTCGATCACCACGGCCGAGCACGCCATCGCCATGATGTTCGCCCTGGCCCGCCAGCTGCCCGCCGCCGACGCCTCCACCCAGGCCGGCAAGTGGGAGAAGAACCGCTTCATGGGTGTCGAGCTCTACGCCAAGACCCTGGGCCTGATCGGCGCCGGCAATATCGGCGGCATCGTCGCCGACCGCGCCCTGGGCCTGAAGATGAAGGTCGTGGCCTACGACCCGTTCCTCAGCCCCGAGCGCGCCGTGGAAATGGGCGTCGAGAAGGTCGAGCTGGACGAGCTGCTGGCCCGCGCCGACGTCATCACCCTGCACACCCCGCTGACCGACAAGACCCGCAACATCCTGTCGGCCGAGGCTCTGGCCAAGACCAAGAAGGGCGTGCTGATCGTCAACTGCGCCCGCGGCGGCCTGGTCGACGAAGTCGCCCTGCGCGCCCTGCTCGACAGCGGCCACGTCGGCGGCGCGGGCTTTGACGTGTTCATCACCGAGCCCGCCAAGGAAAACCCGCTGTTCGGTTCTGACCGCGTGGTGGCCACCCCGCACCTGGGCGCCAGCACCAACGAAGCCCAGGAAAACGTCGCCCTGCAGGTCGCCGAGCAGATGAGCGACTATCTGCTGACCGGCGCCGTCACCAACGCCCTCAACAGCCCGTCGATCACGGCCGAAGAAGCCCCCAAGCTGAAGCCGTTCGTGGCCCTGGCCGAAAAGATCGGCGCCCTGGCCGGCCAGATGGTCGACTTCGGCATCTCGGCCATCGACATCGCCTATGAGGGCGAGGTCTCCAAGCTGAACGTCAAGCCGATGACCTCGGCCGCCCTGGCGGGGATTCTCAAGCCGATGCTGGCGGAGATCAACATGGTCTCCGCGCCCGCCGTGGCCAAGGAGCGCGGCATCACCGTTTCGGAGAGCCGCCAGGAGATCAGCCCCACCTATGACAGCCTGATGCGCATCACCATCACCACCGAGAAGGGCAAGCGCGCCTTCGCCGGCACGGTGATCGCCGGCGCGCCGCGCGTCGTCGAGGTCAAGGGCATGGAGCTGGACGCGGCCTTCTCGCCGGCCATGCTCTATATCAACAACCTCGACAAGCCGGGCTTCATCGGCGCGCTGGGCATGCTGCTGGGCGAGGCGGGCGTCAATATCGCCACCTTCAACCTGGGCCGCCTGTCGGCCGATGAGGACGCCATCGCCCTGGTCGGCGTCGACCAGGCTCCGACCGCCGCGCTGCTGGCCAAGATCCAGGCCCTGCCGCACGTGAAGGAAGCCCGCGCGCTGACCTTCTAGGCGCCGTAAAGGCTTTTGCGATTTCGTCATCCCGGCGCGGCATGATCGCCGTTCCCGGGATGACGAATAGGTTTCAAGGTCAGGCATGCAGCTGTTCAAGAACCGCAGGGTCAATCGCCTGGCCTTCGTCGCCTTCGTGGCGGCGTCGCTGTTCACCCTGTGGCGGGCCGTGCTGCCGGATGACGGCGGCGTCGGCTTCATTCCCTGGGACAAGGCCAAGCATTTCATCGCCTTCTATGTGCTGACCGCCCTGGCCGTCGCTGCCCTGCCGGCGAGCCGCTTCTGGCGGATCGGCGCGGTCCTGCTGACCTTCGGCGTGGTCATCGAGGTGGCGCAGGCCCTGGTCGGCCGCGACGCAGCGTTTGGCGATGTGGTCGCCGACGCCTGCGGGATCGGCGCGCTGTTTGGGCCGATCGTCCTGCGCGCCTGGACCAAGCGGACGCCCGTCGCGGCCTAGTTATAGGCCAGGTGCTCGGGCCGGAAATAGAACAGCCATTCCAGCTTCAGGATGTTCTGCAGCTCACGGAAACTGGGCGGCTCGTAGCGCGACACCACGTGCAGCGGTTTGCCGGTGATCTTCAGCACCTCGACCAGCAGCACCAGCGAGGTGTCGACCGAGGCGATCCGCGCCGCCCGCTCGATCACCGTCGACCAGTCGATCAGGGTGTAGCCCTCGACCATCCGCAGCCGGACTTCCTTTTCCGGCGCGGCGTTGGGGAAGGGGATGTAGCGCTTGCTGCAGTGCTCGTTGATCAGGGCGTAGGGCACGCCGTCGTCGAGGCCCAGTTCGCGAAACAGGCGCTCTTCCTTCACGAGGTCGCGCTTCAGTTCGACATGGTCCGCCCAGTCATCCATCTCGACGCCGGAGACCTGATACTTCAGGTCCATGGTCTGTTCGGGCGCATAGCGCCAGCAGAAGAACAGCGACAGGAAGGTGTAGGCGTTGCCGTCGATGGGACTGAGCGCGATCTTGTCAGCCAGGAACAGCACCTCGTCGCGGAAGTCGAAATCGCCCTCCAGGATGGGCGTCTCCACGTTCTCCGGCATCACCAGGGCGTCATAGACCCACTTGTGCGTTTCGCGCACCGGCAGGATCACCCGGCGGCCGCCCGCGGCATAGGTTTTGACGATCTTCTGGATGAACAGCAGATCGCCGGCCATGCCGGGCTGGAATATGATCACGGGCTTCATGTGGGGCTCGCAGAATCGGGCAGAGGGCCAGTCTCTCACAACTTCGCCGTTGCGCCGCCTCTGGCCGATATCGCCAGTTTGGTCGGTGCGCGGGGCCCGCGCCCGCGCACCGATTTTCTACAAAGGTCACCGATGGTCAGCGCCTAGACACCGATGTCAGATCGCCCGCGACGCGGCCGCGGCCCGTGGGGGAGCGCCTACTGGGGCGTAAGCAGGTTTGGATCAATGAACTGCCGCGGAACGCCCGGGCCCTCGAAATAGGCGCCCAGCCAGGCGCCGCCGCCGCCGTTGAACCACTCCACCCGAATGGCATGCTTGCCGGGCTGAAGGTCGACGCCGCCGTTGGCCATCAGCACGCCATGGTCGCCATCATTGTCCACGACCGACTTGCCGTCGATGTAGAGCTTGCTGCCGTCATCGGAGGCCAGCGCGAAGTTATAGGCCCCGGCGGTCGCGATCTGGAGATAGCCGTCGAACACCACGGCGACGTTGTCTTCGCGTGGAAGGGTGAGCCCCTCGATGGTCAGCTCATGGGACCGGCCGGAAGCTGCGGGCTCGAGGCGGGTGAAATCGGGCAGCCGCACCGCCGCATCCGGCAGCAGATAGACCCTGTAGTTCACGCCCCGCGCCTCCTGGCCTTTCTGGTCGAGGATGCGGAAGTAGCCGGTGGTCGGAATGCTGGCGGCCTTTCCGTCCACGAACAGCGTGGCGCGCGCGATGGTGTTGCGCGCGATCTCGACCGGGCCGGTGTAGAGCGCGGAGCCGGCCGTGGGGATGGAATTGTCCAGCGTGTAGCGGACCTCTCCGGCAGCGTTCGGGTTACGGATGGTCATTCGCGCCGGCTGGTCGATGAACAGACCGCCCGGAGGATTGTTTCCCGCGTTCGTGGGCTCGATCACCGGCGCGGCGTAGAAGCTGCTGGATCGGTAGGCCTGTTCCGGCGCCTTTTCCCCTTTCAGGGCCGACGTCACCGGGCGGCCCAGCCAGGCGAAGGGAATCTTGGCGCCCAGCAGCCAGGCGGCGGTGGCGGGGGTGTCGAACGTATTGATGGGCAGGTCCAGCTGGCGACCCGGGTTGACGCCCTTGCCATAGGCGATCCAGGGAATTTCCAGTTCGGCCAGGCTTTCCCCGCCGTGACCCTTGCCCACGCCGCCATGGTCGGACGTGACCAGGATCACCGTCTCGTCCGCGATGCCGGCGTCCACGGTCGCCTGCCGGATCCTTCCGATCAGCGTATCGGCCTTGGCCACGGCCTCGTAGTAGTGCGGCGTTCCATGGCCGTCGGCGTGACCCGCGTGGTCGACATGATCGAGGTGCACGAAGAGGAACGCGGGCTTCTTGGCCTTGATGTAGGCCGTGGCCAGCGCCGTGGTCTCGTCTTCGTCCTTGCCGTTGACGTCATAGTCGACGAACCGGTGGTCATAGAGGTTGCCGAACCCTGTCCAGTGGTAGATCGAACCCACTTCCCATTCCGGCCGCTGGTCGGTCAGCACCTGGAAGATCGACGGGAAGAAGCCGCCAGAGCCGCTCACCGAGGTCGGGAAATTGAACTCCCCCACCTGCCAGTCATTGCTGGTCACGCCGTGCTGCTCGGGTCCGGCGCCGCCGATGATCGAGGCCCAGTTGGCGCCGCTGGTGGTGGGCAGCACGCCCCGGGCGTGCAGGCTCCAGCTGCCGTTCTTCATCATGTCACGCAGGTTGGGGGTCTGCGCCTTCATCACCCCGTCGGGACTCAGGCCGTCCACGCCGATAATGATCACGTGGTTGGCCTTGCGGGGCGCGCTGGCCGCGGAGCCGCCCGCGCTCGCCATGGCGGCGACGAGCGCGACAAGCAGCGCTATGCCCTGGATCGGGGTCTTCATGGCAGGCTCCGTGATTTGGGAAGTCCGAGGGGACGTTGGGCTTTCGCCAGGAGAGCCTTGGCGAAGCTGCGCTTCGGCGGCGCCATGACACTCAGCGCCAGCGCATGTGTGCAGCTCATACTGGAAAAGCCCGCCAACCGAAATTTGGTCTAGACCAGATAGCACGTCCAGTTTGCAGTTTTGCGACGGGCGTCGTTTGCCGCCAAAACGAAAAACGCCCCCCGCCGAGAGGCGAGGGGCGTCGTATCTTCAGCCGTGAAGTCCGCGCTTAAGCGGCGGCGGCGGTCGCCTTGACCAGCGACTTGGTCAGGATGCCGATGGCGGCTTCGCGGTCGATGCGCTCGATGGCGGCCACTTCGCGAGCCATGCGGTCCAGGGCCGATTCGTACAGCTGACGCTCCGAATAGGACTGTTCCGGCTGGTTTTCGGCGCGGTGCAGGTCGCGAACGACCTCGGCGATCGAAATCAGGTCGCCCGAATTGATCTTGGCTTCGTATTCCTGGGCGCGGCGCGACCACATGGTGCGCTTGACGCGGGCGCGGCCCTTCAGGGTGGTCAGGGCCTGCGACACGACATTACCTTCGGCCAGAGGGCGCAGACCGGCGGTCTTGGCCTTCTTGGTCGGGACGCGCAGGGTCATTTTTTCGTGGTCGAAGGTGATGATGTAGACTTCGAGCGACATCCCGGCCACTTCCTGGGTCTCGACACCCTGGATGCTGCCCACGCCGTGCGCGGGATAGACGACGTGATCGCCAACCGAGAATTCCAGACCGCTCTTGCTCATGTTCGTCCTCATCAATGCGAGCCCAGGGGGCCCGGAACACCGTCACTCCAGATCCGTCCATTAGAGACAGCCCGGCGGCCGCGAACGGAGCGCGGGAGCCAAGCCAGGACAGGATTTGGAATTAACCTCTAAGACACCCTTCGCCTTCGATCGGGCGCGCCGGTTGAACGGCTCTTCGACAAAAAACGCACAGCCGCGAATAGTCGCAACCGTCACGTTGGCTGCGACAATAGCATAAAATTCAGCCTCATGAAAGGCTTGCGGCCGGTTGTGGACCCGTAAGGGGTCAGATCAGGAGCCCTTGCCCGGCTTTTCGCTGAAGTATTTCTCGAACTTGCCGGTCTCGCGCTCGAAGTCGTCGCGGTCGGCGGGCGGCTCGCCCTTAACCGTGATGTTCGGCCAGACCTTGGCGTAGTCGGAATTGATCCGCAGCCACTTGCCGTCGGGCTCGTCCTCGGTGTCGGGCTTGATGGCGTCGACCGGGCACTCGGGTTCGCAGACGCCGCAGTCGATGCACTCGTCCGGATTGATGGCCAGGAAGTTCTCGCCCTCATAGAAGCAGTCGACCGGGCACACCTCGACGCAGTCCATGTATTTGCAACGGATGCAGGCGTCGGTGACGATGTAGGTCATCGAGAACTCGATTGGTGCTGACGGCGTTCGGCGCGGGCGTTTTCGAAGGCGCGGGGCCGCTTGTCAATGCGGCTTGCTCGCACGGGGCCGCAGGAATTCTCGCACCGCCGTCAGAGAGGGGCGCGCCAGGCGCCTGACGCGCCAGAGACCGCGACCATAAGACCTCTGGTCGCTCATGATTTCTTATCCAAAATACCGACAGTCTTTGAGCGAGGAAACGCTCAAAGAAAACAACGTCGAGTACCCGACACAATGATCAAGACGACCGCGGAGGTCAGGCGACCGCCCCCGTCCGAGCCCGGACCGGAGCGACTGGCTGACGCACGCGCCGCCGTCTTCTCGAAATTCGTGCTCCAGCTGCCGTTCGCCGCGGCGTTGCTGGATCGCGATCTGCGCCTGCTCGCCGTGAGTCGCGAGTGGACCGCCCATGGCCTGGCTCGCGATCTGCGTCCGGGCGTCGATGCGCGCCGCGCCCTGGTGGCGGCCGAGGACGTCCTGGCGCTGATGAAGTGCGCGCAGGCCGGCGACGCCTTCTCGCGCTATCTGCCGACCGTGGACGCCGACGGCGTGCAGAGGATCTGGCGCACCGAGTTCAGCGCCTGCCGCGACGAGGGCGAGGAGCCCTATGCGGTGATGGTCACCGCCCGCGACGTCACCGGCTATGCCGAGGCCACCCTGCGCGCCGAGCGCGACCAGCAGCGGCTGCGCATGGCGCTGGAGCTGGACGGCCTGCTGGTGCGCGAATACGACCTCAACACCCGCGAGGTGCTGTTCTCGGGCGCGACGCCGGATCTCGAGAAATGGTGCCGGTTCAAGACCGACCCGCTGGAAATCATTCACCCCGACGACCGCGACCGGGTGGCCGCCCTGGTGGCCGCGCGCAGGCCGGGCGAGACTGGCGTCTACGAGTTCCGCCTCGATCGCGACGACGGGGTCGAGACCTGGGTGCGCTCGGCCAGCAAGATGCTGATCGGATCCAATGGCCGGCCCGAGCGCCTGGTCAATCTGTTCAAGGACATCACCGACCGCCGCCGACAGACCGAGGCGGTCGAGACCCTGGCCTTCAAGGACACCCTGACCGACCTGCCCAACCGCGCCCTTTTCCAGCACAGGTTCCAGGAGGCGGTCAGCGCCTCCGAGCAGTTGGGCGAGATGTTCGGTCTGATCATGATCGACGTCGACCACTTCAAGGACATCAACGACACCCTGGGCCATGACGCGGGCGACGCCCTGCTCAAACGCCTGGCGGACATGTTGCGTCACGCCTTTCGGGCCGATGACACGGTGGCGCGGCTGGGCGGCGACGAGTTCGCGGTGATCCTGCGCGGCCTGCACGGCGAGGCCGACATGTTGCGGCCGATCCAGACCCTGCAGGAGCTGCTGCAACGGCCTATCGAGCATGGCGGCCGCAGCTTCACCTGCAGCGCCAGCATCGGCGCGGCCCTGCATGGCGACATGGACGCCGACCCCAGTCACATGGTCAAGAACGCCGATATCGCCCTCTATCGGGCCAAGGACGGGGGCCGCAATCGCAGCGTCATGTTCCAGCCCTCGATGCGCTCGGAGCTGGAGCAGCGGATCGAACTGCTTCGCGATGTGCGGGCTGGCATCGAGGCCCAGGAGTTCGTGCTGTTTTACCAGCCGGTGGTCGATGTGCGCTCGGGCCAGGGCGTGGTGGGCTTCGAGGCGCTGATGCGCTGGGCGCATCCCGAACAGGGCGTGCTGGGCCCGGTGCGGTTCATGCCGGCCTTCGAGGATCAGGACCTGTCGCTGAAGCTGGGCGATGTGGCCTTCGAGGCGGCGCTGAAACAGATGCGGGCGTGGCTGGACGCTGGCGTCGAATTTGGCCGCGTTGCCGTCAACATCTCGGCCGCCCAGTTCCGCAGCGGCCGGCTGGCCGAGGAGATCCAGGATCGGCTGGCCCGCTGGGCCGTGCCGTGCGAACGCCTGACCATCGAGGTCACCGAGAACGTCTATATGGGCTGGGGTTCAGACCTGGTGTCCGAGACCGTCAAGCGTCTGCATGACGCCGGGGTGATGATCGCCCTGGACGATTTTGGCACCGGCTACGCCAGCCTGGCCAATCTGCGCCAGTTCCCGATCGACCGCCTGAAGATCGACAAGTCCTTTGTCCAGAACGACGAGGACGAGGCCATCGTGAAGGCGGTGATCACGCTGGGCTCTTCCATGGGCATGAAGGTGGTGGCCGAGGGCGTCGAGGATGCGGCGCAGCTGGAGAAGCTGATCGGCTATGGCTGTGACCAGGTGCAGGGCTATCACTTCGGCCGGCCGATGCCGGCGGCTGAGGTGCCGGGGTTTCTGGCGGGGTTTGCAGAGTAAGCCCTACCCCCATCAAGGGGGAAGGGAGGCTAGCTAACAGCCTCATACATTTCCCGCGCCTCGCTGGCCGGACCGCGCCGCTCGCCGGAGCCCAGCACACGCACCGCGATCACCCGGCCGCCCAGGCCAAACACCAGCACATCTCCGCTCTTCAGCACGCGCGAGGGCTTGTCGATCCGGCTTTCGAGCCCGGCGCGGGTCAGCCGGATCCGACCTTCCTCGACAAAACGGCAGGCCATCGACCGGGTCTTGAAGAACCGCGCGCGCCACAGCCAGACGTCGGCGCGGCAGGCGTCGTCGGCGCCCTCGTTCACGAGGCGGCTTTCTGAGCGGCCGCCTTCCGACGGCGGGGCTTCTTGCGGCGCGGCGGCGGCTCGGTGAGCCTGACCAGAGCCGCGAAGGGCGAGTCCGGGCGGGGGGCGATCGTCACCTCGGCCTTGGCGGCGCCGCGCCGTTTCCAGATGATCGGCGCGCCAGCCTTGGGCCGAATGGCGGGCGTGTAGTCCAGCGCTCGCAGCACGGCCGAGGCCTGGGCGGTCGTCCAGCCCAGGGTCTCCAGCGCCGCCTCGGTCAGCACCACGCCGCCGGGGCGCTGCTCGGTCCGCAACAGCTCGTCCAGCCGCTCCAGCATCTCGACCGGAACCGTGAAGCCGCCGACCGCGCGCAGGCCGCTGGCGGCCAGTTCCCGGGTCGAGGGGGCGGGCGAGGGTAGGGCGGCCAGCCTGGCGAGGTCGCCGCGCCACCCGCCGGGACTCAGGGCGCGGGCGCAGGCGATGGCTTCCGGCCGCAGCATGGCGGGCAGGTAGAGGCTGAAGGCGCCGATGCGGACGCCCAGGGCCTTCAGCGTGCGCCGTTCCGCCTGGCTGAGCGCCTTGAGTTCCGGGTCCAGCGGCCGCTTGTCCAGCACGCCGCAGGCTTCCAGCAGGCGGTGCGCAAGGCCGCGCGGCAGGCCCCGCAGCTCGGATCCGGCCAGGGCCCGCTCCAGCTTGCGCAGCGCGGCCAGGTGGCGGTCGACCTCGGCGGCCAGGAAGGCGTCCAGGCGGCGTTCGGCCCGCTCGCGCACGCTGGCGGGGCCCAGCTCACCCAGCAACCTGGCGCGGGGCGACAGCAGGGGCAGGCCAGACCGCACCGCTCCGGCGATCTCGCCGCGCCACAGAATGGCGCTGTCGGGATTGAGGGCGAAGGCGTCGTCGGCCTCGCCGGTCAGTGCGCCCAGGCGCTTGGCGATCTCGGGACCCACCGCGCGGACAGCGGCGTTGCGCAGGGCCTTCTCCTCAA
This sequence comes from uncultured Caulobacter sp., assembly GCA_964427205.1. Lineage (GTDB taxonomy): Bacteria > Pseudomonadota > Alphaproteobacteria > Caulobacterales > Caulobacteraceae > Caulobacter. The sequence continues at coordinate 21,575 of CAYRTE010000019.1, forward strand.
GCGCGCTGGCGCCCTTTTCGGGCGTGAAGGTGACGCCGGCCAGATGGCCGACCACGTGGCCCTCGACCGTCACGGCGCCGTCCTGGCCCACGCCCGCCAGCATGGTTTCGCGCTCGCCCAGCTGGCGCATCAGCACGCTGGTGCGCCGGTCGATGAACCGGGCCATCAGCTTTTCGTGCAGGGTGTCGCTGATGCGGTCTTCCAGCTGGCGGGTCACGCCCTGCCAGTGGGCCGGATTGGCCAGCCAGTCGGGCCGGTTGGCGATATAGGACAGGGTGCGCACGCCCGACAGCCGCGCGGCCAGGCTGTCGATCTCGCCGTCGGTGCGGTCCAGAGCCTTGAACTGGGCGTTGATCCAGTCTTCCGGCAGGCGCTTCTTTCCCGTGGTCAGGTCGTCGAACAGGGTGCGGACCATCCGCTGGTGGTCATCGTCGGTGGTCTTGCGGAAGTCGGGCGTCTGGCACACGTCCCACAGCCGGATCAGGGCCGAGCGGTCGGCCTTGCAGCGGGCGATGACGTCGTCCTGCTGGGACAGCTTGCGCAGGGTGCGCTCGTCCAGCACCTCGTTCGACAGGGTCAGGCCCGCGCGGCCCGGCCCCTGGCCCAGCGACTTCAGCAACAATGGCAGCGAGCCGAAATCCAGCCGGGCATTGCGCCATTCGGCGGCGATCACCGGTTCGAACTGGTGGCCCTCCACGCTCTCGACCAGATCCTCGTCCATCTCGTCGCAGTCGCCGGTGACGCCGAAGGTGCCGTCGCGGGTGTAGCGCCCGGCGCGGCCGGCGATCTGGCCCACCTCCTGGGCGTGCAGCCAGCGGGTGCGCACCCCGTCGAACTTGCGCAGGCCCGCGAAGGCCACATGGTCGACGTCCATGTTCAGGCCCATGCCGATGGCGTCGGTGGCGACCAGGAAGTCGACCTCGCCGGACTGGTAGAGGGCTACCTGGGCGTTGCGGGTGCGAGGGCTCAAGGAGCCCATCACCACCGCCGCCCCGCCCCTCTGGCGGCGGATCAGCTCGGCGATGCCGTAGACGGCGTCGGTCGAGAAGGCCACCACTGCGCTGCGCCGCGGCAGGCGGGTCAGCTTCTTGGAGCCGGCATAGGACAGGTTGGAGAACCGCTCGCGCGACACGATCTCGGCGTCGGGCAACAGCCGACGGATCAGCGGGGCCATGGTCCCGGCCCCCAGCAGCATGGTCTCGTACTTGCCCCGGGCGTGCAGCAGGCGGTGGGTGAAGATGTGGCCGCGCTCGGGATCGGCGCACAGCTGGATCTCGTCGATCGCCATGAACTCGACCTCGCGAGCCAGCGGCATGGCTTCCACGGTGCAGACGAAATAGACGGCGCGCGGCGGGGTGATCTTCTCTTCGCCCGTGATCAGCGCCACGCTGGCCTTGCCGCGCAGCTTGACGATCCGGTCATAGATCTCGCGCGCCAGCAGGCGCAGCGGCAGGCCGATCATGCCCGAGGCGTGACCCAACATCCGCTCCACGGCCAGATGGGTCTTGCCGGTATTGGTCGGGCCAAGGACCGCTGTGAGCTTGGAGGGGGCAAGGCCGGTAGAACGGTCGCTCATGACGTTAGACATGGTGCGGGAATCGGAGGGAGGCAAGCGGCGCAACGCGGCTTCAGACCCTGCAGGCGGCGCCCTGTCGAAGGGCGGGAACCCGCCGTCACCCGATGATGCGACCCGTCGTCGCAGGCGGGCGGTATTTACAGCTTATTTTCCAAGGCCCCGCCAACAGTTGAGGTTGGTTCCCGAAAAGGGCGAAGGGCCATGATGGAATTAGCTGAACCGGGCGCGCGGCGGGGGCGCGAACGCGGCCTTGAGACGCGGATCGTCGGCGTCGCGCTTCTGTCGACGATCACGGCCCTGTTCGCGGCCTTCACTGTCTATCAATGGCGCAACTGGAACGCCGACCGGCACGCTCTGGCCGATGAAGCCCTTGTGCTGGCCAATTCGGTGGCAAGGGCCGCCCATGCCCAGGCCAACGGATCGCAACTGTCGGCAGACGACACGGTTCGCGAACTGGTCGGCGGCAGTCACCTCAAGGTCGCCGCCACCTACGCGCCGGTTGGCGGTGGCCAGATGCATTTCGGGCAGGCTGGGGCGGCGATAGAGGCTCCGGCGGTTCAGCCGGTCTCGCGACCCGAGGTGCGGTATCGCGGTCTCGATCTTGAGGTGACCGCGCCCTACCGCGTCGATGGACGCCAGGTGGGGACGATCGCTTTGGTGGTCGAGGGGCGAGAGCTTCTGGACGCCAGACTGCTCAATATCCTGATCGCCGTGGTGTTGTCGGCCCTGGCCGTTTTCGGCGCGGGTCTTGTGGCGCGGCGGCTGACGCGCCGCGCGCTTGAGCCGCTTCGCGACCTCGCCGACGCGATGGACGCTGCGACGACCTCGCGTGATTTCAGCGTGCGGTTGCCGGTGGCGCGATCGGACGAGGTCGGGCGTCTCACCGAGCGCTTCAACCGCCTGTTGGCCGCCCTCGAAAACTCCGATCTGGATCTCAAAGGCGCCATGCGGGAGGTCACCGCCGCGCGGGATGCGGCCGAGGGGGCCAACCGTCTCAAGCAACGCTTTCTGACCAATATGAGCCACGAGCTCAGGACGCCGCTGAATGGCGTGCTGGGGATGAGCCAGGCCCTGCTGCGCGAACCCATGATCCCCATCCAGCGGGAGCGGGTCGAACTGATCGAGAAATCGGGCAATGCGCTGCTGACCCTGCTGAACGAAATTCTCGATCTCGCCGATTTCGACAAGGGAAACGTTCAGCTCGCCCACAAGGCCTTTGATCTGGAAGCAACCATCGCCGGGGCTTGCGAAACCGCGACCCTGATGGCCGAGGACAAGGGACTCGCGCTGGAGATCGAGATCTCCGCGGAGGCGGCGGGAACCTGGCTGGGTGATGCGCGCCGCATCCACCAGATGCTCTACAATCTGATCTCCAACGGCTTGAAGTTCACGGCGTCGGGGCGGGTCCAGGTCAAGGCCGCGGCGCGGGGCGATACGTTGCTGCTGTCGGTCACGGACACGGGCATCGGTATTGACGCCGAGGTTCTGCCGCGTCTGTTCGAACCCTTCACCCAGGCCGACGACACCTTGACCCGCGCCTTTGGCGGGGCGGGTGTCGGCCTCACCGTCTGTCGCAGTCTGGCGGACCTGATGGGCGGCCGAATTGAAGTGGAGAGCCTGGTCGGCCAAGGCAGCGTGTTCTCGGTCGCCCTGCCGCTCAAGCGGGGCAAGGTCGCCAAGCCGGCGGCGCCCGGCGCCGAAGGGCTTGGCGCCCTGCGCGTGCTGGTCGCTGAGGACAATGAGGCCAATCAGGTGGTGGTGCGCACCGTGCTGAATGCGCTGGGCATAGAACCGGTCATTGTCGCGGACGGTCAGGCCGTGGTCGACACATGGGGCCAGGCGTCCTGGGATCTGATCCTGATGGATATCCAGATGCCCCTGCGCAACGGCGTTGAGGCCACGCGGGAAATCCGGCGCATCGAGGCCGAGCGGGGTTTGACGCCGACCCGTATCGTGGCGCTGACCGCCAACGCCATGCCGGACCAGATCGCCAGCTATACCGCCGTGGGCATGGACGGCCTGGTTTCCAAGCCGATCATGATCGCGGATCTGCACGCCGCCCTGCTGGGCGAACAGGCCGCGTAGCGGTCTTCGCCCCGACGCGCGGCCTAGCCCCGCACGAAGATGTTCCTCAGCCACAGCGAGCTCGACTTGGCCGCCTCGCCCCAGTCTTCGTCGTCGGACGCCTGCGGTGTGTAGTCCCAGGGATTGAGCAACTTCACGCGCGCCGCCTTGAACGCGGCTGTGTCGCGCGTCACCAAGGTCAGGCCGTGTTCCAGCGCCGTCGCCGCCAGCAGGGCGTCGCGGGTCGCGGTCAGGGCCAGGTGGGCGCGGCGGCGCACGATCGCGGCGTCGACGGGCAGGATGCGGCTTTCGAAGGCCGGCCAGACCTGGGCGTCCAGCCAGTGGCGCAACGCCGTTCCCGCCGCCTTGTCCGTGCGCTCGACCCGGCCGGCTCCAGACTCCAGTTCCAACAGGGTCAGGGCCGAGATGAACAGGCTGGCGCGCTGGACCCCCGTCGCCCAGGCGGCCAGGCCAGCGGCGCCTGAGCCGGGCGGGGCCCCGGACTTGGCGTTGCGCAGTTCGAAGACGACCTCGGTATCGAGCAGGTACATCAGTCGCCGCTCCGGCCATCCCAGACGTTGGCCGAGCGCGCGGCCTCCAGGTCCATGGGCGCCAGGCCCGGCATGGCCAACAGGTCGACGATGCTCTCGGTCTGGCCGATCAGCTTGCGATAGGCCTCCACGCTCATCAGCACATGGGTCGCCTTGCCCCGGTCTGTGACGAACACCGGCGCGACCCGCGCGGCCCGCTTGGCCTGGCTGACATCCTGATTGAACGCCCGACTGGTGATGACCTTCATGTGGCTACATACCTACAATGACAAGGCTGTCTTGTAGGTACGTTACTACCTTGTTGCCGCCGGGCAACAGAAAATTCACCAGCAATTACAATCTTCTGCTGGGCGTTGAAAATTGACAGCGCTGGGCTTGCGCGCTTTCTGAAAGCCTGCCCCCCTCTGTCGCGAGACGCAGGCCTCAAGAGCCGCGATCGGGGGAAGCGCAGTTGTCAGACATCATCGTCAGCGTCGTCGACGTCGTAGGGAAGGTTCTCGCCCCCAATGGTCCCGCCACCCTGGCGACGGCCCACAGTTACACGCCGACCGATTTCAGCGTGCACTTCTTCCTGCAACTGGCGGTGATCCTGCTGGCCTGCCGCGTGGTCGGCTGGCTGGGCCAGAAGTTCCTGGGTCAGCCCCAGGTGGTGGGCGAGATGATCGCCGGCGTGGTGCTGGGCCCGTCCCTGCTGGGCCTGCTGTTCCCGGCCTTCCAGGGCATGCTTTTCCCCAAGGAAACCAAGAACGTCCTCTATGTCGGCGCCCAGCTGGGCGTGGGCCTCTACATGTTCATGGTCGGCACCAGCTTTCAGGCCGATCACTTCAGGGCCAAGGCCAGGAGCGCGGCCAGTGTCTCGCTGGCCGGCATCATCGCGCCGTTCCTGATCGCGGTGGCGATCACCCCTCTGTTGCTGAAGGTTCCAGGCCTGTTCGCGCCAGGCATTTCGCAGGCCAACGCCAGCCTGTTCCTGGGGGCCTGCATCGCCCTGACCGCCTTTCCGATGCTGGCCCGCATCATCAATGAACGCGGCCTGGCCAAGACCTCGCTGGGCACCCTGTCTCTGACCGCGGGCGCGTTCGACGACGCGGTGTCCTGGTGCGTGTTGGCGGTGGTGCTGGCGACCTTTGGCGGTGGGGCCGGCGTGGCGATTCTGGCCATCTGCGGCGGCCTGACCTACGCGTTGTTCCTGGGCCTTTTCGGCAAGCGCCTGCTGGCGCCGCTGGGGCGCATCGTCGAGCGCGAAGGCCAGATGAGCCTGCCCATCCTGGCCATCACCCTGATGCTGTTCTGCCTTTCGGCCTTCCTGATGGACGCGGTCGGCATCCACGCCATCTTCGGCGGCTTCATGCTGGGCGCGGTCATGCCGCGCGGCCTGTTCGTCGAGGAACTGAAGCAGAAGGTCGAGCCGCTGGCGGTGGTCCTGCTGCTGCCGATGTTCTTCACCTATTCGGGGCTCAACACCCGGATGGACATGGTCAACTCCCCGCAACTGCTGCTGATCGCCATCGGCATCCTGCTAGCCTCCATCGTCGCCAAGGGCGTGGCCTGCTACGCCGCCGCTCGCCTGGCCGGCGAGGACAACCGCACGGCCCTGGGCATCGGCGCCCTGATGAACTCGCGCGGCCTGATGGAGCTGATCATCATCAATATCGGCCTGCAGAAGGGCATCATCGGCCCGACCCTGTTCTCGATGCTGGTGTTGATGGCCATCGTCACCACGGTCATGGCCAGCCCGCTGTTCGAGGCCGTCTATGGCAAGAAGGCGCGCGAGTCCGGTGAGCTGGACGGTCTGGACGGGTCGGTCGCCAAGGCCGCGGCCTGACCTCTTTGAAAGTCGCCGCCCTGGCCCTCAAGCCTGCTCTGGAGAGCGGTCGAAGCCGAACTGGTTGATCCGCGCGATCAGGTCGCGATGGCTGGGCAGGTCGTGGGTGGCGCGCTCGCCAAAGCCGCGGATCTTGGCGAACAGCTTTTCGGCCCCCGCCACGTCCGGAAACTCGGCCCGCCCGGGCGACAGGTCGGTTTTGAAGCCCATCCCATAGAGAATATACTGGTAATTGAAGAAGGCGAAGGTCTCCAGATCCAGGGTGAAGTCGTAGCGGGCCGGCGGCCGGTAGCGCCATTGCTCCAGCAGATCGGCCAGACGCTCCGGAATCGAGGCCGCGTCGACATTGTCGCGCCAGAACGGCTCGGTCCGCTGGCTCAGGCAATAGTGCAGCTTCAGGAAGGTGATGATGTTGTCGTAGCGGGCGGTCATCAGCTCGTTGAAGCGGCGGGCCGGCGCGGCGATGGGGCCGTTGTGCGGGAACAGCTCGGCGATGATCGCCACAGCCGCCTCGATCAGCACCACGCCGGTCGATTCCAGCGGCTCCAGGAAGCCGGCGGAAAGGCCCACGGCCACGCAGTTGCCGATCCACTGTTTCTGTCGATAGCCGGCCTCGAACGACAGGGACCGCGGCGCGATCTCGACGCCGGCCCCGACATAGCCGCGCAGGATCGCCTCGGCCTGATCGTCGTTCATGTGGTCGCTGGAATAGACGCAGCCGACGCCGCGCGCGCCATTCAGCCCGATGTCCCAGGTCCAGCCCGCCGCATGGGCGGTGGAGACCGTGAAGCTCTGGATCGGCGTCTCGGGTCCGTCATGGGGGATCTTGCAGGCCAGGGCCCGGTCGGCGAACAGGGTCGAGCGCACGCCCCTGAACGGCGATTTCAGGGCCTGGCCGATCAGTTCGGCGTGAAAGCCGGTGCAGTCGATATAGAGGTCGGCCTCCAGGGTTCCGTGCGCCTGGCAGGTGACCGAGGCGATCATCCCGGCTTCGTTCAGCGCCACGCCGGTCAGCAGCCCCTGCAGATGGCGCACGCCCAGCTCCCGGGCGCGTTCAGCCAGCACGCTGGCCAGCTTGGCGGCGTCGAAATGGTAGGCGTAGTTCAGCGGACCGGAGAAGTCGCCCTCGTGGGGGCGCTTGGGCGCGCGCTGGGCCTCGGCGACCCGGGCCTGGATGGTCATGGCCTCGGCGAACGGCGCGCGCGTCGCCTCGTCCTGCAGCAGCCAATAGGGCGCCAGGCTGGTCCCGTCGGTCGAGAACGGCGCCTCGAACGGATGGAAATACTGGTGGCGCGGGCCGTCATCCTTCGGCGCCCAGGCCCAGTCGTTGAAGCGGATGCCCTGCTTGAACGTGGCCGAGGTCTCGCGGATGAACCGGCCCTCGTCGATACCCAGGAACCGCAGGGTGGCGCGGATGGTCGGAAAGGTCGCTTCGCCCACCCCGATGATGCCGACCTCGGGCGACTCCAGCAGGGTGATGTCCAGGTCGGTCTGTTCGGCGATGCGCAGCGACTTGGCCAGATAGGCCGCTGTCAGCCACCCGGCCGTTCCGCCCCCCACGATCAGGATTCTGCGTCGACGATCCATTGAGACTGAATAGCGCCTTATCGCCTCGTGCGGCGGCTAAATCGCGCTCACTGACCCCGCTCGAACGCCACCACGCCGTCGACCACGGTCAGCACCGTCTCGGCGGTCAGGATCTCGGCCGGCGCCGCGGTCATCAGGTCCTTTGAGAACACGGTCACATCGGCCTTCTTGCCGGCCTCCAGCGTGCCGCGGTCCTTCTCCGCGAAGGCGGCATAGGCGGGGGCCCAGGTCAGCATCTTCAGCGCCTGGGCGCGGCTGACGGCTTCTTCCAGATGCCAGTCGGCGTTGGCGAAGCCGCTCAGGCTGTGGCGATGGACGGCGGCGTAGAACTCGATGCGCGGATCGCCGACCTCGACCGGGGCGTCCGAGCCGGCGGCCACGACCGCGCCGCTCTTGAGCATCCCGTTCCAGCGATAGCCCTCATGCAGGCGGGTCTTGCCCAGGCGCGCGGGGGCGAAATAGAGGTCGCCGATGGCATGGCTGGGCTGCATCGAGGCGATGACGCCCATCTTCGAAAAGCGCGGCAGGTCGGGGTCGGCGACGATCTGGGCGTGCTCGATCCGCCAGCGGGCGCTCGTGTCGCCGGCCAGGGTTTCGCCAAACCAGTCCAGCACCATGCGGTTGCCGCGATCGCCGATGGCGTGCATGGCCACCTGGGCCTTCACGGCCCTGGCCTGCTTCATCAGCGCCAGCCCCTTGTCGCGCGGGGTCAGCTGCAGGCCCGTCCCCTCGGCGTCGCTGTAGGGTTCGAGCAGGGCCGCGCCGCGCGAGCCCAGGGCGCCATCCATATAGAGCTTGATGCCCCGCGTGCGGATCAGGCCGGTGGCGTCCTCGAACGGGCCCTTGGCCAGAACGTCGGCGGCGCCGCTGGGGTCCATGTAGTTGTCGACGCGGATGTGAAACTTCCCGTCGGCCGCCAGCGACGTCATCAAGGCCAGGTCCGGGGCCTCGACGCTCATGTTTCCAAGGCCGGTCCAGCCGCGTGAGGCGTAGAGCGCGCCGGCCTTTTCCAGGGCCTGACGCTTCAGGGCCTCCGACGGGGGCGGGATGACTCCGGCGACCAGGGACTGGGCGTGATCGATCAGCATGCCGCTGGGCAGTCCGTCGGATCCCTTCAGGATCTGGCCGCCGGCCGGCGCGACTGTATCCTTGCCAATTCCGGCCTGGGCCAGGGCGGCCGTGCTGGCGACCGAGGCATGGCCGTCGGAGCGTTCCAGCACGATGACCCGGCCCGGCGCGGCGCGGTCCAGGTCGGCGCGGCTGGGGAAGCGCTTTTCGGGCCAGTGGGTTTCGATCCAGCCCCGGCCATAGATCGGGCCGTTCGCGTTGGCGACGGCGTAGGCGCTCACCGCCTTGACCAGGTCTTCGACCGAGCCGACCTGATCCAGGTTCAGGGTCAGTTCGCGCAGGCCGACGCCGGTCAGGTGGGCGTGGGCGTCGACAAAGCCGGGGAAGGCGGCGGCGCCCTTCAGGTCGAAGTCGCGGACGTCCTTGGCGGCTTTGGCGCGGGCGGCGGCTAGGTCGCCGACGAACAGGATCCTGCTGTCGCGGATCAGCACGGCCTGCGCGCTCGGCGTGGCCTCGACCCCGGTATGGATCGGCCCGCCGTGGATCAGCAGGTCGCCGGCCGAGGCTGTCGAGATGGTTGCGGACGCCAGCAAGGCGGCGAGGACGATGGGGCGCACGGCGATCTCCAGACAGCAAGAAATGGAAATCGTAAGGCGCCGCTCGAAAGCCGCAACCGCGATGCTATAAATGAGGGATGCAGGGGACCGCTTTCGCGCTTTTCGACACGGTGATTGGCCGCTGTGGCGTCGCCTGGGGCGATTCTGGGCTGATTGGCATGCAACTGCCCGAGGCCACGCCCGGCGCGGCCTGGGCCCGTCTGCGCAAGCGCTTCCCCGAGGCGGCCGAAACGCCGCCGCCGCCCGAGATCGAGCGCGTTATCGAGCGGGTGCTGGACGTGCTGGCTGGCGGCCGCGACGACCTGACCGACATCGTCATCGACCCGAGCCAGGTCCAGGGCTTCAACTGGCGGGTCTATGAGATCGCCCGCGCCATCGCGCCCGGCGAAACCTCGACCTATGGCGAGGTGGCCCGGGCCATGGGTGAACCCGGCGCCGCGCGGGCGGTGGGCAAGGCCCTGGGCGAAAACCCCTGGCCTATTGTCGTGCCCTGCCATCGCGTGCTGGCCGCGTCAGGCGGCATGGGCGGCTTCAGCGCCGAGGGCGGCGCGAACACCAAGGCTCAATTGCTGACCCTGGAGCGGGCGCGGACCAGCGCGGCGCCGACCCTGTTTGATCTGGAATTCTCGGTGGCCCCGCCGCGTGGGGGATAGGCCTCGGCGCGGGTTAACGTCGCGAGCGGAACTTGCGAACAGGGGCGAAACGAATCAGGACCGAATCGGCGACGTCGGCCGATTCAGTCTTTGTTCCCTACAACCCATTGTACCTTAATTCAGATTAACCACAAATGCGTCCGCGAAGCGCCGCTATTTGGCGCCGGCCGGGCATTGGGCTCCCACGCGGCGGGCGTCCATGACCCCGGCCAGGGGAATCCCATTGATGGTCTTCATCTTCACGTCCAGCTTGAAGCTCTCGGCGGTGTAGTCGCCCTTGGCGGTCACCGGGGCCACGCGGCCCTTCTTGTCGGTCCAGGCGCCCTTCAGGGCGATCTTGCCGTCCTTCACCACCCGGGTGGTGTAGTCGCAGGTATATTTGCGCGTGCAGATGCCCTTGGCGAACTGCTCGACATCGGCCTGCTTCAGACAGCGCGACTCGTCGCCGGCCGGGATGGGGCCGATCCGGTAGCTGTATTCCCAGTGCCCGGGCAGAATCGTGGTCGGCGCGGGCTGGGTGGCCAGGCTCGGGCCGGCGGTCAGGGCGAGACCCGCGGCGGTCAGGGCGAGGGCGATCAGACGCATGGACGGGTGCTCCTTCATGGGCTCTCTATATAGGGAGCCAGATGAACCTGTCTTGAAGGCGGTCGTGAGGCGATCTTCATCCAGCAGGACGGCTCGAAGCGGGCTTGCCGCCTTGACTCGGCTGGCGCCCTTCGCCTATATCGCCCGCTCTCGCGTGGCGGCTCGCCCTCCGCGCCCCGAAATTCATGTCTGCGAAGCTCCGGCTTCGCCCAGCCAAGGTAGTCCCATGTCGCGCCGCTGCGAACTCACCGGTATCGGTCCGATGGTCGGCCACAATGTGAGCCACTCGAACATCAAGACCAAGCGCCGCTTCCTGCCGGCCTTGTCGCCGGCGACGCTGGCCTCGGATTCGCTGGGCCAGACCTTCCGTCTGCGCATCAGCAACGCCGCCCTGCGCACCCTGGACTTCAAGGGCGGCCTGGACGTGTTCCTGCTGGGCGCCAAGGACGAGCAGCTGTCGCCGCGCGCCCTGAAGATCAAGTCGCAGGTCAAGGCCAAGGCCAAGGCCGCCGCCGTGGCCGTCGCCGCCTAAACGCGTCAGCCGAACGTGGATGCCGGTTTCGGCGTCCGACGCGCGGCAGACCAGGGCGACGATCTCGATCGAATGTTGAAAGACCCGCGAGGAGCGATCCTCGCGGGTCTTTTCGCGTCTGTTGTCTGGCGTCCAGGCAAAGCAAAACCCGGCGCGGAGGACCGCGCCGGGTTTGGTACGCTACTGAAAAGGTAGGTTTGGCTTAGCGCGAGGTCACCGAGCCCGAGGTCGGGTTGGCGGTGTTGTAGGCGGTCAGGGCCGGGCTGTTGATCTTGGCGATGGCGTCGCTGACCGAGGCGCGGATACAGGCCGGGTACAGATAGCCGGAGAGGGCTTCGCCGCGCACGTCCTGCCAGCAGACGGTGCTGGCGGCTTTGACGATGTCGGCGCGAACCTGCTCGGCGGACTTGCCGGCGACCTTGACGCGCATTTCAGCGGCCGAAACGGGAGCGGCGACGGTCAGGGCGATGGCCGAAACGGCCAGGGCGATGGTGCGGATCATGTTTTTAGTCCACGAAAGGGGGTTGGGTTCAACCTCCTCCCGACGCGTTCCTCTGACGGTGCATCCGGTTCTCGCCGGCTTGGCCATCAGGTAAAAGCCATAGTCGCGCTCAATTGGGTTATCAACGATAATGTTGCGCTGCACCCATATTTTTTTGCAGCTGCCCCAATATGAAACGACCCGCGAAGCGGGCGCTTCGCGGGTCGCCTGATACACGGTCGAGGGGTGGGGTTAACGGCTGACCTTCACCAGATAGGCCGAGCGGCCATAGGCCTTGTCATAGGCGGTCAGCTCGGGGCTGCGCACCTTGTCGACGGCGTTGCGGGTCACTTCGCGGACGCAGTAGGGCATCAGGTCGAGGCCAAAGCGCGTGTCGCCCAAATCCTCGCGGCACAGGGTTTTCGCGGCGTCCACCAGGTCGGCGTGGACCTGCGGGGTGGCCTTGCCGGCGACCTTGACGGTCAGTTCCGAAGCGCTGGCGGCGCCGGCGGAGAGGGTCATCAGGGCCGAGATGGCCAGAACGAGAAGACGGATCATGTTTGTAGTCCCGGAAAGGGGGTTGGGTTCAACCTCCTCCCGACGCGTTCCTCTGACGGCATCTGGGTCTCGCCTCGTAACCGTCGAGGCCAAAATACATGACAACGTTGTCGGTGCAAGTGAGATACTGCGCTGCAGCATAAAAATGTTAGCGGTACCTATTTTCTCCCCGCGTCGCTCCGGGGCTGTGGCGGGCGCAGAGCGAAGGGGCGCGCCTAGCGCTTCCGGACCGGCTTCCTGGCCTTGGGCGGGGCCGGCGGCGGCGGGGGCGGCGGTGTCCAGTCAAAGGCCATCAGCAGGGTGCGCTGGCCCGGCAGGCCGCCATCGTCCGAGATCAGATAGATCCGCGTGGCGCCCGAGGGCGTGGTGCTCAGGGCCAGGCCCTCGTAGTTGTCGCGCGTGGTCGAGCCGTCCAGATGCAGGCTGGCGACCTGGGCCTGCCTGGCGGCGGGGGCCATCGGATTGGCCACGAACCGCACGATTGCGCGCCAGCCCCGGATGGGATCGAAGCCTCGATGAAGCGTGGCGATAGCCGGGCCGCTGAACGCGGTCATGGCCGTCAGGCCCCAGGTGAAGTCAGGGCCCTGCTGCGGGGCCAGCGCCTGACAGGCGGCCGACAGCTTGCAGAGCCAGGTTTCGCCCTCCTCGCCGCCCACCAGATAAGCGTCGGGACCGGCGGCCGGATAGGCGGCCAGGGCCTCCATGCCTTCATTGTAGGGAAGGGTCGTCGCGGGCTTGGGCGCCGGGCGCGGGGCGCCGCCGCCAGCCGGATACAGCCAGATGCGATGGTCGCGCTCGAAGCTGATCAGGCGGTCGCCATTGGCAAGGATCGCCAGACCCTCGGCGTCGGCCTTGTCCTTGTCTTGCAACGGCTGACCATCGGGGCCCCTGAGGCCCTCCAGCTTGCCGTCCGCCAGGCCAATCAGTCGGCCGGCGGGATCCAGCACCAGCCGAGCCTGGAAGAGATCGCCAAAGTCGGTAACGGCCGCCACCCCACCGTCCGGGGTGATGGCCAGATCCGACAGACCGTGCAGGCGCGAGGTCTCGGAACTTGTGATGGCGACGCCACCGGCGAAGACGAAGCCTTCCAGCGTCGTCCTGGCTGGGTTGGAGGCGTCCAGCGGCACGGGCGTGGTCTGCAGGGCGATCTGGGGGCCGGCCTTGACCGGAGCCACGGGCAAGAGCGGCGGGGCTGGCTTGCGGCCGCAATGGCCCAGCATGCCAACGGCCAGCGCCAGCACCAGGGCGGCGCGCAGTCCGATCACGCGGGAACCTTGCGGGCCGCCTTGGGCGCCGAGGGCTGAACGGTCTGCAACGGGGCCAGCAGACCCCGCGCGCGCTTGACGGCCCGGGGCTCCTCGTCGAACAGCGCGGCCAGTTGCTCGACCAGCACGCCGCCCAGCTGTTCCACGTCGACGATGGTCACGGCGCGGCGGTAGTAGCGCGTCACGTCATGGCCGATGCCGATGGCGATCAGCTCGACCGGGCTCTTGCCCTCGATCTCGGCGATGACCTGGCGCAAATGGCGCTCCAGATAGTGACCGGAATTGACGCTCAGGGTGCTGTCATCCACCGGCGCGCCGTCGGAGATCACCATCAGAATGCGGCGGGCTTCGGGCCGGCCGATCAGGCGCTGGTGGGCCCACATCAGGGCTTCGCCGTCGATATTTTCCTTCAGCAGGCCTTCGCGCATCATCAGGCCCAGGTTCTTGCGGGCCCGGCGCCAGGGCGAGTCGGCGGCCTTGTAGATGATGTGGCGCAGGTCGTTCAGACGGCCCGGAGCCGGGGGCTTGCCGGCCTTGACCCACTCGTCGCGCGATGTGCCGCCCTTCCAGGCGCGGGTGGTGAAGCCCAGCACCTCGGTCTTGACGCCGCAGCGTTCCAGCGTGCGGGCCAGGATGTCGGCGCAGACGGCGGCCACCATGATCGGCCGGCCGCGCATCGAGCCGGAATTGTCGATCAGCAGGGTCACGACGGTGTCGCGGAACTCCTGGTCCTCTTCCTGCTTGAACGACAGCGGCGCGGTGGGGTCGATGATCACCCGCGTCAGGCGGGCGACGTCCAGCATCCCTTCCTCGAGATCGAAGGTCCAGGCACGGTTCTGCTGGGCCAGCAGACGGCGCTGCAGCTTGTTGGCCAGTCGCGAGACCACGCTGGAAAGCGCCGACAGCTGCTGGTCCAGATAGGCCCGCAGCCGGGTCAGCTCCTCGGCGTCGCAGAGGTCCTCGGCCGGGACGATCTCGTCATAGGCGCTGGTGAAGATCTTGTAGGCCGGCTCGCCGGGCTGGGCGGGGCCGCTGTCGGGGCGAGCCGGTTTGGCGCCGTCGCCCATCTCGGGGCTCTCGTCGCTGTCTTCGGGCTCGCCGTCCTGCTCGGACTGGACCATCTCCTCGTCGCCGGCCTCGGTCTCGCGGTCGGAGGCCTCGGTTTCCTGCGGAGAGGAGCCCTCGGGCTGCTCCCCCTCGCCTTCGCCCTGGTCTTCGTCGGAGGTCTGGTCTTGCTGCTCCTGGTCGCCGTCGTCCTCGTCCGAGCTCTCGGTGGCGTCGGACATCTCCTCGCCCAGGTCCAGATCGCGCAGGATCTCGCGGGTCACGCGGGCAAAGGCGGCCTGGTCGCCGATGGCGGCCGCCAGGCGGTCCAGATCCTTGCCAGCCTTGGCCTCGATGTCGGCGCGCAGGATGTCGACCAGGGCCCTGGCGCCCTCGGGCGGGGCGTCGCCGGTCAGGCGTTCGCGGACCAGCAGACCCAGGATCTCGGCCATCGGGGCCGACTGGCGGTCCAGGGCGACATTGCGGGTCAGGCCCTGCTTTTCCAGCCGCGCTTCCAGCGCCGCCGTCAGATTGCCCCGCACCCCGCCCATGGCGTTGGCGCCGATGGCTTCCAGCCGCGCCTGCTCGATCGACTCGAAAGCGGCCTGACCGTCGGGCGAAGAGGGGCGGGCGCGGGCGTGGGCCACGGCGTCGTGGTGGGCCAGGCGCAGGGCCATCTGGTCGGCCAGCCCCCGAATGCGCGCGGCTTCCTTGCTGTTCAGGTCACGCGGCGGATGCGGCAGCACGGCCCGCTTGCCCAGCAACTGGGGACCATCGCCGGAGAACACGACCTCCAGATCCGGCATTTCGGCAAGCGAGCGCGCGGCGTGCGCCAGGGCGCGCTTGAAGGGTTCGGTCGGGCTTTCGGGCTTGGACGCCATGACTATCGGTTACCGGCCTCGGGCGGCGAAAACAAGGAACGGCGTGCGCTCTGGCGGGTTGTTTCGTCAGAAGCGCTGCCGGCTTCCCAAACAAGGAAACGCACCATGCTGAAGTGGGCCATCATTCTCGCCATTGTCGCCCTGATCGCCGGGGCCCTGGGCTTCACCGGGATTGCCGGCGCCGCTGCGGGCGTCGCCAAGATTCTGTTCTTCCTGTTCCTGATCGGCTTCGTGCTGGTGCTGCTGCTGGGCGGCGTCATCTTCAAGGGCGCGACCAAATAGTTCGACGTTTCGGGGGAGCGCCAGCTCCCCCGTTTCGCGGTGTCATGGGGCGGCCACATAGGCCTTGGATTGCTCGCCGACCAGCGCCACCAGATCACCCATCGACAGGTTCACGTCGATCAGGTGCAGACCCCAGTCCTTCAAGGGCTGGCCCATGATCAGGATGTCGCCGGTGATGTCGTCGACGCGCGGATCGGCCGGATCGCCATTCACATAGACCGACAGATAGGTGAACGGCCCTTCGCTGACGCACCGGGCCGACAGCAGGCCGGGCGCCGAAACGAACGGCGTGGTCACGGTCAGATCCCTGGCCCAGGGCTTGGGCGCGGCCGATGACGACCCCATCGGTCTGGTCCCGAGATAGGCGTTCAGCGGAGCGGTTTCCGTCTGGGCCTTGCCGGCCAACAGGGCGGCGGGGTTGACGCAGGCGGAGCGCTGTCCGGCGTCATCGATCCTGCCAAAGCGGCTGGTGGCGGGCGGCGGAGACGAGGCCCGGAACGAGACATAGGACACCAGGCAGCCGATCTGGCTGGCGCTGGCGCAGGTCGGGATCGAGCCGTATTTGCCCGTCGCGGCCAGCGGCGTGTTCATGCCCAGGATCAGGGCCGACACCATCTGCTTCTGAACGGGCTTGCCGTCGATCTCTTCCTTCAGCAATTGCAGCAGGACGCGCGAGCCCTGGCTATGGCCGATCAGAACCACGCCCCGCCCCTTGTTCTCGTGGGTCAGGTAGTGGTTCCAGGCGTCGCGCACGTCGCCATAGGCCAGGGCGGCGTCGCCGGCCTGACCGCCCATCATCACCTTGCGCAGGGCCGCCACGGTGATCTGCCGGTACATCGGCGCGTAGATCCGGCACTGGCTGGCGAAGCGGTTCAGCTGCTGCTCGACCACCGAACGCTCGGCCGGGTCGATGACCATGTCGCTGTTGGCGCCCGGATCGGTCGAGACGGTGGGATAGACATAGAAGCAGTCGACCGCCGGGCTGGCGGCCGGCGTGAAGGCCTCGGTGGTCGTCTTGCCGTCGGCGGCGACGATCGTGGCGGTCTGGTCGGTGGCGCAGGCGTCCGCGCGGCCCGGCAGGCACAGCCAGTTGTCGGCCATGGCATAGTCGTTCGGCGTCGCGGCGGTCGGGGGCTGGGCGCAGGCGGCGCTTCCCAGCAGCAGGCCGGCGGTCAGGCCCATCGCGGCCAGCATGGTCTTGGACATCGTTTCCCCACTTCGCGCTCAAACGCTTGTTTGTACGACCATGGCGAAAAGCGGCGGCCGCGCCAAGGCCCCGCAGCCCGGTTGTTGTGGCCTGGTTGTTGCGCCGCGGCGGAACGCCGTCTCGAAACGGTACGTGTTTTTGAGTGCGAGACCCGATGATGACGCCGTTCAGGACCCTTCTGCTTTTCGGCGCGATGGCCGCGGCGACGAGCGTGGCCGCGCCGGTTCTGGCCGACGGCTATCCGGCCCAGCTCCACAAGAAGCCCGCCTCGCGACCCGCGCCAGCCAGGCGGCCCAAGCCCGTGACCAAGGTGGTCTATGTCGACCGCGTGATCGAAAAGCCGGTCTATATCGATCGTCCGGTGGACCGGGTGGTCGAGAAGAAGGTCTATGTGGATCGGCCCGTCGACCGGCCTGTCGACAGGATCGTCGAGAAGATCGTCCACGTCCCGGTCGAGCGCATTGTGGATCGGCCCGTCTATGTCGACCGCGTCGTCGAGCGGCCGGTCTATGTGGAGCGCGACTGCGATTGCGGGCCGCGCCATGAGCGCCGGCGCGAGGACCATCGCGCCTCGGGCGGCGTGATCATCAGTGACGAAAGCTACGAGTCGGAAAGCACGCGCTACGAAGAGAGCCTTGAGAGCCGTTCCTGGGGCGGCGCGGCCTATTACGGCGGCAATCAGAACGTCCCCAGCCGCTATGGCCCGGGCGGCGGCTGGCTGCCTCAGCCCGTCGTGACGGCGCCTCAAGACTATTACGAGCCGCCCTATATCGGCGGCGGCTATGTGGGACGACCCTCCGGCGGCCGGGGCGGCGGCTATTACGGCGGCGTCGTCAGCGGCCAGGGCGGCGGCTGGGCGGGCGGTTCCGCCGGCGCCTCGGCCAGAAGCTCGGCGTCTGCCTCGGCGTCGGCGTCCAGTTCTGTGCGCGTGACCGTGGGCGGGGGCTCGGGCTGTGGCGGTTGTGGCGGCGGCAAGCGCTATTAGGACTCGGTCTGAACCGGCAGCCAGCGGCGGGGGAACTTGTCACCCAGGGCGCGGACCTCGCCGGGCTTGAGGCCCAGGTCGCGCATGCGATAGGCGACGATCTCGCGGAGGGCCTCGACAGGCTCGACGCCCCGGAACGGGCTGGAGGCCACCGCGCCCACTTCGAGGGCCAGATCGACGGCCGCCCACTCGGCCTGGGCGCGCTCGGCCTTGCCGACGCCGAAATAGTGGCGGACGGGCAGGCGTTCGCCTGGGACCTCGACCATCACGCCGATGACCCAGCCTTGAACGAGAAGATCGGCGTCGGGGCGCTGGCGAAACATGCCTTGCCTGTATCCGGCGCGGGGGCCGGACGGAAGGTCAATCCGCGAGAGGGAGCCAGACCTCGATGTCGCCCAGCCCCGTCGCCGGGTCGAAGCCGGAGCCATAATATTCCAGGAAGCTGGGAAAGCCCTTGGCCGGACGACGCCCGGCGCACGCGGCGGACACCGTCTTGTTCAGCGTTGAGACGTGGCCATGATGCGGAAAGACCAGATAGGTCCCGGCGGGCACGATCAACTGGCTCAGGCGGGCCGGATTGGCCTCACCCGGCGCGAGCGGATAGGCGGTCATGTAGCGAAAACAGCCAGGATCCTCGGTGGGCAGGGCGACGCCGAAGCTGATCGGCTCGCCCCCCTCGGGCGGCATGGGGATCAAGTCTCCGAAGGCGGCCCACTGCATGGGCAGGGCGCGCAGCATGTCGCCATCGGCGAAGGCGTAGTCGCAGATCGTGCCGACCAGACGCAGGGCCGGGCGTTGCTCGATGCGGGGCTGGAGGGAGAGGCTGGATGTCATGGCGGCGCCTTCGACGGAGGACGTTACGCACAAGGACGCGCCAGCCCGCCCCGATCCGACACCGGGATCGGAAAACCCTAGCCGACCAGCTGGAAGGCGGCCTGACTGATCAGGCCCAGGGCCAGCCATAACGCGATGGCGAACATGACGAGACCGGCGCGGGGCATGCGGCGGTGATTGATGTGGTGGATGCGGCGCATGGAGATGGATCGCCTTCCGTCGGCTTTTGCTCTTCAGACGGAGAAACGCTGGCGCTGGCGGTTGGATGCATGGCGCCGTTAACTTGATGGATTGCGCAAGAGAAAGGGCGGGATCTTTCGATCCCGCCCTGATGTCCGTCCGGCTCGCCCGGCGCAGGCCCTAGTAGGCGGGGCGCGCGTAGGGCTGTTCCATGGGCGTCGGCCCGAAGGCGGACTCCATCGTGCGCGGCAGCCAGCCGCCGCCGGGACCATAGCGGTTGTCGGGACCCGGGGCCCAGCCGTCCTGGCGGGTGTCCGGACCGTTCGGCGTCCAGCCGCGTCCGTGCTGCGAGGAGGTCCAGCCCTGGTGCTGGGTTTCCGTCGAGCCATAGGCGCCGGTGGAGCCGTACTGGTAGGTTTGAACCTGACCGCCGCCCTGACGATAGACTTGCTGGCTCTGCACGCCGTTGGGAGGGCCGAGGGGCCGGGGACCATCGACGGGCTGAGGCGGCGCGTAGGGCTGCTGGCCATAGGGGGGCGCGGCGCCATAGGCGGGCGGGGCCACCGGATAGCCGGTCGCGCGGTCCACATAGACGGGACGGTCGATATAGACCGGGCGCTCCACGATCCGCTCCACGACGGCATCCTTGTCGCGACGCGAGCTGCGCTTGCGCTTTTCGTCGCCATAGACGCCGCTGCTGCGGGCATAGAGTCGCTCCAGGACAACACGCTCGGCGAGGACCTCGCGGCTCGGGATGGCCGGCGCCGCGGTGGGCGGGCAGCCATAGTAGTAGCCGCAGGAGGCCTGCGACTGGGCCTGGGCTGGCAAGGCGGTGACGGCGCCCAGAAGCGCCAGCGGACTGGCCACGGCGACGGCGATTGCTCGAACGGACATTTGGACGGGAGCTCCCCAAAAAGACATGCGAAGGTTGTGCCCTTTTGAAACAACCCACGGTGACGCTTGCAAACGCCTTGCCGTCTTTGGCGACCTGTCCACAGGGCAAAGAAAAAGGGCGGGACCTTTCGGTCCCGCCCTTCGTCATGTCTAGCTGGGAAGCGTGGACTAGAAGTCCATGTCGCCCATGCCGCCCATGCCGCCGCCCGGAGGGCCACCGGCGCCGCCACCCTTCTTGGGGGCTTCGACGATCGCGGCTTCCGTGGTGATCAGCAGGCCGGCCACCGAGGCGGCGTCCTGCAGAGCGGTGCGGACAACCTTGGCCGGGTCGATGACGCCGTCCACGATCAGGTCGACATACTGTTCGGTCTGGGCGTTGAAGCCGAAGGTGGCCGAGTCGCTTTCCAGAACCTTGCCGACCACGATCGAACCTTCAACGCCGGCGTTTTCGGCGATCTGACGGATCGGGGCCTGCAGGGCGCGACGGATGATCGCGATGCCGGCGGTCTGGTCGGCGTTGTCGCCCACCAGGCCAGCCAGGGCCTTGGAGGCCTTCAGCAGGGCGACGCCGCCGCCGGGGACGATGCCTTCTTCAACGGCCGCGCGGGTCGCGTTGAGGGCGTCGTCGACGCGGTCCTTCTTTTCCTTCACTTCGACTTCGGTCGAGCCGCCGACGCGGATCACGGCAACGCCGCCGGCCAGCTTGGCCAGACGTTCTTGCAGCTTTTCCTTGTCGTAGTCCGACGTGGTGTCTTCGATCTGGCGCTTGATCTGGGCGATACGGGCCTCGATCGCGTCCTTCTCACCGATACCGTCGACGATGGTGGTGTCGTCCTTGGTGATCGTGACCTTCTTGGCCTTGCCGAGCATTTCGAGCGAAACGTTCTCGAGCTTGATGCCCAGGTCTTCCGACACGACTTGAGCGCCGGTCAGGATGGCCAGGTCTTCCAGCATCGCCTTGCGGCGATCGCCGAAGCCCGGAGCCTTGACGGCGGCGACGCGCAGGCCGCCACGCAGCTTGTTGACCACCAGGGTGGCCAGGGCTTCGCCCTCGACGTCCTCGGCGATGATCAGCAGGGGACGGCCCGACTGAACGACGGCTTCCAGCACCGGCAGCAGCGGCTGCAGCGACGAGAGCTTCTTTTCGAACAGCAGGATGAGCGGCTCTTCGAGCTGAACTTCCATCTTGTCGGGGTTGGTGATGAAGTAGGGCGACAGGTAGCCGCGGTCGAACTGCATGCCTTCGACGACGTCGAGTTCGGTCTCGGCGGTCTTGGCTTCTTCGACGGTGATGACGCCTTCGTTGCCGACCTTGTCCATGGCCTTGGCGATCATTTCGCCAACGTCCTTGTCGCCGTTGGCCGAGATGGTGCCGACCTGGGCGATCTCGTTGTTGGTCGTGACCTTCTTGGACGACGCCTTGATGTCGGCGACGACGATGGCGACGGCCTTGTCGATGCCGCGCTTCAGGTCCATCGGGTTCATGCCGGCGGCGACCGACTTGAGGCCTTCTTGAACGATGGCTTGAGCCAGAACGGTGGCGGTGGTGGTGCCGTCGCCGGCCTTGTCGTTGGTCTTCGAAGCGACTTCGCGGATCATCTGCGCGCCGAGGTTCTCGAAGCGGTCAGCCAGTTCGATTTCCTTGGCGACCGAAACGCCGTCCTTGGTCGAGCGCGGGGCGCCGAAGGACTTTTCGATCACGACGTTACGACCCTTGGGGCCGAGGGTCACCTTCACCGCGTTGGCGAGGATGTTGACGCCGCGCAGCATCTTGTCGCGCGCGTCCGAGGAGAAATAAACGTCTTTAGCGGCCATGTGTATGAGCCCTTCTTAAAGAGAAATTTGGGGTCGAAAGCTTGGTTCGGACGGAGGAGGGCTTAGGCCTCGACCACGCCCAGAACGTCGCTTTCCTTCATGATCAGCAGGTCTTGACCATCGACCTTCACTTCCGTGCCCGACCACTTGCCGAACAGGATGCGATCGCCAGCCTTCACGTCGAGAGCGACGACGTCGCCCTTGTCGTTACGGGCGCCGGGGCCGACGGCGACGACTTCGCCCTCTTGCGGCTTTTCCTTGGCGGTGTCGGGGATGATGATCCCGCCCTTGGTCTTGGTTTCTTCTTCGACGCGCTTCACGAGGACGCGGTCGCCCAGGGGACGAAATTTCATAGGATGTTCTCCGTCGGGACGGTTAGAATTAGGGATCGCCAGCGAGGGAAGCACTGCTGTTAGCAGTCTCCCCCAGTGAGTGCCAGCGCCGGGCAGGAGGTAGTGCCGGGGGATGGCGGAGTCAAGGATCGCGCCCTCCGATTTTGGCGCGCCAATCGCCCCGCGCCGCCTCGGCGGCCAGCTAGGACAGGCTTGATGAAACGCTTCTTATCCTTGGCCCTGGCGGCCAGTCTGGGCCTGATCCTCGTGGCCGGTTGCGCCAGCGCCCCGCCCCCGCCGCCGGGGCCCCTGACGGTTTCGGATGCTGGACCGGTCGTGCTGGCTCCCGGGCAGACGCTGCGGATCGAACTGCCGCTGAACGCCGGCACGGGCTATTCCTGGCGACTGGATCGGGAGGCCGACGCCACGGTTCTGACCGGCGGCTCCAGCCAGACCACCAACGCCGCCCTCCCGGGCGGGGCGATCATGACGATCTTCACCTATCAGGCCACGGCGCGGGGCAGGGCCGAGCTGTCCTTCACCCTCAAGCAGCCGTGGATGCCCGACAAGGCCAGCGACACCCGACGGGTCTTCGAGGTGCTGGTGAAATGATCGACCATATCACCCTGGGCGTGGCCGATTTCGATCGCTCGGCGGCCTTCTATGACAAGGCCCTGGCGCCGCTGGGCCTCTCCCGGCTCTACACCGTGCCGCCGGAGTTCACCGGCGGCGTGCAGTCGACGGGTTATGGTGACACCCGCCCGTTCTTCTGGATCGCCGGCCAGGATGCGGCGCAGGGCAAGGTGCATGTGGCGTTTCGAGCCGAGACCCCGGCCCAGGTCGACGCCTTCCATGCGGCGGCCCTGGCGGCGGGCGGGCGGGACAACGGTCCGCCCGGACTTCGCCCTCATTATCATCCAGACTATTACGGCGCTTTCGTTCTGGACCCGGACGGGTTCAACATCGAGGCCGTCTGTCATGGCGCCGCGCCCGCGACGCCCGTCTGAACCGACCTCAAGGAGCGCCCCGCGCATGTCGAGCTACGCCCTGTCCCTGCTGCTGGCCGTGATCGCCTGCGTGATCGGCGGCGCGCTGGGCGGGATCGCCCTGGCGCGGCCGGCCCAGATGCTGGGCCTGGCCGGTCTGGCGGAAGGCGAGACCGCGCCAACCCCGCTGCTGTCGGAAGGTCGGGCGGTTGGCGGCCTGCTGGTTCTGTCCCATGCCGGAGCGGCCCTCTATCTGGGCTACCAGCCGGGGATCGGCGCGGCGATGGCCTTCGCCCTGGCCCTGGCCTGGTTCGGGACCGCGCTGGGCCGGGCGGCCTCGCTGCTGATCGACCGGGCCGGCGGCGGCTTCAACCTGGGCAACTTGGTGTTCGAGGTGCTGATCGGCGTCACTCTGAGCCTGCCGTTCCTCAATCCCGGACGCCTGGTGCTGCGCGGCGGGATGATCGCCTAGGTCCGCGCGCCCTCGTGCCTTAGCAGCCATTCTTTGCGCTCAAGTCCACCGGCATAGCCGGTGAGCGACCCGTTGGCGCCGACCAGGCGGTGGCAGGGCACGAGGATCGCGATCGGATTGGCCCCGTTGGCGGCCCCCACGGCCCGTGTGGCGGCCGGCTTGCCGATCCGCGCGGCGAGGGCGGCGTAGGTCGAGGTGGTCCCGGCGGGCACATCCATCAGGGCGGTCCAGACCGCGCGCTGGAAGGCGGTTCCGCCCGTGGCCCAGGAGATGGCCGGCAGGGCGTCCAGCTGGCCGTCGAAATAGTCGGCCAGGGAATGGCGGATCGCGCTCGGGGCGGCGGCGGCCTCAAGGGGAAGGTCGCCATAGTGCAGACGCAGAAGTCGCGTCATGCGCGGGGCATAGTCATGGAAGTCGATGGCCCGCACGGCCCCCGCCTGGTCGGTGACCAGCAGGATCTCGCCGATCGGCGAGGGGAGACGGTCGAGGCTGAGATGCGACGGGCGGGTCATGTCGCGACTATCGCGCGATGGATCTGGCGCGTCTTTCCGCTTCTTGCGTCTTGCGGGGCTAACACTTGCCCCCTCCGCGCCTGCGGCGCTCTTCCCCCTATGGGGGAGGACGACCGCGCAGCGGTCAGGAGGGGGCGAGTGATCAGCCGATCAGCGGATCCCCGGCACGTGCAGGGCCGCTTCCTTCTCGGCCTTCTGCTTGTAAACCAGATCGCCGTACTTGCCGTATTCCATGCGGGCGATGGTGCGCTGGTGCACTTCGTCGGGGCCGTCGGCCAGGCGCAGGGTGCGGATGCCGGCATAGGCCTTGGCCAGGCCGAAGTCGGTGGTCACGCCGCCGCCGCCGTGGGCCTGGATGGCGTCGTCGATGATCTTCAGGGCCAGGCGCGGGGCCGCGACCTTGATCATGGCGATCTCCAGACGGGCCGACTTGTTGCCGGCCTTGTCCATCATGTCGGCGGCCTTCAGGCACAGCAGGCGGCACATCTCGATGTCGATGCGAGCGTCGGCGACGCGTTCTTCCCACACCGACTGGTCGGAGATGAACTTGCCGAACGCCTTGCGGCTCATCAGGCGCTTGCACATCTTTTCCAGCGCGACTTCCGCCGTGCCGATGGTGCGCATGCAGTGGTGGATACGGCCGGGGCCAAGGCGGCCCTGGGCGATCTCGAAGCCGCGGCCTTCGCCCAGCAGCAGGGCGTCTTCCACCGGAACGCGGACGTTCTTGAGGATCACCTCGGCATGGCCGTGCGGGGCGTCGTCATAGCCGAACACCGGCAGCATGCGGACGATCTCGATGCCGGGCGCGTCCAGCGGCACCAGAACCTGGCTCTGCTGGGCGTGGCGGCTGGCGTTGTCCGGGTCGGTCTTGCCCATCACGATGGCGACCTTGCAGCGCGGGTCGCCCACGCCCGAGGACCACCACTTGCGGCCGTTGATCACATAGTGGTCGCCGTCGCGCTCGATGCGGGTCTCGATATTGGTGGCGTCAGACGAGGCGACGTCCGGCTCGGTCATCAGGAAGGCGCTGCGGATCTCGCCGTTCATGAGGGGGCGCAGCCAGCGCTCCTTCTGGGCCAGCGTGCCGTAGCGCATCAGCACTTCCATGTTGCCGGTGTCGGGCGCCGAGCAGTTGAAGACCTCGGACGCGAAGCCGACCTTGCCCAGCTGTTCGGCGATCAGGCTGTATTCCAGGTTGGTCAGCTGCACGCCCTCGAAGACGAACGTGTCGTCCACATGGGTCTGGCCGCTGTGCGGAGGCATGAAGAAGTTCCACAACCCGGCCGCCTTGGCCTTGGCCTTCAGTTCCTCCAGCACCTGGACGACCTTCCAGCGGTCGGCGCCGATGACGTTCATCTCGGCCTCGTAGGCCGGAACGGCGGGATAGACGTG
The DNA here is from genome assembly GCA_964427205.1 of uncultured Caulobacter sp. Classification (GTDB taxonomy): domain Bacteria; phylum Pseudomonadota; class Alphaproteobacteria; order Caulobacterales; family Caulobacteraceae; genus Caulobacter. The sequence continues at coordinate 46,753 of CAYRTE010000019.1, forward strand.
CTCATCCATGAACGCGGTGACGCGATCCAGGAACTGACGCTGCTTGGGGGAGATATCGAAATCCATGGCGCTTCCCGATCCCTGACTTCAAACGTTTGTTTGAAGGTGTTGTAGCACCGGGCTGACGCGGACGGCAAGCAGACTTGCAGCATGGGGACTTGAGCCCGCAAGATGCCTCCCATGGACATCCAGATTCTCCCCCTCGAAGGCCGCCATGTTCGGCTGGAACCCATCACCCCCGATCTTCCCGGGCCCCTGCGCGAGGAGCTGCGCGGCGCGATCGACTGCGATCCCGCCAGCTGGGAGATCATGTCGACCAACGGCTGCGGCGAGGGCTTCGAGGACTGGTGGGGGGCGCTGCAGGGCGAGACCCGGCGCGGCGAGCGGATCGGCTTCGCCATCCGCCGGCTGTCTGACGGCAAGGTGGTGGGCACGTCCAGCTATCTGAACATCCGCAAGCTGCACAAGGGCCTGGAGGTCGGCTCCACCTTCCTGCATCCCGATGCGCGCTCTGGGCCGGTCAATCCGGAGAGCAAGCGCCTGATGCTGGGTCACGCCTTCGCCGCCGGCGCGATCCGGGTGGAGTTCATGATCGACGTCCGCAACGCCCGCAGCCAGGCGGCGGTCGAGAAGCTGGGCGCCGACAAGGATGGCGTGCTGCGCAATCACAAGATCACCTGGACGGGCCACGTGCGCGACACGGCGGTGTTCTCGATCACCGACGCCGATTGGCCGGGCGTCAAGCAGCGGCTGGACTTCCGGCTGACGGAGACATTCACCTAGCTTGCGGGAGCGTGTCTCGGCGGACTTTTTGAAATACTCATTTCGAATAGAGATGGGTGCGACAATATGACCGATCTCAAATCTTCAAGATTTTGAGTGTTCGTCGGCTTGCTGTGACAGGGATATACCCAGTTTGGGTGCGCGCCCAAGCTATTGGTAACCGTCTTCGGGCATATCCGCCGCATGGGCGGCATGGCATGTCTGAGAATCTGCATCGAACACGGCGCGCGCGAGGCGTCTGCTGACGGCGTGACGCCCGGCAAGATCGATCGCACCGCCGCGCTCTATATCGAGAGCCGCTGGCCCTCGCCCCGGCGTTTTGGTCAGGTCGCGCCCGGCGCCTATGTTCTGATCGACCCCCATGCCGACTTTCTGGATGGCGAGGAACTCAAACAGATCGCCAGCGAGCTTCAGCTTCGTCTGTTCGGCACTCAAGGCCGCGATGACCTGTGCATGCTCACCTATGAGGGCGACGAGAAGGAGGTCCTGCGTTTTTCAAGCCTGCCCGAGGCCGAGCTGCTGTCCATGCGCGGCGGAGAGCCGCCGCCGCCCGTCGGGCGCACCCGGGTGATCACGCGGGACGGCGTGCATGAGCTGGCCCCGTGGGGCTCCACGCCACGCGGTGTCGCCCAGGCCGCGGCCGACTCCACCGAGGGGCCGCGCCTGGGATGGCGCGGCGTCTACAATCCCGTGACCGAGTATTTCGAGGCCAGCCAGCCGCAGTTCATGCTGCGCGAGCCCGAAAAGACAGTCCTGGAGGACAGCGACTACATGCGGTCGGACCTGGCCATTCTGGATGCGAACATCGCCGTTATCCAAAGGCAGCCGAACCTGTGCGTGCAAACGGATTTTCGCATGTGGAGCATGGTGCGGGCCAGCCTACGCGAGGTGTATCAGGCCAAGCTGGCGTCCCTGTCCCGCGAGGTCGTGGGGCAGCTCAGCGCCCAGGTCTATGACGTGCCGCGGGACCTGCCGTTCTCGGCCATCGCGCCCCTGCGGGATCTGCTGCGGCCGGTGTTCCAGCGGGTCGAACTTCGAATCGAAGATCCTGGTTTCAACGTCCGGGCCGTTCCGGCGGGTCTCATCGACGGGGTGGTGCTGCAATTGTCAGGAACCGATGAGCTCCAGCGTTTGCTGAGCCTTCGGCGGTTCCTGTCGACGCGTCGGCAATATCTCGACCTCAAGCTGCGGCAAGGCGTCACGGGCCTTCGCTCGCGCCGCGAATTTGACCTGTGCCGCGAGCTGAGAGTGTCGTCGGTGAGCGGGCCATTCGTCAGTGCGCCGTTCGGCGAACCCTTGCAGGAACAGGCGTTCCAACAGGCGGATCTGCCGCTCAGGACGGGGCACGCATCGCTCAGAACCAAGGGTTGAGTTAATACTCGCATACCAGTGTCCCTAACCAATTGGCGAGGAATTGCGGCTATGCAGGCGTCATGACCGCGATCGCCTGTCTGCGCCTGCTCATTGATGATGACGCCTTCCCGGCCGCGCGCGCCCAGGAGGCGGCGGACGTCTATCTCAAGGTCCGCTGGACCCCGCCGCGCCGGTATGGCGCCGTGGCGCCGCTGGCCTTCGTTCTGGCCGACAATCGCGCGGCGCAGCTGGACCCCGTCGAGATGCAGGCCCTGGCCGCCGAGCTTGAGGCCAGCCTGTTCCCCGGTCGCAAGAGCGGTCAGGTCTGCCTGATGACCTTCGAGGGCGACGAGACCGCGGTGCTGAAATTCGCCAGCCTCAGCCAGGCCGAACTGGCCGGTCTGGTCGCCGGCGAGGGCTATGGCGGCGCCGCCGGCCGCGTTCAGGTGATCACCGCCGACGCTATCCGCGCCGTACCGAGCACACGCGAGGAGGCCCGAGAGGCCAAGGCCGCCGCCTCGGCGCCGCCGCCGCCCACCCCCGCCCCGACCCCGGCTCCCGCCCAAGCCCAAGCCCAAGCCCAGAAGCGTCCCACCCCGCCGCCGCCCACCGTCGCCAAGGCCAAGGAAGCCCCGCCGCCGCCGCCGTCGCAGACCGGCTGGTGGGGACTGTACGACCTGACCGGCGACGCCTTCGTGGGATCGGTGGTCGGCCTGCGCGCCGACCTGATCGGGCCCCCGCCCGAGCTGGACTCGGCGCTGCTGACCCGTGACCTGGCCTGTCTCAACGACGCCCAGCCCGTCTTGAAGCCCACGACGTTTGGCGACCTCTATCTTCCCTTCGGCTTCTGGAACCTGACGACGCCGTCGTCGCAGGAGGCCTATAAGCGCCGGCTGTCGCGCTATCCGCTCGACATGCAGCCGCGCCTGGGGGCCAGCGTCTATGGCACGCCGCGCGAGGCGTCGATTGGCCTGGTCCAGCAGATGCGCGCCTTCCTGAAGGGCGCCTTCACCTTCCTCGACCTCAATGTGGTGGATCCCACCTTCCCGGTGCACAATCTCCCGCCCGAGCTGATCGACAGCGTGACCCTGAGTCTCACCGGCGATGACGAACGGGAGCGGCTGGCCGCGATCCTGAAGTTCGTCGAGCGACAGAACGTCTATCGCGGCAAGGCCGTGCTGCAGATCGTGGCGGGCGTGCAGACCGCCAATGAGCTTGAGGCCTGCCGCCAGGGCGGGGTGGCCCGTGTCCAGGGGCCGGCGATCACCGGCTTTCTCGACGTCCCGGTGGCGAAGGCCGAAGGCGCGCCTCTGCTCCAGGCCCGCGACGCGGCTTGACCCGCTTGGGGACCGGGTGGTCCAGAGGCGCCAAACCGGGTCCGTTTCTTCGCTTCCAGTGAATGCCGACGCGCTGGCTCCACGCCGCGTCGGTTGGCCGCAGGTCGGCGACGTCTCGCTCCATGGGCTTGCTAACCTTCCGCGCGCAGGATCACCCGCATGACGGCTCTGGCGTGTTTGAAAATTTTCGTTGGCGAGGAACTGCGGTTCTCGGATCCCGAGACCATGGCCGCCCTGGTGGCCAAGGTCGCCGGCGCGTATCTGGAGACCAAGTGGCTCTGGCCGCGCCGGCACGGCCTGGTCGCGCCCTTCTCGTTCGTTCTCACCGATCCGCGCGCCCTGGCCCTGGACGCTCGCGAGTTGCAGGCCCTGGCGCGCGACCTGCAGCACAAGCTGTTTGGCGACAAGGGCGAGGGCGAGATCGCGCTCCTCACCTTCGAGGGCAACCAGAACGATGTCATGCGCTTTGCTGGCGTTCCGACCGCTCAGCTCAAGGCCTTGCTGGACGGCGAGGACGACGGAGCGTTCGCGGGCCGGATCTGCAAGATCACGCCGAACGGCGTCAGCTCCATCGCGCCCCCTGGCGGGCCGGTGGCCGGCGAGCCGCCAATGGAGGCCCTGAGGGGCGCGCCGTCTGGGCCCGCTCCGGCCCGGACCGGTTACCGCGGCGTATTCCATAGCCAGCGCCAGATCTTCGTGGGCAATGTCGCGGTCTGGCGCGAGGCGGGCGCGATTTCGGTCTATGGGCTGGATGAGCCGGTTCTCGACGTTCATGAGGCCGACCACGACATTTCCACCCTGCAGGGCGCGCTCGGCGAGATCAGCCGCTTCCCGGCGGGGGTCATGTTCCTGCCGATCAACTTCGCCGCGGCCGTCAAGCCCAGCACCCGGTCCGAGCTTTTGCCGCACCTGGAATCCCTGCCAAGGGAGCTGCGCGGACGCCTCGCGGCGGGCGTCTATGATACGCCCCGCGCGCCGTCGTTCTCGGCCCTGTCACAGCTGAAGAGCTTTCTGGACCCGTTCTTCGGCCGCATCGACTTGCGCGTGACCGACCCGGCCTTCCAGGTCGACGAGCTGCCGCCCAACTTCGCCAGCAGCGTCACCCTGCTGCTGCCGGCGGGCGGGGAGGCCGCGCGGCTCGCGGCGATCACCCGCTTCATGCGCGACGCCGCCGGCTACCGGCGCAAGCGGATCTGGCAGGGCGTTACCGATGTTCGGACCCGGCGTGAGCTGAACGCCGGGATCGAGCACGCCGTACCCTTCCTGAGCGGGCCGGCGATCACCGAGCTTCTGGAAGTTCCGACCGATGTCGTGCCGTGCTCGACCTTGCGCCTGCCGCTGCACGACTGGTCCGTCAAGGCCGAGGTAGCTGGCGCCAGCAAGGTCGCGTGATCGACGTCCCACAGGCGCTTGACGCTCAAGCCTACCGCCGCCCGAATAGCCGTTCGATATCGGCCAGCTTCAGTTCCACATAGGTCGGCCGACCATGGTTGCACTGGCCTGAATGGGGGGTGGCCTCCATCTCGCGCAGCAGGGCGTTCATCTCGGCGCCGTTCAGGCGGCGGCCGGCGCGAACGCTGCCGTGACAGGCCATGGTCGAGCACACCTCTTCCAGCCGCTCCTTCAGCGCCAGGGCCTGGCCGTTCTCGGCCAGATCATCGGCGATGTCGCGCACAAGCCCGGCGGCGTCGGTCTTGCCCAGCAGGGCGGGCGTCTCGCGCACCAGCACCGCGCCGGGACCGAAGCTCTCGACGATCAGGCCCAGGGTCGCCAGCTCCTCGGCGCGGGCGATGACGCGCTCGGCCTCGGCGGGATCCAGGTCGACCACCTCGGGCAGCAGCAAGGCCTGGCGGGCGACGCCGCCGGATTCCATCTCGCCCTTCATCCGTTCATAGACCAGCCGCTCATGGGCGGCGTGCTGGTCGACAATGACCATGCCGTCGCGGGTCTGGGCGACGATATAGGTCTCGTGCACCTGGGCCCGCGCCGCGCCCAGCGGGAAGTCGACGGGGTCGAACGGCGCGGCGGCGGCGTAGTCGCCGGCCTGTGGATAACGTGGCGCGCCATCCGTGTTCTGGACCGCGTCATAGGCCTGGCTCAGCACATCGCCGAAGCCGGTCTCGACCCGCGCCGAGACGTCCGACAGGCCCGGCAGCACCTGTGGTCGCGGCGGCGCCCAGCCGCCCTCGCGCCAGGCCGAGAAGCCGGCGGGCGAGGGATCGGCGCGGAACTGGAACGGGGAGCCGCCCTGGGTGCGGATGCTGTCCAGCGCCGCCGTCGCCACGGTGGTCGAGGCCCGGTGGCCGGCCCCGGCCAGGGCGTGGCGCAGGGCGCCGACGATCAGGCCGCGCACCAGGGCCGGATCGCGGAAGCGCACCTCGGCCTTGGCGGGGTGGACGTTGACGTCGACCTCGGCCGTATCCAGCGACACATACAGCGCCGCCGTCGGGTGGCGGTCTCGCGCCAGGAAGTCGGCATAGGCGGCGCGCAGGGCGCCTTGCAGCAGCCGGTCGCGCACCGGCCGGCCGTTGACGAACAGATACTGATGGGCCGCGTTGCCGCGGTTGTAGGTCGGAAGCCCCGCGAACCCCGTCAGCCGCACGCCGTCGCGGGTCTGGTCGATCTCGATGGCGTTGTCCTGAAAGTCGCGACCCAGCACGGCCGAAAGGCGCGCGAGGCGGCCCTGCGGGCCCGGATGCTCGGGCGGCAGGCGCAACACCCGGCGGCCGTCGATATCCAGCGAGAAGCCGACCGCCTCGTGGGCCATGGCCTGGCGCTTGATTTCCTCGGTGATCGCCAGGGCCTCGGCGCGTTCCGACTTCATGAACTTCAGCCGGGCGGGGGTGGCGTAGAACAGGTCTCGCACCTCGATCCGGGCGCCGTGCGGGCCGGGGAAGGCGGCGGGCGCCACATCGCCGACCTGTCCGCCCTCGACCAGGATCGAGAAGGCGTCCTTGGCTCCCTTGGCTCGCGAGCTGATCGACAGCCGCGCCACCGAGCCGATCGAGGGCAGGGCCTCGCCGCGAAAGCCCATGGTGTGGATCCGCAGCAGGTCCCACAGGCCCTCGGCGTCGGGGGCCAGTTTCGAGGTGGCGTGACGCTCGATGGCCACCGGCAGCTCTTCCGCCGACAGGCCCATGCCGTCGTCGGCCACCAGGATGCGGGTCAGGCCGCCGCCATGGGCCTCGACCTCGATGCGCGTGGCGCCGGCGTCGATGGCGTTGTCGACCAGTTCCTTGATGGCGCTGGCCGGCCGCTCGACCACCTCGCCGGCGGCGATTCGGTTGACGGTTTCGGGCGGCAGGCGAAGGATCGGCATGGTCGGGCTTTCGGAGGCGGGCGCGGGCGGCTCGCCAGGACGCGAAGAAGGCTCACAATAGAGCGATTCCGCCAGCCCATGGCGCAAGGACATCGGACGGAGAACCCGCATCTTGCGGCCACGCTTTCGCCGCAGCGGGGCTATCATGGTCATGATCGATGGTTTGGGTGGGCGACATGAGATCTGGAACCTTGGCGGCCGCGTTGGCGCTGCTCGCATTCTCGCCCATCGTGGCTCACGCTCAGGTCCCGGAAGATCCAGAGGCCAATCTGGTCGAGGAACTTGTGGTCAACGCCAAGCTGCCCGGCCCCGCCTGGTGGCGAATCTCCGACGGCGACACCACGATCTACATGCTGGGGACCCTGTCCTCCCTGCCCAAGGGCGCGGCCTGGGATACGTCGGTGCTGGATCGGCGGCTGGACGGCGCCTTCGCGGTGATCCTGCCGCCGGTGGGTCGCGCGGGTCTGACCGACATCCCCGCGATGCTGAAGCTGCGCGCCCAGCTGAAATCCGATCAACCGCTCGACCAGGCCGCGCCCGAGCTGGCGCCGCGACTGGCCAAGGTTCGCGCCCAGCTGGGCAAGAAGCCCGACGCCTACCGCGAATGGAGCCCGCTGGGCGCCGGGATCATGATCGCCATGGACTATCAGAAGGCCTCGAAACTCGACGCCGGCGAGCCGGAGCGGACGGTGGGCAAGCTGGCGCGCAAGCATCGGCTCAAGGCCAGGCCCGCCGGAACCTACAAGGCCATGCCGGTGGTCAAGGCCGCCGTGCGCCAGCATACCGCGCAGGTGGGCCTGACCTGTCTGGACGGCGTGCTCAGCGAGGCCGAGGCCGGGGCCGACGCCGCCCGCTCGGCCGCCCGAGCCTGGGCGCGAGGCGACGTGCGCGAGGCCATCGCCGGGCCGCGCAATTTCCAGCGCTGCATTCGCGGGCTGCCGGGCATGGTCGAGCTGGAAAAGCGGGCCATGGACGACGAGGTCGCCGCCCTGAGCGAGGCGATGAAGACCCCCGGCCATGCGGTGGCCCTGTTCTCGATCCGAGGTCTGGTGGCCCAGAACGGTCTGCTGGACCGCATGCGCGCCAAGGGCTTCACGGTGAAGACGCCCGGGGATTGATGCATCCCGGACGACTCACCCCCTCCTGACCGCTATCGCGGTCGTCTTCCCCCTCCGGGCGAAGACGGTCGCGAAGCGACCCGTAGGGGGCAAGTTCGCGAACGAAAACGGCCCGGAAGCTTGTGCCTCCGGGCCGTAAAATTCGCGAATGTCGCCGAAGCCTAGAGGCCCGGCAGCTTGATCCGGGTCTGCTTGTCGCGGCTGATCACCACCTTGCCGGGACCCATCAGGGCCTTGAGGCGGGCTTCCTCGGCGGCGGCGTCGACCACCACCGGGGCGTTGGCGCCGGTTTCGCTGGCCGTCGAGGCCACTTCGGCGGACTTGTCCTTCTTCCAGAACATCACCTTGGAGGCGAAGCTCTCGTCCTTGTGGGCCAGGTCGCCGGTTTCGTCGTCGACGACGAAGCGGATCAGCGGGTCGGCCTTGTCGACGCCGGCCTTGGCGACCAGCAGCTTTTCACCGTCCGAGCGGCCGGCGGCCATGCTCTGGCCGATCAGGGCCTGACGGGCGGCGCTTTCGGGCTGCAGTTCCTGCGGGCGGGGCTCGCCGGGGGCCGGCGGACGCAGCGCGTAGTCGGGCGGCACGACCAGCGGAGCCTTGGTCACGACGCGGAATTCGTCGGGGACCACCTTGCTCATGCCCAGCGCCTTGGAGGCCGATTGGCAACCGGCGAGGCCCATGGCGGCCACGGCGGCCAGAACGCTCAGGGTCGCGACCCGATTGAAACTCATGAACAGATGCTCCAGCGGGCCCGGGCGGGCCAAAATTTCGAGCGCTCTCGATACGACATCAACGCGCGGGCGCCAATGTCTCTTGCGATTGCGGCCTTATTCGGTCGGATGGGCCAGCTTGTCCTCGCCCGTCAGGAAGCTGTCGAGCAGCAGGAAGGCCACGCCCACCGAGATGCCGGCGTCGGCGATGTTGAAGATCCACGGGAAATAGAGGTCGCGCACGTCGATAAAGTCGGCCACCGCGCCATACAGGATCCGGTCGATCAGGTTGTTGCCGATCGCGCCGCCGATGATCATGCCCAGGCCGACGGCCATCAGCGGCTTGGTCGCCTTGCGCGCCCAGATCGCCAGGGCCACGACCACCACCGCCGAAAAGCCGGTCAGCAGCCAGCGGCTCCATTCGCCGTGGCCGTTCAGCAGGCCAAAGCTCATGCCCTTGTTCCAGACCATGGTCAGGTCCAGCGGGCCTGGCAGGGGGAGCGTGCCCTTGGAGGGCAAATCCAGGCCATGCAGGATCCACAGCTTGCTCAGCTGGTCGAGGATCACGGTGGTCGCCGCTATGGCGTAGGCGATCCAGCCTTGGCGGGTGATGTTCGGCATTGTCCTTCTCAGCCCCCAAGGCGCGTCAGTTCAGGTCTCGACCCTCCCCCTTGATGGGGGAGGGCAGGGTGGGGGTGATGCGGCGGCGGAAATTTGGCGGGGACCTATCCAGTCTAGCCGCCGCGTCACCCCCATCCCCAACCCTTCCCCCATCAAGGGGGAAGGGGGTCACCCCTTCTGGCTATCCCACCACGCTACAGCTTCGGCGTCGCGAAGGCTAAGCTCCGGATAGCGGGGATCGGTTCCCACCTCGGGCAGGATGCGCCATGAGCGGGCGCATTTGTTTCCCTCGGCCAGACGCGGATCGACCGACACGCCCTTGACCTCGTCGGTCGTGAAGGCGCCGCCCTCGCCGGCCATCAGGGTCGCGGCGCTGGTGCGGAACACCTCGGCGGCGTCGAGGCCGTCGAAGGCACCCAGCAGGTCAGCGTCGGCGACATGCACCACCGGCGCCGACTCCAGCGCCGATCCGATCCGCTTTTCACGGCGTTCGACTTCCAGCGCGCCGGTCACCACCGACATCACCGTCTCGACCTTGGCCCAGCGCGCGGCCTCGGCGGGGTTTTCCCATTGCGCCGGCGTTTCCGGGATCACCCGCAGGCTGTTGCTGCCCGCCTCGGGGAAGCGCGTCTGCCACGCCTCTTCCATGGTGAAGCTGGTCAGGGGCGACAGCCAGATGGTCAGGCGTTCGAACACATAGTCCAGCACCGTGCGATAGGCCCGGCGGCGCGGTTCCGTCGGCTTGTCGCAGTAGAGGCTGTCCTTGCGGATATCGAAGAACAGGGTCGAAAGGTCGCCCTGACAGAACTCGATCAGCGGGCGGGTGACGTCGCTGAAGCGATAGGTCTCGTAGGCGGCGCGGACCTGGCCATCCAGTTCCCACAGGCGGTGCAGGATGAACTTCTCCAGCGGCGGGAAGTCGTCGTAGTTGGTCACCCGCTCGGCCTCGTCGAAGCCGGCCAGGGCGCCCAGCAGATAGCGCGTGGTGTTGCGCAGCTTGCGGTAGGCGTCGGTGGTGGTGGCCAGGATGGTCTTGCCGATCCGCTGGTCTTCCGAATAGTCGACCATCGCCGCCCACAGCCGCAGGATCTCGGCGCCGCTTTCCTTGGTGATGGTCTGGGGCTCGACGGTGTTGCCCTTGGACTTGGACATCTTCTCGCCGTTCTCGTCCTGGGTGAACCCGTGGGTGAGAACCGCCTTGTAGGGCGCGCGGCCGCGGGTGCCGCAGCCTTCGAGAAGCGACGACTGGAACCAGCCACGATGCTGGTCGGAGCCTTCCAGATAGAGGTCGGCTGGCCAGTGGCTGTCCTCGCGGCCCTCGATCGTGAAGGCGTGGGTGCAACCGCTGTCGAACCAGACGTCGAGAATGTCGCCGATCTTCTCGTAGGCGTCGGGATCGTGCACGCCCAGGAAGTCGGCGTGGGGCCGCTGGAACCAGGCGTCGGCGCCGCCCTCGCGGATGGCGGCCAGGATACGGGTGTTGACTTCCGGATCCATCAACGGATGGCCGGTGTGCTTGTCGACGAACATGGCCAGGGGGGTGCCCCAGGCGCGCTGACGGCTGATCAGCCAGTCGGGACGGCTCTCGACCATCGAGCCGATGCGGTTGCGGCCGGCGTCGGGGTGGAAGGCGGTGTCCTTGATCGATTGCAGGGCCCGCTCGCGCAAGGTCGAGCCGCTCTCATCGGCATGGTCCATGCGGATGAACCACTGCGGGGTGTTGCGGAAGATCACCGGCGCCTTGGAGCGCCAGCTGTGCGGATAGCTGTGCTCGACGCGGCCGCGCGCCAGCAGCGCGCCAGCCTCGATCAGCTTGTCCATCACCGCGCCATTGGCGGGACCGAACTTGCCGACCTTCTTGCCCTCGGTCTCGATGACCTTCAGGCCGCCGAACATCGGCACGTGCGGATAATAGGCGCCGTCGGGATCGACGGTGTCGGGGATCTCGCGGTGACCGTGGGCCAGCCAGACATTGTAGTCGTCGGCGCCGTGGCCAGGGGCGGTGTGGACAAAGCCCGTGCCCGCGTCGTCGGTGACATGGTCGCCGGCCAGCATCGGCACGGCGAAGGCGTAATGGGTGTCCAGCGCCGACAGCGGATGGGCCAGGACCATGCCTTCGCAGTCGATGGTCTCGAGCTTCTTGAAGGCCGCGACCTTGGCCGCCTTCATCACGTCGTCGACCAGCTTTTCGGCGACGATCAGACGGTCGCCGGCGGCCGACCAGGGGGCGAACTCAAGGTTCTCCTCCAGGCCCGTGACCTCATAGACGGCGTAGGCGACATCGGGGTTGTAGGAGACCGCGCGGTTGGCCGGGATGGTCCAGGGCGTGGTGGTCCAGATCACCACGCTGGCGCCGCTGGCGTCGTCCGAGCCCTCGACGACCGGGAACTTCACCCAGATCGTGGGCGAGACGTGGTTGTGATACTCGATCTCGGCTTCAGCCAGGGCCGTGCGCTCGACCGGGCTCCACATCACCGGCTTGGAGCCGCGATAGAGCTGGCCGCTGGCGGCGAACTTGTGGAACTCTGCGACGATGGTGGCTTCGCTGCTGAAGTCCATGGTGGCGTAGCGGTTCCACCAGTCGCCCAGCACGCCCAGGCGTTGGAACTCGGTCTTCTGGGCCTCGACCCAGCCGCCGGCATATTCGCGGCAGCGGGTGCGGAATTCCTCGGCCGGCACCTCGTCCTTGCGGCGGCCCTTGGCGCGGAATTCTTCTTCGATCTTCCACTCGATGGGCAGACCGTGGCAGTCCCAGCCGGGCACATAGTCGACGTCGTAGCCCAGGGCGAAGCGTGACCGGACCACGAAGTCCTTGAGGATCTTGTTTAGCGCGTGGCCGATATGGATCGGGCCGTTGGCGTAGGGCGGGCCGTCGTGCAGCACGAACAGCGGCGCGCCGTCGGCCTGGCGCCTGGCGCGCACGGCGCCGTACAGGCCCTTGTCCGACAGGGCGGCCCAGCCTTCCAGGAGCTCGGGCTCCTTCTTGGGCAGCCCCCCGCGCATCGGGAACGGGGTGTCGGGAAGAAAGACGGTTTCGCGATAGTCGCGGGCGGTCGTGGCGTCGTCGGCCATGGGAGAGCTATCCAGCTGGGAAGTTCGGAAATGGGGTGCGGGGTGATCTTCCCGGCGCGCGCGGCAACGTGTCCGGCGTCACGCCGGGCGGATAATTCGCGGGGTTTTCCGAACGAAAGTCATGGGCTGGGGGATAGCAGAGGGTTGCGGGCAAGGCCAGTGCTAGGAACCCGCCGCCCCTAGCTCCGCTTCCGCACTCTCGGCGTGATCGACACCGTCATCAGCCGGCCCTCGCGGATCAGGGTGAACAGCGTCGGCTTGTTGATGGCGTGGTGGTCCAGGGCCCGCAACAGGTCGTCCAGGCCCGTCAGCGGCTGGTCGCCGGCCGCGATCAGCAGGTCGCCTTCCTTGACCCCGGCCTTGGCCGCGGGGCCGCCGGCGTCCACGTGGGCCACGAACACCGCATAGGGCTGGGTGACGCCGGTGGCGCGGGCCAGGCCGGCGGGAATCGGGGCCTGCTGGGCGATCAGGCCGATGGAGCCGCGCCGCACGAAGCCGTGATCCATCAGTTCCTGGATCACATAGGTGGCCGTGTTGACCGCCACCGCGAAGCACAGGCCCTGATAGCCGGCGATCACGGCGGTGGCGATGCCCACCACCTCGCCGCTGGAATTGACCAGCGGCCCGCCGCTGTTGCCGGGATTGAGGGCGGCGTCGGTCTGGATCAGGTCCTCGATCAGCCGGCCGCGCTCGCCGCGCAAGGACCGGCCCAGCGCCGAGACGACGCCGGTGGTCACGGTGGCCTCGAAGCCCAGCGGGGCGCCGATGGCGATGACCAGCTGGCCGCGCCGCAGCTTTTTGGAGTCGCCCAGCCTGGCGATCGGGATGTCGATATTCTGGTCGACCTTGAGGATGGCCAGGTCGGTGTCGGGATCATCGCCCACGCAGCGCGCCGTCAGGCTGCGGCCCTCGGCCGTGATGACCACGAAGCGCGTGGCGCCCTGCACCACATGGCTGTTGGTCAGGATCAGACCGCCGGCCGCGAAGGCGAAGCCCGAGCCGATCCCCTGCATGCGCGGGTCTTCCAGCATCGGGTGCACGCGGACCACGGCCGGCCCCACCACCTCGACGGCGCGGACCACGGCGTTGGAATAGGCGTCCAGCAGGTCGCCATTGGGCAGGGCGCAATAGCCGCCCTCGACCTCGACGGCCTTGCCGGTGTCGAACACGAACTGGACGTCGGCCGGATAGGACAGGATCTCGTGACGCCGCCGGGGCGCTGGGCGGCGCGCCCTGGCGAAATGCTCGTACTTGCGCGCTTTCAACATCCGACCCCCGCGGTGGTTAACGGAGGTTAACAGCAGGCGGCGGAGCTTGAACATCCCTTCTCCCCTTGCGGGAGAAGGGTTTTAAAACCCCGGCGCCACGATCTCCCGCGCTGCGGTCTCGTCGCGCCGGATCTGCTCGACCATCAGCTCGATGCTGCCGAACTTCAGCTCCGGTCGCAGGAAGGCGATCAGCTGGGTTTCGATCACCTGGCCGTAGAGGTCCTCGTCGAAGTCGAACAGCCAGGTCTCGAGCCGCGTCTCGACCTCGCCGGTGGTGGGGTTGTTGCCCAGGTTGGCGACGCCAGGCACCTCGCGGCCGTCGGGCAGGCGGGTGCGGGTGGCGTAGACGCCGAGCTTGGGCACCACATAGTCGATGATCTCGACATTGGCGGTGGGGAAGCCCAGCTTGCGGCCCAGCTGCTGGCCGCGCCGGACCACCCCCTCGATGGCGAAGGGCCGGCCCAGGATCCGGGCGGCGGTTTCGGGATGGCCCTCGCGCAGGGCGTCGCGGACGCTGGTCGACGAGAACTTGTCGCCTGCCTTGCCCGCGACCGGCTCGGCGATCGAGACGCCAAAGCCGTGGCTGGCGCCATAGGCCTTCATGTCGTCGGCGCTGCCGGTGCGGCCCTTGCCAAACGAGATGTCGAAGCCGGCGGCCAGGTGCCGCACGCCCAGGCCGTCGACCAGAACCTGCTCGACAAATTCCCTGTCCGAGAAGCTGGCCATCTGGAAGTCGAACGGCAGCAGATACAGGATGTCCACGCCCATGCTGGCCAGCACCCGGGCCTGCTGCTCGATGGTCATCAGCCGGAAGGCCGGCTCGGTAGGGCGAAACAGGCGCCGCGGATGCGGGTCGAAGGTGACCACGCCCAGCGGCGCCTTCAGGGCTAGAGCCGCCCTGGCGGCTTCGGCGATCACCTGCTGGTGGCCGCGATGCACGCCGTCGAAATTGCCCAGCGCCACGGCCGCGCCGCGTTCGTCGGGCGAGAGGTCCTTCCAGGCGTGAACGATCTTCAGCTTCATCAGGCGACCTTGCGCGGAACCATGATCAGGGCCTCGCCCTCGACCACCGGCTTGCCATTGACCAGGCAGACCGTGGCCAGGGTGACGCGGGCCTTGGCTTCGTCGATCTCGGTGATGGTGGCGCGGGCGGTGACTTCGTCGCCGATCTTGACCGGGCGCTTGAAGCGCAGCGACTGCGACAGATAGATCGCGCCGGGGCCGGGCAGGGTGGTGCCGATCACGGCCGAGATGTAGCCCGCCGACAGCATGCCGTGGGCGATGCGCTCGCCAAAGCTGGTGGTCGCCGCATAGTCGGCGTCCAGGTGGACGGGGTTGTTGTCGCCCGTCACGGCGGCGAAGGCGATGATGTCGGCCTCGCCGACGGTGCGGACCAGATCGGCGCTCTGGCCGACGCTGAGATCTTCAAGAAACAAACCCTGCATGACGCGTTCCCCTGCGGTTTTTATTGTGCGTTGCAGCGCAATCTAACCGCTGATCCTCAATTCACCAGACCAGATCGCCAACGGCGTGCGTGGCCCCGACCTTGTCGGCGGCCAGCAGGGCCAGCACGGCCTCGGGATTGAGCAGGCCGTCGGGGCCGATGGCCTTTTCGCCATGGATGCCCTTGGCGATGAACAGGCAGGCCAGCTTCTGGTTTTCCGCGCCCAGCACGTCGGTGATCACGCCGTCGCCGATGCACAGCACCCGGTCGCGATCGACGGGCTTGCCGGTCAGTTTCTCGGCTTCCGCGATGGCCAGGTCGTAGATCGGCGCGAAGGGCTTGCCGGCCATGATCACCTCGCCGCCCAGGCTTTCGTACAGGTCGGCCAGGGCGCCGGCGCAGAAGATCAGCTTGTCGCCCCGCTGCACCACCCGGTCGGGATTGGCGCAGATGAAGGTCAGGCCGCGTTTGGCCGCCAAGGTCAGGCGCTCGCGATAGTCCTCGGGGATCTCGGTCTCGTCGTCGTACAGGCCCGAGCAGCCGATGAAGTCGGCGTCCTCGCAGGAGGCGTCGAGGTCGAGGTCGAAACCGGCATAGAGCGGCCCGTCGCGGTCGGGACCGATCCGCCAGACCTTGCCCGGCGCACGGGCGGCGAGCAGGGCCCGGGTGGCGTCGCCGGAGGTGACGAACCCGCTCCAGGCGGCGCGCGGCACGCCCAGGCTGTCCAGCTGCGAGACCACGTCATACGACGGGCGCGGCGCGTTGGAGATCAGCACCACCGGGCCGACCTTCTCGCCCCACTGGGCCAGGGCGTCGCAGGCCTCCGGGAAGCTCTGGACGCCGTTATGAATCACGCCCCAGACGTCGCACAGGACGATGTCGTAGCGGTCGCGGAGAGCCGAGAGGCGTTCTGGAAAGTCCATCATGGAGGCGGCGGTACCGGTCGGGGGCGGGGGCGTCAACGCCTGGAGGGCTCAGGTGTCGTCGTCGGGCCAGCTTTACAAGAGGTCGCGCTTTCGCAAACCGGCGTTCCGTGACTATCCTCCGCCCAAAGCCGGGGAGGGCCTGATGACGATTCTGATCCTGGGACTTGTGGTGTTCTTTGGCGTTCACTCAGTGCGCATCTTCGCCGGTCCGTTCCGCGACGCTCAGGTCGCGGCCAGACCCGGACGGTGGAAGGGGCTCTATTCGCTGTTGGCCGCCGTTGGGCTTGGCCTGATCATCTGGGGCTGGATGCAGTACCGGCTGATGGCCCCGCAACTCTACGCCCCGCCGACCTGGGGGCGTCACGCCGCGATGGCGCTGGTGCTGCCGGCCTTCATCCTGCTGGCGGGCTCCAACGGCCCGGTCGGACGGATCAAGGCGACCGTGCGCCATCCCATGCTGATCGGGGTCATCCTGTGGTCAGCGGGGCACTTGATGACCAATGGCGACCAGGCCTCGGTGCTGCTGTTTGGCGCGTTTCTGGTCTATGCCGTGGTCGATCTGATCTCGGCGCTCGGCCGCGGCGAGCCCGCGCCGGTCGCGACCAAGCCCATGGCCGATCTGATCATGGTGGTGGCCGGGACGGCGCTCTATGTGCTGTTCGTGCTGTTCCTGCACCGGGCGTTCTTCGGGGTTTCGCCGCTGGGGTGAGCTTTACGGGGCGTCGTGAAAGATCACCCCCAACGTCCGCCTCCGGCCCGAGCGGATCTCGCTGACGCCGTGCCGCAGCATCCGTCGATGGACGCCGCGCGTTCCTTCGGCCGGCCGCTCGCGGACCGCGAAGATCACGCCCTCGCCCTGGCGCAGGGGCACGACCTGCGGGGCCGATTGCTGGCGGGGTCGCTGCTCGACCAGGACGAACTCGCCGCCCTCGAAATCGCGCCCCGGCTCATCGAGCAGGAAGGCGGCCTGCAGCGGGAACACGTGCTCACCATACAGGTCCTGGTGCAGGCAGTTATAGTCGCCGGGCCCATAGGTCAGCATAAGCGGCGTCGGCCGCGGCTGGCCGCCCGCGTGGCAGCGCGCCAGCATCTCGTCCAGCGTTTCGGGGAAGCGCCGTTCCTCGCCCAGCCGCGCGGCCCAGCGATTGGCGATCCAGGCCAGGGGCGGATACAGGCTTTCGCGCAGGGTCTGGATCGGCTCGGGCAGCGGATAGGCGAAATACTGATACTCGCCCTTGCCAAAGCCGTGCCGGGCCATGACCACCTTGCTGCGAAACAGCTCCGGCTGGGCATAGAGCGCCGTCAGGTCGGCGCAGGCCTGAGGGGTGAACATCGGACCGGTCAGGGCCCAGCCACGGGCGTCCAGTTCGGTGGCGATCCGCTTCCAGTCGGGACTCACGCCGCCTCGCGCGCCAGCAGGGCCGCCTTGCGATCCACGCCCCAGCGATAGCCGGACAGACCGCCGTCGGCGCGAACCACCCGGTGGCAGGGCGTGATCACCGCCAGCGGATTGGCCCCGCAGGCATTGGCGACCACGCGGGAGGCGGTCGGCCGACCGATGGCGCGGGCCAATTCGGCGTAGGACACCGTCTCGCCGGCCGGGATCTTGCGCAGCATCGCCCAGACCTCGCGCTGCAGGTCGGTGCCTCTGTCGTCGAGCGGCAGGTCGAGACCGTTCTCCGGGCGGTCGATGAACGCCGCCACGGCGGACAGCTCGCTCTTCAGGCCGTCCGGGTCGGCGACCAGCCGCGCGGCCGGGAAGCGACGCTCGAGGTCGCCCGTCAGGCCGGCGGCCTCATCACCCAGGGTCACCAGGCGCAGGCCGGCGGCGGAACGGGCGACAAGGGCCAGGCCCAGGCTGGTCGGGATGGTCGCATGGCGCAGGACCTCGCGCTCATGATCTGGCTTGCAGCGCAGGCAGGCGCGAAAGCCGGCGTCGCGCGCGCTCTGCCGCGTGGCGTGGAACTCGACGTTCTTGCGCAGGGGCCGTCCGCCGCAACTGGCGACGCAATAGACGCCGGTGGTGCGCACGGCGATGAAGAAGGCGCCCTCGGCGGCGCGGTCCTTGCGTCGCATGGCGTCCCAGCGCGCGTCATCGTCGGGATAGGTCGAAGCGATCATCGGAACATCTCCTCTGTTGCAGGGAAGATGCGCCCGGTGGATCAGCGGGTCATTCCGAAGCTTGCGGCCCGGCGCCCAAAAGTGTCACCAACCTGAAGCCCGGCGGCGCAGGGCGCCGCGCATGAAGTCGACCGGCGGCTCGGCCTCGGCCAGCACGGCGTCGCGGATGGCGCGCGGTTCGCCGAACAGGTGGCCCTGGCCGTAGCCGATATCCAGATCCAGGATGTCGACGATCTGCTTCTCGGCCTCGACCTTCTCGACGATCACCTCGATGCCGTAGCGGCGGGTCAGAGCGGCGAAATCACTGGCGTTCAGGTCGGGCAGCGAGGCGATCACCAGCTTGCCGTCCTGCTCCTGCAATTGGTCCAGCATCATCTGGGCGCCGACCTTCAGGAACTTGACGTCGGCGCGGGCCAGGTCCTGGAAGTCCAGATCCAGGTCGTTGACCTTGTCGAGGCTGAAGCTGAAGCCCAGGCTGGCCAGGCGCGACATGTGGCGGGCTTCCACCGCGCCGCGACGCTCGAAGGCGGCCTGACCCAGCTCGAAGATCACCGCGCCGGCCAGATCCTTGTTGGCCTGCATGAACTCCAGGAACTGCGGAAAGAAGCTCTCGTCGGCCAGGCTGGCCAGCGAGATGTTGCAGAAGATCCCGACCTTGCGGTCCTGCTTGGCCAGCCGCCGCACGATCTGCACGCAGCGGAACAGCAGCAGGTTGTCGATGGCGGTCATCAGGCCCTCGGGCTCGGCGACGGCCAGATATTCGGCGGGCATCATCACCCGGCCGGTTTCGTCGCGCAGGCGCGAGAAGCTTTCGTAGAACACCGTCCGGCGCTGGGGCAGGCTGACGATCGGCTGCAGATAGAGGTCGACCCGGTTCTCGGCCAGGGCGTCCTGCACCACCTGCAGCATGACATTGGATTGCGGGCTGCGGCCGCGAACCTCGACGCGGGCGGCGGCCACCTGATGGGTCAGCTGGTGCTCCAGCCGCTCGTTCAGGCTGGCGATCACGTCTTCCAGCTGGTGCACCTCGGTCGACAGTTCCTCGGAGCGGCGCTGGGCGTCCAGGGCGACGGTCTCGACCAGTTCGGTCATGCGGGCGTCGATCTTCTCGATCTGATCCAACAGGATGGCGTGGGCCTCGCGCACGGTGTCGATGTCCATGCGGGTGCGCGCGGATTCGAAAGTGCTGGCGATCATGCCGTGGAAGGCGAAACACAGGCCCAGCGTGCCGATGAAGGCTGACAGACCGACGGCCGGAGCCGCCCCCGTGCGCCACAGCACCAGGGAGATGATCAGAGCCAGACAAAGATAGGCGCCCGTAAGCAGCCCCAGCATCAGCCTTCGCATCAGTCCGTCCACGCGAATCGTTACAGGCAATCAGACCGGTCCGGGCCCCAAGAGTCGAACAGATTAACGCGCCTGCGCCATTCCGCCTCGCTCTTGGGAGTCTCGCGCAACATAACTCAACCTCGCGAGATCGCCGCATCGACAGCAGGGCTGTGGACTGATAATCACTCGCAAGTTTTCGCGGAGCGGTCATGTCCGACGCCCTTGCCTTTGATTCCAGCACTGTTGTCGCCACCCCCGGGCGCTCGCTCGGCGAGGCTTGCCGCGGCGACAAGGGGGTGATCGTCAGCGTCACCGGCCAGACCGGCGCGGCCGAGGCCGTCGAGGCTGAGGAACTCGAGCGCCGCCTGCTGGAGATGGGCTTCGTCGAGGGCGCGCGGGTCGAGGTCCTGCACGAGGGCCTGTTCGGCCGCGACCCCATCGCCGTGCGGGTGGACGACACCCGCGTGGCCCTGCGTCGGCGCGAGGCCAGCGCCGTGACCGTGAAGTTCGACGGGACCCAGTCTTGAGCACCCAAACCGCTACCCTCGCCTCCGCCTCCGCCTCCCTTGAGCCGGCGCGCATCGCCCTGGTCGGCAATCCCAATTCCGGCAAGACCGCCCTGTTCAACGCCCTGACCGGCAGCCGCCAGAAGGTGGCCAACTATGCCGGCGTCACCGTCGAGCGGAAGGAAGGCGTGCTGACCACGGCCGGCGGCCGGACCCTGCGCATCCTCGACCTGCCCGGCACCTATTCCCTGCGCGCCCGCAGCCCCGACGAGGCCGTCACCCGCGACGCCATCCTGGGCCGCTTGGCTGGCGAGGCCGCGCCCGACGTGCTGATCTGCGTGGCCGACGCCACCAACCTGCGGCTGGTCCTGCGCCTGGCGCTGGAGCTGAAGCAGGTGGGGCGGCCGTTCGTGCTGGCGCTCAACATGTTCGACATCGCTCAGCGCCAGGGGCTGCGCATCGACCTGGAAAAGCTGGGCGCCGAGCTCGGCGCGCCGATCGTCACCACCGTGGCGACCCGCAAGCGCGGTCTTGACGAGCTTGTCGCCCAGGCCGAAACCCTGACCTTCACCCATGCTGGCGCGCACGCCAGCACCTGGCGCGAGCCTGACGCCGCCGAGATCCGCGCCGCTCACGCAGAGGCACAGCGCATCTTCAAGGCCTGCGTCAAGCCGCCCGAGCGCCCCGACACCATCACCGGCAAGATCGACGACGTGCTGCTCAATCCGGCGGCCGGCCTGCTGATCCTGGGTGTGCTGCTGTTCGTGATGTTCCAGGCCGTGTTCACCTGGGCCGAGCCCCTGATGGGCCTGATCGAGGCGGGCTTCGCGGGCCTCAGCGCCATGGTCGCCGCCGTTCTCCCCGACGGCCTGCTGCAGAGCCTGATCACCGACGGCCTGATCGCCGGGGTCGGCAGCGTGCTGGTCTTCCTGCCGCAGATCGTGATCCTGTTCTTCTTCATCCTGCTGCTGGAAGACAGCGGCTACATGGCCCGCGCGGCCTTCCTGATGGACAAGATCATGGGTGGGGCTGGCCTGCACGGGCGCGCCTTCATTCCGCTGCTGTCCAGCTTCGCCTGCGCCATCCCCGGAATCATGTCGACGCGGGTGATCGACAACAAGCACGACCGGCTGACCACCATCCTGGTGGCGCCGCTGATGACCTGCTCGGCGCGGATTCCGGTCTATACGCTGATCATCGCCGCCTTCATTCCGCACACCACCGTCTGGGGCTTTCTCAGCCTGCCGGGCCTGGTGATGTTTGGCCTCTATGCCAGCGGCATCGTCAGCGCGCTGGCGGTCTCGTTCGTGATCCGCCGGGTGTTCTGGCGCGGCACGGTCGAGCCGTTCATGATGGAACTGCCGACCTATCGCTGGCCGGAGCCGCGCAATGTGCTGATGAACCTGTGGACCCGCGCTCGCATCTTCATCAGCCGGGCGGGCCGCATCATCCTGCCGCTGATGGTGCTGGTCTGGGTGCTGTCGACCTTCCCCTATCCGCCGGAAGGCGCGACCGGGCCGGCCATCGACTACAGCTTCGCCGGCCGCATCGGCCACTTCATCGCCCCGATCATGGCGCCCATCGGCTTCAACTGGCAGATGACGGTCGCGCTGATTCCCGGCTTCGCGGCCCGCGAAGTGGCCGTGGCGGCGCTGGGCACCGTCTATGCCGTGGGCGGCGACGACGAGGCCGGCACGGCCCTGGGCGGCCTGCTGGCCAAGCAGTGGTCGCTGGCCACGGCCCTGTCGTTCCTGGCCTGGTACGTCTTCGCCCCGCAGTGCGCGGCGACCCTGGGCGTGGTCAAGCGCGAGACCAATGGCTGGACGTGGCCGACGGTGATGTTCCTGTATATGACCGGCTTGGCCTATCTGGCCTCGTTCGCGACCTACCACATCGCCGTGGCGATGGGGGCGGGCTGAAACGACAACCGCCCGCCCCGGTGATCCGGGACGGGCGGCTGATGGTCTGACTGTCTGGCGCGCCTAGCGCGTCGGAACCGGCGTCTCGCCGCGATAGTCGTAGAAGCCGCGACCGGCCTTTTTGCCCAGCCAGCCGGCCTCCACATACTTCACCAGCAGCGGGCAGGGGCGATACTTGCTGTCGGCCAGGCCCTCGTGCAGCACGTTCATGATGCTCAGCACGGTGTCCAGGCCGATGAAGTCGCCCAGTTCCAGCGGGCCCATCGGATGGTTGGCGCCCAGCTTCATGGCGGTGTCGATGGCGTCGACCGTGCCCACGCCCTCATACAGGGTGTAGATCGCCTCGTTGATCATCGGCACCAGCACGCGGTTGACGATGAAGGCGGGGAAGTCTTCGGCGTTGCTGGTGATCTTGCCCAGCGACTTGGCGAAGGCGACGGCGGTCTCGTAGGTGGGCACGTCGGTGGCGATGCCGCGAATGATCTCGACCAGCTTCATCAGCGGGACCGGGTTCATGAAGTGCAGGCCGATGAACCGCTCGGGGCGGTCGGTGGCCGAGGCCAGGCGGGTGATCGAGATCGACGAGGTGTTGGAGGCCAGCAGGGTGTCGGGCTTAAGGTGCGGCTGCAGGCTGCGGAAGATGGCCTTCTTGGTCTCTTCGTTCTCGGTGGCCGCCTCGATGGCCAGGTCGGTCTGGCCCACCGCTTCCAGGCCCTCGGCGGGCTTGATGCGCGACAGGGCGCCGGCCATGGCCGCGTCATCGATGATGCCGCGGCCCACCTGGCGGGCCAGGTTCTTCTCGATCAGCGCCAGACCCGCGTCGATGCGGTCGCGCGTCACGTCGTGCAGCAGAACGTCATAGCCCGCCAGCGCGCAGACATGCGCGATGCCACAGCCCATCTGGCCAGCGCCGATTACGCCGACAGACTTGATTTCACTCATGAACGCCAAGCCTTCGCTTGATATGGCGGCTGGACTTCAAGTCCGCGCCCTCGATTGTGGCGACGTTTCTAGCACGAGAAACCACGGCCTCGTCCAGACTTTGCTGCGACGCAGCGGGGATCTGTCGCGCTAGCCGGCGGGCGGGTAGGGATGGACCCGGCCTTGAGGGTCCTCAACCGTCCCGTCGTCCAGATAGGCGGGACCCGCCGGGACCTTTCCATAGCCGCCGGGGATGTCGAGGATATAGGTCGGCTGGCACAGGCCCGACACCGTCCCCCGCAAGGCCTTCATCAGCGCCTGGCCCTGCTGGATCGAGGTGCGCAGGTGGGCGGTGCCGGGCGCATAGTCGTGATGGTGCAGATAATAGGGCTTGATCCGCGTCTCGACGAAGGCCCGCATCAGGTCGCTCAGGGTCGCCGGATCATCGTTGATCCCGGCCAGCAGCACGGTCTGGCTGATCATCGGGATTCCCGCATCCACGATCCGGGCGCAGGCGGCGCGGGCGGCGGGGGTCAGCTCGCGGGCGTGGTTGGCGTGCAGCGCTACATAGACCGCCTTGCCCGAGGCCTTCAGCGCCGCGACCATCTCGTCGGTCACCGCCGCCGGATCGACGGCGGGCACGCGGGTGTGGAAGCGCACGACCTTCACATGCTCGATCCTCGCCAGCCGCTCGCCGATCTCGCGGATGCGGCGGGGCGACAGCACCAGCGGATCGCCGCCGGTGACGATGACCTCCCAGATCTCCGGGCGGCCGGCGATATAGGCGAAGGCGGCGTCCAGCGCGTCAGGCGACAGGGTCTTGAGCCCCTCGGGCCCGACCATCTCGCGACGGAAGCAGAACCGACAATAGACCGCGCAGGTGTGGGTGGGCTTGAGCAGCACGCGGTCGGGATAGCGGTGGACGATCCCCTCGACGGGGCTGTGGGTCAGGTCGCCGATCGGGTCGGGATCCTCGCCCGGCGCGGCGACCAGTTCGGCGATCTGCGGCACGAACTGACGGGCGATGGGGTCGGCTTCGTTGGCCGGCTCGATCAGGGCGGCCATGTCGGCCGTGATCGCCACAGCGTACTGCGCCGCCACGCGCTCCAGCGCCGGCAACCGCTCGGGAGCGATCAGGCCGGCGTCGGCCAGGGCGGCTGCGCTGCGGAGGGTGTCGGCGGGGGGCATGGGAGGGGCGGGATATGGCTGAAAACCGCTTGGGATACAATGCCGAGCACTCGCCCAGCCCCTAGGCCACCGGAACCCACATCACCTGATCCACCCGTGTCGCCCCGGCCGCCAGCATCACCAGCCGGTCAAAGCCCAGCGCGGACCCAGAGGCCTCGGGCATGATCTCCAGCGCGGCCAGGAAGTCCTCGTCGATCGGATAGCGCTCGCCATAGATCCGCGCCTTTTCGTCCATCTCCATCACGAAGCGGCGGCGCTGCTCGGCGGGGTCAGTCAGCTCGCCGAAGGCGTTGGCCAGCTCCACCCCGCAGGCATAGAGCTCGAAGCGTTCGGCCACGCGCGGATCGCCGGGCTTGGGCCGCGCCAGGGCCGCCTCGGCCACGGGATATTCGCACAGGATCGTCGCGCGGCCCTGGCCCAGACTTGGCTCCACCTTCTCGACGATCACCCGGCTGAACACGTCGGCCCAGCTGTCGTCGACCGCGACCCGGATCCCCGCCGCCGTCGCCGCGGCGGCCAGGGCGTCGCGGTCGGTCCCGCCGCCCGCGTCGAGGCTCGCCAGCAGATCGACGCCCGCGTGACGGTCAAAGGCTTCCGCCACGCTCAGTCGTTCAGGCGCGGCGAAGGGGTCGCAGTCGACGCCCCGGAAGGAAAAGCGCCGCGTCCCCGCCGTCTCGGCCGCGATCGCCAGCAGGGCCTGGCAGTCGTCCATCAGCGTCTGGTACGGCGCGCCGGCCCGGTACCATTCCAGCATCACGAACTCGGGATGGTGCAGCGGCCCGCGCTCGCGATTGCGCCACACGCGGGCGAAATCGAAGATCTTCGCCTCGCCGGCCGCCAGCAGCTTCTTGCAGGCGAATTCCGGCGAGGTGTGCAGATAAAAGGTCTGGTCCGGCTCGCCGGCCAGGCTCAGCATCGTGGTCTGGAAAGCGTGCAGATGCGCCTCGTTGCCGGGCGACACCTGCAGGGCCGCGGCCTCGACCTCGACGAAGTCCTGATCCTCGAACCAGCCCCGCACGGCGCGGGTGATGGCGTTGCGCGCCATCAGGAACGGCCGGCGATCGGCATGGACCTGTGGCGTCCACCAAGGCGACCTTGGGGGCGACCTTGGGGACGAGGGCGTATCGGCGGCCAAGGGGCCTCCCGCAACAGAGACTGGCGATCTTGCCGCGTTCGCTATAGGAGGGCGGTCACAAGATCTCTACTCCATTCGCGCGGCCGCCTCCGGGCAGCGCCCGGAAAGCCTAAGGACTTAAGAAGTGAAGGTAGCCGCCAGCTCGCTCCGCAAGGGCGCCGTCGTCGACATGGACGGCCGCCTGTATGTCGTTCTGACCGTCGACAACATCCACCCCGGCAAGGGCACCCCGGTGACCCAGCTGAACATGCGCCGCATCTCTGACGGCGTGAAGGTTTCGGAACGCTACCGCACCACCGAACAGGTCGAGCGCGCTTTCGTCGACCAGCGCGACCACACCTTCCTGTACCAGGACGCCGAAGGCTTCCACTTCATGAACCCGGAAAGCTACGACCAGGTCGTGGCCAGCCCGGACGTGATCGGCGACGCCGCGCCCTATCTGCAGGAGAACATGACGGTCCAGCTGTCGACCCACAACGACATCCCGATCGCCATCGAACTGCCGCGCACCATGATCTTGGAAGTCGTCGACACCGAACCCTCGGTGAAGGGCCAGACCGCCAGCTCGTCCTACAAGCCGGCCCTGCTCAGCAACGGCATCAAGACCACCGTGCCGCCCTATATCGCCGTGGGCGTGCGGGTGGTGATCCTGACCGAGGACAACTCGTATCAGGAACGCGCCAAGGACTAGGCGTCCCAAGCCGCGAGACGATCAGAAGGCCCGGTGCGCAAGCGCCGGGCCTTTTTCGTTGGGGCCAGTGATGGCGCTGAGCTCTCGCTGCGTGCTCAATCGGTCTGCAGTGCACCTTGCTGCTCGAGGCGACGTACCAAGCTCTCATTGCCGTAGCCTGAAAGGACCGCTTTCGCCTTGGTCGCCTGCTCTCGCATGCCCTCGCGAAATCCGTCGATGCTGAATGCGTTTTGGCCGCTCAAGTGTGCACACCATCTCTCTAGCGCATCTTCGGTTTGCTGCAGCATGGGCTCGCAGGCCAGGAGACAGGTCAGCATTTCGTGGTCTTCGGTCAGCGGCACAGCGTGCTGGACCCGCCTGCGAGCAATGCGGACAAGAGACAGCGCACCGAAAGGCGACACAGTGACTAGGGCGGTTTCAAGCGTCAGGTGTAGGCGCCAGAGCGCCGAAGTTGCACTGAAGAGGACATCTCGCTCGAGCTTACGTCGCCCACGGCCCGCCAACCATGGTCCGAGCAAGGCCACGACCACAGCGACTAGCGTAGCAATTGCAGCGGCGGTGCCCACCCAAACCTGAGCCCAGGCTGCCTCAGCCTGAGCTACTGCCGCTTGGGATTGTACGCTCAAATTTGGGTCAATCGCCATTCACCGATGATAGTACGATTCCGGTAGCAGGTAGCCACGCTTCGGACGGCATATCATCGCCGGCGGCCTGCCTCCGGAGTCCGTATTCCGTGGCCAAGCCAATGTCTGCTATTGGCACACAGCCTCGAGCTCAGATCTCCAAGCCTACCCGCGCCCCGTCGCGGGAGCCCGTCCTAAAACCCTTGGTGGAATTGGAGCTCTGGCTGAGGGTCTCGTCAAGGACGACGCGGAGCGTCGCCGCGACGCGGCCGCCAGAGGCGGTCCTTGACGAGACCCTCAGCCAGAGCAAGCTCGCCTCCATGGGTTTCAGGGCGAGGCCTGACCGCCGGGGCGGCCTGTCCTTTGACTGAGAGGAAGGGGGCGTTTCAGCCTTTTCCCTCTGGGAGAGGGCTGGGAGAATGGGGATAGCGCGCGGTTTATCCCCGTTCTCTTCAGAACAAAGTCCAGCCAAATCAGCTACTTATAAAATAGTTCATCGCGCCCATCAGACGCGTCGAAACCGCCCGCATAATCATCTCACTTCGTCGCGAGGAAAGGGCGCAAGGCCAGCGACCATTGCGGCGGCGGGGTGTGATCGAGCGGGACTGGGGTCGAGGGGGATACTCGACCGGTCCGGGGATCCCGGCGTTGCGGGACCCGCCCGCCGTTGGCGTGGATGAGGGCAG